>NZ_JBBCUU010000008.1:0-167023 GCF_037147735.1 Microbacterium sp. MMO-20 | reverse complement strand
TGGATAAGCCAGAGCCCCGGCTGGCAGAACACGCACGCCCGCCCGCCGAAACAACTCAACGAAAAGCGAAACGCGGCTCAACCGAATCGCGACGGTGGATCAGGGCTCAGCCCGAGTCCAGCCCCCACCAGCAGATTCTCGAAACCGTATGGGAACTCCAGCAGGACGATCGCGATCACACGGTGGAATACGCCGCGCTTCGCACTGCACTTCGCATCGCGAAGAAGCTTACGATCACGGACGCTGAGCTGCGGGAAGAGTGCTTGGCGCTGAGCCGGATGGCTCCTGGGTACTTCATCGCCCGAGATGACCGGGTGGAACTGAACATCAAGCCCGAGAACGTGCTGACTACGATCCATGCCTACGTTGACGATCTGCCGCAGGCCGAGGACGAGCAGGCCTCGTAGGGTCAAGCCCCAGCACGTGGTGTAGCGGTCGGTGATCCTTCTGCTGTTGTTTTCGGTTAGGCGCTGAGCTCGAGGACGGTGTCGGTGTTCACCTCGGTTCTGGTGTCGGTGACGAGGGTGAGGCGGGACTTGGCGAGGATCTCGAGGCCGAGGTAGCGGCGGCCTTCGACCCATTCGTCGGTGATCTCGGCGAGGACGGCGCCGACGAGGCGGACGATCGCGTCGCGGTTGGGGAAGATGCCGACGGAGTCGGTGCGGCGGCGGATCTCGCGGTTGAGGCGCTCGTTGGGGTTGTTGGACCAGATCTGCTGCCAGAGTCCCTCGGGGAATCCGGTGAACGCGAGGATGTCTGCTCTCGCGTTGTCGAGGTGCTCGTGCGCGGCGGGGAGCTTTCCGTCGACGTAGTCCAGCAGCCGGTCGAACTGCGCGTTCACGGCATCAGCGTCGGGTTGGTCGTAGACGGAGTGCAGCATCGCTTTCACCGCCGGCCATAGCGCCTTCGGGGTCACGCTCATCAGGTTCGCTGCGTAGTGGGTCCTGCAGCGTTGCCAGACTGCTCCGGGCAGGTTCGCCGCGATCGCCTCGACGAGACCTGCGTGCGCGTCGCTGGTGACCAGGCGGACGCCGCCGAGGCCGCGGGCGACGAGGTCAGCGAAGAACGAGTTCCACGCCGCCCCGGTCTCACTGGTCGCGACCCGCAGGCCGAGGACTTCGCGGCGCCCGTCGCCGTTGACGCCGGTCGCGACGAGCACGACCGCGTTGATCACCCGGCCGCCCTCACGAACCTTCATCGTCAACGCGTCCGCCGCGACAAACGTGAACGGCCCCGCGTCACCCAGCGGGCGGTGCCGGAACTGGTCGACGTGCTCGTCGAGGTCAGCGGCCATCCGTGACACCTGTGACTTCGAGAGGGAGTGGATCCCGAGGGTCTTCACGAGCTTGTCCATCCGGCGGGTGGAGACCCCGGCGAGGTAGCAGTCCGCGACGACAGTGATCAACGCAGTCTCCGCCCGCTTCCGGCGCTCCAGCAGCCATTCCGGGAAGTAGGTCCCGGTGCGGAGCTTCGGGATCGCGACGTCGATCGTGCCGACACGCGTATCGAGGTCGCGATGCCGGTAGCCGTTGCGTTGCGCCGTGCGGTCGGGGCTGGGCTTGCCCCATTCCGCGCCGACAACGGCGTCCGCGTCCGCAGACAGCAGCGCGTTGATCGTGGTCTGGAGCAGGCTGCGCATCAGATCCGGCGACGCGTCGGTCAGGGCTTCAGCAAGCACGCTCGCAGGGTCGACAATATGAAGTGCGGTCATCGTGATGATGCCTTTCGAGTGGAGGTAAGAGACTTCTCGAAGGATCACACGGTGACCGCGCTTACGTCGCGAGCGACGAGCCGGCCACCGTGGGCTACACCACGCTACGGGGCACTACTCCTCGTAGGGGACCAGAAGGGGACCAAAATCATGCAATCCCTCCAAACCATGACGTGCATTGAGGTCTCCTGAGCCGCAGAACTACGCGGAATTCTAGGCCGAGGACCCTCTTTGGACGCCTGGGGGTCAAGGGGTCGCAGGTTCAAATCCTGTCATCCCGACCGGAGAAAGCCCCGGTGGATCTGAGGATCTGCCGGGGCTTTCGTCAATCCCGTTCGCGTCATCGCACCGCGGCGCCGTCTCTGCTCCGCTCGCGGTCGGCCGTGAACACCGCGGATGGGATCAGGCCTCGGCGATCTCCGCGACGACGTTGAGGAACGTCTGCCACCCGCCCGAGCTCGGCGTGAAAGTGGAGAGAGTCGATCGGGACCACGACGTCACGACCGCCGAACCACTGCGCGAACGACTCGGGAGTGGTCCACGCGGCGAACACCGCGGAAGGCGGAGCGATGAACTCGCGGTCGATCTCGATGCCTTCATCGGTGATTCCGGTCATGACGACTCCTTGACTGTTTCGTGGCGCGGTGCGAAGACCACGGGTCCGGCGGCCCCCCGGGGCGCGCAGCTGTGTGGCGACGGTCGTAGTTCAGCGCGAGAGTACCCCTCTCGCAGCGATCCGGTCAGCGTGCCCAAGACAGGCCCGCGTGTTGATTGCGGGCGACCGATCGCGTGCGAGATCATTCGACGCCTCCGACGGAGGGGGGGGATCGGCGCGGCCTGGCTGGGCTGCCGGCATCCGACTACGCCCCCGCGGGAGGGGTCGATCCCGACCACCCGCACCTGTTCCACCTGCAGTCGGCCACATCCGACGACTTCGATGGTGGCAGCCTGCAGGGAGCGCGTTCCGGGGTCTGGCCGATCCTGACCGATCAGAAGGACGCTGTCTACCTCGCGCGTCTCCGTCCCGGCGGCGCGCGCGAGCCGCACTGGCATCCGAGCGCATGGGAGATGAACGTCGTGCTGTCCGGGCGCGTGCGGTGGAGCTTCGTCGGCCCCAACTCCACAGGACGTGTTCGAGGGGGGAGCGGGGGACGCGATCTTCGCCCCCCCAGGGCCACTTCCACTACTTCGAGAACGCCAGCGATACCGAAGACCGGATCGTGCTCATCGTCTTCAATGCCGACTCCGCCGAGCCGCTCGACGACGTTCCGCTGGCGCAGTCGATCTCGTCCCTGCCGCCGCACGTCCTTGCGGCGGTGTTCGGTGTCGACGAGTCGGTCTTCGCTCAGCTTCCCGTCCTCACTCAGCGCACGGTCATCGTCAGCCGTCGGCCCGCTCAGGACTGACGGGCGCCGCCGCCGCGGACGGCGCGGACGCGCCCAGCAGCGCGAGCGCGTTGTCGAGGAGTTCGCATGCGCCGTCGGAGTCGACGCGCACCAGCGTCATCGCGGCGACGACATGCGCCGTGCACGCTGTCGCGAGTGCGGCGACGGATGCCGCGTCGAGGTCGGGCCGTGCGGCTTCCGCCCCCCGCTGCATCGCGGCGGCGAGCTCCTCCCGATACTCGCGGATGACCTGGCGGAGCCCCTCGTCCGTTCCCACGGGGGCCGTCGCCGCGTTCAGCAGCAGGCAGCCGTGGGCAGCGAGCGGCAGCGTCGGTTCCGCCATGACGTGACGAAGTCCCCGAAGGTACTCGGCGAGCGCGCCGGATGCCACGGCATCCGCCTGCAGCGGCGCGAGACGCGGACGCACGACCTGGTCGAGGTAGGCCGAGACGGCGGCGTCGAACAGCCCGCGCTTGCTGCCGAAGGCGTGGTAGATGCTCGAGCGGCTCAGCCCGGTCGCCCGTTCGAGGTCGGGGACCGCCGCCCCGTCGAACCCGTGCCCCCAGAACACGCCGAGTGCCGACCGGGTCGCGTCCGACTCGTCGAACGTCCGCGTGCGTCCCATCGGTGCCTCCCGTTTGCGTAATGACCATTCCAGTATATATTGGATCGGTCGGTACACTAACCGGCGTTCGAACCGAGGAGCACCCATGATCGTCGCCGGACTCGTCTTCGCCGCGCTCGCCGCCCTGCTGCACGTCTACATCTTCTGGATGGAGTCGCTCGCCTGGGACGGACCCCAGGCGCGGAAGACCTTCGACGTCCCCGACTCCGAGCGCGAGGCCACGCGCGCGTTCGCGTTCAACCAGGGGTTCTACAACCTCTTCCTCGCGATCGCGGCGATCCTCGGCATCGTCGTGACGGCCGCGGGCGTCCCTGCGGTCGGCCTGACGTTGGTACTCACGGGCACGGGATCGATGCTCGCCGCCGCGCTCGTGCTCCTCCTCAGTTCTCCCGACAAGCGGCGCGCAGCAGTGACGCAGGGCTTCCTGCCTCTCCTCGCCGTCGTCGCGACCGTCATCGGCCTGCTCGTCTGAGCCGGCCCCGCTCCCTCTCGCCCCGCCTCAGCAGAAAGAACTCACGCATGCGCGCGCTCGTCCATGACACCTTCGGTGAACCCTCCGAGGTCCTCCACGTCACCGAGGTCGAGACCCCGGAACCCAGGCCGGGACAGGTGCGTGTACGCACCCTGCTCAGCCCGATCCACAATCACGATCTGTGGACGATCCGTGGCACGTACGGATACAAGCCCGAGCTTCCGGCGCGCTCCGGGACCGAGGCGCTCGGTGTCGTGGATGCCGTGGGCGAGGGTGTCACGACGGTGCAGCCCGGGCAGCGCGTCGTCACCGGAGGCACCTTCGGCGTGTGGGCCGAATACTTCGTCGCCCCTGCCGCCGCGCTCATCCCGGTGCCCGACGCCATCGCCGACGAGGCAGCCGCGCAGCTCGTGTCGATGCCGTTCAGTGCCCTGAGTCTGCTCGAATACCTCGACGTGGAGCCGGGCCGGTGGATCGCGCAGAACACCGCCAACGGTGCCGTCGGACGTCTCGTCGCGCAGCTGGCTGCGGCCCGCGGCGTCCACGTGCTCGGCCTCGTGCGTCGCGCCGAAGGCGTCGAAGAGCTCGCCGCGGCGGGCATCGAGGGCGTCGTCGCGACCGATCAGGACGGCTGGCGCGAGCGCGCCCTCGAGATCACGGGTGGCGCTCCCATCGTCGCGGGCGTCGACTCGGTCGGCGGCGCGGCGAGCGGCGACGTGCTGTCGCTCCTCGCCGAGAATGGCACGCTCGTCGTCTTCGGCGCGATGGCGTCGCCGACGATGGAGCTCTCGTCCGGTGATGTCATCTTCCGCCAGCTCACGGTGAAGGGATTTTGGGGCAGCAAGGTGAGTGCGGCGATGGAGCCCGCGCGACGCACCGCGCTCATCGGTGAGATCATCACGCGCGTCGCCGAAGGATCGCTGTCACTGCCGGTGGCCGCCGTGCACGCGTTCGACGACGCAGCATCCGCCGCGCGTGAGAACTTCACGCCCGGCCGCGTGGGCAAGCTGCTGCTCACGCCCTGAACGCGCGCCCATCAGGACCGCCGCGCCAGCGCGGCATCCAGCTCATCGAGGATGCGCCCGCACGCGGTGACGTCCTCGGGGGTGCCCGACAGCTCGAACTCGAAGAGCACGGGACGGCCGGATGCCGCGGCGAGCTCGCGCGCGGCGGCCTGGTAGTACGCGCCGAAGTTACGGTTGCCCGAACCGATGATCCCGACGAGCCGGCGTCGATTCGAGGGGGAGCGCAGGAACGCCTTCACCGGCGCCGGCAGCGTCACCTCGTCGCCGTTGCCCGCTTTGTACGACGGCGTGAGGAGCACCCAGGGAGCCTCGACGTCGCGGCAGCGCACGGCGGCATCGGCGAGGTTGTGGACCTCGCGCCCCGTCGCCGCGGCGAGGTGCTCGGCGAAACGTCCGGTGAGGTTCGACACCGACGAGTAGTAGTAGACGGGAACGGACGCCACGGTTCCAGTCTGCGCGTAGCGCGACCGGCGCGCTTGCGTCTCGACCGGGTGTAAAGGTGCTGTGCGCCGGGGCGGTGCCGACTTGTGGACAGTTGTGGTCGCCTGCGTCGGCGTGAGCCCGCCACGTCTGTCCACAAGTCTCAGGTTGGAGCTGACTTGTGGACAGCTGTGGTCGCCTCCGTCGGCGTGAACCCGCCACGACTGTCAAGAAGTTGTGAAGCGCGCTTCGCTCAGCGCATGGTCTCGAGGATTCCGACGAGGTCCTCGTACGTCGTGCGCGGGTTGAGGATCGCGAAACGCGCGTTGGTGCGGCCGCCATGGCTCGAGGGGGTCACGAATGCGTGCTGCTCGTCGAGCAACCGCGCCGACCAACGGTCGTAATCCGCCTTCTGCCAGCCGACGCGCTCGAACACGACGACGCCGAGCTGGGGGCGCCGGACGAGGACGAACTCGTCGCGGCGCTCGATCTCGTCGGCGATGCGCTCCGCGAGGTCCACCGCGCCGGCGATCGCCTCGCGGTAGACCGCGGCGCCGTAGGTTGCCAGCGAGAACCACAGGGGCAGCCCACGGGGCCGACGCGTGAGGTGCGCCGCGAAGTCCGACGGGCTCCAGTCGCTGGTCTCCGTGAGGGTGTCGAGGTATTCGGCGTGCTGCGTATGCGCACGACGGCCGAGATCGGGGTCGCGGTAGATCAGCGCGCACGCGTCGAAGGGGGCGAACAGCCACTTGTGCGGGTCGACGACGAGCGAGTCGGCGCGCTCGACGCCGGCGAACCGGTGACGCGAGGCGGGGGAGAGCATTGCGGCGAGTCCGTAGGCACCGTCGACGTGCAGCCATGCTCCCGTGCCCGCCACGGCGTCGGCGATCGACGCGATGTCGTCGACGATGCCGAAGTTCGTGGAGCCCGCCGTCGCGACCACGGCGAAGACGCTGTCGCCGTGCTCGTCGAGGGCGGCGCGCACTGCATCGCCGCGCAGGGTGCCGTCGTCCCCGACGGCGACCCCGACGACCTCGACGTCCATGACCCGCGCTGCGGAGGCGATCGACGAGTGCGCCTCGATGCTGCAGACGACCCGCCAGCGGTCGGGTCGGGTGCGACCCGCCGCGTCGAGCCGATCGCGCGCGGCCTCGCGGGCTGCGACGAGAGCCGAGAGGTTTCCGAGGGTGCCGCCCTGTACGAACACGCCGCCGGCGCCCGCAGGCAGGCCGAACTCGGCGGCGAGCCAGCGCAGCACCTCGTTCTCGGCATGCACGGCCCCCGCGCCCTCGAGCCACGAGCCGCCGTAGAGAGCACTCGCCGAGACGACCAGGTCGAAGGCCGCCGCGGCCTTCGACGGAGCGCTTGGGATGAACGACAGGTACCGGGGATCGTCGGTCGTGATGCAGGCGGGCGCGAGGACATGCTGGAAGATGCCGAGCGCCTTCGTGGCGCCGATGCCGCGCTCATCGATCGTGCGCCCCGCGAGGCGGCTGAGCTCGGCCGGCGGCAACGGCTTGTCGAGGGGGGTGTCCTCCGACAGCAGCCGGGCGTGCGAGTAGTCGAGGACGAGGTCCACGATCGCGCGGGTCTCGTCGGTGACGTCGTGCATGCGCGTCTCGTTCGGGCGGGTCATCGTGCGTCACCTTCGGGAGTCGACGTCTTGTGGGGGAGCGCGGGAGTGCGGGGTGGGGTCTCGCGGCGCGGCGCGAGCGCCTCGAACGCGGCACCCAGTGCAAGCAGCGCGGTGTCATCGTACGCGCGTCCCGCGAAGGTCAGACCCACCGGCATCCCGATGTCGTCCATCGTGCCGAGCGGCACCGTTACGGTCGGGATGCCGAGGTGACGGACGGCGAGGTTGCCGTTCGCGACCCAGACGCCGTTGCGCCAGCCGCGCGCGGCGGCATCCTCGTCGACGTCCATGTCCGCCTCGCCGACGTCGGCGACCGCCGGGAAGACGACGGCGTCGAGGCCGAGGTCGTCCATCCACTCTTCCAGATCGATGCGGCGGGTCTCCTCGAGGCCGCGGAGGCCGTCGGGCAGTTCGGGCATCGTCCGCCACGGATCGGCCTCTGGGTGCGTACGCACCCAGTCGGGGTAGTCGGCGATGTCGTCCTCGAAGCCCGTGTAGCGGTCGGGCAGAGCGCCGTCCGGCTGCGGGAAGATGCGCGCGCCGTCGACGCCCGTGAGGGTGTGGAATGCGGGGTCGCCGTTCGCGGCGAGGAAGTCCTCCCACGCCCAAGCCGAGAGGTCGACGATCTCGCGCCGCAGGTATTCCGTTGAAACGAGTCCGCGGTTCGCGATCGTGGGTGCGCCGGGCCGGTCGCCCTCGTAGTTCGAGACGGCTGGGAAGTCGACCTCGACGACCTCCGCCCCGGCGGACTCGAGCTCCGCTCGTGCGCGCTCCCACAGCGCGATGATGCTCGGCCGCGTCTGGATGCGTTGACCGGTCGGCCCGCCGATGCCGACGCCGTCCGGAGCGCCGTCGGCGTTGATGTACATGCGAGGGATGCCGAGACGCATGCCCCGCACACTCGCCCCGATCGCGAGAGCCGGGTACGACGCAGGGCGGCCCGCGGCGGCATCCGGGAGTGCGATCCACGGCTGCGCGCGCCAGAAGTCGCCGCGGGTCTCGGGGTCCTCCGCGACGACGACGTCGAGGACCTCGAGGAGATCGGCCATCGTCCGGGTCTGCGGCACGACGACGTCCATCGTGGGCACGAGAGGCCAGTTTCCGCGCGTCGAGATCACACCCCGGGAGGGGGTGTAGGCGCACAGCGCACTGTTCGAGGCGGGGCCGCGTCCGCTCGACCACGTCTCCTCGCCGAGGCCGAACGCCGCGAAGCTCGCCGCTGTCGCCGTGCCGGAGCCGTTCGACGATCCCGATCCGAACGGAGCGGCGAGATAGTCCGCGTTGTATGGACTCTCGGCGCGTCCGTACACGCCGCGCTGCATCCCTCCGTTGGCCATCGGGGGCATGTTCGTCAGCCCCAGGCAGATCGCGCCGCCCGCGCGCAGCCGCTCGATCGTGAACGCGTCGCGCTGCGCGATGAGGTCGGCGAAGGCAGGCGAGCCGGCCGCCGCCGTGAGTCCGCGGACGAGGTAGGAGTCCTTCGCCGTGTACGGGATGCCCTCGAGCGGCCCGCGCACGCCGCCGGCGGCGCGGCGTGCATCGGACGCCTCGGCTTCGGCGACGGCGTCGGGATTGCGGACGACCACCGCGTTCAGGGCGGTCTCGGTGTCGGGTCCGTCGTAGGCGTCGATGCGCGCGAGGTAGGCCCGGACGAGCTCGACGGCGGTCGTGCGTCCGGTCTCCAGTGCGTCGCGCAGGTCGGCGATCGACGCTTCGACGACGTCGATCATCGGGCACCTCCCACGCGGGCGAGTCGCGGCTGCTGTTGCGTGATGCAATGGATGCCGCCACCCCGTGAGAAGAGCGAGCGGGCGTCGACGGTCACGACCTCGCGGCCGGGATAGGCGCCGCCGAGGATGTCGGCGGCTGCGGCATCCGCCGCCCGCTCGCCGAATCCGCATGCGATGACGGCGTCGTTGGTCACGAGGTGATTGACGTAGCTCCAGTCGACGAAGCCCTCCTCGTCGCGGAGCGTCGCCGGGGCGGGCAGGTCGATGATCTCGAGGCGTCGACCGGCGGCATCCGTCTGCGCCGCGAGGATGTCGCGCAGCTCGCGCGTGACGGCATGGTCGGGGTGGCCGGGGTCGCGCTGATCGTGCAGCAGGAGGCGTCCCGGGGCGGCGAGGGTCGCGACGATGTCGACGTGGCCGTTCGTCCCGAAATCGTCGTAGTCGCGGGTGAGACCGCGGGGCAGCCAGATCGCGGTCGTCGCGCCGAGCGTCCGGGTCATCTCTGCCTCCACCCGCGCGCGGTCGGCGAAGCGATTGCGTCGCGGATCGAGCTGCACGGTCTCGGTGAGCAGCACTGTGCCCTCCCCGTCGACGTGGATGCCGCCGCCTTCGTTGACGAGGAGTGACGGTACGACCTCGGCACCCACCGCCTCGGCGATGAGCCGCCCGTGCGCGGCCGAGCGCTGCCACTGCGCCCAGTCGGGCGCGCCCCAGCCGTTGAAGATCCAGTCCACGGCGCCGAGCCGGCCGGTTTCGTCGTCGACGACGAACGTGGGTCCATGGTCGCGCATCCAGTACTCGTCGACGGGCGCCTCCACGATCTCGATCTCTCCGGGGAGCATCCGCGTGGCGCGGGCGATCTCGCTCGGGTCGACGAGCATCGTCACCGGCGTGTATGCGGCGACGGCGGTCGCGACGGCCGTCCACGTCGCGTACCCCTCCTCGCGCAGCGCGTCGGTGTCGCCGAGCGTCGTGCCTTCCACGGGGAACGCCATCCAGATGCGCTCGTGCGGTGCGGTTTCGGCGGGCATGCGCCAGGCCATGGGGATCTCCTGTGTGCGAGTGGCAGGTCGTCCGGGATCTGCGGTACCGTATTGATCAAGTGATCAACAAGTGGGAGCGTAGCGAGGCATGAGCGAGACGTCAACTGCCCGCCGGGTGCGGAAGACCCCCGACCAGAGGCGGGCCGAGCTCGCCGCGGCGGCGCGCGGGATCGCGCTGGAGCAGGGGCTGGATGCCGTGACGTTGCGCGCCGTCGCGAGCCGCGCCGGCGTCGCGCCCGGCCTCGTCGCCCACTATGTCGACGGCATGGAGGCGCTTGTCGCCGATGCCTTCGGCGACCTCGTGAGCGCCGAACTCGCGGAGGTCGCTGCGCTGATCTCGGCCGTCGACGACCCGGCGGCGCGCATCGGGGTGCTCCTGGAGACCCTTCTCGACGGCTCGCGCACCGACATCACCCTCGTCTGGGTGCAGGCGTGGGGGCTCGGAGCCCGCGCCGAGACGGTCGCCGCCCGTGTGCGCGCGGAGATGGACGACTGGCAGAGGGTCCTCGCCGCCGAAGTCGAGCGCGGGATGGATGCCGGGGTCTTCGCCGTCGGCGACGCCGACGCGATCGCGTGGCACCTGCTCGCGATCATCGACGGGCTCAACGCGCACTCGCTCGTGCGCTGGGACGGTCAGCCCGATCGGCGCGGGCTCGTGCAGCGCGCTGTCGCGGGACTGCTGGGGGTTACGCCCGAGCGGCTGCGCGGGCGTTAGTCGCGTCCGGTCAGCTCTGCCACGCCCGCTCGATCGGCACCGGCTCGCCGAGCACGTTCTCGGCGGCGCGGTGGCCCGAGCACAGCGCGGCGGTGACGGTCGCGGGATCATCCGTCCACGTCGCCTCGCCGGCGAGGTGCAGCACGCCGCCGATGGGCGCCGCGAGCGCGTCGTGATCGGACGTGTCCGAGCCGAGCGTCATGTAGGCGTACGACCCGTGTCCCGCGAACGGGTCGCTCTGCCAGTCGGTGCGGACGACGGCGACGGGCTCGGGGACGTCCGCACCGTACAGGCGGCGCAGTTGCACCATGACGGATGCCGTGACCTCGGCATCCGTCCAGTCCCGCGTCGCCGTCGCGGCCGGGCCCGCCGCGAACGTCAGCAGGGTCGGTGTGTCGTCCAGCGCTGTGAGGTCGTACCAGGAGTGCCACCAGCGGCCCTCCTCGCCCTGCTGCCGGATCGCGTAGACGTCCGGGTCCCAGAATCGCTCGTCGAAGCGGAGGAACACCTTCTCGAACGCGTTCATCCGCAGGCGCGACAGCGGCTCGGCGACCTCCGGGGGCAGAGCGGGTGCGATCTCGAACCCGCTCGACTGCAGTACTCCGATGGGCACGGTCACGACGGCGGCGCGTGCGGCGAGCGTGCCGGCGGACGTCGTCACCGACACCCCCTCCGCCCCCCACGCGACGCGCGAGACGACGCTCTCGAGACGGATGTCGAGGCCAGCGGCGAGCCCCGTCCCGAGAGCGTCGTAGCCGTGCGGGAACACGACCTCGTCCCCATCGACCTGGTCGTCGTCGAGCCCGTGCGCCGCGAGGTCGTCGATCCACGCGCCGTACTGCTCCTCGCTGCGGTGTTCGAGGTACTCCCGAACGCGCTGCGTGCGCTCGCCGTCCCACTCGTCCGCGTCGGCGACCTCGGCGAGCGCGACCTCGGTGGCGTCGCGGTAGGAGGCGTCACGGTCGGACGCCGCGATCGCGCCGCGCAGCGCGGCATCCACCGCGTGGATGTCGGCCACGTAGCGCGCCGCGTCGTCGGCCGTGAGCCGCGTGCCGGCGGGGGAGTAGTGCGCGATCGGCCTGCTGTCGGGCTGGTAGCCGCCGACCGTGAACTCGACCGTCGGCATGCCGAACGCCGTCACCGCGGCGAAGACGGGGCTGTCGGTGATCCCGTGGATCCAGGACGCACCGCGATCGGTCACGTGCCCGTCGGAGCGGTCGCTCCAGACCCGGCCGCCGACGCGATTCCGTGCCTCGAGCACGACGACGCGCTGACCGGCGCCCTGCAGGAGGCGCGCGGCGGTGAGTCCCGCGATCCCCGCTCCCACGACGATCGTGTCGATCTCGGTCATGACGTTCTCCTCGGGTGATGTCGGGCCGTGGCTGGCGAGGGGATTCACAGTCGGTGCGCGTCGAGCCAGGCCATCAGAGCGGGCAGCGCGAGGTAGGCGATCGTGCCGTGGTCGGCGTGCGCGATCTCATGGAAGTCGACGTCGACGCCGATCGCGCGTTCGGCGGCCACGAACTGCGCCGTCGCCGAAGGAACCACCAGCGTGTCGTCGCGGCCCTGCGCGACGAAGAGGGGAGCGGCGAACGCCTCCTGTCCCGCGGAGTTCTCCGCGAGGAGGCTTCGCCACGGCTCGACGCTCGCGGGATCGGCGGTGACGAAGTTCCCGAGCAGCGGATCGCCGATCTCGTGCAGTCTGGAGATGTTGGTCAGCAGGCACAGCTCGTTCATCTGCGGCAGCAGCTTCTGCGCCGACGGGGTCAGGATGCCGCCCAGTTCCGCGCCGCGATCGGCGTAGACGTCCGCGTAGGCCGCGAAGGTATACGAGCCGATCGTCACCCCGGAGATGTCGCTGATGTGGTCGCTCAGGAGCGTCGTCAGGTCGGCGGCGGGAGCCGCGACGGCGACGCCCTCGATCCGCAGTTCCGGGGCGTACTGCGACGCGCGTTCCGCGGCGAACAGCACAGCCTGGCCGCCCTGCGAATGCCCCCACAGCACGACGCGATCGGTGGCGTGGGCGGCCTCGATGTGCTGCGCCGCGCGGACGGCGTCGAGCACGGCGTTGCCTCCGGTCGCGCCGACGAGGTAGGAGTCGGGGCTCGCCGGTCCGTCGGTGCCCATGCCGACGTAGTCGGTCGCGGCGATCGTGTAGCCGCGGTCGAGCAGAAGGCGCACGCCCTCGATGAGCGCATAGGGGTCGAAGCCGCGCGAGGGGGCGCAGTCGGCAGCGGTGCCGGTCGTGGGATGCCCCCACGACAGCACCGTCCGCCCCCCGGCGGGCGCAGGGCCGAGCGGCGTGACCACGAGGCCGGTCGAGACGACCGCATCGCCGTGCACGTCGGTCGTTCGATACATGACCCTCCATGCGCGGGCATCGAACGGCACGCCGACGAGTTCCTCGCTGCGGATGATCGTGCCGGGCGCCCCGGCGACGGCGTCGGTCGGAACGGTGTAGAACGCGTCGAGGCCGGCACGCTCGACGGCGTCGCCGAGGAGGCGAGCTTCGCCGACCGCGACGAATCCCGCGACGACCGTCAGGGCCGCGGCGAGGACCGCGGCCCACGCCCGACGGCGGCGCGCGCGCCGAATCCGAGCACGAGGGCGGACGGCCTCTCCGGCGGCTTCGGTGCGCATGCGGCGAGCCTAGCGTGGCGGCATCCGCGACGGACGCTGGCGCGGGTCTTGTGTGGTCAGACCACATGTGCGATACTGAGGATCAAGACAGGCCCGAGACGGCTCGGACCCGGAAAGCGATGGCGCGGACACCGCGTCCGCGCCGGGTAGGAGAACCCCATGTCCACCTCGATCGATGCTCTGGTCGACGGCGCGCAAGAAGCGCTCGCAGAGTACGCGTCATTCACTCAGGAGCAGGTCGACCACATCGTCCGCAAGGCGTCGGTCGCGGCCCTTCATCATCACGGCGATCTCGCCACGATGGCCGTCGAAGAGACGAAGCGCGGACTGTTCGAAGACAAGGCCGTGAAGAACATGTTCGCGTGCGAGCACGTGACGAACTCGATCATCAACCAGAAGACCGTCGGCGTCATCGGCCATGACGAGATCACCGGCATCACCGAGATCGCCGATCCCGTGGGCGTCATCTGCGCGCTCACCCCGGTGACGAACCCGACGTCGACCGCGATCTTCAAGTCGCTCATCGCGCTGAAGACCCGCAACCCGATCATCTTCGGCTTCCACCCGTCGGCGCAGAAATGCTCTGTCGCCGCGGCGAAGATCGTCCGTGACGCGGCCGTCGCGGCCGGTGCCCCGGAGAACTGCATCCAGTGGATCGAGGAGCCCTCGATGGATGCCTCGGGCGCCCTCATGAATCACCCGGGCGTCGCGCTCATCCTCGCCACCGGCGGCAACGCCATGGTCCGCGCCGCGTACTCATGCGGCAAGCCGGCCCTCGGTGTCGGCGCCGGCAACGTGCCCGCTTTCATCGAGCGCACCGCCAAGGTCGGCCGCGCGGTCAACGACATCGTGCTGTCGAAGTCGTTCGACATGGGCATGGTGTGCGCGAGCGAGCAGGCCGTCATCCTCGACGCGCCGATCGCTGAAGAGGCGCTCGCCGAGTTCGCGCGCCTGCACGCATACACCGCGACCGCCGCCGAGAAGCGCATGCTCGAGGAGTTCATCTTCGGCGTCACCGCCGACAGCGAGAACTGCGCCGGCGCGAAGCTCAACCCCGCCGTCGTCGGCCAGAGCCCGCAGTGGATCGCCGAGCACGCCGGCTTCACCGTCCCCGACGACACGTCGATCATCCTGGCCGAGGTGACGGGCGTCGGGCCCCAGGAGCCGCTGACGCGCGAGAAGCTCGCTCCCGTCCTCGCGGTGCTGCGCGCGTCGAGTCCCGCCGAGGGCATCGACCTCGCTCGTCAGATGGTGGATTTCGACGGGCTGGGCCACTCCGGCGCCATCCACTCCAACGACCAGGACGTCATCGCCGAGTTCGGCAGGGTCGTCAAGGCCGTCCGCATCATCGAGAACAGCCCGTCGGCGCTCGGCGGCATCGGCGACATCTACAACGCCTTCATGCCCTCGCTGACCCTCGGCTGCGGCTCCTACGGCCACAACTCGGTCTCCAACAACGTCTCGGCGGTGAACCTCGTGAACGTCAAGCGCATCGGTCGTCGCAACAACAACCTGCAGTGGTTCAAGATCCCCGCGAAGACCTACTTCGAGCCGAACGCGGTGCGCTACCTCGCAGACATGCGCGGCGTGGAGCGGGTCACGATCGTCACGGACGAGACGATGACGAAGCTCGGCTACGTCGACAAGATCACGGACGTGCTGAACCGTCGCGCGAACCGCGTGCAGGTGCAGCTCATCAACACGGTCAAGCCCGAGCCGAAGGTCTCCGAGGTCAAGGCCGGCGCCGAGCTCATGCGCCAGTTCCAGCCCGACACGATCATCGCGCTCGGCGGCGGATCGCCGATGGATGCCTCGAAGGTCATGTGGCTCCTCTACGAGAACCCCGAGGTGGAGTTCTCCGACATGCGCGAGAAGTTCTTCGACGTGCGCAAGCGTGCGTTCACCTTCCCCGAACTCGGCAAGCGGGCAAAACTCGTCTGCATCCCCACGACGTCGGGCACGGGCTCCGAGATGACGCCGTTCGCGGTCATCACCGATGACGAGACGGGCATGAAGTACCCGCTCGCCGACTACGCGCTCACCCCCTCGGTGGCGATCATCGACCCCGTTCTCACCAAGGTGCTGCCCGGATTCCTCGTCGCCGACGCCGGCTTCGACGCGCTGACGCACGCCACCGAGGCGTTCGTGTCGGTGTACGCGAACGACTACACCGATGGCCTGTGCCTCCACGCGATCAAGCTGATCTTCGAGAACATCGAGCGCAGCGCCAAGGCGCAACCGAACTCGACGGATGCCGAGGACATCAGAGCTCGCGAGAAGATGCACAATGCGGCATCCATCTCGGGCATGGCGTTCGGCAACGCGTTCCTCGGCATCGTGCACGCGATGGCGCACGTCACGGGTGCGACCTACCACCTGGTGCACGGGCGGACGAATGCGGTCTACCTGCCGCACGTCATCCGCTACAACGGTCAGGTGCCGACGAAGCTCACGAGCTGGCCGAAGTACGAGCGCTACATCGCGCCCGAGCGGTTCCAGGAGATCGCGAAGCACCTCGGGCTGCCGGCGTCGACCCCCGAAGAGGGCGTCGAGAGCTACGCACGGGCCGTCGAGGAGCTCCGCGACAGGGTGGGCATCGAGCGGTCGTTCCGTGAGCAGGGCGTCGACGAGACCGCGTTCATCGCGGGCTTGCACGACCTCGCGATGGCCGCCTACGGCGATCAGTGCGCGCCGGCGAACCCGCGCATGCCGATGATCGCCGACATGGAGACGCTCATGGAGGCCGCGTACTACGGCACGTCGTTCGACGAGGTGCGCGCCGCCCGCAGGGGCGCGCACGCCGAGAGCGACGTCGTGACCGGAACGGTGAGGACGTCGTCCGCGAAGGGCGCGCGCCGCGCGAAGACCACCGCCTGAGCCTCAGCCCAGCGGAGGGATCCCGGAGGGGGTCGGGGGAGCATACCCGGCCCCCTCCGCCGCGCCTGCCCGCACACCTGACCGCGCCACCGCGCCGTGACGACTTGTCGCTCCGCCGCCGAACCCCGACCATGGAACCGTGGACGACCGCATCCGTCACCCCCGTGCGCCGTGGATCATCACGGCGCTCGCCGTCGCCGGTGCGGCAGCGCTCGCCGTCGGGGTCGTCCTCACGCCGTCGGGCCGCAGCGACTCGCTTGAAGATGTCGAGGCATCCGCCGTGCCTTCCCCGACTGTGAGCCCCACTGCTGCGGCCGTCCCGACTGACAGCGGCCCGCCCGCCGACGTGACCGTGTACGACACCGCCGCGCTCCCGCAGATCGACGTGTGGTCTGTGAACGCGGCACTGCCCGTCGACGACGACCCCTTCGGCGTGCTCACCGGCGAGCTCGCCCGCCCGCTTGCGCGCGCGCCGATCTTCGCCGCACCCGGGGGAGCACCGATCGGGTACCTTGCGCGCGACGCGGCGTACGGCGGCGCGATCGTGCCGGTGGTCGTGCACGATACGCACTGGGTGAAGGTACTGCTCTCGGGGCGTCAGGGTCGGCCTCCGGAGGGCAGCGCGGCCCAGGCCGTCGGCTGGCTGCGGGCCGCCGATGTGGAGTTCTCGTTCGCGACGTCCTACGTCGACGTCCAGCTCACCGCGCACACGATCGACATCGTCGGCGCGACCGGCCGGGAGCGCGTGGCGAGCGACTTCTCGTGGGGCAAAGAGAGCACGCCGACGCCCGTCGGACGCACGTTCATCATGCTGACGCGGGTCGTGCCCGAGTTCGCCTACACACGGGGGCATCCGCTCGTCTACCTCGGCGTGCAGTCGCCGACGCTTGCGGGGTTCGATGGGGGAGAAGTCGCCGTGACGGCGTTCCACTACTACCACGAGCGGTCGGGCCCGAACTCCTTCGGCTGCATCTACCTCGACGGGCCCGCGACCGATCGGCTCGCCCAGCTCCCCGCCGGGACGCCCGTCCTGATCAGCCCGTAGCGGCGACGCGGGTTCTGCGCAGCGCGGGCGCGCCCTGTGGAGAGAATCCGCGCGGGGATGCCGCGGCCCAGTACCGTGGGTCCCCACCTGCCCGGAAAGGAGCTTCTGTGCTCTCGATGCTCCACGTGCTCGCGTTCGCCGGTGTCGCCGCCGTCGGCGCCGTCGTCGGGTGGCGTCTGACGGGCGTACGGGCGCGATTCACGGGAGCGTCGCTGCCGGCTCCCCGCGACGGGCTGCCGTTCGCGTCGGCGACCGCGGCCGCCTTCCTCGCCGTCGCCGTCTTCGTGGTGATGCGGTCGACCGCACCGGGTGTGCACGCTGGACCCAGCGGATCGGGGAGCTCCGGCGCCACCGTCGTCGCCGCAGCGCTGGCAGCGGTCGCGTACCTGTACTTCGCGGCGGTCAGCTTGCTGCTTGCCGAGGTCGACGTCGCAACGCACCGCTTGCCGAACGCCATCGTTCTCCCGGCGTATCCCGTCCTCGCGATCCTGTTCGCTGCAGCGTGCCTGGCGGGAGGATCCTGGGCGCCGCTCGGGCGGGCCGCGGCGGGCGGCGGCATCCTGTTCGTGTTCTTCTGGCTCGTCCGTGCCGTCGGGCGTGGCGCCGGGAGGGGCGACGGGCGCGGTGCGCTCGGCGGTGGCGACGTGAAGCTCGCGGGTGTGATCGGCATGGTCCTGGGATTCACCGGGTGGTCGGCGCTCGCTGTGGGCACCCTCGCCGCCTTTGTCTTCGGCGGCGTGGCGGCGGCCGTGTTGCTGATGCGCGGGCGCGCGACGCGGCAGACCGCCATCGCCTTCGGGCCCTTTCTTCTCGCGGGGGCGTGGGCAGGGGTCCTCGCTGCGGGGACCTTCGCGCTCGGCTGAGGCCACGCGGTACCGTCACGCCCTGTCAAGTCCCCGCGGCAAAAGCGCGGCCGCACATATCCTGGGCGGCATGGACGTCACGCGCATCACCGCCCGCGCCCTCGCACTGACCCCCGTGCGCGCGTTTCTGCGTTACAGCGATCGCCGCGGCGCGATGCTCGCCGACAGCGTCACGTATCGGGCGCTGTTCTCGATCTTCGCCGCGGTCCTCCTCGGCTTCTCGGTCGCGGCGCTCTGGCTCGCCGGCAACAAGGAGGCGTGGGCGGCGCTCATCGACGCCGTCAACGGCGCCGTCCCGGGGCTCGTCGGCTCGGGCGGGCTCATCGACCCCGCCGACATCCAGGCTCCTGCGGGACTGTCGGTTGCGGGAGCGGTCGCCGCGATCGGTCTCATCGGAGCCGCGATCGGGGCGATCGGGTCGCTGCGGTCGGCGATCCGCGTCGTGTGCGACCGCACAACCGACGACGTGCCGTTCTGGCTCGTGATGCTCCGCAATCTCGCGCTCGCGGTCGGCGCCGGCGGCGCGCTGCTGGCGTCGGCGGCCGCGACGATGCTCGGCACCGCGGGGCTCGGGATCGTCGCGGGATGGTTCGGCGCGAGCGAGCACGACCCGGCGATCGCGTGGGGTGGGCGCCTCCTGGCGATCGGCGTAACGTTCGCTCTGGATGCCGTGGCGATCGCCGTCCTTTTCCGCGTCCTCTCGGGTGTGCGGGCGCCGGCCCGCGCCCTGTGGACGGGAGCGCTTCTCGGCGCGGTCGGCTTGACGGTCCTGCAGCAGTTGTCGGGCCTGTTCGTCGGGGGAGCGAAGTCCAATCCCCTCCTCGCCTCCTTCGCCGCGCTGATCGCGTTGCTGCTGTGGATCAACCTGTCCGCGCAGGTGATCCTGATCGCCACGGCGTACATCTACACGCTTGTTCGCGAGGGAGAGGACCGGGTGCGGGAGCGCTTCGGCGCCTCGACGTTCGCGCAGCGTCGGGTCCAGCAGGCCGAGGACGCCGTCGCGCGCGCTGCCGCCGACCTGGATGCCGCGCGCGCCGCGCTCGCGGATGAGCGCGGCGCGGCGCGAGGCCCGCGAGCGAGCGCGTCGTGACGCTCCTGTAAATTCTCGCTCCCGAGAGGCGAGCGCGGTAACGACTGCGCTCGCGCAGTGTGTACGTTCTTCTACGTGACCTCAACTGACATCACATCCGAGTCCGCGCACCCGCTCGGTGCCACGCATCCGCTCGCCCTCGCCCCCGTCACGGGGCCCGCGAGCTCGGTCGACGGCTTCGTGCGCCAGTTCCTACGCAATCTCAACTACGAGCGCGGGGTCGCGCTCTCGGCATCCACGTCGAACGACCGCTACATCGCGTTCGCCATGACGGTACGCGACTACCTGATGGCCCGATGGCTCGAGGATCAGAAGCGCCAGCGGGATGCGCAGGCGAAGGGCGTCGCCTACCTCTCCGCCGAGTACCTGCTCGGGCGGCAGCTGGACAACAACCTCCTCGCGACGGGTCTGTCCGACATCGCGACCGAAGCGATGGCCGCGTGCGGCATCGACATCGACGACCTCCGGGCGCACGAGGTCGAGCCCGGTCTCGGCAACGGCGGCCTCGGCCGCCTCGCGGCCTGCTTCATCGACTCGCTCGCGACGCTCGGAGTGCCGAACACCGGCTATGGCATCCGCTACGAGTACGGGATCTTCCGTCAGACTTTCGAGGGCGGCCAGCAGGTCGAGCAGCCGGACTCGTGGCTGAAGCTCGGCTCGCCGTGGGAGTTCCCCCACCCCGAGGCGGCGCGCACCATCTCGTTCGGCGGCCACACCGAGACCTACGACGACGAGGGCACCGAGCGCACACGCTGGGTGCCGGGGTGGAACGTCCTCGCCGTCCCGTACAACTACATGGTCCCGGGTTATCTCAACGGCCGGGTCAACACTCTGCGACTGTGGAGCGCAAAGGCGACCAACTCCTTCGACCTCCGCGTCTTCAACTCCGGCGACTACGAAGAGGCGGTGCGGGCGCAGACCTTCGCGGAGAACATCTCCAAGGTGCTCTACCCCGAGGACTCGACTCCGCAGGGCAAGGAGCTGCGTCTGCAGCAGCAGTACTTCTTCGTCGCGGCATCCATCGGCGACTTCCTCGCGTCGCTGCCGGAGGACTTCGACCTGCAGAAGCTCCCCGACCGCATCATCTTCCAGCTGAACGACACCCACCCCGTGATCGGCGTGCCCGAACTCATGCGCGTGCTCGTCGACGAGAAGCGGATGGAGTGGGCGGATGCCTGGGCCCTCACTCAGCAGTGCTTCGCGTACACGTGCCACACCCTCTTGCCGGAGGCGCTGGAGGTGTGGTCGGTCGACCTGTTGGGGCGCCTGCTGCCTCGCCATCTCGAGATCATCTACCGCATCAACGAGGAGTTCCTGGCCGAGGTGCGGGAGCGCTTCGGCGACGACGAGATGCGCATCCGCAACATGTCGATCATCAGCGAGTTCCCCGACCGATCCGTGCGCATGGCCTACCTCGCGACCGTCGCCGGTGCGAAGGTCAACGGCGTCGCCGAGCTCCACTCGCAGCTCTTGCGCGAGAAGGTGCTGCCGGACTTCAACGAGTTCTACCCGGGCAAGTTCACGAACGTCACGAACGGCGTGACGCCGCGCCGCTTCGTGCGGCTCGCCAACCCGGGCCTGTCCGCCCTCATCACCGAAGCGATCGGCACGGGGTGGGTGACCGACCTCGAGCGCTTGCGCGAGCTCGAGACCTACGCGGAAGACCCGCAGTTCCGCGACGCGTTCGCCGCGGTCAAGGCGGAGAACAAGCGCCGCCTCGGCGACACGCTCCGAGCGCGCGACGGTGTCGAGATCAGCGACGGTCACATGCTCGACGTCATGGTCAAGCGTCTGCACGAGTACAAGCGGCAGATGCTGAAGCTGCTCCACATCGTCACCGAGTACGAACAGATCGCTTCGGGCCGTGTCGCGGCATCCGACATCGTGCCGCGCACATTCGTCTTCGGCGCCAAGGCGGCCCCGGGCTACGTCATGGCCAAGCGCATCATCCACCTCATCAACGCGGTGGGACAGGTCGTCAACGACGACCCGCGCGTCGAGGGGAGGCTCAAGGTGCTCTTCCCACCGAACTACAACGTCACGCTCGCCGAACGCCTGATTCCCGCGGCCGACCTGTCGGAGCAGATCTCGCTCGCCGGCAAGGAGGCCTCCGGGACCGGCAACATGAAGTTCGCCCTCAACGGTGCGCTCACGATCGGTACCGACGACGGCGCGAACGTCGAGATCCGCGAGCTCGTCGGCGACGACAACTTCTTCCTCTTCGGGCAGAGCGAGCCCGAGGTCGAGGCGCTGTGGGCGCGCGGATACAAGCCGGCGGAGTTCTATCAGGCCGACGACAACCTCCGCCGCGCCATGGACCTCATCGCGTCCGGCGCGTTCTCGGGCGGCGACAAGACCGTGTTCGAGCCGATCGTGTCGAACCTGCTGTACGACGACCGGTTCATGGTGCTCGCGGACTACTCGTCGTACATCGACGCGCAGGCCAAGGTCGACGCCGCGTATGCGGATCAGGATGCCTGGACGCGCTCGGCCATCCTCAACGTGGCCCGCTGCGGCTTCTTCTCCTCGGATCGGTCGATGCGCGACTACATCGACCGTATCTGGCACACCCCGCCGGTGATCTAGCGGGCGTAGCGCCGGACGAAGGCGGCGAGGATCTCGCCGGTGTGCGTCACCGGCACGCGGCGGACCGCGGCGAGGGTCAGATCGAGCTCGCCCGGCGCGAAGTACCCGTAGTCGGCGTACGCGCGGATGCGGGTGGAGATGCCCTCGACGTCGCACTCCGGGTGGAACTGCGTCGCGTAGACGTTCCGCCCCACGCGGAACATCTGCACGGGGCAGGCCTCACCGCGCACGAGCAGCGTCGCAGACGGCGGCAGGATCGTGATCGCCTCCTTGTGGCCGACGAACGCCGCGAAGGTGTCGGGGAGGTTCGCCAGGAGCGGATCGGCGGCGCCGGCGGCGGTGCGCGCAACCTCGACGACGCTGATCGGCTCGCGATGAGTGCCGTCGATGACAGCGCCCTCGTGCGCCCCCACGGTGCCGATGCCGTAACAGGCGCCGAAGAAGGGGAAGTCCCGCGTGATGACGGCATCGAGAAGGGTCGAGATCTCGGCCTCGACGCGGCGCTGCACGGCCGACTTGCGCTCGGGCGGATCGGACGCGTTGAACGGTCCGCCGCCGACGAAGATGCCCGACCAGTCATCCAGGTCGATGTCGCCGAGCGGCTCGGCCTCGAGGCGCCGCCGCACGAGGTGCTCCTCCGACAGCCCCGTGTAGCGCAGGAACAGCGCGTACTCCTCGTCGGCCGGCAGATCCTCGGCGCGCGTGGCGAGCAGCAGGAACGGCTTCATACGTCGATCTCCTGCACACTCCGGATGTAGCCGGTCATGGCTTCGAGGGTCGCTGCGACGGCGGGGTTGCGCGGTCCCTCGTCGCGCGCGACGGCCCAGTACGCCAGGGGGTGGGCATAGGCGCCGTCGAGCACGCGCGCGAGGCGCGCGTCGGCGTCGCCGAGGAAGTCGGGCAGCAAGCCGATTCCCGCCCCGGCCGCGGTCGCCTCGACGTGCGCGAACACACTCGTCGAACGCACGGATGCCGGAGAGTCGGGCAGCTCCTGCAGCGCACGGTCCAGCTCATCGACCTGCAGCGAGCTCTCGACGTAATAGACGAGGGGATGCCCCGACAGCTCCGCCACCGTCTTGGGCACGCCGCGCTCGGCGAGGTAGGCGGGGGTCGCGTACAGCCGCAGCGCGTACGCGCACACGGGCGTCGCGTACGCGCGCAGCACCTGCGGGCGGCCGACGACGACCTCGAGGTCGACGCCCGAACGGTTCTGCCGCACGCGTTGGGTCGCCGAGAGCAGCTCGATCGCGAGGTGCGGGTGCGCGCGCCGCAGGAGCGTCATGGCGGGAGCGAGGAAGGCGGCTGTGAAGGCGTCCGGCGCGGAGATCCGCACCATGCCGTGCACGGCATCGGCTCCGTCATCCTCTACGAGCTCGCGCAGCGATCCCTCGATGCGCTCGGCGATCCCAACGGCACGACGCCCGAGCGCCGTCACCTCCCAGCCGCCGGCCGTGCGTACCAGCACTCGACCGCCCATGGCCGTCTCGAGAGCCGTGATCCGGCGTGACACCGTCGAATGGTTGACCCCGAGCACTTCCGCGGCCGCGGTGTATCTGCCCAGGCGCGCGACGGACAGGAAGGTCATGAGCGCGTCGAGCGGCGGTTCGGGGGAGCTGGACTGCATGCGAAGAGTGTGCACCGATGCACAGCGACGGTGCAAGTTTGCCTCGCCGGTGTGCATTGATATGCATGGATGCCCGTGCGTACAGTAACCACGAACCGCACCTCCGACGACGCAGGGAGCACTGAGCATGTCGACGATCGCCTTCATCGGACTCGGCCGGATGGGAACGCCCATGGCCGCCCATCTCGCGGCCGCCGGACACACCGTGCGCGGCGTCGAGATCAACCCGGCGGCCGCCGCGGCGGCGCAAGCCCGCGGCATCCACATCGTCGGATCGCCCGCCGAGGCCCTCGCCGGCGCCGACGCGTGCTTCACCTCGCTGCCCAAGCCCGAGCACGTGCGTGGCGCCTACGAGGGTGCGGACGGCATCTTCGCCCACGCGGAGCCGACGACACTCCTCATGGACACCTCTACGGTCGACGTCGAGACTTCGCGCTGGTGTCATGCGCGGGCGGAGGAACGCGGACTCACATTCGTCGACGCGCCGATCTCCGGGGGGACGGCCGGGGCCGAGGCCGGCACCTTGACGTTCATGCTCGGGGGGCGCGCGGCCGACGTCGAGCGTGCGCGCGAGATCGTCGCCCCGATGGCGGGCAACACGATCGCGTGTGGCGAGGCCGGAGCGGGCATCGCTGCGAAGCTCGTCAACAACATGATGCTCTTCATCGGCGTCATGGCGATGTCGGAGGGGTCGCAGCTCGCCGAACAGCTCGGTCTCGACGCGAAGATCTTCTGGGAGGTCGCGCGCGTGTCGTCGGGGGATTCCTGGCCCCTGCGCACGTGGTACCCCGTGCCGGGCGTGCTCGAGAACGCCGCGGCGAACAACAACTTCGACGCGACGTTCTCCGTCGACCTCGCCCGCAAGGACTGCGGCCTCGCCGTGCAGGCCGGCGACACGACGGGCGTCCACCTGCCCGCCGCGCGCCTTGCGCTCGCCCAGCTCGACGAACTCATCGCCGACGGCCTCGGCGCGAAGGACTGCACGCTCGTCGCGAAGCTCGCCTCACCCGACGGCACGCTGCGCGGCTACGACCCCTCGCTCGACCGCACTCTCGAAGGAACCCGCTCATGAGCACCACGATCGACACCCCCACGACCACGCGCACGGCGATCCCGCACGTCATCGGGGGCGACCGAGTCGAAGCCGACGGACGCACGGGTGCTGTCTTCAACCCCGCGACGGGCGTCCAGACCGGCGACGTCGCCCTGGCATCCGCCGACCTCGTCCACGCGGCGGCGCGTACCGCGCACGACGCGCAGCGCGCGTGGCGCGAGACGGGCCTCGGCAAGCGTCAGCAGATCATGTTCCGCGTGCGCGAGATCATCTCCACCCGCGCCGAGGAGCTCGCCCGCATCATCACCTCCGAGCACGGCAAGACCGTGCCCGACGCCCTCGGCGAGGTGGCGCGCGGCCTGGAGAACGTCGAGTTCTGCACGAGCCTCATGCACCATCTCAAGGGCGAGTACTCCGAGCAGGTCGCCTCCGGCGTCGACGTGCATCAGGTGCGGCAGCCGATCGGCGTCGTCGCGTGCATCACTCCGTTCAACTTCCCGGCCATGGTGCCGCTGTGGATGGTGACGACCGCCATCGCCGCCGGCAACGCCGTCATCTTGAAGCCGAGCGAGCGCGACCCCTCGGCGGCGAACTGGATCGCCGACGCGTTCGCCGAGGCAGGGCTGCCCGCGGGTATCCTGAACGTCGTGCACGGCGACAAGGAAGCCGTCGACGCGATCCTCGACGATCCCCTCATCCGCGCCGTCTCGTTCGTCGGCTCGACGCCGATCGCGAAGTACATCTATACCCGCGCGGCGGAGAACGGCAAGCGCGTGCAGGCGCTGGGCGGCGCGAAGAACCACATGATCGTCATGCCCGACGCCGACCTGGATGCCGCGGCGGATGCCGCCATCTCGGCCGGCTACGGGTCGGCGGGGGAGCGCTGCATGGCGGTTTCCGTCGTCGTCGCCGTCGGCGAGGTCGCCGACGAGCTGATCGCGAAGATCGCGGATCGGATGCCGCAGGTCACGGTCGGCGACGGCACCGCGCCGGGCATCGAGATGGGTCCGCTCATCACGCGGGACGCCCTCGAGCGCGTCACCGGGTTCGTCGCCGGTGCCGAAGGCGAGGGTGCGCGCCTCGTCGTCGACGGCCGCGAACTCGACGTGCCGGCGGGCGGGTTCTTCATCGGCCCTTCGCTCGTCGACGGCGTGACTCCCGGCATGCGGGTGTACGACGAGGAGATCTTCGGTCCCGTGCTCTCGGTCGTGCGCGTCTCGTCGTACGACGACGCCGTCGCCCTCATCAACGACAACCGCTACGCGAACGGCACAGCCGTTTTCACCCGCGACGGCAAGACGGCTCGGCAGTTCGAGTTCGACATCGAGGTCGGCATGGTCGGTGTCAACGTGCCGATCCCGGTGCCGATCGGCGCGTTCTCGTTCGGCGGCTGGAAGGACTCGCTCTTCGGCGACACGCACATGTACGGGCCGGAAGCGTTCCAGTTCTATACACGTCGCAAGGTCGTGACGACACGCTGGCCCGACGCGAGCGAGAGCCAGATCAGCCTCGGCTTCCCGACGCACTGAGAGGACTAGGCTGGCGCCATGGCTATTGCACGACTTCACGGCGGTCCGCTCGACGGGCAGGTCCTTCCCCTCGACGACGCGACGCAGGATTCGCTGATCCTTCCGTACAGCGAGACCCAAGTCGTCTACGAACGTGCCGGACGACCGGAGAACACGGGGGAGGGTGACGGGCCGACCTCGAGCGACTTCCACTACGTCGAGGCCGAAGACGACATCAACCCGGACGTCGACGGCCGCAACGAGTGACCCCGGAGTCGGCTTCCGCCGAGCCGACTCGCTCGCTCGAGATCGAGCTGACCTTCGATGTCGGCGTCGACACCCCGGTGCCGTCCTGGCAGACGCTCGGCCCTGTGGTGTCCGTAGACGGTCCCGAGCGGCGGGAGCTCGACGCGCAGTACTTCGACGTGCATGACGTGACGCTCGGTCGCGCCGGGTACGCGGTGCGGCGCCGCACCGGGGGCCCGGACGAGGGCTGGCACATCAAAGGCCCGAAGGATGCCGACGGCGCCCGACTCGAGCAGCACTGGCCGCTCGGTGCTCCCGGCGTGCCACCGGCCGAGCTGATCCGCGCCGTCATCCCCATCGCTCCCACGGCGGGGGAGTCGGGCGCGCTCCGCCGAATCGCTCGGATTCGGAACGACCGCCACGCGTACCTCCTGAAGGACGGTGCCGGTGCCGTCGTCGCGGAGTTCGTCGACGATCACGTGCGGGCCGTCGACGAGCTGCGCGGTGTGGAGACCCGGTGGCGCGAGTGGGAGTTCGAACTCGGGCCGGCAGCCCCGGCTGGCCGTGCGGACCGCGCCGCGCTTCTCGAGGCCGCCACCGAGATCGCGCTCGCGGCCGGCGCCCGCCCCGCGGCATCCGATTCGAAGCTCGCCCGTACCCTCGGCGTCTGAGTCGAATCACCCGAAACGCTCGGGCGAACGACGAACGCCGCCCCCGGCTTCGATGGGGCGGCGTTCGTCGTGCGTGCCAGATTACAGATTGATCATGTGGCCCGCGAGACCGTGGAAGGCCTCCTGCAGCGCCTCCGACAGCGTCGGGTGGGTGTGCACGTTGCGTGCGAGCTCGAGCGCCGTGAGGTCCCACTTCTGCGCGAGGGTGAGCTCGGGCAGAAGCTCCGACACATCGGGGCCGATGAGGTGGCCGCCGACGAGCTCGAGATGTTCGGCATCCGCGATGAGCTTCACGAAACCGACCGGCTCGCCGAGGCCGTGCGCCTTGCCGTTCGCCATGAACGGGAACGTCGCGACCTTGTACTCGCGTCCGGTCTCCTTGTACTGCGCCTCGGTGTAGCCGAACGAGGCGACCTGCGGAGAGCAGAACGTCGCGCGCGGCATCATGCGGTAGTCGCCGAGCGCCATCGTCTCGGCGCCGCCGATCGTCTCCGCAGCGACGACGCCCTGGGCCTCGGCGACGTGCGCGAGCTGCAGCTTGGCGGTGACGTCACCGATCGCGTAGATGCCGTCGACGTTCGTGCGCATGAAGTCGTCGATCTCGATCGCCCCACGCTCGGTGAGCTTCACGCCGGTGTTCTCGAGGCCGAAGCCTTCGACGCGCGGCGCGAAGCCGATCGACATGAGCACCTTGTCGGCTTCGATCTGGCCCTTCTCGCCGCTCTTGTTGTCGGAGTAGGACACCGTGACCTTGTCGCCGGAATCCACCACCGATTCGACCTTCGTGCCGACGAGGATGTCGACACCGAGGTTGCGGTACTGCTTCGCGATCTCCTTCGACACGTCCGCGTCCTCGTTGGGGAGGGCGCGGTCGAGGAACTCGATGATCGTGACCTTCACGCCGTAATTCGTCAGGACGTACGCGAACTCCATACCGATCGCGCCGGCACCGACGATGACGATCGAACCCGGCAGGTCGCGCGTGAGGATCTGCTCCTCGTAGGTCACGACGTTCTCGCTGAGCGAGACGCCGGGGAGCAGGCGCACCGTCGAGCCGGTCGCGATGATGACGTTGTCGAAGGTGACCTCCTCGGTGGAGCCGTCGGCTTTCGTCACCGTGATCGCCTTGGGGCCGGTGAACGACCCGCGGCCCTCGTACTCGGTGACCTTGTTCTTCTTCATCAGGTAGTGGATGCCCTTGACGCGCCCGTCGGCGACGACGCGCGACCGATCGAAGGCCGCGCCGAAGTCGGCGGTGAACTCTCCCGAGATGCCGAAGAAGTCTGCCTTGTGCTTCAGCGTGTGCACGACCTCGGCGTTCTTCAGAAGCGCCTTGGAGGGGATGCAGCCGACGTTGAGGCAGACACCGCCCCAGTACTTCTCTTCGATGATCGCGACGGACTGACCGAGCTGCGCGGCGCGGACCGCTGCGACATAGCCGCCGGGGCCGGCGCCGAGGACGACGACGTTGTAATGAGGCATGCCTTAAGCCTAGTCCCGGCTCGAGGGTCGGCTCCTCGTCTTGCGCTCCACCACGACGAAGACGATGACGCCTGCGGCGAGCACCGCGACGAGCGCGCCACCCCACAGCCATCCCGTCATGTCGGTCCCGGCCATGTCGGGGTCTTCCGGGGCGGCATCGGTCGGCGAAGGCGCGCTCCCCGTCGGTGCCACGGCGGCGTCGCCCGCGACGGTGAACGTGAACTGGTCGGAGACGGGATGCCCGTCACTCGAGACGACCCGCCAGATGACGGTCACCTCACCGGCGGCGCTCCCGCTGAGCTGCTGCGTCAGCCGCGTTCCGTCGATGACGGGATCGCCGGACGTGAGATCGGTGCCCGCGGCATCCGTCACGACGACGTCGGTCGCGCCGGGCTCGTCCATGAGCACGCCACTGAAGGTCATCGTGATCTCCGCCGGGAGGGCGTCGACGCGCGCGCCCGTCGCGGGGTCTGAGCCGATCAGCTCGTCGTGCGCCCAGGCGGGCGCTCCGGCGAAGACGATGCCGATGACGGCGAACAATCCGATCAGCACCGCGGAGACGCGGAGCCTCGTGTGAACTTCTTGTGACATCACCCTTCCGAGCCTACGTGAGCCTGTCGCCGCACGGTCCTGCGCGATACCGTGGCCACACGCACGCAATGTGCATACCGGCGGGTCTCTCCGCGTGGCCCGCCCCGACGAGGGAGAGGTGCGCCGCGATGGACGCGATGATGATGAATGCGATGTCCGAGGACATGATGTCGATGGAGGGCATGCCCGCTCTGGACATGGCTGCCGTGATGAGAGCGGCGCAGACGTGCATGGATGCCTGTGCCGCCTGCGAGCAGGCCTGCACTGTCTGCTCCGTTCAGATGATGGACTGCGCGCCGTCGTGCATGAACTGCGCCGACATGTGCAACACGATGATGCGCGCCATGATGCGCATGCAGGGCATGACACCGGCATCCATGATGGCGATGCTCGATGCCTGCATGGCCATGTGTCAGACGTGCATGGACATGTGCATGATGCACGCCGATGAAAGCCCCGTCTGCAAGATGTGCGCCGATGCGTGCCGCGCGTGCATGGACGCCTGCATGGCGGTGAAGGACGCGATGGCCGCGGCCTGACGATGGGCGCTCAGAGTGCGAGCGCGTTGAACAGGTGGGAGCCCACGGCGAGCGTGTGGTAGCGCTCGTGGTAGGCGACCGGTGCGCCGGCCGTGACGACGGCGGCGGCGCCGGAGCCGTTCCACAGCGCGAGTGCGCGTCCGTCCAGCGTGTGCAGCAGGAGTGTGCCCTCCGCCGGGTCCGCGGTCGTCACGATCGCGTCGACCCATTCGCCGGGTGTCGCCGAGACCAGTCGCGCCTGGATCAGATGCACGGCGTGGCCCGGGGCGAAGGAGGAGCACGCCCGATCGTGCGCGCACATGCAGATCGCGTCCTGACGCACCGGGGCGGGCGTGAGGCGGTTCTGCGGCGTGGACACGGGAGGTCTCCTTCTGGTCGGGTGGGTCCAGGCTAGATCGGGCGCTCGGGCGTCGCTCGACGGGCGACACATCGCGCAACAAACCAGTAGGGTGAAGAGAGAGGAGGACACCGTGGACAACAGTGAGCGCGACGCCGCACCCGGCGCCGGAGACATCCGCCGAGACGCCGAAGATCCCGTCGCCGTCGGCCGCGGCGCCGTCGACTCGACGCAGACGTTCGGCCACGACTCCGACCTGTCGTTCATCCCGTTCGGCAGCGACCTGACCGAGGCCGAACTCGAGGCGATCGGCGCACTCCCCTCACGAGCGGCCCTGCTGCTCGTGCGCTCTGGCCCGACGGCCGGCGCGCGCTACCTCCTCGACAGCGATGTGACCACCGTGGGGCGTCACCCCGAGGCCGACATCTTCTTCGATGACGTCACCGTCTCCCGTCGGCACGCCGAGATCACGCGGACCGGCGGCTTCTTCGAGCTCGTCGATCAGCGTTCCCTCAACGGCACGTACGTCAACGGTGAGCGCGTCGATCGCGCCGTTCTCGACGACGGCGCCGAGGTGCGCATCGGCAAGTTCCGTCTCAACTTCTTCGTCTCACCCGTCGATCGCTCCGCGGTGGCCGGCGCGTGAGCCCCGCCGCGGCTTCCCGTGGACGCTCCGCGTCCTCGGGTCACCTCAGCATCGGCCAGGTACTGGCGCGCCTGACCCCGGAGTTCCCGCACCTGAGTGCGAGCAAGCTCCGCTACTTCGAGGAGCAGGGGCTCGTCGCGCCGCTGCGCACCGATGCGGGCTACCGCAAGTTCTCGCCGTCGGATGTCGCGCGCATCCGAACCGCGCTGACGCTCCAGCGCGACCATGACTTCAAGCTGGCCCGCATCCGCGAATACCTCGACGCGCACGATGGCGACACCGAGGTTGCGCTGCCGACGTCGATCCTCGAGACGCCGCGCCGCTATCGCCGCGATGAGCTCCTCGCGAGCGCCAACGCGTCCGCGGGGCTTCTCGACGCGGCGATCAGCGCGGGCCTGATCGTGCCGGCGGACACGTATGACGAACGCACGCTCGGGCTTCTGCGCGCGCTCGTCGCGCTCGATGGCCATGGCATCCAGCCCCGACATGTTCGCGGTACCCGCCAGGCCGTGGAGCGCGAAGTCGCGCTCGTCGGCAGCGCCCTCGCGCCGCTGCTGCGCCGGACGGATGCCGCATCGCGCGCACGTGCGAACGAACTCGCGCCCGAGCTGGTGCGGCGGATCGACGAGGCGCGCGCGGCGTTTCTCGGGGCAGCGCTCGACCGCCTCGCGCCGTGAGCACCGCGACACGCCGAGATCGCACGGCCGGATGTCGTTGCCGGTGGGGGAGTCGTCCTCTACCGTGGAAGGACAACACCGGTCCGGCTGGAGGCGACGATGACCGCGCATGACGCGCCCGCGGGTTCCCCCGCCGAACAGCCGTTCCAGACCGAGTTGCTGTTCACCGACGGCCTTCCGCAGATGGACGACGAGGTCGGCTACCGCGGGGCCGTCGCCGCCCGTGCCGCGGGGATCACCTATCGCCAGCTCGACTACTGGGCTCGCACCGAGCTGGTCGAACCGACCGTGCGCGGAGCCAGCGGGTCGGGCTCGCAGCGGCTGTACGGCTTCCGCGACATCCTCGTCCTCAAGCTGGTCAAGCGCCTCCTCGACACCGGCATCTCGCTTCCGCAGATCCGCACGGCGGTCGCGCAGCTGCGCGCAGCCGGCATCCGCGATCTCGCCGGCACGACTCTCATGAGCGACGGCGCTTCGGTGTACCTGTGCACGTCCAACGATGAGGTGATCGACCTCGTCAACCGCGGTCAGGGCGTCTTCGGCATCGCCGTCGGCAAAGTCCTGCACGAGGTCGAGTCGACTCTCGTCGATTTCGAGCCGCAGGCGCCGGATCCGGTCGACGAGCTCGCCGCGCGGCGCAGTAAGCGCTCCGCCTGACCCGCCGCTGAACCTGAACCCGACGCCGGGATCGCAGCTCCGCGCGCCGCGCGCCGTCAGGCCCGCTGCTCTCCTGCGGAGATGCGGCCGGTGCGCATGACACGGTCCAGGAGCGCGTCGAAGTCTCCCGCGAGTTCCTGAGCGGAGTCTCCGGGCCAGATGTGCAGTGGCTTCGCGGCCCCCTGCGCCTGCTGGAGCGACGTACGCTCGGGCAGCTGGGGCGAGAGGACGAGCGGCCCGAACATGTCGCGCAGCTCTTTGATGCGGAACTGGTGCTCGATCGACTGGGGGCGCACGCGGTTGACGACGATGCCGAGCGGCTGCAGGCGGGGCGACAGTCCCCGGCGGATCTCCTCGATCGCGCGGAGCGCGCGGTCCGCGGCCGCGACGGAGAACAGACCCGGTTCGGTGACGACCACGACGCGGTCGGATGCCGCCCACGCGGTGCGCGTCAGCGCATTGAGCGAGGGGGCGCAGTCGATCAGCACGAGGTCGTAGTCCGCCTCGATCGTGGCGAGCGCTTCCTCGAGCTTCCAGACGTCGCGCACGCTCGGATGCGGTCCGTCGAAGTTGATCGCCGACGGGCTGCCGATCATGACGTCGATCGTGCCGGAGTGCACCTTCGCCCAGCCGCTCGAAGTGATCGCCTGACGGACGACCTTCTCCTTGGGATTGGCGAGCACATCGGCGACGTTGAGACGTCCAGCGACCTGGATGTCCATGCCCGTCGACACGTCGGACTGGGGGTCGAGGTCGACGACGAGTGTCCGCACACCCCGGGCGAACGCCGCGGAGGCGAGACCCAGAGTCACGGTCGTCTTGCCGACACCCCCCTTGAGTGAGGAGACGGAGAGCACGTGCACAAGGCTCTACGTTACCGTCCCCTAGGCTGTGAGGACACTCAGGCATACCGTCGTGTGATGTCGCACGGCGGCCCCTCCCCTCGAGAGGTGAGCATGTTCCGTAAGATCCTCGTCGCGAACCGCGGTGAAATCGCCATCCGAGCCTTCCGCGCCGCCTATGAGCTGGGCGCGCGTACCGTCGCGGTGTTCCCGTGGGAGGATCGCGGCTCGCTGCACCGGCAGAAGGCCGATGAGTCGTACGAGATCGGTGTGCAGGGGCATCCGGTGCGTGCCTACCTCGACGTCGAGGAGATCATCCGCGTCGCGGTCGCCTCCGGCGCCGACGCGATCTATCCCGGGTACGGATTCCTCTCGGAGAACCCCGAACTCGCCGCGCGGGCCGCTGAGAACGGCATCACGTTCATCGGACCTCCCGCGCGCGCCCTCGAGATGGCGGGCAACAAGGTGACCGCGAAGGAGCATGCGATCGCCGCGGGGGTGCCGGTGCTGCGCTCCACCGAGGCATCCGACGACGTCGATGCGCTCGTCGCGCAGGCTGAGGAGATCGGCTTCCCGATCTTCGTCAAGGCCGTCGCGGGCGGAGGCGGGCGCGGCATGCGCCGTGTCGAGACTTCCGGCGAGCTGCCCCCGGCCATCGCCGAGGCCTCGCGCGAGGCGGCCGCCGCATTCGGTGACGGACGCGTCTTCCTGGAGCAGGCCGTCATCCGTCCGCGCCACATCGAGGTGCAGATCCTCGCGGATGCCGCGGGGGAGACCGTCCACCTGTTCGAACGTGACTGCTCCGTGCAGCGGCGCCACCAGAAGGTCATCGAGATCGCTCCGGCACCGAACCTCGACCCCGCGATCCGCGACGCACTGCACGCGCACGCCGTCGCGTTCGCACGCTCCATCGGCTACGTCAATGCCGGCACCGTCGAGTTCCTCCTCGAGACGGCGGGCCCCCGTACCGGCGAGGTCGTCTTCATCGAGATGAACCCGCGCATCCAGGTCGAGCACACCGTGACGGAGGAGGTCACGGACGTCGATCTCGTGCAATCGCAGATGCGCATCGCGGCGGGGGAGACGCTCGGTGAGCTGGGCCTCCATCAGGAGGACATCCATCTGCGCGGGGCGGCCCTGCAGACCCGCATCACGACGGAGGATCCGTCGCAGGGCTTCCGGCCCGACACGGGGCGCATCACGACCTACCGTTCACCGGGTGGGGCCGGCATCCGCCTCGACGGTGGCACGACCGCCGCCGGATCGCAGATCAGCCCGCACTTCGACTCGATGCTCGCGAAGCTCACGTGTCGCGGTCGCGACTTCCCCGCCGCGGTCGCCCGCGCCCGCCGAGCCCTCGCGGAGTTCCGTATCCGCGGCGTCTCGACGAACATCCCGTTCCTGCGTGCCGTGCTGGATGACCCGGCGTTCGTCGCCGGCGACCTGTCGACGTCGTTCATCGACGAGCGTCCCCAGCTGCTCACGCAGAACCCCTCGCGCGACCGCGCGACGAAGCTGCTGAACTGGCTCGCGGATGTGACGGTGAACCGCCCGTACGGCGAGAAGCCGCTGTCGGTTTCGCCGGGAAGCAAGCTGCCGTCGATCGATCTGCGGGCGCCGGTACCGCGCGGCAACCGCGACGTGCTGCGCGAACTCGGCCCCGCGGGCTTCGCTCAGGCCCTGCGCGCACAGACCGCCCTGGCCGTCACCGAGACGACGTACCGGGACGCGCACCAGTCCTTGCTCGCGACGCGCGTGCGCACGCGCGACCTCGTGCGGGTCGGCCCGCACGTCGCGCGCATGACGCCGCAGCTGCTGTCGGTGGAGGCGTGGGGCGGGGCGACGTACGACGTCGCCCTGCGATTCCTCGCCGAGGACCCGTGGGAGCGACTCGAAGCCCTCCGCGATGCGATGCCGAACATCCCGATCCAGATGCTGCTGCGCGGGAGGAACACCGTCGGCTATAGGCCGCGGCCGACCGCCGTCACCGATGCCTTCGTGAAGGAGGCGGCGGCGACCGGTGTCGATATCTTCCGCATCTTCGACGCCCTCAACGACGTCGACCAGATGCTGCCGGCGATCAGCGCAGTCCTCGAGACGGGCACCGGGGTGGCCGAGGTCGCCGTCTGCTACACCGCCGATCTGCTGGACCCCGCGGAGAAGCTGTACACGCTCGACTACTACCTGCGCCTCGCCGACCGCATCGCGGCATCCGGCGCGCACATCCTCGCGATCAAGGACATGGCGGGTCTTCTTCGCCCCGCGGCCGCGGCGAAGCTCGTCACGGCTCTGCGCGAACGCTTCGACCTGCCCGTGCACGTGCACACGCACGACACGGCGGGTGGTCAGCTCGCGACGCTTCTCGCGGCGAGCGCCGCCGGCGCCGACGCCGTGGATGCCGCCGCCGCCCCGCTCGCGGGGACGACGAGCCAGCCCTCGCTGTCCGCGCTCGTCGCGGCGCTTGCGCACACCGACCGCGACACGGGGCTGTCCCTCCAGGCCGTGAGCGACCTCGAGCCGTACTGGGAAGCCGTGCGTCACCTCTATCGGCCTTTCGAATCGGGTCTGCCGAGCCCGACGGGCCGCGTGTACCACCACGAGATCCCCGGAGGGCAGCTGTCGAACCTGCGGCAGCAGGCGATCGCGCTCGGTATGGCCGACGACTTCGAGCGCATCGAGGACATGTACGCGGCGGCCGACCGACTGCTCGGACGGCTGCCGAAGGTCACGCCGTCATCGAAAGTCGTCGGCGATCTCGCGCTCGCCCTCGTCGCGGCGAATGCCGATCCGGCCGACTTCGAGGAGAACCCGCAGAACTACGACATCCCCGACTCCGTCGTCGGCTTCATGGCCGGTGAGCTCGGTGACCTGCCTGGAGGATGGCCGGAGCCGTTCCGCACGAAAGTGCTCGCAGGCCGCGAGGTGTCCGTCGAGATCCCGCCGCTGAAGCCGGAGGAGGAGGACGGCCTCGCCGGCGATGCCGCGACGCGTCGCCGCACGCTCAACCGGCTGCTGTTCCCGGGGCCCGCGAAGGACCTCGAGGCTACCCGTGCCGCATACGGCGACCTCTCGGCACTCGGCACCCCGGACTACTTCTACGGCCTCAAGCCCGGCGAAGAGCACGTCGCCGAGATCGACCCGGGGGTGCAGCTCTACGTCGGCCTCGAAGCGATCGGCGAGCCGGATGCCGCGGGCATGCGCACCGTCATGACGACGCTCAACGGGCAACTGCGCCCCGTCTGGGTACGCGACCGGAAGGTCGCGGTCGACAAGGTCGCGGCCGAGAAGGCCGACACCTCCAAGCCCGGCCAGGTCGCGGCGCCCTTTGCCGGCGTCATCACGGTCAAGGCCGCCGTCGGCGACCGCGTTGCGGCGGGACAGCCGGTGGCTTCGATCGAGGCGATGAAGATGGAAGCGGCCATCACCGCACCCGTAGCGGGCGTCGTCGAGCGCATTGCCATCGCGACGAGTTCGCCGGTTGAGGCGGGTGACCTTTTGGTCGTCATCCGACCCGCCGACTAGCCTGGACCGGGGCGCGCGGCGCCCGCGAACGATCTGGGAGTGTGCAGCGTGGCCAATGAAGCAGGCGACAACGGGGCCGACGAGGTCGACAACGGTGTCCTTCCCGAGGCTGGCGCCGACACGACCGGCATCGGCATCGTGGCGGGCGGGACGGCGCAGGTCGACGTCGCGCTGCCGGTCGTGGCATCCGATGACGACGACCTCGTGGAGGATGACGACGTCGTCCTCGACGGGGTGGACGACGGCGCCCCGAGCCGGGTGATCCCCGCTCCGGCGGCACGCTCGCTGCCCGCCGCGGCCGAGCGGAGCGATGTCAGGGGTGCGGTCGCGGCGGCCGTGGCGCCGGAGTCCGACGCGGACCACCATGAGCGCGTCCGCCCGCGCACCTCCGAGATCACGCTGCAGTCCCGCCGGCTGGGTGACTTCGAGGCGGATCGAGAGAGCGCCGATCTGCTGACGCCCGATCGACTGCTCGACCCGGCCCACGTCGTGCGCGCCGAGCCGGAGGGGGCCTGGCGTCACCTCGTGGACACGCTCTCGGGGCGCCGTCTGAACCTCGGTGACAGCCGCCGCGCACGTGAGCGCAAGGCACTCGATGCACGCATCGCCGCGCCTCTTCCGGGCGGCGCACGATTCGTCCCGGTACTCTCGCGCAAGGGCGGCGTCGGCAAGACGACCGTCACGACTCTTCTCGGAATGGCGCTCGCCGACGCGCGGGAGGACCGCATCATCGCCGTCGACGCGAACCCCGACCGGGGAACGCTCGCCGAGCGCATCGGACGGACGAGCGGAAAGACCGTGCGCGACCTCGTGCGTGCGCGCGCCGACGTGCAGGGTTTCAACGACATCTCTCAGATCGTCGGTCGCGACCAGACGCGCCTCGACGTCCTGGCCTCCGATGCCGATCCCCACGTGTCCGAAGCCTTCAGCGATGACGACTACCGTGACGTCGCCGAGATCGCGGCGCACTTCTACTCGGTCGTGCTCACCGACACGGGCACGGGCATCGTGCATTCCGTGATGGATGCCACCCTCGAGCGCGCCGATACCCTCGTCATCGTCGCGGGACTCTCGATCGATGAGGCGCGCCTCGCCTCCGAGACCCTCACGTGGCTTGAGTCGAACGGGTACGCCGAGCGCGTGCGCGGCGCCGTCGTCGTCCTCAACACGGCGCGCCCCGGTGCGCCGCTCGTCCGTGCCGACGAGCTCGAGGCACACTTCCGCAGTCGTGTGCGTCAGGTCGTCCGCATGCCCTACGACCCGCACATCGCTTCCGGCAGTGCGATCGCCTTCCGCGATCTGCAGTCGGAGACCCGCGAGGCCGCACGTCGGCTTGCGGCGACGGTGGTCGAAGGTCTGCGCGCGCAGGCTGCCGCCTGATGGCCGTCCGCACGATCCGCCTGTTCGGCGACCCGGTGCTGCGCGCCGTCAGCGCGCCCATCGACACCGTCGACGACGGCGTCCGCAGCCTCGTTCAGGACCTTCTCGACACGGTCGAGCTCCCGGGGCGCGCCGGAGTCGCTGCCCCGCAGATCGGTGTCGGGCTGCGTGCTTTCAGCTACAACATCGACGGCGAGATCGGTTACATCCTCAACCCCGTGCTCGCCGAGGTCCGCGGCGAGCCCGTGCCGGTGGGTGAGGGATGCCTCTCGGTTCCGGGCCTCTGGCACGAGGCGTTGCGGCACCCCTGGGCGCGCGTCGAGGGTGTCGATCTCGACGGGAGCGAGGTCGTCCTCGAGGGGGAGGGCCTGATGGCGCAAGCCCTCCAGCACGAGACCGACCACCTCGACGGCATGTTGTACCTCTCGCGCCTCGCGCCCGACGACCGCAAGCGGGCGATGCGCGAGGTACGCGAGTCGGCGTGGTTCTGACCCGCGCCGCGGGCGGCGTCAGCCGAGCGACACGTTGGTGGTCGTGACCGGCACGGTGTAGATGTCCTCGATGGCGTCGGCGAAGTCGTCCAGGATGACGTTTCGCTTGATCGAGAGCTTCGGCGTGAGATGTCCGCTCGCCTCGGTCCACTCCGTGTCGAGGATCGTGAACTTGCGGATCGACTCCGCACGCGAGACGCCCTTGTTGGCGATGTCGATGGCGCGCTGGACCTCGGCCCGGACGGTCGGGTTGTTCGCGGCATCCGCCAGCGTCATGTCGGCGGCGAGGCCGTTGTTGCCGAGCCAGGTCGGCAGCATCTCGGGATCGAGTGTCACGAGCGCGGAGATGAACGGCTTCTGGTCGCCCACGACGACCACCTGACCGACGATCGGGTTCGCTCGGATCGGGTCCTCGAGCGCCGCCGGCGAGACGTTCTTGCCGCCGGCCGTCACGATGATCTCCTTCTTGCGACCCGTGATCGTGAGGAAGCCCTCGTCGTCGAACGACCCGAGATCACCCGTCTTGAACCAGTCTCCGTCGAACGCGGCGGCCGTTGCTTCGTCGTTCTGCCAGTACTCCTTGAAGACGTTGATGCCGCGGACCTCCACCTCGCCGTCATCGGCGAGGCGCACACCGACGCCGGGGAGGACGGGACCCACCGTGCCGATCTTGGACTTCTTGGCGAGATTGACCGTCGCGGGCGCTGTGGTCTCGGTGAGCCCGTAGCCCTCGAGGATCGTGACACCGAGGCTGTGGAAGAAGTGGCCGAGCCGCGGGCCGAGCGGGGCCGAGCCGGAGACGGCGTACGTCACGCGGCCGCCCATGGCGGCGCGCAGCTTGCTGTAGACGAGCTTGTCGAACAGGGCGAACTTGATCTTCGTGCCGAGGGGCACCTTCTTGCCCTCCTGGAGGAGGGTCGAGTGCTCGATCGCGGTGTGCGCGGCGGCGCGGAAGATCTTGCCCTTGCCGCCGGCCTCGGCCTTCTGCTCCGCCGAGTTGTAGACCTTCTCGAAGACGCGCGGCACGGCCAGCAGGAACGTCGGCTGGAAGGAGCCGAGCGCCGGAAGGAGCTGCTTCGTGTCGGGCTGGTGCCCGGTCTTGACACCCGCGTGGACATCGAGGATCGAAATGAAGCGCGCGAACACATGCGCCGTCGTGATGAACAGCAGGGTGGAGGCGCCGGGGGTGTTCACGACCTCTTCGAGCGCCTTCGCGGAGTTGCGCGCGAGTTCGACGAAGTTGCTGTGCGTGAGCACGCAGCCCTTCGGGCGTCCCGTCGACCCCGAGGTGTAGATGAGCGTCGCGATGTCGGAGCCGACGGCGAGGTTGCGACGACGCTCGATCTCCTCATCGGCGACATCGACACCGCCGGCGCGCAGGGTGTCCAGGGCGCCGGATGCCATGGTCCACACGTCGCGGATGAGCGGCAGCTCGGCACGAACCTCTTCGACGCGGGCGGAGTGCTCTGCGCTTTCGGTGAGCACCGCGATCGCTCCCGAGTCGGAGAGGATCCAGCTCACTTGAGAGGCGGAACTCGTCTCGTAGACCGGCACCATGACGGCGCCGGCGAAGAAGAGCGCGAAGTCGACGAGCGTCCATTCGTACGTCGTTCGGGCGAGGAATCCGACCTTGTCGCCGGGCTCGATGCCCGCGGCCACGAATCCCTTCGCCAGGGCGATCACCTCGCGCTCGAACTCGGCGGCCGTGATGTCGCGCCATCCCGCGCCCTCGCCCGAGCCCTCGGGCACGGCGAACAGTGCGAGCGACGGCGTCGCCTTCACCCGCTCGATCAGAAGGTCGCTGATGTTGGCATCGGGATCGGCAGGGACGATCGCGGGGACTTCGAACTGGGCGGCGGCGCTCATGGTGCGGCAACTCCTTCGGTACCGAGTGGCGTCGGGATGACGGCTGGGATCCAGTCTAACTGTTCGTGATACTCAGTCTCGCGGGGCGGCATCGGTACCGATCAATGTCCGGCGGATGCATCCCGTGGGACTGTTCTGTCCACACTAGACTCTCCGGTGCTGTGACGCCGATCGGCGTTGCGCGGAAATCGGGAGGAACACGTCGTGCTCAACGTCGGCATCGATATCGGCGGAACGAAGATCGCGGGCGGCGTCGTCGCAGAGGACGGACGCATCATCGAACGCGCGCGCGTCGTCACTCCGACGGACACCGCCGATCTCGCCCGCGCCGTCGCGGACATGGTCGAGGGCTTCGCCGTGCGCCACGATGTCCACAGCGTGGGCGTCGCGGCGGCGGGCTACATCGACCGCACGCGCTCGATCATGATGCACGCGCCCAACATCGATTGGCACGACGTTCCGCTGCGCGCGCAGTTCGAGGAACGCATCGGGCGCCCGGTGACCCTCGAGAACGACGCGAATGCCGCGGGCTGGGGGGAGTATCGGTTCGGTGCGGGGCGCGGCACCTCCGACATGGTGATGGTGACCCTCGGCACGGGCGTCGGCGGCGCCGTCATCGCCGACGGCACCCTCGTCATCGGCGCGAACGGCAGCGCGGCCGAACTCGGTCACCTGCGCTTCGTCCGCGGCGGGCGCCCGTGCGGCTGCGGGCAGAACGGATGCCTCGAGCAGTATGCGTCCGGGCGGGCGCTGCAGCGCGAGCTCGGTGACATCGCAGACGCCGGCGGGATCGGCGAGCGGCTCGCCGCGCACCGCGGCGCCGACGGTCTCGTGCACGGCCCTCAGCTCGCCCTGCTGCTGAGCGAGGGCGATGAGGGCGCGATCGAGGCGGTGCGTCGCGTCGCGACCGCGCTCGGCGAGGCCTGCGGCGGCTTCCAAGCGGTCCTCGATCCCGAACTCTTCGTGATCGGAGGGGGAGTGGCCGACCTCGGCGAGGTGCTGCTCGAGCCCACCCGCATCGCGTACGAATCCGCTTTGCCGGGGTTCGGCGACCGCCCGACCGCCCGATTCGTGACGGCGATGCTCGGCAACGATGCGGGCTTGGTCGGTGTGGCCGATCTGGCGGGGCTCCGGTCGGGCGTCCGGGCGGAGTGAGGGAACCGCGATGTTCTACTGGTTCATGAAATACGTCGTGATCGGACCGATCGTCAAGGCGATCTTCCGGCCGTGGATCGTGGGCCGCACGAACATCCCCGCGGACGGGGCGGCGATCCTCGCGTCCAATCACCTCTCGGTGAGCGACTCGATCTTCCTCCCGCTCATGATCGACCGCCCGATGAGCTTCTTGGCCAAGAGCGACTACTTCACGGGCAGGGGCCTCAAAGGCTGGGCGACGCGGATGTTCATGAAGGCGACCGGGCAGATCCCGATCGACCGTACGGGTGGAAAGGCCTCCGAGGACTCGCTCAACACCGGTCTGCAGGTGCTCGGGCGCGGCGACCTGCTCGGCATCTACCCCGAGGGCACTCGTAGTCCTGACGGCAAGCTCTACCGCGGCCGCACGGGCCTTGCTCGAATGGCGCTCGAGGCTCGCGTCCCCGTGATCCCCGTCGTCATGGTGGACACAGGTGAGATCATGCCGATCGGCCGCACGATCCCGCGCATCGGTCGCGTCGGCATGGTGATCGGTGAGCCGCTCGATTTCTCCCGCTTCCACGGCATGGAGTCCGACAGGTATGTCCTGCGATCGGTGACCGACGAGATCATGGTGGCTCTGCAGCGCCTCGGTGAGCAGGAGTACGACGACGTCTATGCCTCGACCGTGAAGGACCGCGCGAACGCAGTGGCGGCAGCCCCGTCGTCGCCGGCGGCGTGAGGCGCGGTCCGACCCCGTCATGCGGACCTCTGCGGGCGTGAGGCCCCACTAGACTGGCCGGATGCCCACCCTGCACGCCGACCTGGATCACTGGCGCTCGCTCCCGATCAAGCAGCAGCCGCTCTGGCCCGATGCCGACGCCGTCGCCGCCGTGTCGACCGAGATCGCGAGTCTCCCGCCGCTCGTCTTCGCCGGTGAGGTCGACAACCTGCGCGATCGTCTCGCGAAGGCCGCTGCCGGCCAGGCGTTTCTTCTGCAGGGCGGCGACTGTGCGGAGACGTTCGCCGGCGCCACCGCCGAGCAGATCCGCAACCGCATCAAGACGGTGCTGCAGATGGCCGTCGTGCTGACGTACGGGGCATCCATGCCTGTCGTGAAAATGGGGCGCATGGCAGGTCAGTTCGCCAAGCCCCGATCGAGCAACACCGAGACGCGCGGTGATGTGACGCTGCCTGCGTACCGCGGCGACATCGTCAACGGCTACGACTTCACGGAGGGGTCGCGCACGGCCGATCCGCAGCGGCTGCTGAAGGGGTACCACACCGCGGCATCCACCATCAATCTCATCCGTGCGTTCACGCAGGGGGGCTTCGCCGACCTGCGCGAAGTGCATTCGTGGAACAAGGGCTTCGCGCAGAACCCGGCGAATCAGCAGTACGAGCGCCTCGCGACAGAGATCGACCGCGCGATCAAGTTCATGGAGGCGGCCGGCGCCGACTTCGATGAACTCAAGCGCGTCGAGTTCTACACGGGTCATGAGGGCCTGCTGATGGACTACGAGCGGCCGATGACCCGCATCGATTCGCGCACGCACACGCCGTACAACACGTCGGCGCACTTCCTGTGGATCGGGGAGCGCACGCGCGAACTCGACGGAGCGCACGTCGACTACTTCTCGAAGATCCGAAACCCCATCGGTGTCAAGCTCGGTCCGACGACCGATCCGTCGGTGGCGCTCGCGCTCATTGACAAGCTCGACCCCGAGCGCGAGCCCGGTCGCCTGACATTCATCACGCGCATGGGTGCAGGCAAGATCCGCGACGCGCTGCCGCCGCTGCTGGAAGCGGTGAAGGATGCCGGTGCCACACCGCTCTGGGTCACCGACCCCATGCACGGCAACGGCATCACGACCCCCACCGGATACAAGACGCGTCGCTTCGACGACGTCGTCGACGAGGTGCGTGGGTTCTTCGAGGCGCATCGCGCCGCGGGGACCCACCCCGGCGGCATCCACGTCGAGCTCACCGGCGACGATGTGACGGAGTGCCTGGGCGGTTCGGAGCAGATCGACGAGGCGACCCTCGCGACGCGCTACGAGAGCCTGTGCGACCCGCGCCTGAACCACATGCAATCGCTCGAGCTCGCCTTCCTCGTGGCCGAGGAGCTCGAGAAGCGCTGATCCACGCGCCGGATCAGCCGGTGGAGCGGACGGTGATCTTCGTGCCGGGCAGCTGCATCGTGCCGGCAGCGGGGCTCGTGCTCGATACCGTGAAGATGCCCCACACGATCTCGGGCAGAGCGGTGCCGGGTTCGAAGCCCGCGTCACGCAGCGTCTGCATCGCGACGGCAACCGTGTCGCCGGTCACGTCGGGGACCTCGATGGGTTCCGGACCCTTGGATACGACGAGCGTGACGGTGTCTCCGGGGCGGAAGTGCCCGCCGTCCGCGCGGTCGGCGATGCGGATGACGTCGCCCTTGTCGACGTCGGAGCTGAACTCCTCGGTCGTGGTCGCAGCCAGATCGACCGAGCGCAGCTTCGCGGTCGCGGCATCCACCGTCTCGCCGGAGACATCGGGCACCGGGCCGATCGACACGTCGAACATGACCGTCGAACCCTCGAACGCGGTGCAGCCGTTTGCGCAGTCGACCGCGTCGCCGCCGCCGGGCGGCGTGATCCAGACGCCGATGACGGTGTCCGGATCGGCGTCGGTGAAGTAGCGCGACGGCTCCCCGGAGGCCGTGATGTACAGCGCCTCGAGGCTCTGCCGTGCGGCCTCCACGTTCTGACCGGCGAGCGCGCCGATGTCGTGGGATGCCGGACCGAGGGAGATGACGACAGTGACCTGGGCGTCCTTCTCGACGTGCGTCCCGCTCGTCGGGTCGGTACCGATCGCCTGCCCGGCCGGGACGTCGCGACTGTAGTCCTGCCCGGGGACGGCGACGAGGCCGTGCGCGGACAGCGTTGCCGACGCGTCCTCGATGCTCTGACCCGTCACATCGGGTACTGCGATGAGCGATCCGGGACCCGAGCCGAACCACCAGCCGGCGCCACCGGCGAGAGCCGCGAGCAGCAGCACGAGGACGAGCAGCCACCCCCCTTTGCGCGCGTTGCGGCGCGCACGGCGGCGCAGACGCGTGGCATTGTCGGTGTCGTCCGTCACCGTCGGGGCGGTGAAGCTCCCGGGTAGCACCTTGGTGACCTCGCCGGAATCGATGCCGTCATCGATGACAGCCGCACGCACCGCGGCCGCCGCGGGCGCGCGCACGACATGCGGGAACACCCCCAGTTCCTTCTCGATCTCCCGTAGGCGGTCGAGCATCACCCGGGCATCGGTGGGGCGCTCGTCGGGCTCGCGCTCGGTCGCCCACAGCACGAGCTCATCGAGCTGCTCGGGGATGCCCGGGTTCTTGGCGCTCGGCCGCGGCACGGAATCGGTCGCATGCTGGTAGGCGATCTGCATCGGCTGTTCGCCCTTGTAGGGCTGCTCGCCGACGAGCATCTCGTAGAGCATGATCCCGAGCGCGTAGATGTCGCTGCGCGCGTCCGCCGTGCCCCGCGTGACGAGCTCGGGGGCGAGGTAGGCGATCGTGCCGAGCAGCATCTGGCCCGTCGCGGTGTTCGCGCTCGTGGCGCGCGCCAGTCCGAAGTCGCCGATCTTGATCCGGCCGTCCTCGGCGAGCAGAACGTTCTCGGGCTTCACGTCGCGGTGGACGATCCCGGCGCGGTGCGCCGCAGCGAGGCCCGACAGCACGGCATCCATGATCGTGATGGTCTGCGGGATCGACAGCCGACGTTGCTCACGCAGGAGATCGCGCAGAGTGATGCCGGGAAGGTATTCCATGACGAGATAGGCCATCTCGCCGTCCTGGCCCTGATCGAAGACGTTCACGACATGCGGATCGGCCAGCCGGGCGGCGGCGCGCGCCTCCTGGATGAACCGTCCCTGGAACACCTGATCATCCGACAGGTGCCCGTGCATGACCTTCAGGGCGACGCGGCGCTCGAGGCGCAGATCGGTCGCGACGTAGACGGTGGCCATGCCGCCGCGTGCGATGCGAGCGCGCACCCGGTACCGTCCGTCGACCAGACGGCCGATCAGCGGGTCGGTCTGCTGGCTCGTGCTCACCCTGCGATTCTAGGGAGCGGATGCCGAAAGCCCGGGGAGCGCCTCACCCCTGAGCGGGCGCCGAGGGGAGCCGTCTAGATCAGCCCAGGGCCGAGATCCAGGCGTAGGCCTGCTGCTCCCAGGCCGCGTAGCGGTCGGGGTGCGCGGAGATCTGCACCGCCTGCGCGGCTTCCGCGTAGGGGAGGGCGTCCCACCCCGGGATGTCGAGAAGGCCTCGCGTCGCGTCGCCGTTCGGGTCGCCGGGGCCGCCGTAGAACACCGCTGCCGCGCGTGCCGGGTCGAGGATCTGATCCGCCGTTCCCCACCCTGCGCTCGGGCGCTGCTGGAACAGGCCGAGCGAGTCGCGGTCGCCCCAGTCGAGGTTGCGGATCCAGGACTCGACCATCGCGGCGCCGAGAGCGATCGCGATGCCACGGTCGGGCACGCCGCGCTCCCGGCCGACCTGGATGATGATGCGTGCGTTCGCGATCTGCTCGTCGTCGAGCACGACCGCGGATGCCTCGACCGAGGCGGTGGCGGGTTCCATCGGGGCCGCGTCCGCGGGGGCTGCGGCGTCGGCCGCTCCCGGCAGCGCGAGGCTCTGGCCGGGATAGATGATGGCGTCCCGCGCCAGCGCATTGGCCGTGAGCAGTGCGTCGAGGGAGACGCCGGCCTCCGCGGCGATCGCCCACAGAGTGTCGCCGGAGGTGACGACGCGAGACGCCACTGGGCCTGATCCGTTCCCTGCCGCCGTGCCGGGCGCGTCCCCGGGCCCACGGTCCGCCTCGGCGTCGGCCGCCGCCGTTCCGGAGAGCTTTAGCTCGTCACCGGGGTGGATGAGACTCGACCAGTCGAGGCCGTTCCGTGCGAGGACGTCGGCTGTGGCGAGCCCGAACCGTTCCGCGATGCCGCTCACGGTGTCGCCGGCGACCACGACATACGTCTCGGGCGGGGAGACCTCGGAGCGGAGGAGCGCGAGCGGCGGAGGCGTGACCGCGCGCAGTGTGACGGGGGCGGCATCGATGAGCGGGGCTGCGGCCTTCGCCGCCGCAGGGGCCCCCGACGTGCCGGCGAGCGCGAGGGACACCGACCCGAGCATCGCTGTCGTCGCGGTCAGGGCCGACGACGTCGGCAAGAGCAGCGGTCGCAAGAACTTCCCCCTTCTTCGACCCGGCTACCGTGACACGGATGTGAACACGTGTCAATGAGTGTGACCTCTGAGGCCAATGTGACGAATGTGATTTCAGGGGATCGCCACGTCCGCTTCACCCGCGGCAGTGCGGCTTCGACGCACGCCTCGAACCTGCGATAGTGAGAGGGTGAGTGACGCCGCATCCCCCTCCGCCTCGACCGATTGGCTGACCCTTCCCGACCTCGTCGAGGTGCTGGGCGAGCCGCTCGGCCGTGTCCGCCGACTGCTCGACGACCGCGCCTTGGTCGGCAGCAAGCGCACGGGAGTTTTCGCCGTACCCGCCCTGTTCATCATCGACGGCGCGCCGCTGTCGTCGCTGCGCGGCACCGTCATCGTGCTGCAGGATGCCGGGTTCAGCGATGACGAGCTCATCGACTGGCTGCTCAGCGAAGAGGAGTCGATCGGACTCGCGCCGATCGAGGCGCTCCGCCGCGGACGCAAGAGCGAAGTGCGCCGCGTCGCGCAGACGCTCGCCTGAGCGCGACGCCTGCCGCGCCGTCGTCTCGATCCACCGACGCGTCAGTCGACGCTGCACGCCTCAGGATGCGCGAGCGGTTGCGTCGCGTGCGAGCGCGCGCAGCTCCTCGACCGCACCCGCGGCGAGGGGGGCACCCCGAAGCGCCTGATCGGCCTCCTGCGTGTAGGCGTCGATGAGGCCCTCGACTCGCGTGAGCGCACCCGAGGCGGCGATCGTCTCCTGCGCGGCGGCGACCTGTGCGCCATCCAGTGTCGGGTCGCCCACGAGCGCGTCGAACGTCCGTCTCGCGACCGGATCCAGGGCCTCGCGCGTGTACGCGATGAGCACCGTGCGCTTGCCTTCACGTAGATCGTCACCCGAGGGCTTACCTGTCACAGCGCTGTCGCCGAAGACGCCCAGGACGTCGTCGCGCAACTGGAACGCGAGGCCGAGCGGGTGGCCGAACGCCGACAGCGCGGCCGACTGCGCGGCACTCGCGCCGGCCAGCGCGCCGCCCAGAAGCAGAGGGTGCTCGATCGAGTAGCGGGCTGATTTCAGCGATGCGACGCGCAGCGCCCGCTCCGCGTGGTCGGTGTCGGGCGCCGTGATGAAGGCGGCTTCTTCCGCGATGTCGAGGAACTGCCCGACTGTGACCTCGCGGCGCATGAGCGCGTACACGCTCCGTGCTGCGGCGGCGTGCGGGGCGGCGCGGAGGCCGTCTTCGAGCAGGTCGTCGCTCCACGCGACGAGGAGATCTCCGAGGAGGATCGCCGCGGAACGACCGAATGCCCCACCCGCTCCCGCCCAGCGGGAAGCGCCATGGTGGGCCTCGAGCGCGCGGTGTGCCGCAGGGCGGCCGCGGCGCGTGTCGGAGTTGTCGATGATGTCGTCGTGGACGAGGGCTGCGGCATGGAAGATCTCCAGCGCGCCGGCGGCGGCGAGGACCGCCTCGGGCGGTGCCGCCGGAGCGCTGTCGGGTTCGGCGACGGCCCGCCAGCCGGTGACGCAGAAGCGGGCGCGCAGACGCTTTCCACCTGACAGGGTCGAGGCGGCGTTCTCCACGAAAGCCGTGGCCTCTGCGCCCGACAAGCCCCATTCGTCCACCCGGGCCTGCAGGAAGCTTGCCAGTCGCTGGGAAACTGCTTCGATCGGCGCCGGGGAAGGGGTCACGGGCCTAGCCTAGTTCTCGAGTGCACGACTAGAATCGTGTGCACCGAATCGCCAGCTCGACCCGGCCTCAAGGAGGCACGCATGCCGCTGTCAGAACAGGAGCAGCGCCTGCTCGATGAGATGGAGCGCCATCTCATGAACAAGGACGCGGATGTCGTCGCGCCCCGTGACGGACAGACGCTCAGCTACCGCAACATCGTCTACGGCACTGTTCTCGTCCTCCTCGGCCTCGGCGGCCTCGTCTTCGGCGTCTCGAGCAGCCTCATCGTGGTGGGCGTCATCGCCTTCGTGGTGATGGTCGCCGGCGTGGTCCTCGCCGTGACGCCCGGGCGCGGCTCCGCATCTGGCAAGGGCGGCATGGCGGGCGACTCGTCCGCTCCGACGGCCGCCAAGAAGGCGTCGGGACCCTCATCCTCCTTCATGGACCGCATGAACGACCGCTGGGACCGCCGACAGGGCGACCACTGACACGCACGTAACCGGACTGTCGCCCGGCCCACCGAAAGCACCGACCTCCGGGTCGGTGCTTTTTCGCGTTTTGGGGAGGGAAACCGCGTCGGAACCATAGTGAAGTGGAGGGAAGTGGAGTAAAGTGGTGTGCACCTGAGGCGGGTCGGAGCGAAGGGGGGTGGTCGTGGATGCTTCTGGGCACCTACACCCCCAAGCTCGATGACAAGGGTCGCGTGATCCTCCCCGCCAAGTTCCGCACCGATCTGGGGGACGGCGTCGTCGTGACCCGCGGTCAGGAGCGGTGCTTGTACGTGTTCAGCACGAAGGAGTTCGAGCGCGTCTACGAGAAGATCCGCGAGGCGCCTCTGACCAACAAGCAGGCGCGCGACTTCCAGCGCATGTTTCTCTCCGGGGCGAGCGACGAGAAGCCGGACAGCCAGAGCCGCATCACGATCCCGCCGCACCTGCGCACGTACGCGAATCTCGGTCGCGAGCTCGTCGTCACGGGTGTCGGCGCGCACGCCGAGATCTGGGACGCAGAGGCGTGGAACGCCTATGCCGAAGGCAACGAGGACAGCTATTCCGACATGGAGCAGGAGGTGATTCCGGGCCTCTTCTGACCCGTGGTTCCGACTCCCAGCCGCACGCCCTGACACACTTCCCCGGTGCCAGGTCAGGCGGATGGGGATCGGAGCTCCGGATCCCGCCCCGCACATCATGAGCACTTCGGACATCCACACCCCCGTGCTGCTCGAGCGCTGCATCGAGCTGCTCGCGCCGGCTCTCACGCGGCCCGGCGCCGTCGTCGTCGACGCCACGGAAGGCATGGGCGGACATTCCGAAGCACTGTTGGAACGCTTCCCGGAGGTACGTCTGATCGGTCTCGATCGCGACACCGACGCCCTGCGCCTCGCGGGGGAGCGCCTCGCGCGCTTCGGCGATCGCGTGACGCTCATCCACACCGTCTACGACGGCATCGCGGATGCCTCGGCGTCCGCCGGCGCCTCGCGCGTGGACGGCATCCTCTTCGACCTCGGCGTCTCGTCGCTCCAGCTCGACGAGGCCGATCGAGGATTCGCGTACGCGCAGGATGCCCCCCTCGACATGCGCATGGACCAGACGCAGGGCATCACCGCCGCAGAGGTCGTCGCGACGTACGGTGAGGGCGACCTCCGGCGCATCTTCGAGCGCTACGGCGAGGAGAAGCTCGCTGGCCGGTACGCCCGCGCCATCATCGCGGCGCGGGCGACAGCCCCGATCGAACGGTCGGGGCAACTCGTCGATGTCCTGGTCGCTGCGACGCCGGTCGCGGTGCAACGAGAGGGTCGCGGCCATCCCGCCAAGCGCGTCTTCCAGGCGCTGCGCATCGAGGTGAACGCCGAGCTGTCCGTGCTCGAGCGGGCCCTTCCGGCCGCGATGGGCCTCCTGCGTGTCGGCGGACGGATCGCCGTCATGAGCTATCAGTCGCTCGAGGACCGGCTGGTCAAGCGGGAGTTCGCGGAGGCGGCGGCATCCACCGCGCCCGCGGGACTGCCCGTCGAACTGCCCGAGCACGCGCCGCGCTTCCGTCTGCTCACGAAAGGCGCCGAGCTCGCGTCCGACGAGGAGCGCGCCCGCAACCCCCGTGCCACCCCCGTGCGTCTGCGCGCGGCCGAGAGAATCGCGGAGGCGCGATGAGCATCGCGACAGCCCCGGTCCGACCCTCGCTCACTGCGGCGCCCCACCGCGCACCGGAGACCGAGCCGGCGCGCCGGCTCCGCGCACTCGAGCGTCCTCTGCCGCGTCGCCGTCCCCGCCTCCTCTACGGCATCATCGCTGTCGCCGGCGCCGTTCTCATCGCCGCGGCGCAGATGGGCTTGTCGATTCTGACGACGCAGAGCTCCTACGAACTGTCCGCACTGTCCAGTCAGCAGCGGGGGCTCGACTACCAGAAGCAGATGCTCACGGACTCGCTTGCGGGGCTCAGCTCTCCGCAGTACCTCGCCGCCAACGCGGCCGCGCTCGGAATGGTGACGGGTCAGGCGCCGACATACCTCCGGCTGAGCGACAGCGCGATCGTCGGCACCGATGCAGGTTCCAACGGCGCGAGCTCGGTGAACGCGCTCACTCAGGCCGCCGTCTCGAACGCCCTCGTCGCGGGGGTGCCGCTTGTGAACGACCCCGCGGCGACCCTCCATTCGGGGGCGAGCGTCGCCGACGAGGCGATCGCCGCAGGCGTGGAATCCTCGACACCCCCTGCGATCGCCGACGGTCTGCCGACACCCGACACACACTGATCTCATGACGACTCGCGCAACCCGCAGCCCGCGTCGGCGCACCGTCGTCGCGCTGGCTGTCGTCCTCGGCGTCCTCGCCGCCTTCGTCGTACGCCTCGTCGACATCCAGGTCGTGAACGCGAACGACCACATCTCCGAGGCCGAGAGTCTTGCCACGGGCGCGTCGCAGACGCTGTACGGCGCGCGAGGCCAGATCGTCGACACCGATGGCACGGTGCTCGCGACGAGCACGAGCCTGTACGACGTGCAGATCGACCCGGCCCTCGCGGTGCAGGGGATCGACAGGGAGGATGCCGACGGCAACCCGATCACGGGACCGGACGGCGAGAATGAGAAGATCGCCTGGCCCGAGCTCGCGGGGCGCATCGCCGCAGTCACCGGACAGACCGCCGACGATGTGCAGAAGATCGTCTCCGACGCCCTGGCGAAAGATGCCAGCTCTCAGTACGCGACCATCAAGCGCTACGTCTCAACAGAGGTGTACCGTGCCCTCGCCGACCTGAAGCTCCCGTTCCTCTACTACGACGAGCACCCGTCGCGCGTGTACCCCGACGGCGCGGTGGCCGGAAACATCCTCGGCTTCGTCGGCTCCGACGGCACGCCGCTGGAGGGATTGGAGGACCTCCAGCAGTCGTGCCTCCAGCCCACCGACGGCAAGATCACCTACCAGCGCGGGACATCGGGCGTCATCATCCCCGGTACCGAGAAGGAGACGCCCGCTGTCGACGGCGGCACCCTGAAACTCACGATCGACGGCGACCTGCAGTGGTACATGCAGCAACTGATCGCGGAGGAGACCAGCCACTACCAGGCGGACTGGGGCGGGATCATCGTCATGGAGGCGAAGACCGGCAAGATCCGTGCCATCGCCGAGACGCCGACCGTCGATCCCAACGACCCGGGGGCGTCGGCAGCAGACGATCGCGGGTCGCGCCTGCTCCGCGTCTCGTACGAGCCCGGCTCCACGTTCAAGCCCGTCACCGCGGCCACCGCCATCGAGCAGGCCGGTCTCACGCCGACGTCCGCCGTCGAGACCCCCGACCGCATCGAGTTCCCGAACGGCGCCGTGATCAACGACTCCGAGAATCACCCCACGGAGAATCTGACCCTCACCGGCGGCCTGGTCGAGTCGTCGAACGTCGCAATGTCGCAGTTCGGCACGACCGTCTCGCCGGAGGTGCGTCAGCAGTATCTCGAGCGCTTCGGCGTCGGGGGCGGCGATGCGCTGAACTGGTCGGGCTCCCCGGACGCCGGTTTCAGCTCGGATGCCGCCGACTGGGACAACCAGACCTACTACACGACGACGTTCGGCCAAGCGTTCACGGTGACCCCCACGCAGGTGGTGAGCGTGTTCCAGACGATCGCGAACGGCGGCGTGCGCATGCCGGCGCGCCTCGTCGAATCGTGCACAGAGGCCGACGGCACCGTCGTCACGCCCGACGAGCCGGACCCGGTGCAGGTCATCAAGCCCGAGACCGCGTCGCAGGTCTCGCAGATGCTCGAGAACGTCTACGCCCAGGGGACGCTCGCCGCCGACATCAACATCCCGGGGTACCGGCTCGGCGTGAAGACCGGCACGGCGCAGGTGCCCGACGGCAATGGCGGGTACAAGGACGGGCTGTTCATGACCTCGCTCGTCGGTTTCGCGCCCGCCGAGGATCCGCAGTACGTTGTTCTGACGCTCTTCGACGAGCCCAAGACCAACCGGATGTCGTCCGCGAACCGGTCCGTCTTCAAGAAGGCGATGATGCAGGTGCTCACGCACTATCGGATCATGCCGTCGAACGAAGCGACGCCCCTGCTCCCCGTCACCCAGTGACGCGCCCCGCCGCGTGAGGAACCTGCACACATGATCCGGATGACCCTCGCAGAGCTCGCAGACGCCGTCGGCGGCACACTCGAGCCCGCTCGCGGCGACACGGGCGACACGACCGTTGCCGGCGCGGTCGACACCGATTCTCGTGAGATCGGCCTCGGCGATATCTTCGTCGCGAAGCCGGGTGAGGTCACCGACGGACACCTCTTCGTCGGTGCGGCGGCCGAGGCCGGCGCAGCTCTCGCGCTCACCGAACACCACGTAGACGCGCCGATTTCGCAGATCATCGTCCCCGACGTCGTCCAGGCGCTCGCGGACCTCGCTCGCTCCGTCGTCGCGCGCGTGCGCGCGGCCGGAGATCTCCGTGTCGTCGGGATCACGGGCTCGAACGGCAAAACGACGACCAAGAACCTCGTCCAGCGGATCCTCCAGGACGAAGGCGAGACGGTCGCCCCGCGGAATTCCTTCAACAACGACGTGGGTGCGCCGCTCACGATGCTGCGTGTGACCGAGGCGACGCGCTTCCTCGTGAGCGAGTTCGGCGCAGATCAGGGCGGCATGATCGCCCGGCTCGCGGGCCTCGTCATCCCCGATATCGGCGCCGTCCTCATGGTGGGGCTCGCGCATGCGGGCGGCTTCGGCGGCATCGAGGCGACGCAGCGCGCGAAGACCGAGCTCGTCCAGGCGATCCGCCCGGGCGGTGTCGCGGTGCTAAACGCGGACGATTCGCGCGTGGCGGCCATGGCGGATGTCGCGGCATCCCGCGACGTCTCCGTGCGCTGGTTCGGACGCGGCCCGGGCGCCGAGGTGCGCGCCGAAGACGTCGAGGTGACCGCCGCCGGCACGGTGTCCACGATCGTGGTGCGCGAGGGCGACCACGAGCGCCGGATGCCGCTGCGTCTGAAGGTCCTCGGCGAGCACCACGTCATGAACGCGCTCGCGGCCATTTCGATCACGCGCGAGCTCGGCATCGATCCCGCCGACGCGATCGCGCGTCTGGAAACCGTGGAGATCGCCGAACGCTGGCGCATGCAGCCGCTCGGATCGGATCGGGTCCGCATCATCAACGATGCCTACAACGCAAGTCCGGACTCGATGGCGGCAGCGCTGCGGACCCTCGCGCAGATCGCGCAGCCGGGGCAGCGCAAGGTCGCCGTTCTCGGTGCGATGAGCGAACTGGGGGATGCCGCGGGTGAGGAGCACGACCGCGTCGGCCTTCTCGCCGTACGGCTGCGCATCGAGCGGATCGTCGTCGTCGGCCGCGAGGCGCGACGCCTGTTCATCTCGACGATCGGCGAAGGCTCCTGGGACGGCGAAGCCGTCTTCTTCGAGACGGCCGACGAGGCGTACGACTACCTCCTCAGCGAGCTGCGGGACGGGGACCGGGTGCTCGTGAAGTCGTCGAACGCGGCGGGACTTCGCCACCTCGGCGATCGTCTGGGAGAATCGTTCTCGTGAGATCTCTGCTCTCGGCCGCCACGATCTCGCTGGCTTTCACCCTCTTCCTCACGCCCCTGTTCATCCGGCTGTTCGAGAAGCTCGGCTGGGGCCAAGTGATCCGCACGCCCGAGGATGGGCACAACCCCTCGCACCACGCCAAGCGCGGCACGCCGACGATGGGCGGCGTGATCTTCATCCTCGGGTCGATCGTCGGCTACCTCGTCGGCACGCTGACAGGCGGATCGCCGCCGTCGATCTCAGGCCTCCTCGTCATCTGGATGATGGTCGGTCTCGGCGCCATCGGCTTCATCGACGATTACATGAAGGTGCGTCAGCAGCGCAGCCTCGGCCTCTCCGGCTGGCGCAAGATCGTCGGTCAGGTGATCGTGGCGGTGCCGTTCGGCGTCCTCGCGCTGAACTTCCCGAACAGCGTCGGGCAGACTCCGGCATCCCCGTACATCTCGTTCTTCCGCGACATCCCCATGCTCTCGTTCCTCGCGCTCGGCACCGTCATCGGGTGGATCGCCTACCTCGTGTGGATCTCGTTCCTCTCGGTCGCCTGGTCGAACGCGACGAATCTCACCGACGGCCTGGACGGCCTCGCGACGGGCGCGGGAATCTTCACGGTCTCGGCCTACAGCCTCGTGACGTTCTGGCAGTTCCAGCAGCGCTGCACGTCGGAGGCCCTCGTCACGGCCTACCAGGCAGCGTGCTACGACACGGCCGATCCGATGGACCTGACGATCATCGCGGCGTCGTTCGTCGGTGCTCTCGTCGGGTTCCTCTGGTGGAACGCGCCGAAGGCGAAGATCTTCATGGGCGACGTCGGCTCGATGGCGATCGGCGGCGTCATCGTGGCGATGGCCGTGCTCTCGCGTACCGAGATCCTCTCGATCATCATCGCGGGCATCTTCATCATCGGCCCGGGGTCGGTGATCCTGCAGCGCTGGTACTTCAGGGCGACCGGCGGCAAGCGTCTCTTCCTCATGAGCCCGTTCCACCACCACCTCGAGATGCGCGGCTGGCCCGAGATCACGATCGTCGTGCGTATGTGGATCATCGCGGGCATCCTCGCGGTGATGGGCGTGGGCCTCTTCTACGTCGAGTGGCTGGCAGCGCAGTGACGGATGCCGCCCGCGCGACACCGCGCGACCTCGAGGCTCTGAACAGCTGGCACGCCGACTGGCGCGGTGCGCGCGTCGCCGTGCTGGGGCTTTCGGTGACCGGGTTCTCCGCTGCCGACACTCTCGCGGAGCTCGGCGCAGACGTACTTGTCGTGACGGAGTCGGCGAGCGAGGAGTACGCGCGGCTCGTCCCGGTCGTCGGGGCGCGACTGTGGGAGGGGGACCTGTCCGCGGCCCCGCAGGACCTCATCGACTTCGCGCCCGAGATCGTCGTGGCATCCCCGGGCTTCCCGCCGCACCACCCGGTGATCTCGTGGGTGCGCGAACAGGGCATCGCGCTCTGGGGCGACATCGAGCTCGCCTGGCGCGTGCGCGACAAGGTGCTGCGGCCGGACGGAACGCCCGCCGAATGGATTCTGATCACGGGGACGAACGGCAAGACGACGACGACGCAGCTCACGGCGGCGATGCTTGTCGCGGGCGGCCTGCGCGCGGCGCCGGTCGGCAACATCGGTGTGCCTGTGCTCGACGCCGTGCGTGATCCCGCGGGCTTCGATGTGCTCGTCGTCGAGCTCTCCAGCCACCAGCTCTGGTACCTCTCCCTCGCCGACGGCGCGGGCGCGCTCTCGCCGCATGCGAGCGTGTGCCTCAATCTCGCCGACGATCACCTCGAATGGCATGGCTCCTTCCGTGCCTACCGCGACGCGAAGGCCGTCGTCTACCGCAACACGCGCGTGGCCTGCGTCTACAACAAGGCGGACGACGCGACTCGCGAGATGGTCGAAGAGGCCGAGGTGATCGAAGGATGCCGCGCCATCGGGTTCGATCTCGGCGTGCCGGGACCCAGCGATATGGGCGTCGTCGACGGCATCCTGGTCGACCGCGCCTTCCTCGAGGATCGCCGGACGAGTGCGCTCGAGCTGACGACAGTTGCGGACCTCGCGGTGCGGGGCCTCGCAGCGCCGCACATCGTGGCGAACACCCTCGCCGCCGCTGCCCTCGCGCGCTCGCTGGATGTCGCGCCCGAGGCGGTCGCGCGGGCTCTCGGCGAGTTCCGCCTCGACCCGCATCGCATCGAGATCGTCGCGGTCGCGGCGGGAATCACATGGATCGATGACTCGAAGGCCACCAATCCGCACGCCGCGGCATCGTCGCTCGCCGCCTTCCCCGGTGCGGTCTGGATCGTCGGCGGTCAGCTGAAAGGCGTCGAGATCGCGCACCTCGTGGCCGCGCGTGGGGCCGCCGTGAAGGCGGCGATCGTGATCGGCGTCGAGCGGGCCGGGATCGTCGAGGCGTTCGGGCGACACGCGCCCGCCATTCCGCTCTTCGAGGTCGACCACGCTCAGACTGAAGACGTCATGGCAGAGGTCGTCGCGCTGGCGGCGGGGATCGCCCGTGACGGAGACGTGGTCCTCCTCGCTCCGGCCGCGGCATCCTTCGACCAGTTCGCGTCCTACGCCGACCGCGGCACGCGTTTCGCGCGAGCCGTGCAGGACAGATTCGGCGGAGACGCCGCGAAGTGACGACGGGGGTGCCGGTGGCCACGACCACGACGGGGCGCACCCGACCGACCAGCGCAGGAGTTGCGGCTGCGCCTGCAGAGACCGCCGGCGCCGGTTTCGCCGCCCGCGTCTCGCTCGGACGCATCTCGTCGGCCGTACCGGCGGAGTTCCTCCTCATCGCGTCGACCGCGCTGATCCTCACAGGGTTCGGTCTCGTGATGGTCCTCTCGGCCACGATGGCCGATTCGCTCGCGGCCGGTGAAGGCCCGTTCGAGACGGTGCTCAAGCAGGCCGCATTCGCGATCATCGGCATCCCGCTGATGTTCATCGCCTCTCGGTTGCCGGTGACGTTCTGGAAGAAGATCGCGTGGCCGGGTCTGATCCTGACGACACTCTTCCAGCTGCTCGTGTTCACGCCCCTCGGCGTCATCAATGACGGCAACCAGAACTGGATCCAGGTCGGCAGTTTCCAGGCGCAGCCCTCCGAGTTCCTCAAGCTCAGCCTCGCCCTCTGGCTCGGCTACGTGCTGTACCGCAAGCAGTCGCTGCTGACGTCGTGGAAGCACGTCTTCATCCCCGTCGTGCCCATCGGCGGCCTCGTCATCGGTCTCGTCGCGGTGGGCAGCCACGACCTCGGCACCGGCCTCATCCTCATGGCGATCCTGCTGGGATGCCTCTTCTTCTCGGGTGTGCGCCTGCGCCTGTTCGTCGTGCCGCTCCTGCTCGTCGTCGTCGCGGCGGTGTACTTCGCCGTCACAAGCCCCAACCGCATGGCGCGCATCATGAGCAGCCTCGTGAACTTCGACTCGACGGCGTGCTACAACGCGGCGGTCGGGGACTGCTATCAGGCCGTCCACGGGGTGTGGGGGCTCGCCAGCGGAGGGATCTTCGGACTGGGCCTCGGCAACTCGCGAGAGAAGTACGGCTGGCTGCCGGCGAAGGCGAACGACTACATCTTCGCGATCATCGGCGAAGAGCTCGGCCTCGTCGGGTGCATCGTGGTCCTCGTGCTCTTCACGCTGTTCGCGATCGGGGCCTTCCACGTCATCCGCAAGACCCACGATCCCTTCATCCGGATCGTCTCGGGCGGTATCACCGTCTGGATCGTCGGCCAGGCCATCGTCAACATGGGCGTCGTGCTGCGGATCTTCCCCGTTCTGGGCGTGCCCCTGCCGTTCATGTCTCAGGGCGGCACGTCGCTCCTGTCGGTGCTTGTCGCGTGCGGTGTGCTCCTGTCGTTCGCGCGCACGCTGCCCGCGCGTGCGACCGCTCCGCTCGCGCGGTGATCGGACCGGTCCGCTTCGCTTCGAGCAGACCGCTACCCTCGAACCGATGAGTACCGAGCATCGAGCACCGACCTACCTTCTCGCCGGCGGGGGGACCGCCGGGCACGTGAACCCGCTCCTCGCCGTCGCTGACGGACTGCGGGCCCGCGCGGACGAGGCATCCGTCCTCGTCCTCGGCACGCGGGAGGGGCTCGAATCGCGTCTTGTGCCCGAGCGCGGCTACGAGCTGCTGATCGTCGACAAGGTGCCATTTCCGCGCAGGCCGAACGGTGCCGCGCTTCGCTTCCCGGTGGCGTGGCAGCGGGCGATCGCGCAGGTGCGTGCGCACATCCGTGCGCACGGCGTCGACGTCGTCGTCGGATTCGGTGGATACGCGTCCGCTCCGGCGTACGTCGCCGCCCGGCGTGAGCGGGTGCCCGTCGTCGTTCACGAGGCCAACGCACGCCCCGGACTTGCAAATGTCCTGGGCGCGCGCGGGGCGGCCGCCGTCGGAGTCACGTTCCCGGGGACGCCGCTGCGAGGTGCCGAAGTCGTGGGGATGCCGCTGCGACGCGAACTGCTCGCCCTCGACCGGACCGAAATGCGCGCGGAGGCGGCGGCGTACTTCGGGCTCGACCCCGCCCGTCCGGTGCTCCTCGTCTTCGGGGGATCGCTCGGCGCCGTACGTCTGAACGACGCGTTCGCCGGTGCCTGGCGGGATGTCGTCGGCGCGGGGTGGCAGATCCTGCACGCCGTCGGCGGACGCAACGACGTGCCGTCGACCGGGCATCCGGCCTACGTCGCTGTGCCGTATCTCGACCGGATGGACCTCGCGTTCGCGCTGGCCGACCTCATCGTCTCGCGCGCCGGTGCGGCGACCGTGAGCGAGCTGACGGCGCTCGGACTGCCCGCCGTCTACGTTCCGTACGCGGTCGGCAACGGCGAGCAGGCCCGCAACGCGGCATCCGCCGTCACAGCGGGCGCCGCGCGGCTCATCCCGGACTCACAGTTCACGGCGGACCGGGTGCGCGCGGAGATCGTTCCACTCCTCGAGGATGCCGGAGCCCAGGACGCGATGCGCGCGGCCGCCGCGCGCATCGCGCCCGCCGCACGCAACGGTACCGAGAACGTCATCGCGCAGATCGACCGCGCGCTGGGGCGCTGAACCGCACCACACCTACTCCGCAGAGTGGCGCGTACTCCGCACCGGACACCACGTGTGCGTGCGGAGTACGTGACGTTCTGCGGGTTTCGTGCGTGGCTCGCCGCAGCGACACCGCTCGCGCCTCGCGTCGCCGGACCCGCAGCGCGCCGCGACCGTCTCGTACGCGCGTCGACCTAGACTTGACGGGCCATGATTCGCCCCGATCTCTCCCTCCCCATCCCTAACGACATCACCGCCGCGCACTTCATCGGCGTCGGCGGCTCGGGCATGTCCGGGCTGGCGGGGATGTTCCTCGATCGCGGCATCCGGGTGTCGGGCTCCGACCGCGCCGACAGTGCCGCCCTGCGCGCCCTGGCCGCGCGCGGCGCCGACGTTCATGTCGGGCACGACGCCTCCCACCTGCCGGACGACGTCGACACCGTGATCCACACCGGCGCGATCTGGCCCGAGAACCCGGAGTTCCTCCTCGCGAAGGAACGCGGACTCCACGTCATCCACCGCTCGCAGGCGCTCCACTGGCTGATCGGCGGACGCCGCCTCGTCAGTGTCGCCGGCGCCCATGGCAAGACGACCTCGACGGGCATGCTCGTGACGGCCCTGCGCGCGCTCGATGCCGATCCGACCTTCGTCAGCGGGGGAGTGATCGCCGACCTCGGCATCTCCAGCGGCACCGGCTCCGATGATCTCGTCGTCATCGAGGCGGACGAGTCCGACGGCACGTTCCTGCTGTACGACACGTCGGTCGCTCTGATCACGAATGTCGACCCCGACCACTTGGACCATTGGGGCTCGCGCGACGCCTTCTACGACGCCTTCGTGACGTTCGGTGATGAGGCGCGCGAGGCGGTCGTCATCAGCGCCGACGATCCCGGTGCGCGGCGGGTCGCGGCATCCCTCACCCATCCCCGCATCGTGACCTTCGGCGAGGATGCCGCGGCCGACGTGCGCGTCACCGATGTCGTCACCGACGGCCCCGTCTCTTTCGCGCTGACCCACGACGGTGTCACGGTCACGGGCCGCCTCGCCGTGCCCGGCGCGCACAACGCGATCAATGCGGCGGGCGTCGTCGCGGTGCTCCTGAGCCTCGGGCACGATCTCGAGAGGGCGCTGCGTGCCGTCGAGGCCTTCGCCGGAACGGTGCGCCGCTTCGAGCTGCACGGAGTGCAGCGCGGCGTGAGCGTCTACGACGATTACGCGCACCACCCGACCGAAGTCGCGGCCGCTCTCGCCGCCGCGCGCACCGTCGTCGGCGACGGCCGCATCATCGCGATCCAGCAGCCGCACACGTACTCCCGCACGCAGGAGATGTACCGCGAGTTCGCCGAAGTCCTCGAGAAGTATGCCGACCACACGGTGATGCTCGATGTCTACGGCGCGCGCGAGGACCCCGTGCCCGGCGTGACCGGTGAGCTCGTCAGCGACGCGTTCGCCGATCCTGCCCACGTGCACTTCGTCGCCGACTGGCAGGCGGCCGCCGAGTACACGGCCGCGGTCGCGCGCTCGGGCGACTACGTCATCACCCTCGGCTGCGGCAACGTGTACCAGATCATCCCGCAGGTCCTGGCGGCGCTCGGGGCGATGGATGCCTCCGTCGGAGCCGATCCGGAAACCGCCGACGAGACCGGGGCGTGACAGGTGCGGCGCCCGACCCCGTTGCCGCAGGCGCCCGCGTCGGGCGACACCGGCGAGGAGGACGCACCGTCCACGGCCGCTGACCCGATCCACTTTCCGAATCCCGTCGCGCGCGCGAGCGCGCCGGACGGTCATGTCGAGGGGTCGGAGGCCGCGGCGAGCGGCGTCGCGCGTACGCCGGAGCGGTCGGCCGGGGGATTCGGCACGGACGGCGCCGCGGCGTCCGAATCGATCGGTGTGCGCGACGTGTGGGCCGCCGCGCGCGCGCGCCGCAAGGCCCTGCGCGCCGAGGTACGCCGCTTCACCGCGCGGCAGCGCCGGCGCCGCGCGATCTGGATCACTGTCGGCGCCGCGCTCCTCGCGCTCGTGCTCGGAACGCTGGGTGCCGCGTACAGCCCGCTGTTCGCCGTCGAGAAGGTGACGGTGATCGGCGCGCAGACTTTGGATGCCGCAGCCGTGGAGCAGGCGCTGTCCGGCCAGATCGGCACGCCGCTCGCGCGCGTCGACACGTCCGCGGTGAAGGCCGCGCTCGTCCAGTTTCCCCTCGTCGAGTCCTACACGCTCGAGGCGCGACCTCCGCACGAGCTCGTCGTGCGCGTCGTGGAGCGCACGCCGATCGGGTCCGTGGAGTCCGCAGCCGGTTTCACGCTGGTGGATGCCGCGGGGGTCGCCCTCTCGACGACGGCGGATGCGCCCGCGGGGCACCCCGTCATCACGGTGACCGGCGGGATCGGATCGCCCGCATTCGAGGCGATCGGGACCGTGTTCCGCTCGCTTCCCAGCGACATCCGTGCACAGGTGACGGCGATGTCGGCGACGACGCCCAACGATGTCACCCTCACACTGGGCGGCACGGGCACCTCCGTCGTCTGGGGCAACGCCGACGATTCATCGAAGAAGGCGCGCGATCTCGCAGCCATCATGACGGCGCGTCCGCCGGGCGGTGTGTCGCTTTACGACGTGTCCTCGCCGGGCGCTGTCGTGGTGCGCTGAGTCGGTCGCGGCGGCTCCGCGCGGGTTTGTCTGCGACACGCCCAGCCGTTCGCGGCGGGCGATCGTGATGCCGCTTACCTTCAATCAAGGAATTGCATACTCGGCAATTCTTTAAACCTCAACTTGAGGTTCAAGGTTTAGACGTTTCGGGTTCGGGACACGATGGAGGCCGGCATGAGCCAGAACCAGAACTACCTCGCAGTGATCAAGGTCGTGGGCGTGGGTGGTGGCGGCGTGAACGCCGTCAATCGGATGATCGAGCTCGGCCTTCGCGGCGTCGAGTTCATCGCCGTCAACACCGACGCGCAGGCGCTTCTCATGAGCGACGCCGACGTCAAGCTCGACGTCGGCCGTGAGCTGACCCGCGGACTCGGCGCAGGTGCCGACCCAGAGGTCGGGCGCCGCGCGGCCGAGGACCACGCCGAGGAGATCGAGGAGGCCCTCGCGGGTGCCGACATGGTCTTCGTCACCGCGGGCGAGGGCGGCGGCACCGGCACGGGCGGCGCGCCTGTCGTGGCGCGCATCGCGAAGTCGATCGGCGCCCTGACGATCGGTGTCGTCACGCGTCCGTTCTCGTTCGAGGGACGTCGCCGGCAGAGCCAGGCGGAGGCGGGCGTCAACAAGCTCAAGGAAGAGGTCGACACGCTCATCGTGGTCCCGAACGACCGCCTCCTCGAGATCAGCGACCGCGGCATCTCGATGATCGAAGCCTTCGCGACTGCCGACCAGGTGCTCCTCGCCGGTGTTCAGGGCATCACCGACCTCATCACGACGCCGGGTCTCATCAACCTCGACTTCGCCGACGTCAAGTCCGTCATGCAGGGAGCGGGCTCCGCGCTGATGGGCATCGGTTCCGCCCGGGGGGCCGACCGGGCCATCAAGGCCGCCGAGCTGGCGGTCGAGTCGCCCCTCCTCGAGGCCTCGATCGAGGGTGCGCACGGTGTGCTGCTCTCGATCCAGGGCGGATCGAACCTCGGCATCTTCGAGATCAACGATGCCGCGCAGCTGGTGAAGGAGGCGGCCCACCCGGAGGCGAACATCATCTTCGGTACGGTCATCGACGACACCCTCGGCGACGAGGTGCGCGTCACCGTCATCGCGGCGGGCTTCGACGGCGGGGAGCCGCAGGCGCGTATCGAGCCGATGACGGCGCAGCGGCCGTCGACCACGCCGGTGGTTCCCGCCGTCTCGGCCGACGAAGCGGCGCGCGACGTCGTCGTCGTCGAGGAGCGCGAGGCGGTCGCCGTGTCCGCCGCGCCGACCGACTCGTACGACTCCGTTTACGGATCCGACGACCTGGACATCCCCGACTTCCTCAAGTGACCCCCGCCCTGGACGAGAGCGGCCCGGGCGATCATGCCGGGGGCGCGGACGCGCTGGCTGCGCGACTCGCCGACCTCGACGAGCGCATCGCGGATGCCGCGAGGTCGGCGGGTCGTCCTCCAGCGGAGATCACCCGCATCGTCGTGACGAAGTTCCACCCGGCATCCCTCGTCGAGCGTCTGCATGCGCTCGGCGCGCGGGATGTCGGCGAGAACCGACAGCAGGAGCTCACCGCGAAGCGCACCACCCTGCCGCCGCTCGACGGGCTGCGCTGGCACTTCATCGGTCAGCTCCAGTCGAAGAAGGCGCGGGCAGTCCGGGCCGCAGCCGACGTCGTGCACTCCGTCGACCGCGACCGCGTCGCGGATGCACTGCACGCAGCCGACCCCGACGGCGCCTCGCTCGACGTCCTCGTCCAGATCAATCTGACCGACGATCCTGCACGCGGGGGAGCGGTGCCATCGGACGCGGGGCGCCTCGCCGAGCACGTGGCGGCGCACTGCCCCTCTCTGCGGCTGCGCGGTGTGATGGCGGTGGCGCCTCTGGCGGAGGCGCCGGCCGCGGCATTCGCGCGGCTGCACGATTCGGCAGCCGCGGTGCGACGCGTGGTGCCGGATGCCTCGTGGATCTCGGCCGGGATGTCGGGCGATTTCGTCGAAGCGATCGCCGCGGGCGCGACACACCTGCGGATCGGCACGGCAATCACGGGCCCGCGGCCCCTGCGCGGATAGCCTTCAGAACAGACGAGCAAACGGAGGATGCGATGTCGAACCCGCTCAAGAAGACCATGGTGTACCTGGGCCTCGCCGACGAGGAAGAGGTCTACGACGAGCCTGTCGCCGAAGCACCCGTGCGGCGTGAGCGCACGGTCGAGCGACCCGTCGAGAAGGCCGCGCCGGTGACCCCGCTGCACCGCCCCGCTGTCGTGCGTCAGCCGACCGCTGCGGGCGCCGTGAGCGAGATCCTCACCGTCCACCCCAAGCAGTACCGCGACGCGCAGCTGATCGCAGAGAACTTCCGTGACGGGATCCCCGTCATCATCAACCTGTCGCAGATGAGTGACGCCGATGCGCGTCGCCTCATCGACTTCGCGAGCGGGCTGTCGCTGGGCCTCTACGGTCGGATCGAGCGGGTCACCAGCAAGGTGTTCCTGCTCTCGCCCGAGAACGTCGCGATCTCGGGCGACGGCACACTGGCGCCGGCCGATCCCGAATCGGCGCCCTTCACGCAGTAATCGTGGAGATCGTGCGGCTGGCGGCATCCGTCGTCAACGGCCTTCTCTTCGTCTATCTCCTGATCCTGCTCGCGCGGGTGATCCTCGAGTACATTCCGCTGTTCAACCGTGAGTGGCGGCCGAAGGGGTTCGGCCTCGTGTTCGCGGAGGTCGTCTACACGATCACCGATCCGCCGCTGCGCTTCTTCCGTCGGCTCATCCCGCCGCTGCGGATGGGGCCGGTTGCCCTGGACCTGGGGTTTCCCCTCACGATGATCATCGTGCTCGTCCTCATGTCGATCACCGGAGCGCTCGCTCGCGCGTAACACCCTCCTCGCACGTCACAGACGCGCGGACTATGCTGTTCCAGACATGGCGCGACCCGAGGGCGCGCCGCAACCTGTCGGCCCTCGTCGTCAGCACCGAAAGAGGAAACAACAATGGCTCTGACTCCCGAAGACGTCGTCACGAAGCAGTTCCAGCACGTGCGCTTCAAGGAGGGTTTCGACCCGGACGAGGTCGATGACTTCCTCGACGAGATCGTCGTCGAGTGGCGCAAGACCATCGCCGAGAACGAGGAGCTGAAGGCGCGCGTCGCCGAGCTCGAGTCCGGCGCGTCGTCGACCCCCGCTGCTCCGGCCGAGGCGGAGCCCGTCGTCGAGGTCGCCGCCGCCGAGGCGGTCGTCGACGAGGTCCCGGCGCCGGTGGCCGCGCCCGCCGCAACCGGCGGCGCCGCCGCATCGGCCGGCATCATCGAGCTCGCTCAGCGCCTGCATGACGAGCACGTCGCCGAGGGCCAGGCCCAGCGGGACAAGCTCATCTCCGACGCCCAGACCCAGGCGGCCTCCATCCTCGCCGACGCCGAGGCGAAGGGCCGCGCCGAGATCGCGCGCCTGGACGCCGAGCGTGCCACGCTCGAGACCCGGATCAGCGAACTGCGCCAGTTCGAGCGCGACTACCGCTCGCAGCTGCGCGGATTCATCGAGGAGAAGCTCCGCGACCTCGACGTCACGGGTGCGACCTCCGGCTCGCCCGTTTCGGCGTCCTGAGCGGACCGGTGGCGGTTCGGAAGCGACTGCGCCCTTCGACGGCTGGCATCCTCATCGCGGTCCTCGCGATGGTGGTGCTGGCCGTCGACCAGTTCACGAAGCACCTCGCGTTGCAGAATCTGCCCTATCAGCAGACCGTGGATGTCTGGGGCAACGTGCTGCAGCTGTATCTCACGCGCAACTCCGGCGCTGCATTCTCGCTCGGTGAAGGGGTCACCTGGGTCTTCACGATCGTGCTCGCCGCCGCGGCGGTGTTCATCGTCGTCCTCGCGGTGCGCGGCATCCGCTCGCGGCTGTGGGCCCTGGTGCTGGGGCTGCTCCTCGGCGGAATCTTGGGGAATCTGACCGATCGCCTCGTGCGTGAGCCCGGATTCGCGGTCGGCCACGTCATCGACTTCATCTTCACGCCCTGGATGATGCCCGCGATCTACAACGTCGCCGACATCTTCATCGTGACGACCATGATCTCGGTCGCTCTGCTCGTGCTCATCGGCGTCCGCTTCGACGGCACGCGGGTGAAGGATGCCGAGAAGGCGGACGCCCCCGTCGCGGAGGCCTGACGTGCCGTCGCGCAGCATGCCCGTCCCGGACGGCCTCGACGGCGTCCGCGTGGACGCCGCCCTCGCGAAGCTCCTCGGATTTTCCCGGACATTCGCCGCTGAGATCGCCGAAGCTGGCGGCGTCCGGATGGGCGGACGCACCCTCGGAAAGAGCGACAAGCTCACCCCCGATGCGTGGCTCGAGGTCGACTGGGAGGACCGACGCGATCCGGAGATCGTCCCGATCGCCGTCCCCGATCTCGGCATCGTGTACGACGACGACGACATCGTCGTGGTCGACAAGCCCTCCGGCGTCGCGGCTCATCCCTCGGTCGGGTGGGAGGGCCCGACGGTGCTCGGCGCTCTCGCCGCGGCGGGCTACCGGATCGCGACGACCGGGGCCGCCGAACGCCAGGGGGTCGTGCACCGCCTCGACGTCGGCACGAGCGGGCTCATGGTGGTCGCGAAGAACGAGCGGGCGTACACCGCGCTGAAGCGCGCATTCAAGGAGCGTGAGGTCGACAAGATCTATCACGCGGTCGTCCAGGGCCACCCTGATCCGCTCGCGGGCACGATCGATGCCCCGATCGGGCGGCACCCGTCGCACTCGTGGAAGTTCGCCGTCACCCCGGACGGGAAGGACTCCATCACGCACTACGAGACGATCGAGGCGTTCCCGGCGGCGTCGCTGCTTGAGATCCACCTCGAGACCGGGCGCACGCACCAGATCCGCGTACACATGGCGGCGCACCGGCATCCGTGCGTCGGAGATCCGCTCTACGGTGCCGACCCGACGCTGTCGGCGCGCCTGGGCTTGACGCGCCAGTGGTTGCACGCGCACGAACTCTCCTTCGCTCACCCTGTGACGACCGACTGGGTGACATTCACGAGCGCGTACCCCTCCGACCTCGCGCACGCGCTCGAGGTGCTGCGCGGCTGACTCCGCGTCGCCGCCGTGCAGTTCGGGATGCCGGGGCGTCGGAGCCCCGCCGTAGACTCGACGGGTGGCATCCGACTCCTTCGTTCATCTGCACGTGCACAGCGAGTATTCGATGCTCGACGGCGCCGCCAAGATCGGTGCGATGACGCAGGCAGCGGCCGAGTACGGGATGCCGGCGATCGCCGTGACCGACCACGGCAACACCTTCGCGGCGTTCGAGTTCTACAATGCGGCGAAGGCCGCCGGCATCAAGCCGATCATCGGTCTCGAGGCATATGTCACGCCGGGCACGCACCGCAGCGACAAGTCCCGCGTGCAGTGGGGATCGCCCGAGCAGAAGGGCGACGACGTCTCGGGGTCCGGCGCTTACACCCACATGACCATGTGGAGCCAGACCACGCAGGGCATGCACAACCTCTTCCGGCTGAGCTCGCTCTCGAGCATGGAGGGGTACTACTTCAAGCCGCGCATGGACCGCGACCTCCTGCAGACCTACGGCAGGGGCCTCATCGCGACGACCGGCTGCCCGTCGGGTGAAGTGCAGACGCGTCTGCGGCTCGGGCAGTACGACGCGGCGCGGGCAGCGGCGGCGGAGTTCCAGGACATCTTCGGCAAAGAGAACTACTTCGCCGAGATCATGGACCACGGGCTCTCGATCGAGCGGCGCGTCATGACGGATCTCCTGAGGATCGCGAAAGACCTCGACATCCCGCTCGTCGCCACGAACGACTCGCACTACACCCATCAGCACGAGGCCGACGCCCACGCGGCGCTGCTGTGTGTGCAGTCGGGCTCGACCCTCGACGACCCGAACCGGTTCAAGTTCGACGGCGACGGCTACTACGTCAAGACCGCTGCCGAGATGCGGCAGTTGTTCCGCGATCATCCGGAGGCGTGCGACAACACCCTTCTCATCGCCGAGCGTTGCGAGGTCGAGTTCGACACCGCGGCCAACTACATGCCGCGCTTTCCGGTGCCGCCGGGCGAGACGGAGGACAGCTGGCTCATCAAGGAGGTCGAGAAGGGCCTGCACTACCGCTACCCGGCCGGTATTCCCGAGAAGGTGCGCAAGCAAGCCGAATACGAGACCGGCATCATCCTGCAGATGGGGTTCCCCGGCTACTTCCTCGTGGTCGCGGACTTCATCAACTGGGCCAAGGACAATGGCATCCGCGTCGGTCCCGGCCGCGGCTCCGGCGCGGGCTCGATGGTCGCCTATGCGATGAAGATCACCGACCTCGATCCGCTCGAGCACGGACTCATCTTCGAGCGGTTCCTCAACCCCGACCGCGTCTCGATGCCCGACTTCGACGTCGACTTCGACGACCGTCGCCGCGGCGAGGTCATCGAGTACGTGACGGAGAAGTACGGCTCGGAGCGGGTCGCGCAGATCGTCACCTACGGCACCATCAAGTCCAAGCAGGCGCTGAAGGACGCCGGGCGTGTGCTCGGATTCCCGTTCAGCATGGGGGAGCGACTCACCAAGGCCATGCCCCCCGCCGTTATGGGAAAGGACATGGAGCTCGGCGGCATGTTCGACCCCGAGCACAAGCGGTACAAGGAAGCGAGCGAGTTCCGCGCTCTCATCGAGAGCGACCCCGAGGCGAAGACGGTCTTCGACCGCGCGCTCGGACTCGAGGGCTTGAAGCGCCAGTGGGGGGTACACGCGGCGGGCGTCATCATGTCGTCGGAGCCGCTGCTCGACATCATCCCGATCATGCGCCGCGAGCAGGACGGCCAGATCGTCACGCAGTTCGACTACCCGTCCTGCGAGACGCTCGGCCTCATCAAGATGGACTTCTTGGGGCTCCGGAACCTCACGATCATCTCCGACGCGCTCGACAACATCCGCATGAATCGGGGCGAAGAGCTCGACCTCGAGCACCTCGCGCTCGACGACCGTGCAGCCTACGACCTTCTCACGCGCGGTGACACGCTCGGCGTGTTCCAGCTCGACGGCGGCCCGATGCGGTCGCTGCTGCGCCTCATGAAGCCCGACAACTTCGAGGACATCTCCGCCGTCATCGCGCTCTATCGCCCCGGCCCCATGGGGGCGAACTCGCACACCAACTACGCGCTGCGCAAGAACGGCCTGCAACCGATCACGCCCATCCACCCCGAGCTCGGGGAGCCGCTGCGCGACATCCTTGATACCACCTACGGCCTGATCATCTATCAGGAGCAGGTGATGGCGATCGCTCAGAAGGTGGCCGGCTTCTCGCTCGGCCAGGCCGACATTCTGCGCCGGGCGATGGGCAAGAAGAAGAAGTCCGAGCTCGACAAGCAGTACGAGGGATTCTCCGGCGGCATGACCGAGCGCGGCTTCGGCGAGGGCGCGATCCAGGCGCTCTGGGACATCCTGCTGCCGTTCTCGGACTACGCCTTCAACAAGGCCCACTCGGCTGCGTACGGCCTCGTCTCGTACTGGACGGCGTACTTGAAGGCGCACTATCCCGCCGAGTACATGGCCGCGCTCCTCACGAGCGTCGGCGACTCGAAAGACAAGATGGCGGTCTACCTCAACGAGTGCCGCCGGATGGGCATCAAGGTGCTGCCCCCCGACGTCAGCGAGTCGATCCGCTACTTCGCGGCCGTGGGGGAGGACATCCGCTTCGGTCTGGGCGCCGTTCGCAACGTCGGGGCGAACGTCGTCGACGGCATCGTCACGGCGCGCGCTGAAGGCCCGTATGCGTCGTTCCACGAGTTCCTCACGCGCGTCCCTCTGCACGTCGCCAACAAGCGCACGATCGAATCGCTCATCAAGGCTGGCGCCTTCGACTCGCTCGGCTCCACTCGGCGGGCGCTCATGGAGATCCATGAGGATGCCACCGAGCAGGCCGTGCTCGACAAACGTCGCGAGGCCAACGGCGAGGTCGGCTTCGACTTCGACAGCCTGTGGGGCGACGACGAGCCGCAGCAGGTGCAGAAGGTGCCCGAGCGCCCGGAGTGGACGAAGAAGGACAAGCTCGCCTTCGAGCGCGAGATGCTCGGCCTCTACGTCTCCGACCACCCGCTCGCCGGGCTCGAGATCCCGCTCGCGAAACACGCCTCGACGTCGATCCACGACCTGCTCGCCGACGAGGATGTCTCGGACGGCGACATCGTCACCGTGGCGGGGCTCGTCACGAGCGTGCAGCACCGCGTCGCCAAGCAGAGCGGCAACCCTTACGGCATGATCACGGTCGAGGACTTCGACGGCGAGGTGACCGTCATGTTCATGGGCAAGACGTACACCGAGTTCTCCTCGATGCTCGTCGCCGACTCGATCCTCGTCGTCCGAGGCCGTGTCTCGCGGCGCGACGACGGTCTGAACCTGCACGGACAATCCGCGTTCTCCCCCGACCTGGGGGCTGTGGATGCCGCGGGAGCGTTGGTACTGCTCATGCCCGAGCACCGTGCCACCGAAGCGACGGTCGGTGAACTCGCGCAGGTTTTCCGACGGCATCCGGGGGAGACAGAGGTGACCTTGAAGCTCCACCGCGGCGGCACCGCGAAGGTCTTCGAGGTGCCGGCGCGCGTGGGCATCTCGGTCGATCTCTACGGCGAACTGAAGGGGCTTCTCGGGCCGCAATGTCTCGGGTGAGTCCGAAGCGCGCCGGGTAGGATCGCTGGCGACAACCCCGTCGTGGAAGGACTGATCGTGACCGACGAGAAGCACACGTTCCCGCCCGCCGATTCCGTCGAGGACGCGCCCGAGATCTCCGATGCGGAGACCGCCGAGCCGCACCAGTCCAACGTGACGGCGCCGTCCGACGAGCAGCAGGGACGCCACGCGGAGGCAGACGCTGCAGCCGCCGACCCTGATGTCACGTTCGACTCCGTGGCCGAGGCGTTCGCCGCTGTCACCGACGGGCCGGATGCCGTCGATGACAGCGCCCCCGCGCAGTACGGCGTCGGGCCGTTCTCGGTGCGCGAAGTGGCGCTCGGCGGGGTCTGGCTGCTCGCGTTCATCGTGTCGTTCTTCCCGATCTACGGCCCGATCGGCGCCGGCATCTCCGTGTGGAACGGCGGCATCGACTGGGTGCTGACGATCGGCGCGCCGACGATCGCCGTCTTCTTGATCGCCCTGCGGCGACTGTCGCCGCAGGGCATCCGGCGCGTCGGCTCGCTCGGCATCGACCAGTTCGCATCGGTGACCTTCACGGTGTCGACCATCATCTGGCTCGGCATCCTGTGGAGCTCGTTCGTGAACTTCTTCGGCAGCCGCATCTTCGTTGCGACATGGGTCGTGTGGGTCGAGTTCATCCTGATGCTCGCCGGTGTGCTGCTCACGGTGTTCGCTCCGCTCTTTCCGACGATCGGCGAGGACTTCCGCCACCGCACCCCGGTCACCGCGCACCGCTTCGCGAGCCCCGCGCGACCCGTGGTCGCCCGCCCGCACGCCCCTTCCCCGTCACCCGTCACAGGGCCGGTGGCAGCGGACGCGACCACAGGCGTCGGGACCGACGCGACGGCCGCGGCGGGAGACGGCGCGTACGCCGCCACTGCCTCGACGGATGTCGACCCCGCGAACCAGACGACCGTCATCGAGACGGCCTCTGAGCCCGCCGGCTCCTCCGCGGCGTCGCAGGCGTTCTGGGCGCTGGCGCCCGACGAGCGGGTCGTCGTCGACGACGCCGGGTCACCGCTTTTCACGATCGACCCGACCGCCTGGGCCCTCGTCATCGAGGATCGCGGCGACCGCTATGTGGTGCGTCACGAGGACGGCCGCATCGGGTATCTCACGGACGTCTCCGGCGTCACGCGCGGCTGAGCCGCGACGCGTAGCGTTAGCCTGGACGGATGCTCCGAACGATCGATCTGCGCGGTCGAGACCTCTCCACCGCCGACCTCCTCGACGCTGTGCCCCGCGCCCGAGCGGCGCGCGCGGAAGCATTGAGCGCGGCAGCCGACATCGTCGCCGACGTGCGCGAGCGCGGCGAGATCGCGTTGCGCGAGCAAGCGGCGCGGTTCGACGGCGCCGAGGGTCACGCGATCCGCGTGCCTGCCGAGCACCTCGCCGACGCGCTCGAGCGCCTCGATCCGCGCGTCCGCGCGGCGCTCGACGAGGCGATCCGGCGCGTGCGTGTCGCCTCCGCCGCGCAGGTGCCGGCTCCGCGGGTCACTGAGCTCGAGCCCGGCGCTCGGATCGAGCAGCGCTGGCAGCCGATGCGACGCGCGGGTGTGTACGTTCCCGGCGGCAAGGCCGTCTATCCGTCGAGCGTCGTGATGAACGTCGTCCCCGCGCAGGTCGCCGGTGTCGGCGAGGTCGCGCTCGCCTCGCCGCCGCAGGCCGAGTTCGACGGCCGTGTGCACCCCGACATCCTCGCCGCGGCGGCTCTGCTCGGCGTCACCGAGGTGTATGCCATGGGTGGTGCGGGCGCCGTCGCCGCCTATGCCTACGGTGTCGCGTCGCTCGGCCTCGAGCCGGTCGACGTCGTCACGGGCCCCGGCAACAACTTCGTCGCTGCCGCCAAGCGCGCCGTCGGCGGCGTCGTCGGCACCGATTCGGAGGCCGGCGCGACCGAGATCCTCATCGTGGCCGACGAGAACGCGGATGCGACTCTCGCAGCGGTGGACCTGATCAGCCAGGCCGAGCACGACGAGCAGGCTTCCGCGGTGCTCGTGACGTGGTCCGAGGACCTCGCGACCGCCGTCCGCGCCGCCGTCGAGGAACGAGTGGATGCCACGCGGAACGGAATCCGCGCGCGTGCCGCGCTGGAGGGGCCGCAGTCCGCGGTCGTGCTCGTCGACGATCGTGCGGCCGCGACGGCGTTCAGCAACGCCTACGCTCCGGAGCACCTGGAACTCCACCTCGAGGACCCGCGCCCAGAGGACTTCGTCAACGCGGGCGCCGTGTTCGTCGGCGCGCACACGCCGGTGAGCCTCGGTGACTATCTCGCCGGTAGCAACCACGTGCTGCCGACCGGCGGTCAGGCGCGCTACGCGTCGGGGCTGTCCGCCTCGACATTCCTCCGCCCGCAGCAGGTCATTCGCTACGACCGCGAGGCGCTCCGTGCCGTCGAGCGCGAGATCGTCGCCCTCGCGGACGCCGAGGCGCTCCCCGCGCACGGCGAAGCCGTGACCGCCCGCTTCGCGAGAACGGAGCGCTGATGCACTGCCCGTTCTGCCGTCACGCCGATTCGCGCGTCATCGACTCGCGTACGAGCGACGACGGCCTCAGCATCCGTCGCCGACGCCAGTGTCCGCAGTGCGGAGGCCGCTTCTCGACGATCGAGACGGCGAGCCTCAACGTCATCAAGCGATCCGGCGTCATCGAGCCGTTCAGCCGCGAGAAGGTCATGTCGGGTGTACGCAAAGCGTGCCAGGGTCGTCCCGTCACGGAGGCCGACCTCGCCGTTCTCGCACAGGCGGTGGAAGAGGCCGTGCGGCAGACCGGCTCGTCGCAGATCGACACCAACGAGATCGGGCTCGCGATTCTCGGCCCTCTGCGCGACCTCGACGAGGTCGCCTACCTGCGCTTCGCGAGCGTGTACCAGGCGTTCGATTCGCTCGAGGACTTCGAGGCATCCATCGCGCAGCTTCGCGCGGATCACCACGCCGCAGCCGAATAGTCCCGGCCGCCCGATGCGTGCGGGGCGTCCATCCTGTGCACTCTAGGCTGGTGGCGATGTATCCCTTCCTGTTCCGCACGTTCTTCGCGCGCATGGACCCCGAGCGGGCCCACCACCTCGTCGTGCCCGTCATCCGGGCGTTCGGCGTCTGGCCGCTCGCGCCCGTCGTCCGCGCGATCACGCGCCCCGATGCCTCGCTGCGCACGCACGCGCTGGGGCTCGAGTTCGATTCGCCGTTCGGCGTCGCGGCGGGCTTCGACAAGAACGCCGTGATGACCGAGGGACTTCACGCGCTCGGATTCGGTCATGTCGAGATCGGCACCGTCACGGCGGTCGCGCAGGACGGCAACCCCAAGCCGCGCCTCTATCGCCTCGTCGAGGACCGTGCACTGATCAACCGCATGGGCTTCAACAATGCCGGTGCCGAGCGCGCCGCCGCACGACTGGCACGGTCGCGCCGCCGTCGCGGTCGTGCCGTCCTCGGGGCCAACATCGGCAAGAGCCGCATCGTCGACGTCGACGAGGCGACCGCCGACTACGTCACGAGCACGCGCCTGGTCGCCCCGGTCGCCGACTACCTCGTCGTGAACGTCTCCTCGCCCAATACGCCCGGCCTGCGCGGACTGCAGGCGGTGGAGACCCTGCGACCACTCCTAGAAGCCGTGCGGGATGCCGCGGCATCCACTCCGCTCCTCGTGAAGATCGCTCCCGATCTGGCCGACGATGAGATCGAGGCGATCGCGCGGCTCGCCGTCGATGTCGGGCTCGCCGGCATCGTCGCCACCAACACGACGATCGCGCGGGAGCCGCTGTCGACGCCCGCCGACGTCGTCGAGGCGATGGGGGCTGGAGGGCTCTCCGGAGCGCCTCTGCGCGAGCGCGCCGTCGCCGTGCTGCGCACTATTCGGTCAGTCGTTCCGGCGGAGTTCTGCGTCGTTTCGGCGGGGGGAGTGGAGACCGCCGACGACGTGCGCGAACGCCTCGCTGCGGGAGCCGACCTCGTCCAGGGCTACACCGCGTTCATCTACCGCGGCCCGTTCTGGGCGCGGCAGATCAACCGCGCCCTCGCGCGCACGCGCTGACGTTCGCCGTCAGGCGGGGTACTGGCCGCGTTTGACCTGGGGCTTCGGCAGGCGCATGAAGCGCATCTGGACGGTGCGCATCGCGGCGTACCAGCGCAGGCCCTTCTCCGTCCGATCGCCGAACTTCGCGGTCGCGAGCTTCTTCACGCGCGCACCGGTGATGATCATGTCGCCGACGACGAACAGGATGAACACCCAGAGGGCGACGAACGAGTAATAGACGATCGCCGTGTTCTGCACGAGCGACACCAGAATCACGACGAGCATGAGCGGCATCAGCAGCTCGCCCGCGTGCCATCCCGCGTCGACGAAGTCGCGCACGAACTTGCGCTGCGGACCGCGGTCGCGCACCGGGAGGTACTTCTCCTCGCCGTTGGCCATGCCGATGCGCGCTTTCTCGCGCTGCGACGCAAGGTCGGCCTTCGCCCGGGCGCGCGCCTCCTTCGTGTCGGGGACGAGGGGGCGCTTGCGTGCGGCTTCCTGCTCGGCACGCGTCGGCGTCGGCCGATTCTTCCCGGGCCCGGCGTCGGCGTCGGGTGCGGTGTCGGGTGCGGGCGGGGTCTTGGCCACGGGAGAGTCCTCGGGTGTCGGGGCAGAAGGGGCGTGAGAGACGCCCCCTTAAGATTACCCGCATGACCTCCAGGACGACCCCGGACCCCGACCGTACCGACTCCGTGCGCGACGCCGCCCTCGCCGCGGTGCCCGCCGCCCTCGCCGATCTCGGCGCACTGGTGCGCATCCCGTCGATCGCGTTCCCCGGATTCGATCGCGCCGAGGTCGAGCGCAGCGCCGCCGCCGTCAAGGAGCTCCTCGACGATCTCGGCATATTCGAGAGCGTCGCGATCCGCACCGCTGTGATCCCTGAGACCGGCATCGAGGGCATGCCCGCCGTCATCGCGACACGCCCCGCGCGTGCGGGGCGTCCGACGATCCTGCTCTATGCGCACCACGACGTGCAGCCCCTCGGAGACGAGGCCCTGTGGGAGTCGGCGCCGTTCGAGCCCACGGTGCGCGGCGGCCGTCTGTACGGGCGTGGAGCCGCGGACGACAAGGCAGGCGTCATGGCGCACGTCGGTGCGCTGCGTGCCCTGGTCGACGCGCTCGGCACCGACTTCGATCTCGGCGTCAACCTGTTCATCGAGGGCGAGGAGGAGGCCGGCTCGGCATCATTCGCGGCCTTCCTGAGCGAGAACGCCGAGGCGCTACGAGCCGACGTCATCGTCGTCGCGGACTCCGGCAACTGGGATGCGACGACCCCGGCGCTCACCGTGTCGCTCCGCGGCAACGCCCGGTTCACACTGAAGGTCAAAACTCTCGATCACGCGTCGCACTCGGGCATGTTCGGCGGAGCCGTCCCCGACGCGATGCTCGCGACGATCAAGCTCCTCGCGACGCTGTGGGATGAGGACGGGGTCGTCGCCGTCGACGGCGTGACGGCGCGGGATGCCGAGACCCCCGATTACACCGAGGAGACGCTCCGCGACGAGGCGGGACTCCCCGCCTCCGTCAGCCCGATCGGTCACGACTCGATCCTCAGCCGCATCTGGAACAAGCCGTCCATCACGGTGACCGGGATCGATGCGCCGAGTGTGAAGAACGCCTCCAACACGCTGACGCCGGAGGTCTCGGTCGTGATCAGCATGCGCGTCGCTCCCGGTCAGGACGCGCGAGCTGCCTACGCCGCAATCGAGCAGCACCTACGCGCGCACGCGCCGTTCGGGGCCGAGGTCTCGTTCAGCGACATCGAGTGCGGGAACGGCTTCCTCGTCGACACGTCGGGCTCCGCCGTCGCAGCCGCGCGCACTGCCCTCGAGGCGGGCTACGGCGCCGCTCCGGTGGACATCGGCGTCGGCGGATCCATCCCGTTCATCGCGGACCTCGTGCGGGAGTTCCCCGAGGCTCAGATTCTCGTGACGGGCGTCGAGGACCCGCACGCGCGCGCACACAGCCCGAACGAGTCCCTGCACCTCGACACGTTCCGCCACGCGCTCGTGTCGGAGGCCCTCCTCCTCGAGAGCCTCGACCGGTCGCTGCGCTGATCCGCGCCCGCGCGTGCGTAGACGCGTAGAATCGTGACATCCCGCCGGCTCAGCCGGCCCCGCCGGCCCGATTCCACGGGTCGGACCGACGTCACCGGGAGAGTGCCATGACCGACACCGCCATCACGAACGCGACCACCGCCGAGAAGGCGCACGGCGTCGGCCTGACCGATGCCGCTGCGGCGAAGGTGAAGAGCCTGCTCGATCAGGAGGGTCGTGACGACCTGCGCCTGCGCGTCGCCGTGCAGCCCGGCGGCTGCTCGGGTCTCATCTACCAGCTCTACTTCGACGAGCGGTTCCTCGACGGCGACCAGGCCGTCGATTTCGACGGCGTCGAGGTGATCGTCGACGACATGTCCGTGCCGTACCTCGACGGCGCCACGATCGACTTCAAGGACACCATCTCGGAGCAGGGCTTCACGATCGACAACCCCAACGCGGCCGGCAGCTGCGCCTGCGGCGACAGCTTCCACTGATCCGAGATCTTCAGGCGCCGGTAGGGCAGGAAAAACCCCTCCGATAGTGGCTGACATCCTGGGCGGATGGCCTGAATCGGTTGGGAGGTTGCCCTAGACTGAACGGTGTTCGACCTTCATGACCCCGAAAGGTGCACCGTGCGAGTCACACGCCGCCTCCGCTGGGCCGCCATCCCGCTCGGAATCGCTACCGCGATCACGCTGGCCGGTTGCACGACCAGCCAGCTGAACGGCTTCCTGCCGGGCTTCACCGACGACGGCACCCAGGCCACCAACCACACCGAGATGATCTCGGGACTGTGGGTGAACTCCTGGATCGTGCTGCTCGTCGTCGGCATCATCACGTGGGCGCTGATGGGATGGGCGGCCATCGCCTACCGTCGCCGCAAGGGTCAGAGCGGGCTGCCGGTGCAGCTGCGCTACAACATGCCGATCGAGATCTTCTACACGGTCGTGCCGCTCATCCTCGTGATCGGGTTCTTCGCTTTCACGGCGCGCGACCAGGCGATCATCGAGACGCAGTACGACGAGCCGGATGCCTGCATCACGGCGATCGGCAAGCAGTGGGCCTGGGACTTCCAGTACGCCGAGCAGGAGTGCGACGACCCCGAGGTCGCCGTGTGGAGCATGGGCGTACAGGCGCAGACCGACGCGCAGGGCAACATCACGAGTGAACTGCCGACCCTGTACCTGCCGGTCGACAAGAAGGTGAAGATCAAGCTCACCTCGCGCGACGTCATTCACTCCTTCTGGATCATCGACTTCCTGTACAAGAAGGACATGTACATCGGGAAGGACAACTACATGTCCTTCATTCCGACCCGGGTCGGCGAGTACGACGGCAAATGCGCCGAGCTCTGCGGCCAGTACCACTCGATGATGCTGTTCAAGGTGAAGGTCGTCGAGCAGGCCGACTACGAAAAGTACCTCGACTCGCTGCGCGAGGCCGGTCAGACCGGCGACATCAACGAGGCGTACAACCGCTTGCAGAACCTGCCGGGTACGGGCGCAACCCCTGAAGCTGAGGGAGACCACTGATGGCGACGACGCTTCCGCTCGAGGGCCAGGCCCCGCAGCGACCCACGACTCTCCCCCCGCGCCAGGCGGCTCTCATGAGCTCGACTCGCGTCGAGCAGAAGGGCAACATCCTCGTCCGGTGGATCACCTCCACCGACCACAAGACGATCGGGTACATGTACCTCATCGCGTCCGTGCTGTTCTTCCTCCTCGGCGGTGTGATGGCCCTCATCATCCGCGCTGAGCTGTTCGAGCCGGGCATGCAGATCATCCCGACGAAGGACCAGTACAACCAGCTGTTCACGATGCACGGCACGATCATGCTGCTGATGTTCGCGACACCGCTGTTCGCCGGGTTCGCGAACGCGATTCTGCCGCTCCAGATCGGCGCGCCGGATGTCGCCTTCCCGCGACTGAACGCGTTCGCGCTCTGGCTGTTCATCTTCGGCTCGCTCATCGCGGTCGCCGGCTTCCTCACGCCGCAGGGTGCCGCGGCGTTCGGATGGTTCGCCTACCAGCCGCTCGCCGGCGCCTCGTTCTCGCCCGGTGCGGGCGGCAACCTCTGGATGCTCGGCCTCGGTATGAGCGGTTTCGGCACGATCCTCGGTGCCGTCAACTTCATCACGACGATCATCACGATGCGCGCCCCGGGCATGACCATGTGGCGCATGCCGATCTTCTCGTGGAACACGCTCGTCACGAGCATCCTGATCCTGATGGCCTTCCCGGTGCTCGCCGCGGCGATCCTCGCCGCCGCCGCCGACCGCGTGCTCGGTGCGCACATCTACGACCCGGCCAACGGCGGTGTGCTCCTGTGGCAGCACCTGTTCTGGTTCTTCGGCCACCCCGAGGTCTACATCATCGCGCTGCCGTTCTTCGGCATCGTCTCGGAGATCTTCCCGGTCTTCAGCCGTAAGCCGATCTTCGGCTACAAGACGCTCGTCTACGCGACGATCGCGATCGCGGCGCTGTCGGTGTCGGTGTGGGCGCACCACATGTACGTCACCGGCTCCGTGCTGCTGCCGTTCTTCTCGCTCATGACGATGCTCATCGCGGTGCCGACGGGTGTGAAGATCTTCAACTGGATCGGCACGATGTGGCGTGGATCGATCACGTTCGAGACCCCGATGGTGTTCAGCCTCGGCTTCCTCGTCTCGTTCGTCTTCGGTGGCCTCACCGGCGTCATCCTCGCCTCGCCGCCGCTCGACTTCGCCCTGTCCGACTCGTACTTCGTCGTCGCGCACTTCCACTACGTCGTTTTCGGCACGGTCGTGTTCGCGATGTTCGCCGGCTTCTACTTCTGGTGGCCGAAGTGGACGGGTCGGATGCTCAACGAGCGTCTCGGCATGGTGCACTTCTGGATGCTGTTCATCGGCTTCCACGTGACGTTCCTCATCCAGCACTGGCTGGGCGTGGAGGGCATGGTGCGCCGCTACGCGGACTACTCGGCGGCCGACGGCTTCACCTGGCAGAACCAGGTGTCCACGATCGGTGCGATGCTGCTCGGCGCCTCGATGATCCCGTTCTTCCTGAACGTCTGGATCACGGCGCGCAAGGCCCCGAAGGTCACCGTCAACGACCCGTGGGGCTACGGCGGATCGCTCGAGTGGGCGACCAGCTGCCCGCCGCCGCGCCACAACTTCACCTCGATCCCGCGCATCCGCAGCGAGCGTCCTGCGTTCGACCTGAACCACCCCGAGGCCGCCGTGCCGGTGGGCGTCGGTCCCGCGAAGGACGCGCCCGATGCGCCCGTGGTCGATGCGGCCGATGGAGAGGTGAAGTAAGTGAAGACCAACGTCAATCTCTGGTGGATCCTCACGGGCTTCTTCCTGCTGGTGACGGCCGTTTACACGGGCTGGAACATCATCGAGCACTCCAGCAAGCCGTGGTACAACGCCATCGAGTGGGTCGGCACGATCGCCCTGCTCTTCTCGGCCGCGATGTCCGTCATGATCGGCTTCTACGTCAACCGCGTGCACCGCGCGCAGGGCGGCGAACTGCCCGAGGACACGTTGACGGCGGACATCGACGACGGTGACCCCGAGATCGGCGAGTTCAGCCCGTGGTCGTGGTGGCCGCTCGTGCTCGCTTTCTCCGCGGCGCTGTTCATCCTGGGTCTTGCGGTGGGCACGTTCCTCCTTCCGATCGGTGCCGGCGTGTTCGTCGTCGCGATCGTCGGATGGGTGTACGAGTACTACCGCGGGTACTTCGCGCGCTGAGCCGGGAGACCAACACGGCTGTGTCAGTGTCGCTGCGCGCCGGTCTCGCCAGCGAGACCGGCGCGTTTCGTGACGTGAACCAGGATGCCGCCTTCGCGGCCGTCTGGGGAGTCGGAGTCGCCGACGGTGTCGGCGGTGGTCCGGCCGGAGATCTCGCTTCTGCTGCCTTGGTGCATCGCCTCGTGGCGGGCGGCACGCGCGTCCCCGACGCGCACGCGCTCGGAGCGCGCGTGCGCGGTGCCAACTGGGATCTGGGCGCTCACGTCCGACGGGACCCTTCCCTCGCCGGCATGGCGACGACGCTGACGACGCTGTGGCTGTCGTTCGACGGCGAGCTTCTCCTCGCGCACACCGGCGACTCGCGCGCATACCTGCTCAGAGAGGGACGCTTGACCCGGCAGACGCGCGACGACTCCTATGTTCAGGTTCTCGTAGAGCGAGGAGTCGTGCGCCCCGAAGATGCCATGATGCATCCGCAGCGCAACATCATCACGGCATCGCTCCGGGGCGGTGAGCGCGACCTCGTTCACGTCGCCGCTTCGACGCCGGTGGTGGGGGATCGCTGGATGATCTGCAGTGACGGTGTCAGCGACTACCTGCCCGACGATGCCATCGCCGACGTGGTTGCCGGGAACGCTGAGCCGCAGGTGGTAGCAGAGCACCTCGTGGCGCTCGCTCTACAGGCCGGTTCGCGAGACAACGTCACCGCCGTCATCGCTGATGTCGTCGACGCGGCGGCGGTAACCGTGCCCGGTGCGGTGATGTTCGCAGGGGCGGCGGCCGCGCGCTTCATGGAGGATGTCACGCTCGCCGGGTGACAGCGCGATGGGGAACGGCTCAGCGCACGTACATCACGAGCGGGTCGAAGCGGCGGGGGAGCGGACCGGATGCCGCCTCCACCGGCAGCCCTTCCCGCGCCCAGTACTCGAAGCCCCCGATCATCTCGCGGACGGCGAAGCCCGCCCGAGCGAATTCGAGGGCTCCTTTCGCCCCGGCATTGCAGCCCGGGCTCCAGCAGTACACCACGATGGGCACCGTGGGATCCAGCTCTTTCGGAGCACGGATGGCGATGTCGCGGTAGGGCATGTGGATCGCGCCCTGGGCGTGGCCCTGGTTCCAGGCATCCTCGCTGCGGACGTCGACGAGGACGAATCGCTCACCGGCCTGCTGTGCGGCGTAGACGTCGGAGGGGTCCGTTTCGTGGTCGAGTTTCACTAAGAAGTAGGCGATGGTCGCCTCGGCGCTGGTCATGCCTTGACGCTACGCGCACGACGAAGCGGCGGGAGTCGACCTGTCGGTCAACTCCCGCCGCTTTTCGGACAGGCTTCGCGTCAGTGCGCCTTGCCGTCCTCGATCTCCGCCTGCTCCGCGTGCTCGTCGTGTGCGAGCTCGTGGTGGGCGTGCGCCTCGGCCGCCTCGATCTCCGTCTGCGTGACGGGCACGAGCCGGTCCTCGAAGAACCAGCGCGACAGCGATGCGCGGAAGTTCTCGTGCCAGGGGATGCGTCCCTGGTCGTTCGGGCGCACCACGAGGGGAGCGTTCGTTTCGAAGTCGACCAGCTTGACGCGCTCGTAGGCGTCGACAGGCTGGTGCACCTCGATGAACTCACCGCCGGGCAGACGCACGATGCGACCGGACTCGTAGCCGTGCAGCGCGATCTCGCGGTCCTTCTTCTGGAGCGCGAGTGCGATGCGCTTCGCGATGAAGTACCCGGCGATCGGCCCCAGGATCAGGAGCGCCTGCAGCGTGTGGATGACGCCTTCCATCGTGAGGTGGAAGTGCGTGGCGATGATGTCCGACGACGCCGCGGCCCACAGCACCGCGTAGAAGATCACGCCGGCGACGCCGATCGCCGTCCGCGTCGGCGCGTGGCGCGGACGCTGTGCGATGTGGTGCTCTCGCTTGTCGCCCGTGATCCACGCCTCGATGAAGGGGTAGATCAGCACGAGCACGATGAAGATGCCGATGACGCCGAGCGGAATCAGGATGTTGAACGACCAGGTGCGGTCCCACAGCACGAACTCGAGGTGCGGCGGCACGAGACGCAGGGCGCCGTCGGCGAAGCCGATGTACCAGTCGGGCTGCGTACCCGCCGAGACGGGGGAGGGGTCGTACGGTCCGTAGTTCCAGATCGGGTTGATCGTGAAGAGCGAGGCGATCAGAACGATCACACCGAACGTGATGAAGAAGAAGCCACCCATCTTCGACATGTACACCGGCATCATCGGGAACCCGACGACGTTGCTGTTCGTGCGGCCCGGGCCGGCGAACTGGGTGTGCTTGTTGACGATCATCAGCATGAGGTGCAGTACGAGGAGCGCGACGAGGATCGCCGGCAGCAGCAGGATGTGCAGAGTGTAGAGGCGCCCGACGATCTGAGTCCCGGGGAACTCGCCGCCGAAGAGCAGGAACGAGGTCCACGTTCCGATGAGCGGAATGCCCTTGATCATGCCGTCGATGATGCGGAGGCCGTTGCCTGAGAGCAGGTCGTCGGGGAGCGAGTAGCCCGTGAAGCCCTCCGCCATCGCGAGGATGAACAGCACGAAGCCGATCACCCAGTTGAGCTCACGCGGCTTGCGGAACGCTCCGGTGAAGAACACGCGCAGCATGTGCACGCCGATGCCCGCGACGAACACGAGCGCTGCCCAGTGGTGGATCTGCCGGACGAGCAGGCCTCCGCGGATGTCGAACGAGATCCTTAGCGTCGAGTCGAGGGCTGCCGACATCTCCACACCGCGCAGCGGCAGGTAGGCGCCGGCGTAGTGGGTCTCCACCATGGATGCCTGGAAGAAGAACGTCAGGAACGTGCCCGACAGCAGGACGGCGACGAAGCTCCATAGGGCAATCTCGCCGAGCATGAAGGACCAGTGGTCGGGGAAGATCTTGCGCCCGAGCTCCTTGACCATGCCGGACAGGCTGGTGCGCTCATCGATGTAGTTCGCCGCACCCGCGACGAAGCGGCCGCCGAGCGGCTTCTCGTCGCGCCTGTCGGTGGACGAGGGGGTCTCAGTGACGGTCGCGGTGCTCAATGACGCTCCCAGAAGCTCGGGCCGACGGGTTCGGTGAAGTCGCTCTGCGCGACGAGGTAGCCCTCGTCATCGACCGTGATGGGCAGCTGCGGCAGCGGCCGTGCGGCCGGGCCGAAGATGACCGCCGCGGAGCGGGAGACATCGAACTGGGACTGGTGGCAGGGGCACAGCAGGTGGTGCGTCTGCTGCTCGTAGAGGGCCACGGGGCATCCGACGTGCGTGCACACCTTGGAGTACGCGACGATGCCGTTGTACGACCACTCGAGCTTGTTGTACTCGGCGGGCAGCTGCTCGGGGAGCAGGCGCATGAGGAGGACGATGGCCTTGGCCTTCTCCTCGAGGTAGCCGTCGTGGTGGCTGAGGCTCGCGAGCTCCTCCGGAATCACGTGGACAGCGGAGCCGAGCGTGAGGTCCGCGGCGCGGATCGGTTCGCCGCTCGGGTCGTGCGCCAGACGCATACCCTTCTTCCACATCGTGTGGCTGAGGAGCGCCACCGGGTCGCCGGCGATGGGATTCGCGGCGCTCGATTCCGGCGCGAGGCCGCGGAAGAGCGTGATGCCGGGGAGGATCGAGGCGACGAGCGCCGCGATCAGCGACCCGCGGATGGCGGTGCGGCGACCGAAGCCCGACTCCTCGTTGGCGTCGCGGAACGCCTGCACGGCGGCCTCGCGAGTCGCGTCGCGACCACGCGTCGCGTGCCGGGGTTCGATGAACTCCTTGTCGCTCATCACCGCCTTGGACCAGTGGATGGCGCCGATGCCGATCGCGAGCAGCGCGAGCGCGATGCCGAGGCCGATGAAGAGGTTGTTGTGGCGGATGTCGATGATCCGGCCGCTCTCGATCGGGAAGAGCATGTAGGCGGCGATCGCCCAGATGCTGCCCGCGAGCGAGAGGTAGAACAGCGTGTAGACCGTGCGGACGGCGCGCTTCATGGCGGCCGGGTCCTTGTCCGTTACGCGCTCACGGTGCGGCGGGAGGCCGGGGTTCTGCACGGGATCGGGAACGGCGACGGCGAGCCCCGGGGAGGGCTTCCACGAAGCCCTCTCGTGCTCGAGCGCGTCTTCCTCGTGTGCCATGGTGGGTCCGTTTCCTACGTCAATTCCGTTGTCGTGCACGTGCTCGGGATCAGTTCGACTTCGCCGTGATCCACACGGTCAGCCCGATGAGGCTGCCGATGCCGAAGATCCAGATGAACAGGCCCTCGGAGACGGGGCCGAGCGAGCCGAGGTTCAGGCCGCCGGCGGACTCGTTCTCCTGGATGAACAGCAGCGACGAGATGATGTCGCGCTTCTCTTCCGTGGTGAGGGTCATGTTGTTGAACACAGGCATGTTCTGCGGGCCCGTGACCATCGCGGCATACATGTGCAGAGCGCTCGTCGACGTCAGTGCGGGGGCGTACTTGCCCTCGGTGAGTGCACCGCCCGCCGCGGCGACGTTGTGACACATCGCACAGTTGATGCGGAAGAGCTCAGCGCCGTTGGCGACGTCGCCCTGGCCGTCGAGCGTCTTCGCGTCGGGGAACTCCGGGCCGGGAGAGGTCGACTGCACCCACGACGAGATCGCGAGGATCTGGTCCTCGGTGAACTGCACGGGCTTCTGCGGCGCCTGCGGTCCCTGCATCTGCAGCGGCATCCGACCGGTCGACATCTGGAACTCGACAGCGAGCTCACCGACACCGTACAGCGAGGGCCCATCCGCGGTGCCCTCGAGGTTCAGGCCGTGGCACGTGGCGCAGTTGGCCTGGAAGAGCTTCTTGCCGTCTTCGACGGTGAGCGTGGTGGATGCCGAGGTGGGCTCGGTCGCGGCCATCGCGGCCGAGGCGCCGGCGTAGACGCCGCCGGTGGCGAGGAGGCCGATGCCGATGAGCGCGGCCGCTGCCCACTTGCTGCGGCGGCCGGACTTCTGGCGCGGGGACTTCGAAGACATGGGTTGCGTCTGCTCCGCTCTTACTTGACGACGTAGATGACGAAGAACAGGACGATCCAGACGACATCGACGAAGTGCCAGTAGTACGACACGACGATGGCCGAGGTCATCTCCTTGCGTCCGAAGTTCTTGACCGCGAAGGCGCGGCCGATGACGAGGAGGAATGCGATCAGACCGCCCGTGACGTGCAGAGCGTGGAAGCCCGTCGTCAGGTAGAAGGCCGATGCGTACGAGTTGGCGCTGATCGGGAGGCCCTCAGCGACGAGGGTGGCGTACTCCCACACCTGTCCGGACACGAACACGGCGCCCATGAGGAAGGAGAGGAAGAACCACTCCACCATTCCCCACTGGCGGAACTGCCAGAACGACCCCTTGCGGTAGGGCTGGAATCGCTCTGCCGCGAAGACGCCGGCCTGTGCCGTGAACGAGGAGAGCACCAGGATCACGGTGTTGACGGCCGCGAACGGCACGTTGAGGACCTGGGTCTCCTCCGCCCACAGGTCGGGGGAGGCGTTGCGCAGCGTGAAGTAGATCGCGAACAGACCCGCGAAGAACATGACTTCGCTGCCGAGCCACACGATGGTGCCGACGGCCACCGGATCCGGTCGCTTCACGGATCGCAAGGCCTGGGAATAGGTGGCAGGAGTCGTCGTCACACACCCCATTATGGCGGATTCAGCGCTCGGTTTTCGCATCCCTGAAGGTGCGTTCGCCCACCGCCCGACTTTCGGGGGCATCGGAACCCGCTTCGAAGCGGCCCCGAGTGTGCTGACAGTCTGCCGATAGGATCGACACCCATGGCGGAGCTCTACTCGTGGCCCGAGATCCTCACGGCCCTCCTCGATCGTCGCGACCTCAGCGTGTCCGAATCGACATGGGCGATGCGACAAGTCATGGCGGGGCGGGCCACCCCGTCGCAACTCGGCGGATTCCTTCTCGCTCTGCGCGCCAAGGGGGAGACGGTCGACGAGATCGTCGGGTTCCGCGACGCGATCCTCGAAGCGGCGCTGCCGCTCCCGGTACCCGCGGACGTGCTCGACATCGTCGGCACCGGGGGTGACCGGTTCGGCACGGTCAACGTGTCGACGATGTCGGCGATCGTCGCCGCGGCGACCGGCATCCCGGTCGTCAAGCACGGCAACCGTGCGGCGAGTTCGTCGTCGGGCTCGTCCGATGTGCTGGGGGCTCTCGGGATCGACCTGACGCTGTCGCCGGAACGCGTCTCCGAAATCCTCGCCGAAGCGGGCATCACCTTCGCCTTCGCCTCGGCCTTCCACCCAGGTTTCCGCCACGCGGGGCCGACGCGGTCAGAGCTCGGCGTGCCGACGGTGTTCAACTTCCTGGGTCCGCTGTGCAACCCCGCCCGCGCCGAGGCCAACGCGGTCGGTGTCGCGAGTCTCGACCGCGTCCCGCTCATCACGGGTGTCTTCCAGACGCGCGGTGCGACCGCTCTGGTCTTCCGCGGCGACGACGGCCTCGACGAGCTGACGACGACGGGCCACAGCCGCGTGTGGGAGGTCAGCCGAGGCGACGTGCACGAGCACGATCTGGACCCCCGTGACCTCGGCATACCGCTCGCGGACATCGACGACCTGCTCGGAGGCGACGCGGTCCACAACGCCGAGGTCGTCCGCCGCGTGCTCGCGGGCGACACCGGCCCGGTGCGCGACATCGTCCTGCTGAACGCCGCGGCGGGGATCGTCGCGTACGAACTGTTCCGGGATGCCTCGCAGGTGCAGCGCCCCATCGTCGAGCGGATGTCGGACGCTCGGGACCGAGCCGCCGCAGCGATCGACGACGGCGCGGCCGCGAGCGTTTTGGATCGGTGGGTCGAGGCGACCACCCGCACTGTGGCCTGACCGCACCGCGGCGGCAGGGTTTTCTCCGGCGTCGGCCCTGGTGAGGGTGCTGAACCGAGCGCTACGGTGAGGAAAGGATCCCGGCACCTCCAGGAAGGAACGCCCCTCATGTCCGAAGCAGTCGTCACCTCCGACACCGTCGAACCCCCGCAGAAGAAGGTCGGTTTCGTCAAGGCCGCCGGCGTCCTCGGCATCCTGGGCGGCATCGCGCTGATCGTCGTGGGCCTCGTCGTCTGGATCATGGTGTCCAGTCAGCTGCGCGCCGAGAACATCACGGTTCCCGACGACGCGATGGCGTTCCAGGGCCAGACCGTGGCCGGCCCGTTCACCGCGTACGTGCAGGCCGACATCATCCAGCACCACGCCCTGAAGATCTCCGGCGGCAAGACGTATGCCGAGCTCGCGCAGGACGACCCGGTGCGCGTCACCATGATGAACGCCTCCTTCCTGCGGACGTCGCTGTTCACGTCGGTCGTGTCGTTCGGCGTCGCCGCGTTCGCGATCGGCATCGGCATCCTCTCGATCCTGTTCGGCGCTGCGCTGGCCAGGCTCGCGTCGGTACCGGTCGTCGTCAGACGGTCGACCGTCACCAGCTCCTGACCGCCGAACGGGCCCGCGTGCGAGCGCGGGCCCGTTTCCGTCTCCGACGACACAGCCCATGAATCCCTCCGACGCGCTCATCGAGATCGCCACGCTGCTCGAGCGCGAGCGCGCGTCACGGTATCGCTCCAAGGCTTTCCGCACCGCCGCCGCGGCGATCGCCGGGCTGAGCGCGGACGAGCTTGCGGATGCCGCGGGGCTCCGACGACGCGCCGGGATCGGGGACTCCTCGTTCGCCGTCATCCAGGAGGCGCTGGCGGGCGATGTGCCGCGCTATCTCGCCGAGCTGCGTGCTCGGTACGCGCCTGCCCCGTCGGCGCTCCGCGGCCTCCTCCGCGGAGACCTGCACTGCCACTCGAACTGGTCGGACGGGACGACCTCCATCGCGGACATGGTCGGGGCGGCCCGCGCGCTCGGGCACGAGTACCTCGCCCTGACCGACCATTCACCGCGGCTGCGCGTTGCGAACGGACTCTCGCCTGAGCGACTGCGGGAGCAGCTCATCGAGGTCGCCGGGTTCGCGGGCGACGGCTTCACGCTGTTGAGCGGTATCGAGGTGGACGTGCTCGAGGGCGGAGATCTCGATCAGGAGGACGCGCTGCTGGCGGATCTCGACGTCGTCGTCGCCTCGGCGCATTCGAAGCTCCGGATGGACCCCGCACCGATGACACGCCGACTCGTCGCTGCGGCATCCCACCCGCGCGTCGACGTGCTCGGTCATGTCACGGGTCGGCTGATCGCGGGGGATCGCGGGACGCGGCCGCCGTCGCAGTTCGACGCGCGGGCGGTCTTCGACGCCTGCGCTCAGCACGGCGTCGCGGTCGAGATCAATGCGCGACCCGAGCGCGAGGACCCACCCGACGACCTCATCGCGCTGGCGCTGGACATCGGATGCCTCTTCTCGATCGACTCCGATGCGCACGCGCCCGGTCAGCTCGGTCTGCTCGATGAGGGCGCCGCGCGCGCGGAGCGGGTGGGAGTGCCTCCCGAGCGGATCGTCACGACGTGGCCGCTCGACCGGCTGCGCGCGTGGACGCACCGTGATCGCTGACGTCTCGGGTGTTGGCGGTGGCGTCGGTGCTCTCGGTGGTCTCGGTGGTCCCGGCGTCAGGCGCGCGAGGAAATTGCCGTCACGGCGCGATCGAGTGAGGCGCCGAGTCCCCAGCGCTCCGCGACCGCGCTGACCGCGGTCGCTTCGGGTGCGCGCAGCCGTGCGGAAACGGCTGGGAGGTCGAGGGTGCGCACGACCTCGACCACCGTCGGCGCGACGTCGAGGTAGTCGGAGGCGGCGAGGATCTTGGCCCGGACGCCGGCGGTCATGCCCGTGCCAGAGGCCGCGGCAGCCCGGACGCCGGCGAGATCGCCGTGCTCCTTCAGGAGGCTCGCGGCGATCTTCTCCCCGATGCCGGCAACCCCGGGCAAGCCGTCGGACGCGTCACCCCGGAGGGCGGCGAAGTCCGCATACTGGGCGGGCAGAACGGCGTACTTCGAGACGACCGCTGCTTCGTCGAGGACCTCGAGGTTGCTCATGCCCTTGCCGGTATAGATGACGCGCACGCCCCGCTCGTCATCGACCAGCTGGAAGAGGTCGCGATCACCCGTGACGACATCGACGGGAGCGGATGCTTGCGCCGCAAAGCTTGCGATGACGTCGTCGGCCTCGTGAGCGGCGACGCCGACAATGGGGATGCCGATCGCTTCGAGCTCGGCACGAATCACGGGGATCTGCGTCTCGAGCGGGTCGGGCACCTCTTCGACGTCGGGCGCTCCGGCGACGACCTCGACCACGCGGTGGGCCTTGTAGCTCGGGATGAGGTCGACGCGCCACTGCGGTCGCCAGTCATCGTCCCAGCACGCGACGACGTGCGTCGGCTCGTACGTCGTGACGAGCTTCGCGATCATGTCGAGGAGGCCGCGCGCGGCGTTGACGGAGCGCCCGTCGGGGGCTTTGACGGTGTCGGGCACGCCGTAGAAGGCGCGGAAGTAGAGGCTCGCGGTGTCGAGCAGCATGAGGCGATCGGTCACGCGCCGGAGTCTACGTCGTCGGTCCGACTCAGCAGCCCGGACCGCCTGGATTCTCGACGCACGTCTTGTCGACGAGAGCCGTCCGTGCTTCGAGGACCTGGATGTCGACCGGAGCCGTCGGGATGTCGAGGAGTCCATCGATCGGCAGCCATCCCGGGCCGAGGTTGTACTCGGCGGCGTAGTGGACCCGCGCCTGCGCGGTGTAGGTGCCGCGCAAAGCATACGCGTGGCTCGTGTCGGTCGCCGAGAACTGCGGGAGGCCCAGCGCCGCCCACGTCGCGCCGCCCGACGTCGCGGTGCGCTGCGTTCCGTCGCCGTGGACGTAGACCACCGCGACCGGCGTGAACCGAACGGCGATCGGTACGGAGAACAGCGTGCCGGACTGCTCATGCACCACGGGGGCCGTGACGAAATTGACAGGCATCCCGACGATACCCACGCCGTCCGGCTCGTCGACGATCGCCACGGATGCCGGGGCGAAACGCGCGACGTCGGCGAGTGTCGGGCGAATCGTCGGGTCCTCCGGCGCTGTCGGCGTGACCGCGCAGGAGGTCGGATCGGTGGGGCGGCAATCGTCCACGGGCGGGGGAGCGGGCACCGCGGGCCCGGATTCCTCGTCAGCGTCGCCCCCGGTGGACCCTGCGTCGCCCGGACGTGACTCTCCTGGCTGTGTTGCCGAGATCTCGACCGTCGATCCGTCGTTGGAGATAAGGCACTGGCCGGTTGCGATGGCCAGAGCAGAGCAGCTATCGGATGTCGCGGACACCACTGGTCCAAGTGTCAGAGCAGCGATCATCACCCCGGCTGGGACTAGCATTCCAATCCGCCGTCACGCGCCGTGGCGTTGGAGATCGCCATTCCGGTGGATGTGGCCGCTGGAACGAACTCGACACTCAATGCGACAACGGGTGTGCGCGCCGGTTCGCTTTGCGGTGTTTCCGACGAATCGACAGCGCTCGTCGCCGAAACGTCCAAGCATGCCTCCGCGAGGACGTTCGAGCTTGCTCTATCCCAGCTGGTGGGAAGAATGCTCGCAATGCGGAAGTCTCCTTCAAGGCGCGTCCCGTTGGCATGGTAGTTCGAGAAGTCTTTCCTGTCGGCTGCATTCGCGGCCCCGCGCGTCAGTGCAAACACCGCCTCGAAAGTCGCAGGATCTGAGTAGTCGACGGCATTCAACGCATCCACGTAGGCGCGATACGTGGCCTCGGCGGCTGCGAAGGCCTCCTCCTGCGAGGCGAATCCGGTCGGGCTCGGGGTCGGTGCGGGATCGGGGGCGCACGCGGTCGTGAGCGCCAGCGCCAGCGCGAGGGTGGCAGCGGCGGCGAAGCGTCGTTCCCGGATCATGCCCCCACGCTAGCCAGTCCGACGGGCGCGATCACCGGTTATCCACAGCGGGATAGTCTCGAGCCCATGTCGTTCGGAGCCGCCGCAGACGCCGCCCAGGCTGGTCGACCCCGCCGTGCCGCCGACTCTGCGTGTCCGTGCGGCGGCGGTGTCTTCGGCGCATGCTGTGGGCCGATCATTGCGGGATCGCCCGCGCCTACCGCCGAGCGACTCATGCGTTCACGCTTCACCGCGTTCGCGATCGGGGACGCCCGGTATCTGGGCGACACGTGGCATCCGCGGACGGCCCCGGCCTCCATCCACCTCGACGATGCGCTGGAATGGCGCCGACTGGAGATCATCGGCACGAGCGGGGGCGGGCCCGGCGACGATCGGGGAACGGTGGAGTTTCGTGCGCACTGGCGAATGCGGGCGACGGGGGAGGTCGGCGCGCTCCATGAGTTCAGCCGATTCCGGCGTGTACGCGGACGCTGGTTCTACCTCGACGGGGAGGTCGAGGAGGATGCCGCGCCGCGCTGAGACGCCGCGCTGAGACGCCGCGGGACGACGAAGTGCGGGCGTAGCGTGAGCACATGTCGCCCACGCGCCCCGCCCCCGCCGCTGCCGAGGCGCGACCGGAGTCCCTCCTCACAGTGCTGATCGCGCTCGGCGCCAACCTGCTCATCGCCGTCGCGAAGACGTTCGCCGCCGCCCTCACCGGCGCCGCATCGATGGTGGCCGAGGCGGCGCACTCCTGGGCCGACACGGGCAACGAGGTGTTCCTCTACATCGCCGCGCGCCGCAGCACGAAGCAGGCCGACCCTCGGCATCCCTACGGTTACGGACGCGATGCCTACGTCTGGTCGCTCTTCGCCGCCTTCGGGCTCTTCACCATCGGCGCGGGAGTGTCGATCATGCACGGCATCCAGCAGCTCATCGACCCGGAGCCCGCTGACCGCTTCCTCATCTCGTACATCGTGCTCGCGATCGCCTTCGTGCTCGAGGGCTCGTCGTTCCTGCAGGCGACCCGGCAGTCCACGCGCGAGGCGTCCGCGTCGCATCGGGATCTGCTCGACCACGTCATGAGCACCTCCGACCCGACGCTGCGCGCGGTCTTCTTCGAGGATGCCGCGGCGCTCATCGGACTCGTGATCGCCTTCGCCGGAATCCTGGCGCACCAGCTCACGGGATCCGCGACGCCGGATGCCGTGGGTTCGATCCTCGTCGGAGTGCTGCTCGCGGTCGTGGCGATTCTCCTGATCCGGCAGAACCGGCGCTTTCTCGTCGGCGCCGTGGTGGACCCCGACCTGCGTGCAGCGGCTCTGCAGCGCCTGCTCGCCCACCCGGCGATCGCGCAGATCACCTACCTTCACATCGAGTACGTCGGTCCCGGTCGCGTCTTCCTCGTCGCCGCGGTGGATCTGGCGGGCGACCCCGCGGAGCACGAAGTCGCCGCCAGGCTCAACTCGATCGAGGACGAACTCGCCGCGACGCCGCGTGTCGCTTGGGCCGTGCTCACCCTGTCGCGTCCCGGCGCGCCCGCTCTGGACCCCGACCACCCCGCAGATCCGCTCCGCGGCTGAGGTCCGTCGTCTGATAGCATGAAATGTCACGCGTGTGGCCCTTTGGCATGCGCGCTGATTCGAAAGACCACCCTTCGCCGTCAGCCCGGCATCCGTTCGCCCTCCGGCGTGCGGCGGGAGAGCGGCCCGACACCCAACCATCCAAGGACAACCCACTACATGACTACCGCAACGACCGCCCCGGCCACCAAGCAGGTCGCCATCAACGACATCGGATCTGCTGAAGACTTCCTGGCCGCGGTCGAGAAGACCCTCAAGTTCTTCAACGACGGAGACCTCATCGAAGGCACCGTCGTGAAGATCGACCGCGACGAGGTCCTCCTCGACGTGGGTTACAAGACCGAGGGTGTCATCCCCTCGCGCGAGCTCTCCATCAAGCACGACGTCGACCCCAACGAGGTCGTCAAGGTCGGCGACGAGGTCGAAGCCCTCGTTCTCCAGAAGGAGGACAAGGAAGGCCGCCTCATCCTCTCCAAGAAGCGCGCGCAGTACGAGCGCGCCTGGGGCGATGTGGAGAAGATCAAGGAGAACGACGGCGTCGTCACGGGGTCCGTCATCGAGGTCGTCAAGGGTGGCCTCATCGTGGACATCGGCCTTCGCGGCTTCCTGCCCGCGTCGCTCATCGAGCTGCGCCGCGTCCGCGACCTCACGCCGTACCTCGGCCAGGAGATCGAGGCCAAGATCCTCGAACTCGACAAGAACCGCAACAACGTCGTGCTCTCGCGCCGCGCCCTGCTCGAGCAGACGCAGTCCGAGTCGCGCACCACGTTCCTCAACAACCTGCACAAGGGCCAGGTCCGCAAGGGCGTCGTCTCGTCGATCGTCAACTTCGGTGCGTTCGTCGACCTCGGCGGCGTGGACGGCCTCGTGCACGTCTCGGAGCTGTCCTGGAAGCACATCGAGCACGCCTCCGAGGTCGTGGAGGTGGGCCAGGAGGTCACCGTCGAGATCCTCGAGGTCGACCTCGACCGCGAGCGCGTCTCGCTGTCGCTGAAGGCGACGCAGGAGGACCCGTGGCAGGTCTTCGCCCGCACCCACGCGATCGGCCAGGTCGCTCCGGGCAAGGTCACCAAGCTCGTTCCCTTCGGTGCGTTCGTGCGCGTCGCGGACGGCATCGAGGGCCTCGTGCACATCTCGGAGCTCTCCGGCAAGCACGTCGAGCTCGCCGAGCAGGTCGTTTCGGTCGGCGAAGAGGTCTTCGTCAAGATCATCGACATCGACCTCGAGCGTCGCCGCATCTCGCTGTCCCTCAAGCAGGCCAACGAGTCGGTCGACCCCAACGGCACCGAGTTCGACCCGGCGCTGTACGGCATGACGACCGAGTACGACGAGAACGGCGAGTACAAGTACCCCGAAGGCTTCGACCCCGAGTCCGGTGCTTGGCTCGAGGGCTTCGACGCTCAGCGCGAGAAGTGGGAGCAGGAGTACGCCGCGGCTCAGGCGCGCTGGGAGGCGCACAAGGTCGCCGTCGCGAAGGCTCTCGAGGCCGAGGCTGCGGCCCCGGTCGAGACCGGTGCGTCGAGCTTCTCCTCCGACTCGTCCAGCGGCGGCACGCTCGCCGATGACGAGGCGCTCGCGGCTCTCCGCGAGAAGCTCTCGGGTCGCTGATCCGCTTCATTCCGCTCGCGTAGCGCACCACGCATCGCGATCGCACGGCACGATCGCACAGGGGCCGGCATCTTCGGATGTCGGCCCCTGTCGCGTCGGTCCACACGGCGTGCTCGGCGCGCGGTACCGTGAGCGGTGAGGAACGCATGAAACGACAGACCCCCCCTGCCGTGGCCGCCCGATCGACGTCGCGCGCGTCATTTCGGTTCGAGCTGCGCGACCGTGTCGCGGCCGGCAACCAGCTGCTGCTGTGCGGTATCGTCGCTGTGCTTTTCATCGGCGGGCTCGCATTCGGGTCGCTGACGCAACCCGGACTGTTCGCGATCGGTGCGCTGGTGATCGCGATCGGCGCGATCGCCACGCTATCGGTGCCCTGGACGCAGGTGCCCGCCGGGTGGGTCGCAGTCGTCCCCATCCTCGACATCGCCGCCATCACGGTGCTGCGGGTGGCTGAGCCGACGAGCGGCGTGGGGCTTCTGTGGGCGTTCCCCGCAATGTGGCTCGCCTCATTGGGGCGGTGGGGGCTCGTGACGGGCTGCGCCTTGATCACGGCGCTCTACTGGTTCGTCGTGGCCCTCACGCCGTCCACATCCTTCAGTTTCAGCACCCTCCTCCTTCCCCTCGTGATCGTCGCCATCAGCAGCGCGGGCTATTCCTCGGCGCAGCGCTTCACCGCGCAGCGCGAGCTCCTCGATGCCCAGGCCGCACGACTCGCGTTCGCGCGCGCCGCGGCGGTGCGGCAGGAGCAGCTCGTCTCCGAGGTGCTCGACACCGTGGACTTCGGTGTCGTGCGGCTGTCGGTCGGGGGCGACATCGTCTACGAGAACGACGCCGTCGGACGGTTCAGCAGCGCGATCCCGGGATTGCATGCGGCGTCGGCGCGCACCGACCTTCTCTCGGAAGACGGCGTGACTTCTCTCAACCCGTCGGATCATCCACTCGCGCGCGTACGGCGGGGCGAGACGATCGAGGATGAGGTCGTCTGGTCGCGGGATGCCGAGGGTCGGCTCAGCGCCCTGAGCTTCGCCTCGCGCCGCCTGATCGACCATCGCGGCGAGGATTCCGGTGCGGTCATCGTCGCGCGCGACGTGACGGCGGAACGTGAGGCACTACGTGCGCGCGACGATCTCGTCGCGTCGGTGTCGCACGAGCTGAGGACTCCGCTCACGTCCGTGCTCGGCTACCTCGAGCTGGCTCTGGACGAGGACCTTCCCGACCGCGCACGTCGCCACGTCGACACCGCGCTCAGCAGCGGGGAGCGGCTGCTCGCCATCGTCGCCGACATCCTCTCCGCGTCGCGCTCCTCCCGGCACTCCGTCGAGTCCTCGGTGCATCCGCGCGAGATCGACGTCGCAGAAGTGGTGCGCGCGTCGGCGCTCGCGCTGAAACCGCTCGCGGCAGACCGGGTGATCAAGGTCACCGTCGTGGCTGACGAGCGGGTCACAGCGTTCGCAGATGCCAGTCGCATCCGTCAGGTCGTCGACAACCTTCTCGGCAACGCCATCAAGTTCAACCGCGACGGCGGCGCGGTCGAACTCGCCGTTCGCGCCGATCGTGACACGAGCGTCATCGAGGTGCGCGACACCGGAGTCGGCATCGCCGAAGCCGACCGTCAACGCGTCTTCGAGCGATTCTTCCGCGCCTCGGAGGACGTGGCCGGCAATGGACTCGGGCTCGCCATCAGCGCCGAGATCGTGAAGGCCCACGGCGGCCGCCTCTCGGTCGAGTCCACCCCGGGGTTCGGTTCCACGTTCACCGTGGAGCTGCCGACGCGAGGGCGCGAGGAGAGCGGCGCATGACAATCGATCTCTTCACGCTCACTGTGACGACCGCCGTCGTGGCAACCGTCGCGAGCATGACATACATCATCGAGACGATCCTCCGCCGTGACACGGGCCCCGGCCGGCTCTGGGCGGTGGCGTTCCTGTGCGGCGTCCTCACGACGTTCGCCTACATGGCGTGGTCCGCGGGCATCGGAAACATGATCCCCGTCGCGATCGGCAATGCGCTCTTCGTCCTCGTGCCGGGCTTCATGTGGCTGGGCAGCCGCCGCTTCAACGATCGGCCCGGCGCCGTCGCCGCGGCGGTCGTCGCCGTGCTCGCCCTCGTGACACTCGTCGCGGCTCTGATCGAAACTCCGGTGCGGGGTAGCTGGGGAGGGTGGCCCGTCATGGCTGTCAGCCTGGTGCTCCTCTTCACGGCGGGCGCGATCGAGATCCTGCGCGCCCCGCTGCGGCGCCTGCGCACTTCGTGGGCGTTGACGGCCGTGCTCGTGTTCGTCGCGGTGTTCTACGCCGTGCGCGTCGTGCTCTTCGTGACGCTCGGACCCGACAGCCCGCTCTTCTCCACCTGGTTCGGATCGATCAGCGCGAACTTCGTGACGATGACACTCACCGTCGTCGCCGCGATCGTCACGTCGGTGCTCCGCTCGCACCGGACGGCGGAGAGTCGCTACGCCTGGCTCACGGAGGGCGGCGTCGCCGCGGACGGTGTCATGCGCGCCCGGACTTTCGCCGATGCGGCGGCCGATATCCTCGCGCGCGCGTCGTGGCGGGCGGACGGCGTCGCGATCATCGTCATCCACGTCGACGGCGTTGCAGAGATCCGTCGCGCCTTCGGCGCGGAGATCGCCGACGCCGTGGCCCACTCGTGCCGGCAGGCGGTTCGCCGATACGCGCCCGCGTCGGCGATCGTCGGGGAGGACGCGGACACCGAACTCGCTGTCTGCACGCCCGCACCGACGGCTGCCGACGCGCGCCGGCTCGGCGCGACGATCTATCGAGGCTGCATGGAGGAGCTCTCGGCGGCGGAGTCAGGGCTCTTCCCGGTCGTTGGTGTGGGTGTGGCCTTCACCGAGGACATCGGGTACGAGTTCGCGTCGCTCCAGCGCATCGCCCTGGCGGCCGCGCGTCTCGCGATCGAGACGCCCGGATCGTCGGTGCTGCTCGGTGCATCCGGCTCCGCGTCGTGACAGGCTGAACCGTATGACCCTCATCGCGCTCACCGGCGGGATCGCGTCCGGAAAGTCCACGATCGCGCGGAGGCTGGCCGAGCACGGCGCCGTCATCGTCGATGCCGACGCGATCGTGCGCGACGTCCAGCAGCCGGGCTCGCCCGTGCTCACCGGAATCGTCGAGGCTTTCGGTTCCGACGTGATCGCGCCCGACGGGTCGCTCGACCGCGCCATGCTCGGAGCCCGGGTCTTCGGCAAGCCCGAGGCCCTTGCGCGACTCAACGCGATCGTGCACCCGGCCGTGCAAGCGGAATCGGCGCGGAGATTCGCCGCGGCGCTGGCCGCCGACCCGGAGGCGGTCGTCGTCTACGACGTGCCGCTTCTCGTGGAGGCCCGCGCAAATGACCCGTGGGACCTCATCGTCGTGGCGGACGCGCCGGCCGAACTGCGCGCGCGCCGCCTCGTCGAGCTGCGCGGACTGAACGCTGACGAGGCATCCGCTCGGATCGCCTCGCAGGCGGACGATGAGACCCGCCGCGCCATCGCCGACGTGATCATCGACACGTCCGGGTCAGTCGAGGCCACGCTCGCGCAGACCGACGCCCTGTGGGCGCGTCTGCGAACGCCGTCGGCGACGTAGCAGCACGACGGCCGCCACGGCGAGGCCGACGAGGAGCACGCCCGCGATGACCGGCGCGAGGATCGCCGCGAGCGCGAGTGCCAGCGAGGAGACGTCCTCGGCGGTCGAGAGCGCCGGAGCGGCGAGACCAGCCGACGCCATGTTCGCCACGGGGCGGATCGCGGCCTTGGCGAGGTGGACGAGGAGCGCGATGACAACGCCGATCACGACCGGCACCCAGGTCCCGTCGGCGAAGAGCCGCGCGGGGTCTGCGACCTCCTGGGCGCCGACGCCGGCTCCGAAGGCGATGCCTCCGGACGCCGGGCGGACGACGGTCTGGATCACATCGTTGACCGAATCCACGGCGGGGATCTTGTCGGCGACGATCTCGACGATGAGGAGGGTGCCGATGATCCACAGTGCGACGTCGCCCGAGAGCCAGGACCACGCGTTCGGCAGCGCGAACCCCGGCAGCAGGCGGTCGAGGAGGCCGAGCGCGAACAGCGGCATCCACGCGTTGAGCCCCGCGGCGGCGGCGAGGCTCGACCCGACGAGGAACTCCAGCATGTCTCCAGCGTACGGAGTGGATGTCCTTCGCACATGCCCGCGGCGAACGCCGGCCCGCGTGTCGGTGGCCCCGCCTACGCTGGAATCATGCAGACCACCCGATCCGTTCGCCCATTCGAGGTCGTGAGCGAGTATGCGCCGAGCGGCGATCAGCCCCAGGCTATTGCCGAGCTCGCGGCACGCATCAACGCCGGCGAGACCGATGTCGTGCTTCTGGGGGCGACCGGTACGGGAAAGTCTGCGACCACCGCATGGCTCGTCGAGCAGGTCCAGCGTCCGACCCTCGTGCTCGCGCACAACAAGACGCTCGCGGCGCAGCTGGCGAACGAGTTCCGCGACCTCATGCCGAACAACGCGGTCGAATACTTCGTGAGCTACTACGACTACTACCAGCCTGAGGCATACGTGCCGCAGACGGACACCTTCATCGAGAAGGACTCGTCGATCAACGCCGAGGTCGAGCGACTGCGGCACTCGACGACGAACTCCTTGCTGAGCCGTCGCGACGTCGTCGTGGTGTCGACCGTCTCGTGCATCTACGGCCTCGGCGCGCCGGAGGAGTACCTGCGAGCGATGGTCGCGCTGCAGGTGGGGGAGCGGTACGACCGCGATGCGCTCATCCGCAAGTTCATCGCGATGCAGTACAACCGCAACGACGTGGACTTCTCCCGCGGTAACTTCCGTGTCCGCGGCGACACGATCGAGATCATCCCGGTTTACGAGGAGTACGCCGTGCGCATCGAGCTGTTCGGCGACGAGATCGAAGCGCTCTACATGCTGCACCCGCTCACGGGCGACATCGTGCAGCGGCTCGACAGCGTGCCGATCTTCCCGGCATCCCACTACGTCGCCGGGACCGACACGGTCCATCGTGCGATCGGCACGATCGAGACGGAGCTCGGCGAACGGCTGAAGGAGTTCGAAGGGCAGGGCAAACTGCTCGAGGCCCAGCGCCTGCGCATGCGTACGACGTTCGACCTCGAAATGCTGCAGCAGCTCGGGTTCTGCTCGGGCATCGAGAACTACTCGCGTCATCTCGACGGACGGTCGCCGGGAGAGCCGCCGCACACGCTGCTCGACTTCTTCCCCGACGACTTCCTTCTCGTCATCGACGAGTCGCATGTCACGGTTCCGCAGATCGGCGCGATGTACGAGGGGGATGCCTCGCGCAAGCGCACCCTCGTCGACCACGGCTTCCGGCTTCCCAGCGCGATGGACAACCGGCCGTTGCGTTTCGACGAGTTCAAACAGCGCATCGGTCAGACCGTGTACCTGTCGGCGACTCCCGGCAAGTACGAGATGGGCATCGCCGATGGCGTCGTGGAGCAGATCATCCGCCCGACAGGTCTCGTCGACCCCGAGATCATCGTGAAGCCGTCGAAGGGCCAGATCGACGACCTGCTCGAGGAGATCCGGGTGAGGGTGGAGCGCGACGAGCGCGTGCTCGTCACGACGCTGACGAAGAAGATGGCGGAGGAGCTCACCGACTTCCTCGGCGAGCACGGGGTGCGCGTTCGCTATCTGCATTCCGATGTCGACACCCTGCGCCGCGTCGAGCTGCTGACGGAGCTTCGCCAGGGCGTGTACGACGTGCTGGTCGGCATCAACCTCCTCCGCGAGGGTCTCGACCTGCCAGAGGTGTCTCTCGTCGCGATTCTGGATGCGGACAAAGAAGGGTTCCTCCGCAGCGGCACATCGCTCATCCAGACCATCGGCCGCGCGGCGCGGAACGTCTCGGGCGAGGTTCATATGTACGCCGACAACATGACCGATTCGATGCGCTCCGCGATCGAGGAAACCGATCGCCGCCGTGAGAAGCAGATCGCCTACAACCTCGAGCACGGCATCGACCCGCAGCCGCTGCGCAAGAAGATCGCCGACATCACCGACGCGCTCGCGAGGGAGGCATCCGATACGCAGTCGCTGATGAACGGCCGCGCGACGGCGAAGAACAAGTCCGGCAAGGGCAAGTCGCCGACACCGCAGCTGCGCCGCGAAGGCATCGCGGCCGAGGGCGCGATGCAGCTCGAGGCGACGATCGGGGACCTCACGGCGCAGATGCTCGCCGCAGCCTCCGAGCTCAAGTTCGAGCTCGCCGGGCGCCTCCGCGACGAGGTACAGGACCTCAAGAAGGAGTTGCGCGCAATGGAGAAGGCGGGACACGCCTGATGGAGCACTGCGCTGGCGGCGGATTCGGGGACTGCCGACAGCGGCGGATGGGGCGGTGTGACCCTCGCGCAGAACGTCAGCACTCGTGACGAGGTCGATGCCACGCTGACCGTTGCAGAGACGGCGGGGGCGCGCATCGCGAGGCACGCTGACGAGACGGAGTGGGGCGGATACTCGGGCGTGTTCATCGACCCGGACGGGCACCCATGGGAGATCGCCGTGAACCCCGGGTGGACGATCGACGACGCCGGGCGAACCCTCCTGGGCTGAGGCGGTGGCGAGCCCCGCGTTTGGTATCGTCGTGGGGTTAGCACGACGGTCGCCCGAGGGGGCGCGAGAGGCACCTGTGACGAACGACTCCCCGCGGCAGAAGCATGACGAAAGGCCGTCGGCCGACGTCTCCCACTCCCTCGCAGACATCGCCGCGCAGGTGGGTGGCGATCTCCGCGTCGACGGTCCGGCCGCGCACGGCATCGCGCTGAGTACCGGTGGCGTGCGCGCCGGAGATCTCTTCGTCGCCGCGGCCGGCGCGAGCACACACGGTGCCCGCTTCGCCGCCGATGCCCTCGCTGCGGGGGCCGTCGCGGTGCTCACTGATCCCGCCGGGGCGGAGTTCGTCGCCGCGGGCGTTCCGCTCATCGTGGTCGAGGACCCTCGCGCTGTCCTCGGCCGGCTCTCCGCCTGGTTCTACGACTTTCCCGCGGCCGCGCTGAAGACGATCGGCGTGACCGGCACGCAGGGCAAGACTTCCACGACGTTCCTCATCGATGCCGCGCTCGGCGAACGCCGCAGCGGCCTCATCGGATCGATGGGATCCAAGATCGACGGCATTCCGGTGCCGACGAAGCTGACCACGCCCGAAGCGCCGGCCCTCCACGCGCTCCTCGCGAAGATGCGGGAAGAGGCCGTCGCGTGGGTCTCCTCGGAGGTGTCGAGCCAGGCGATCACGATGCGACGTGTCGACGGATTGGTTTTCGACGTTGCCGTCTTCCTCAACCTCGGCCACGACCACCTCGACTTCCACGGCTCGCAGGAGAATTACCGCGCCGCGAAGCGCGAATTGCTGACGCCCGCGATGTCACGGCTCGCTCTCGTCAACATCGACGATCAGGCTGGCCGCCGCTTCCACGACGACCCCGAGCTGCACACGGAGTCCTTCTCGATCACCGGACGCGACGCCGACTGGCGCGCGGTCGACATCGACCTCGGCCCGGATGGCTCGGCTTTCACCGTGGTCGGCCCGGAGGGGCAGTCCGCGCGCTTCACGACGCCGATCATCGGGACGTTCACAGTGAGCAATATCCTCGCGGCCGTTGCGGCCCTCGATCGCGTGGGTTACCCGCTCGAGCGCTCCGTCGAAGGCCTCGCGGACTTCACGGGACCCGAAGGTCGGGTGCAGTTCGTCCCGGTCGACGCGGATTTCCGTGTCGTCATCGATGCCGGGCACAAGCCGGAGGCGATCAACGCGCTGCTGTGCGCGCTGCGCCCCGCAACTCGGGGACGCATCATCACCGTGATCGGGTCGAACGGTAATCGCGACGCGCACAAGCGGCCGCTGATGGGGCGGTTCTCCGCCATGGCATCCGACGTCGTCGTCGTTACCGACGACAACCCCGCCGACGAGGACCCCGCGATGATCCGTCGTGCGGTCGTCGCCGGCACGCGCGGCTCGAGCGCTCAAGTCTTCGAGGTCGCCGGCCGCGCGGAGGCGATCCACCACGCCGTCGACCTCGCAGAGGCCGGCGACCTGCTCGTCATCGTCGGCAAGGGCGACGAACGCCATCAGATCACGGCGCATGGCATCGTGCCGCACAGTGACCCCGACGAGGTCGAGTGGGCCCTCGCGCGCAAGCGGGCTCGCCGGGCCTGAGCGCGGGGCTGCGGCCGGACCTCAGGCCGGGCAGGTCATCAGCGGCTTCGGTCCCGAGCGGTCGAATGAGTGCTGCGACATCGGCGCGCCGCACAGTGGGCACGCGCGTTCGGCGCGCACGGGCTCGGGCTGAGTGTCGTACGGACCCACGGAAGCGGGGCCGGCGAAACGGATCAGTCTGCTGTTGAGGTAGGCGTACCAGCCTCCGGCGGCCCGGACCCGCGCTCGCAGTGGGGGACGATCGGAATCGCTTCGTGTCATGATGATTAGTGTACTAACTAATGAGGGAAGGATGCCATGACTGCGGATCCTCGCGAGGCGATGCTCAAGCTCGACAACCAGCTGTGCTTCGCACTCGTCACCGCCGCGCGCAACGTCGTCGCGATCTACCGGCCGATTCTGGAGCCGCTCGGGCTCACTCACCCGCAGTACCTCGTGATGCTGGCGCTGTGGGAGAGATCTCCCCGCCCGCTCGGCGACCTCGCCGCCGATCTCGCCATGGAGCCGCCGACGCTCTCCCCCCTCGTCAAGAGGCTCGAGGCTCTGGGTTTTGTCTCACGCACGCGCAGCTCGCGCGACGAGCGCGTGCTCGACGTCGGACTGACCGCGGCCGGTCGCGAGCTCCGTGAGCAGGCGCTTGCCGTTCCCGCTCAAGTGATGGCGGCCACCGGGCTGGACGCGGAGCATCTTGCGGACCTGCGCGATGCGCTCGCGCCCTTCGCCGGGCGTCGCCCCGCATAGGCGCGTTCAGTCCGCCGCGATGGCGGTCTCGATCGCGGCGACGTCGATCTTGCGCATGGTCATCATCGCGCGAAAGGCGCGCTCAGCCGCGGCGCCTCCCGCCGCCATCGCCTCGCTCAGCACACGCGGCGTGATCTGCCAGCTGATGCCCCAGGCATCCTTGCACCACCCGCACATGCTCTCTTCGCCGCCGCACGGCGCGGACCTCGCTGTCGGGGAAGGTCGCTGCGTAGAAGCGGGCCGCGGCCTCGGCGTCGCGGTCGTACCAGAGACAGATCGTGTTCTTCGGAGTCATCGTGTTCGCTCCCGTCGCTGTGCCTCGCACGGTAGTCGCGCACAGCAGAATGCGGAAGGGACCCTACGCCCAGAGCGCACGCCGGGCCCGATGTCGGAGGCCCCGCCTAAGCTTGACGAGTGCCTATCGTCCCTGTCGCAGCCTCGAAACTCAGCGTCCGCGGAGCCCGCGTCCACAACCTCAAGAACGTCGATCTCGACATCCCACGCGATTCGCTCGTGGTCTTCACCGGCCTCTCCGGATCGGGCAAGTCGTCCCTCGCGTTCGACACGATCTTCGCGGAGGGCCAGCGGCGCTACGTCGAGTCGTTGAGTGCGTACGCGCGCCAGTTCCTCGGTCAGGTGGATCGCCCCGATGTCGACTTCATCGAGGGCCTCAGCCCGGCGGTGTCGATCGACCAGAAGTCGACCAACCGCAACCCGCGCTCGACGGTCGGCACGATCACCGAGATCCACGACTACATGCGTCTGCTGTGGGCGCGCATCGGCGTACCGCACTGCCCCGAGTGCGGAGCCCAGATCCAGCGCCAGACGGTGCAGCAGATCGCGGACCAGCTGATGGATCTGCCCGACCGCACCCGCTACCAGATCGTCGCGCCCGTCGTCACGCAGAAGAAGGGCGAGTTCGTCGACCTCTTCAAGGAACTCTCCGCGAAGGGCTACGCGCGCGCGGTCGTCGACGGCGATCTCATCCAGCTCTCGGAGCCGCCGGTGCTCAAGAAGAGCTACAAGCACGACATCGCAGTCGTCGTCGACCGCCTCGTCGCCGCCCCCGACATCCTCGGTCGCGTCACCGATTCCGTCGAAACGGCGCTCGGGCTCGCCGGTGGCATCATGCAGGTCAATTTCGTCGACGAAGAGGGGGACGCCGCCTGGCAGAGCTTCAGCGAGAAGCTCGCGTGCCCGAACGGCCACCCCCTCCAGCTCACGGAGATCGAGCCGCGCACCTTCTCCTTCAACGCGCCGTTCGGGGCCTGCCCGGCGTGCTCCGGACTCGGCACGCGGATGTCCGTGGACGTCGAGCTCATGCTGGGCGACGAGGAACTCTCGATCAACGAGGGCGTCATCATCCCGTGGACGACGCAGGGCAAGGGTCTGTACCAGTACTACGAGCGGCTGTTGGTCGGCCTCGCCGATGATCTCGGCTTCTCTCTGGACACGCCGTGGCGCAAGCTCCGCTCCGAGGTGCAGGAGGCCGTGCTCCGCGGGGAGAACTACAAGGTCACGGTCAAGTGGAAGAACCGGTACGGCCGCGAGATGCGCTACTCGTCGGGCTTCGAGGGCGTCGTGCCGTACATCGAGCGTCAGTACACGCAGGCCGAAACCGACACCCAGCGGCAGCGGTGGGCCGAATACCTGCGCGAAGTGCCGTGTCCTGTCTGCCACGGCGACCGCCTCAAGCCCGAGGTCCTCGCCGTACTCGTGCACGGTCGGTCGATCGCGGATGCCTCCCGCATGAGCCTCGGCGACGCGCAGGCCTACTTCGCCGAGCTCGAGCTGAGCGACCGCGAGGCGAAGATCGCGGCTGCCGTGCTGCGGGAGATCCGCGCGCGGCTCGACTTCCTCATCCAAGTGGGACTCAACTACCTGAGCCTCAGTCGTGCGGCCGGGTCGCTCTCCGGCGGCGAAGCGCAGCGCATCCGCCTCGCGACGCAGATCGGCTCCGGCCTCACGGGCGTGCTCTACGTGCTCGACGAGCCGTCGATCGGATTGCACCAGCGCGACAACCGTCGTCTCATCGAGACCCTCGTGCACTTGAAGAGCCTCGGAAACACACTCATCGTCGTCGAGCACGACGAGGAGACGGTGCACGCGGCGGACTGGGTCGTCGACATCGGCCCGCGCGCCGGCGTGCACGGGGGAGAGGTCGTCCACTCCGGGCCGCTCTCGTCGCTGCTCACCGAGGACCGGTCGCTCACCGGTGCGTACCTCAGCGGGCGACGGGCGATCGAGACGCCGAAGAAGCGCCGCAAGATCGACAAGAAGCGCATGCTGTCGGTGGTCGGCGCGCGCGAGAACAACCTCAAGAACGTGACGGCCGATTTCCCGCTCGGCGTTCTCACCGCCGTCACGGGGGTCAGCGGCTCGGGCAAGTCGTCGCTCGTCAACGGCATCCTCTACGAAGTGCTCGCGACGAAGCTCAACGGCGCGCGCCGCGTCGCCGGCAAGCACACACGCGTCACGGGACTCGACAACCTCGACAAGGTCGTCCACGTCGACCAGGCGCCCATCGGACGGACGCCGCGCTCGAATCCGGCGACGTACACGGGTGTGTTCGACCGCATCCGAACGCTCTTCAGCGAGACGAGCGAAGCGAAGGTGCGCGGCTATCAGCCGGGCCGGTTCAGCTTCAACGTCAAGGGCGGTCGCTGCGAGGCGTGCTCCGGTGACGGCACGATCAAGATCGAGATGAACTTCCTGCCGGACGTGTACGTCGACTGCGAAGTGTGCCACGGCAAGCGTTACAACCGCGACACGCTGAGCGTCCACTACAAGGGCAAGAACATCGCCGAAGTGCTCGAGATGCCGATCTCCGAGGCGGCCGAGTTCTTCGAACCGATCCAGGCGATCCACCGCTACCTCAAGACCCTCGTCGACGTCGGGCTCGGATACGTGCGCCTCGGGCAGTCCGCCACGACGCTTTCGGGTGGCGAGGCTCAGCGTGTCAAGCTCGCGACCGAGCTGCAACGCCGCTCCAACGGGCGCAGCGTGTACGTGCTCGACGAGCCGACCACGGGTCTGCATTTCGAGGACGTCGCGCGACTGCTCGAGGTGCTCGGCGGGCTCGTCGACAAGGGCAACACAGTCATCGTGATCGAGCACAACCTCGATGTCATCAAGTCTGCGGACTGGATCATCGACCTCGGTCCCGAGGGCGGGTCCGGCGGTGGCCAGATCGTCGCCACCGGGACGCCGGAGCAGGTCGCTCGTGTCGCGGAGAGCCACACCGGCGCCTTCCTCGCCGAAGTCCTCGGCGGCCGGTCCACCGTGGCTGCGCTCGTCCCCGAACTCGCCGAAGGGCGCAAGGCCGGCTGACATGGCGAACGCGCTTCCGTACAAGCCGAAGCCGGGGGAGATCCCGACACAGCCCGGGGTGTACCGCTTCCGCGACGCCGACGGGCGAGTGCTGTATGTCGGCAAGGCGAAGAATCTGCGCGCGCGGCTGTCGAACTACTTCGCCCCTCTGCACACGCTGCACGAGCGCACCCGCCGGATGGTGCTGACCGCGGCGTCCGTCGAGTGGACGGTCGTCGCGAGCGACGTCGAGTCGCTCCAACTCGAGTACATGTGGATCCAGGAGTTCTCGCCGCCCTTCAATGTCCGATACAAGGACGACAAGTCCTACCCGTACATGGCGATCACCCTCGCCGACGAGGCGCCGCGCGTCATCGTGACACGCAACCGGCGCATCCCGGGCGCGCGCTATTTCGGGCCGTACCCGAAAATCTGGGCCGTACACGACACGATCGACCTCATGATCAAGGTGTTCCCGATCCGCACGTGTTCGGATGCCTCCTACAAGAAGGCGATGGCGACGGGCCGCCCGTGCTTCCCCGGACAGATCGGGCGGTGCGGCGGCCCGTGCTCGATGAAGGTCACGATCGAGGAGCACCGCGCGATCGTCGATGATTTCGTGGCCTTCATGGCGGGCGGCGACGCCCGGTTCACGCGAGAACTCACGGCCCGGATGCGCGAGGCATCCGCCGCGATGGACTACGAGGCCGCGGCGCGATATCGGGACCGACTTCAGGCGATCGATGCGGTGCTCAGCCGCAGCTCCCTCGTCCTCGCCGACGACACCGACGCCGACCTGTTCGGCATCGCCGAGGACGAGCTCTCGGCCGCCGTTCAGCACTTCGTGGTGCGCGGCGGGCGCGTCCGGGGTGTTCGCGCGACGACGATCGACAAGGAGCTCGATATCTCCGGCGCCGATCTCGTGGACCAGGTCCTGCAGCGCACATATGGTGCGGCGAGTCCGAGTGAGATCCCGCGCCAGGTCCTGGTTCCGACGCTCCCGGACGATGCCGCGGAACTCGAGCAGTGGCTGCAGGAGCGTCGCGGCAAGCGCGTCTCGCTCCAGGTCGCGCAGCGCGGACGGAAGGCCGATCTGCTGCGCACCGCCACGATCAATGCCCAGCAGGCGCTGATCCTGCACAAGACGCGCCGCACGTCCGATTACACCGCCCGCACGAAGGCGCTCACCGATCTGCAGCTCGCGCTCGGCATGGACGAGGCGCCTTTGCGCATCGAATGCTACGACGTCTCGCACCTGTCCGGGACCAACGTCGTGGCATCCATGGTGGTCTTCGAAGACGGCCTGCCGCGCAAGGATCAGTACCGCTCCTTCGGTGTTCCGGAGACGACCGACGACACCGACTCCCTGTATCAGGTTCTGATGCGTCGTCTCGCGCACGTCGATCGGGACGACGCAGCGGCCGACGCCGAGGCCGCCGCGCGCGCCGTCGCCGCCGCACAGGATGCCGAGGCGCCCGTGGTGACGGAGCGCAAGCGTCCTCGATTCGCGTACCGTCCCCAGTTGCTCGTCGTCGATGGCGGCGCCCCGCAGGTCGCCGCCGCCGCCCGTGCCCTCCAGGACTCCGGCCACACCGAGATCGCCCTCTGCGGGATCGCGAAGCGACTCGAGGAGATCTGGCTGCCGGGCGACGACTACCCCGTCATCCTTCCGCGTACCTCGGAAGCGCTGTACCTGCTTCAACGACTGCGCGATGAGGCGCATCGCTTCGCGATCACACACCAGCGCACGCGTCGCAAACGAGACATCACGACGGTGCTCGCGGAGGTGCCAGGACTCGGTGAGGCGCGGATCAAAGCGCTCCTCAAGCACTTCGGCTCCGTTGCGGCGCTGAGTCGAGCGAGCGTCGCAGAGATCATCGAGCTTCCCGGCATAGGCCCCAAGCTCGCCGCAGCCATCGAGGAGCGCCTCGCGAAGCGGGCGGCACCCGCCCGCGAGGCTCGAGAGACCGCGTCGACTCGCTAGGCTGAAGGAGATCGTGGGGAGGACACGTGGCTGAGGACGAGGTCGCCGGCGAGATCCTGATCGTGACCGGGATGTCCGGCGCCGGGCGCACGACCGCCGCGAACGCGCTCGAAGATCTGGATTGGTACGTCGTCGACAACCTTCCTCCGCAGATGCTCCGGCCGCTGCTCGACATCTCCGACCTCGCCGCCGGCGCGCTGCCGAAGATCGCCGCCGTCGTCGACGTGCGCGGCCGCGATCTCTTTCGCGAGCTCCCCGCTGTGGCGAGTGCGCTGCGCGCAGCGAGACAAGTCCGGGTGCTCTTCCTGGATGCCTCTGACGACGTGCTCGTGCGTCGTTTCGAGTCCGTCCGGCGCCCCCACCCGCTGCAGGCGGACGGAACGATCCTCGACGGAATCCGGCGCGAGCGCGAGCGGCTCGCGGTGATCCGCGAGAGCGCGGACGTCCTCATCGACACGAGCGCACTGAACATCCACCAGCTCGCGACCCGCGTCGTCGACCTGTTCAGTGAGGAGGGCGAGGCCCGGCACACGGTCACGGTCATGAGCTTCGGATTCAAGTACGGTCTCCCCACCGACGTCGACCTCGTCGCTGACATGCGGTTCCTGCCCAATCCGTTCTGGATTCCCGAACTGAAGGGGCTGACGGGGGAGGAGGAGCCGGTGCGCGAGTTCGTCCTCGGCCAGACCGGGGCGCGAGAGTTCATCGATGCGTACGCGACCGCGCTGCACCCCGTGCTGGAGGGATACCAGCGGGAGAACAAGCGGCATTCGGTCGTCGCGATCGGGTGCACGGGGGGCAAGCACCGGTCGGTCGTGACCGCGGTCGAGCTTGCGGCGCGGCTCTCGGAGGTGCCCGGAGTGGCGGTCCGCGTGAAGCATCGAGACCTCGGACGCGAGTAGGCTGGTCGTTCGTCCCCGCACCGAAAACCGAAGGATCGCCGTGTCACCAACCGTCGACGTGAAGACCGAGCTGGCCGGGGTACGTGACCCTCGACCCACGGCTCGCGTGGCGGAACTGACCGCGATCCTCCGGTTCTCAGGGGGACTGCACCAGATCGCCGGACGCGTCGCGGTAGAGGCCGAGCTCGAGTCGGATCTGCTCGCTCGACGTGTCGCCCGCGACATCATGGAGCTCTACGGGGTGCGGCCCGAACTGCACCGAGTGCAGGCGTCGGGTGGTCGCACCGGCGGCACGTTCGCGGTCCGGGTGATCGACGGCGGCGAAACCCTCGCCCGCCAGACCGGACTGCTGGATCAGCGGCGCCGTCCGGTTCGGGGCTTGCCGAACAAGCTCACGACGGGCGCGCGACCGGACCTCGCGGCGGTGTGGCGCGGCGCGTTCCTCGCGGCCGGGTCACTGTCCGATCCCGGGCGCTCCGCCGCGCTCGAGATCGCCTGCCCGTCGGGCGAGGCAGCCATGGCACTCGTCGGGGCAGCGCATCGCCTGGGCATCACCGCGAAGGCGCGCGAGGTCCGCGGCATCCCGCGCGTCGTCGTGCGCGACGGCGATGCCATCCGGGTCGCCCTCGCCGAGATGGGGGCGATCCGCACGGCCGATGCGTGGGAGGAGATGCGGCAGCGTCGCGAGGTGCGCGCGGGCGTGAACCGCCTCGTGAACTTCGACGACGCCAACCTGCGACGATCGGCTCAGGCCGCCGTCGCGGCGTGCGCGCGCGTGGAACGGGCTCTCGAGATCCTCGGAGATGACGTGCCCGATCACCTCAAGGAGGCGGGGGAGCTGCGGCTGTCGCACCGCGACGCGAGCCTGGACGAACTCGGTCATCATGCCGACCCGCCGCTCACGAAGGACGCCGTCGCCGGCCGCATCCGCCGCCTGCTGGCGATGGCAGACAAGAAGGCGACCGCCGACGGCATTCCCGGCACCGAATCCGCCGTCCCCGAGGGCTTCGAGGACTGACGCGCCGCACTTCCGCCGGTCGCCGGCCGGTTCGCGGTAGAGGCGTAGTGGTGCGGCAGAGAGGGAACAACCCCCTGTCGCGAGCGTTGCACGTCAATAGGATGAGACTCGTCCCCCCGCCGCGCCCCGCGCGCGGCGCGAACAGGAAGAAGAGAACATGGCGAAGTACACACTCCCGGACCTCCCGTACGATTTCGCGGCCCTCGAGCCCCACATCAGCGGCAAGATCATGGAGTTGCACCACGACAAGCATCACCAGGCCTACGTCACGGGCGCGAACACCGCGCTCGAGCAGCTCGCCGAGGCGCGCGAGACCGGCAACCTGGCGAACGTGAACAAGCTCGAGAAGGACCTCGCCTTCAACCTCGGCGGTCACGTCAACCACTCGATCTTCTGGACGAACCTCGCCCCGGCCAACGACGGCGGCGGCGGTGAGCCCGAGGGCGAGCTGAAGGCTGCGATCGACGACAACTTCGGCGGCTTCGACAAGTTCCAGGCCCACTTCACGGCCGCGGCCACCGGCATCCAGGGTTCCGGCTGGGCGGTGCTCAGCTGGGACCCGATCGGCGAGCAACTCATCATCCAGCAGCTCTTCGACCAGCAGTCGAACACGGCGCAGGGCACCGTCCCGATCTTCCAGCTCGACATGTGGGAGCACGCCTTCTACCTGGACTACCTCAACGTCAAGGCCGACTACGTCAAGGCCGTCTGGAACATCGCCAACTGGGGCAACGTCGCCGAGCGCTTTTCGACGGCGCGCGAGAAGACGGCGGGCCTGCTCAAGTAGTAGTGTCGTGACCAGGTGAGGATGCCGGGTCCCGCCCGGCAGCGGGGAAGACCCGGCATCCTCTTCTCATATACCAATCGAACGCGTCGAGGTGCTCGGCACCGCCAACACGACGCGACAGAATCGGGAGACAACGTGTCTGTCAAGATCGGCATCAACGGCTTCGGCCGTATTGGACGAAACTTCCTCCGCGCGGCGCTCGAGCAGGGCGCGGACCTGGAGATCGTGGCGGTGAACGACCTCACCGACAACAAGACGCTCGCCCACCTGCTCAAGTACGACTCCGTCGGCGGCCGCCTCGACGCCGAGATCTCGTACGACGCGGACTCGATCACCGTCAATGGCAAGTCCATCAAGGTCTTCGAAGAGCGCGACCCCGCGAACCTGCCCTGGGGCGAGCTGGGTGTCGACATCGTGATCGAATCGACGGGCCGCTTCACCAAGGCCGTCGACGCCAAGAAGCACATCGACGGTGGCGCGAAGAAGGTCATCATCTCGGCTCCCGGCACCGATGTCGACGGCACGTTCGTCATGGGCGTCAACGACGGTGACTACGACTCGGCGACGATGAACATCATCTCCAACGCGTCGTGCACCACGAACTGCCTCGCACCCCTCGCGCAGGTGTTCAACGACAACTTCGGCATCGAGCGCGGCTTCATGATGACCGCGCACGCGTACACGGCCGACCAGAACCTGCAGGACGGCCCGCACAGCGACCTGCACCGCGCTCGCGCCGCGGCGATCAACATCGTCCCGGCCGCGACCGGTGCCGCGAAGGCCATCGGTCTCGTCCTGCCCGAGCTCAACGGCAAGCTGTCCGGCTCGTCGTACCGCGTTCCGGTTCCCACCGGCTCGATCGTCGACCTCACGATCATCACCCCGACCGAGGGGCTGACCGTCGACCAGATCAACGCGGCGTACGAGAAGGCCGCGTCGGAGGGTCCGCTCGTGGGCTACCTGAAGTACAACACCGACGCGATCGTCTCGACCGACATCGTCCACGACCCGCACTCGTCGGTCTTCGACGCGGGCCAGACGAACGTCTCGGGCAACCTCGTCAAGGTGTCGGCGTGGTACGACAACGAGTGGGGCTACTCGAACCGTCTCGTCGACCTCACCGAGCTCGTCGCCGAGAAGCTCTGATCTAGAACATCATGGCTCTGCGTACCCTCGATTCCCTGGGTTCGCTGGCCGGTAAGCGCGTCATCGTCCGTGTTGACTTCAATGTCCCTCTCAAAGAGGGCGTCATCACGGACGATGGCCGTATCCGGGCGGCTCTTCCCACGCTCAATCATCTGATCAACCAGGGCGCGCGCGTCATCGCATGCTCGCACCTCGGTCGCCCCGACGGGGCCCCCGACCCGAAGTACAGCCTCGAGCCGGTCGCACAGCGCCTGTCCGAACTCCTCGGCAAGCCGGTCGCGTTCGCGAACGACACCGTGGGGGAGTCCGCGCAGACCGCGGCATCCGCCCTCGAGGACGGTGACGTCGCCGTCATCGAGAACCTGCGGTTCAACGCCGGGGAGACGGCGAAGGATGCCGGCGAGCGCGGCGCGTTCGCCGAGCAGCTCGCCGCGCTCGGCGAGGCTCTCGTCTCGGACGGGTTCGGCGTCGTACATCGCAAGCAGGCCTCGGTATACGAGCTCGCCGAACTGCTGCCCTCGGCCGCCGGCTTCCTCATCGAGAAGGAGGTCGACGTCCTCGACCGCCTGACCGAGAAGCCGGAGCGTCCGTACGCGGTGGTCCTCGGTGGGTCGAAGGTCAGCGACAAGCTGGGCGTCATCGAGCACCTGCTGCCGCGCGCCGACAAGATCCTCGTGGGTGGGGGAATGCTCTTCACGTTCCTCGCTGCGCAGGGCCTGAAGGTCGGCAGGAGCCTGCTCGAGGTCGACCAGATCGATACCGTCAAGGGCTATATCGCGACGGCGGCGGAAAAGGGCGTCGAGCTCATTCTGCCGGTCGATGCCGTCATGGCCTCCGGGTTCGCGGCCGATGCCGACCACGTCGTGGCCGCCGCGGACGCGCTCGAGGACACCCCCTTCGGTGCCGACGGCATGGGGCTGGACATCGGCCCCGAGACCGCGAAGATCTTCGCCGACGCCATCCGCTCGTCGAAGACCGTGTTCTGGAATGGGCCCATGGGCGTCTTCGAGATGCCGGCATTCGCCGCGGGCACGAAGGCGGTCGCGCAGGCCCTGACCGAGGTGGACGGACTCTCGGTCGTGGGTGGCGGTGACTCTGCTGCGGCCGTGCGTCAGCTCGGCTTCGCGGACGACCAGTTCGGTCACATCTCGACCGGCGGCGGCGCGAGCTTGGAATTCCTGGAGGGCAAGAAGCTCCCCGGGCTGGAGATCCTCGGATGGGAAAGCTGATGGCACGTACCCCCCTCATCGCCGGCAACTGGAAGATGAACCTCGACCATCTGCAGGCGGTCGCGTTCGTCCAGAAGCTGCACTGGACGCTGAAGGACGCCGCGCATGAGGACGGCTCGGTGGAGGTCGCCCTCTTCCCGCCGTTCACCGACATCCGCACGGTGCAGACCCTCATCGACGCCGACAAGATCCCCTTCGCTTTCGGGGCTCAGGACCTCTCGACGAAGGACTCCGGCGCTTACACCGGTGAGGTGTCCGGCGTCTTCCTGTCGAAGCTCGGATGCCGGTACGTCATCATCGGGCACTCCGAGCGCCGTGACTACCACCACGAGACCGACGAGCTCGTCGGCGAGAAGGTGCAGGCGGCACTGCGAAACGGCCTCGTGCCGGTCATCTGCGTGGGCGAGACCCTCGAGCAGCGCGAGGAGTCCGGTCCCACCGCCGTCTCCGTCGGGCAGCTCGAGGTCGCCCTCGAGGGTGTCTCGGCGGACGCCGACATCGTCGTGGCCTACGAGCCGGTCTGGGCCATCGGGACCGGGCAGGTCGCCTCGCCCGAGCAGGCGCAGGAAGTCTGTGCCGCTCTCCGCGCCGTGATCGCCGACAAACTCGGAGCCGACGCTGCGGCGCGCACGCGCATCCTGTACGGCGGGTCGGTGAAGTCGGGCAACATCGCGAGTTTCATGCGCGAGCCCGATGTCGACGGCGCGCTCGTCGGCGGGGCGAGCCTCGTCGCGGACGAGTTCGCCGCGATCATCCGGTACCAGAAGCACGTCGGCGTCTGACGCCCGCGTTCGCGGACGCCTCCCGAAGGAGGCGTCCGCGAACGGTATACTCGACCTTTGTGCGCCCTGCCGTGGGCGCCGCGAAAGGCTTCTTCGACTGTGGACATCCTCGAGTTCGTGCTGCAGGTCCTGCTGGGGATCACCAGCCTCCTGCTGACCCTCCTGATCCTGCTGCACAAGGGACGTGGTGGCGGACTGTCCGACATGTTCGGCGGCGGCGTGAGCTCCGCGATGGGATCGTCGGGGCTCGCCGAACGCAACCTCAACCGCTTCACCGTCGTCCTTGCGCTCGTGTGGTTCGTCTCCATCGTCGCGCTCGGACTCATCACAAAGTTCCAGGGGATCTGATGGCCACCGGAGGAAACGCGATCCGCGGCACCCGTGTCGGTGCCGGACCCATGGGCGAGCAGGATCACGGCCACCACGCCGACCGCGTCGCGGTGTCGTACTGGGATGCCCTGGGCAACGAGACTGTCCGCTACTTCGCGGCGGGGATTCCCGAGGAGGAGATCCCCGAAGTCATCGATTCGCCGCACTCGGGTCTGCCTGCCGGTCGCGATAAGGACAACCCACCCGCGCTCGCGAAGACCGAGCCGTACAAGACGCACCTCGCCTATGTGAAAGAGCGTCGTACCGAGGAAGAGGCCGACGCCCTCCTCGAGGATGCTCTGCACCAGTTGCGCGAGCGGCGCGGGCAGGCCTGAGCGCTCAGAACTCCTGATCGATGAGTTCGCCGGGAACGTTCGCCGCGGCATCCTCATCGACGAAGAAGAGAGTGCGCCGCCGCCCCTTCGCACCCGCCGCCGGCACCGTCTCGTAGCTCGCGCCCGCGAGCGCCAGTCCGAGGGCGGACGCCTTGTCGACGCCGGAGACGACGAGCCAGACGCACCGTGATGAGTTCAGGACGGGGCGCGTGAGGCTCAGTCGGTCGTTCGGGGGCTTCGGAGCGTCGTGCACCGCGACGACGGTGCGGTCGGTGACCTGGATCTCGGGGCGATCAGGGAAGAGCGACGCGATGTGGCCGTCCGGGCCGACGCCGAGGAAGCAGAGATAGAAGGCGGGCCACGCTCGCTCTTCGTCGCCGTAGCGGGCGAGCTCTGCGGCGTACGCCTCCGCAGCAGCATCCATGTCGGCGACTTCACCCACGGCCGCGAGCGGGTGGACGTTCTGCCGTGGGATGTCGATGTGATCGATGAACGCGGCATGCGCACCGACGTCGTTGCGGTCGGGGTCCCCGGCGGGCAGGAAGCGCTCGTCGCCCCACCACAAATGAACCGTCGACCAGTCGACGTCCGCGCGCCTCGGATGCGCACCCGCCGCGCGGAGTACAGCGGTGCCGATGTTGCCGCCTGTGAGGACGAGGTGCGAGGTCTTGCCTGCGAGCGAGCGACGGATGAGGCGCACGATGAGCCGTTCCGCGACGTCGGATGCCAGGGTCTCGGCGCCCGCGCTGACGACCACGCGCTTCTCGGTCCACAACTGCGCCATCGGAGCTCCTAAGACTCGGACTGGGGGGACGCCTCGAGATGCTCGGGGGGTCCGATCAGGTCCCAGCCTTCCGTGATCACTCGACCATACAGGAGGTCGGGATCGAGGCGACGGAGCTCTTCGGCGAGGCACTCGCGCAGGGTCCGCCGAGGCAGCACGATGTCGTGGGCGGGCTGCCCCGGCTGAGTCAATGTCGCGTCGATGTCGTTGCTGCGCTCGAGCAGGATGTCGCCGGACGGTCGGGTCAGTCGCACCGAACGGATGCCGTGGTCCCAATCGCCCTGCGGCGCGTATCGCCACGCCACGGGCACGTCGAGCTCCAGTCGCAGCCACGCGGCGAGAAGACCCGTCGAGGGGGAACTGCCCGCTCCGATGACCTCGACACCCGTGACGGGCTCGTACGGCGGCTGGTCGAGCACCGCGGCGAGCTGCTCGCGCCAGTGCGTCAGACGCGTCCATGCGAGGTCCGTGTCACCGGGGGCGTACGAGGCGCCGAGCTGCGACAAGCGATCCTTCGCGAAGGGCTTCGTCGAGGCATCCGTGATGCGCCGCTGGGCCATGCGTCCGACATCGGATGCCGCGGGCTGGTCGGGCGGGAAGTCGGGCCACCATGCGACGACAGGGGCGTCGGGAAGGAGCAGCCCCGTGATGAGACCCTCCTGGCTGGCGGCCGCCGGTCCGTGCGCGCGCAGCACGATGACCTCGCTCGCTCCGGCGTCGCCGCCGACGCGGATCTGCGCATCGAGCTTCGCGTCGCCCTCGACGTTCGCGATGAGCACGATGACACGCATGGGGTGCTCACGAGACGCGTCGTTGGCGGCCTCGATCGCCTCCTCCTGCAAGCCGTGCGTCGTCACGATGACGAGGGTGAGGACGCGGCCCAGGGCCACGGCGCCGCCCTCTTCGCGCACGCTCACGAGGGAGCGGGCGATCTTCGAGACGGTGGTGTCGGGCAGATCGACGATCACGGGCGCCTCCAGACGCGGCCGTCGCGGGCCAGGAGTTCATCGGCGGACGGGGGACCCCAGGAGCCGGGGGAGTACTGCTCGAGCGGACCGCCCTGCTGGCTCCAGTGCTCCTCGATGGGGTCGAGGATCTTCCAGGAGAGCTCCACCTCTTCGTGACGGGGGAACAGCGGCGGGTCGCCGAGCAGCACATCGAGGATGAGGCGTTCGTAGGCCTCGGGGCTCGACTCCGTGAAGGCGTGGCCGTATCCGAAGTCCATCGTGACGTCGCGGACTTCGTTCGCGGCCCCCGGAACCTTGGAGCCGAAGCGGATCGTGACGCCCTCGTCCGGCTGGACACGGATGACGAGCGCGTTCTGACCGAGCTCAAGGGTTTGGTTCCGCTGGAACAGATGCTGCGGGGCGCGCTTGAACACGACCGCGATCTCGGTCACGCGACGGCCGAGACGTTTGCCCGTGCGCAGGTAGAACGGCACGCCGGCCCAGCGGCGCGTGGCGATCTCGAGCTTCACGGCGGCGTATGTCTCGGTGGTCGAGTCGGGGTTCATGCCGTCCTCGGCGAGGAACCCGGTGACCTCCTCGCCGCCCTGCCAGCCACCGCCGTACTGGCCGCGCGCCGTGGCGGCGGAGAGATCGTCGGGAAGCCGTACCGCGGCGAGGACCTTCTCCTTCTCGGAGCGCAGGTCGGTAGCCGACATCGAGATCGGCTCCTCCATCGCGGTGAGGGCGAGCAGCTGCAGGAGGTGATTCTGGATGACGTCGCGCGCTGCACCGATGCCGTCGTAATAGCCCGCGCGGCCCGCGACACCGATGTCCTCGGCCATCGTGATCTGCACATGGTCGACGTAGTTGGCGTTCCAGATCGGCTCGTAGAGCTCGTTGGCGAAGCGCAGGGCCAGGATGTTCTGGACCGTCTCCTTGCCGAGGTAGTGGTCGATCCGGAAGATCGAGTCGGCGGGGAATGCGACCTCGAGCGCAGCGTTGAGCTCGCGCGCGGTCTGCAGGTCGGAACCGAAGGGCTTCTCGATCACGACCCGACGCCACGCATCGGGGTTCGTCGACTTGTCGTCGACGAGACCCGACTGCTTGAGCTGCTTCGCGACGATGGGGAAGTCGCGCGGCGGAATCGAGAGGTAGAACGCATGGTTGCCCATCGTGCCGCGCTCGACGTCGAGCTTCTCAACGGTCTCGCGCAGGCGTCGGAACGCGTCATCGTCGCCGAACTCGCCGGAGACGAAGCGGATGCCCTGCAGCAGCTGCTTCCACGTCTCCTCACGAAACGGCGTACGGGCGTACTGTCGCACCGAGTCGTGCACGACCTGCGCGAAATCCTGGTCCTCCCAGTCGCGTCGCGCGAACCCGACCAGCGCGAAGCCCGGTGGGAGCAGGCCTCGGTTGGCCAAGTCGTAGACGGCGGGCATGAGCTTCTTGCGCGACAGGTCTCCTGTCACGCCGAAGATGACGAGCGCGCTGGGACCGGCGATGCGGTTCAGGCGGCGGTCATCGGGGTCGCGCAGGGGGTTGTGCCCACGCGAGATCTCCACGGTCATCGGAAAGAACTCTCCTACTGCGCTGCTTCGAACAGCGCCAACACATCTGTCTGCGGGTCGGTGAGGGTCAGCGTCACGACGGGACGCTCGTGTGCGATCAGAACGGACGCGTCGCCGGCAGCCTGTGCGGCGATCAGTTGACCGAAGGTGAACGGGCGACCCGGGATTTCGAGATCGACTTCGCCCGAACCGAGGATCTGCAGATACACGCCGTCGGCCGGTCCGCCCTTGTGGTACTGGCCGGTTGAATGCAGGAACCGCGGACCCCACCCGAAGGTGGTGGGTCGCCCGCTATCGGCGGCGACGAGCTCCCGAAGTCCCGCGAGCTGCGGCACGGCGGTGCGATCGACGTAGGCCTGGATCGCGACGTATCCGCTTGCGCCGAGGCGAGCCCAGAGCGCGTCGAGAACGCCCGCCAGGGTGCCGGAGGCGGCCAGAGCGGCATCCGACACGCGCACCTCGACGTCGCCCTCGACGAACGCCGGAGCTCCGGTCTCGGGGCGCGCGTCGAGGAGCCCTCGGGTAGCTTCCTTCGCGGACTCGACGTCGGGCTGATCGAACGGGTCGATGCCCAGCAGGCGACCTGCGATGGCCGTCGCGTACTCCCACACCACGAACTGCGCGCCGAGCGAACCGCTGATGAGGATCTCGTCGGGGTGCTGTTCGATGATCTGGAAGTGCACCGCGTCGTCCACGAGGCGCAGGATCTGCAGGTCCGCCGGGGTCTGCTCGACTTCCGGGGACACCGGCAGGAGGACGACCGGGAGGATGCCGGTGCCCTTCTTGCCGGTGGACTCCGCGACGAGCTGCTCGATCCAGTCGGGCAGACCCACGATGTGCGTGCCGTCCGGCACGAGCCCGAGCTTGTCACGACGGGGGATGCCCGTGGCGTTGCCGGCGATGGCGGCGGCGAGGACGAGCGCGGGGTTGCGCGGGTCGTCGATCGCGACCTCGAGCAGTGTCGCCTCCGCCTCGTCGAGGAGCTCGGAGATGTCGACGCCGGCGAGGCCCGACGGTACGAGCCCGAAGGCGGTCAGGGCGGAATACCTCCCGCCGACGGTCGGGTCGGCGTTGAAGACGCGGTAGCCGGCCTCACGCGCTGATGTGTCGAGCGGCGAACCCGGGTCCGTCACGACCACGATGCGTTCTGCGGGGTCGATACCGAGGTCGTGCCACGCAGCCTCGAACGCGCGTCGTGCGGAGTCCGTCTCGACCGTCGACCCGGACTTCGAGGAGACGACGAGGACGGTCTCGGCGAGGCCGCCGGCCGCACTGTCACCGTCGATCGCGGCGAGGACCTGCCCTGGAGCAGTCGAGTCGAGGACGACCAGTGGGACTCCGGCGGTCGCCGCGATCACCTCGGGGGCGAGCGACGAACCGCCCATCCCGGCGAGGACGACGCGCGTGATGCCGCGGCCGACGAGTTCCGCGCGCAGCGCTTCGATCTCGGGCACCAGCGGCCGGGAGACGGTGACCGCGTTCACCCACCCCAGGCGGCGCGCGGCCTCCTCTGCGGCATCCGGACCCCAGAGGTCGGGATCACCTGCGGTGATCCCGCTCGCGACCAGCGCGTCGACGAGAGCGGGCAGCGTCGCGTCGACGACGTGCTTGACACGTCCGGAGACGTGGATCTCGAAACTCACCGGGCGTTCTCCGGCGCGGCGGCGAGCGCCGCGGAAACCGTCGCTTTGAGGTCCTGCCAGGACGCGATGAACTTTTCGACACCCTCGTCCTCGAGCAGCTGCGTGACATCGGCGATGTCGATGCCGGCAGCGGCGAGCTCGTCGAAGACGCGATGAGCGTCGGCGTAGGCGCCGGTGATGGTGTCGCCGGTCACCACGCCGTGGTCGTACGTGGCCTCGAGGGTCTTCTCGGGCATCGTGTTGACGGTGCCGGGCGCCACGAGTTCGGTCACGTAGAGCGTGTCGGGCAGAGCCGGGTCCTTGACGCCGGTGGAGGCCCACAGGGGGCGCTGCACGTTGCCGCCGGCGGCGACGAGCTCCTGCGCGCGCGGCTCGGCGAAGCGCTTCTCGAACAGCTCGTATGCCAGGCGCGCGTTGGCGAGGCCCGCCTTCGACTTCAGCGCGAGCGCGGCGTCGGTGCCGATCTGAGCGAGGCGCTTGTCGACCTCGGTGTCCACGCGGGAGACGAAGAAGGAGGCGACGGAGTGGATGCCGCGGAGGTCGTGACCGTTCGCGCGGGCCTGCTCGAGTCCGGCGAGGTAGGCGTCGATGACCTCGCCGTAGCGCTCGAGCGAGAAGATCAGGGTCACGTTGACCGAGATGCCGGCGGCGAGAGTCGCGGTGATCGCGGGCAGGCCCGCCTTCGTCGCGGGGATCTTGATGAGCGCGTTCGGGCGGTCGACCTTGGCCCACAGCTGCTGCGCCTCGGCGGTCGTCGCGGCCGTGTCATGCGCGAGGTCGGGGGAGACCTCGATCGATACGCGGCCGTCGACGCCACCCGTCGCATCGAACACGGGACGGAAGATGTCCGCAGCATCCGCGACATCGGTCGTGGTGATCTCGAAGATCGCCTCGTCGGCCGAGACACCCCGGGCCGCGAGCGCGGCCAGGGGGGCGTCGTACGAATCGTCGTCCTTGTTGCCGATCGCGGCCTGGAAGATCGACGGATTCGTCGTCACGCCGGACACGTCGCGCGTCTTGATGAGGTCGGCGAGGTTGCCGGAGTCGATGCGCTTGCGGGAGAGATCGTCGAGCCAGATGCTGACGCCGGCGGCGGCGAGGTCCTGCGTGGGGGTGCTCATGCGTTGTTCTCCTTGACGGTCTCGCGGGCCGCTTCCACGACCGCATCGGCGGTGATGCCGAACTTCTCGAACAGGGTCTTGTAGTCGGCGGACGCGCCGAAGTGGTCGATGCCGATGGTGCGGCCGGTGTCGCCGACGATGCTCCGCCACAGCGGGGTGGAGCCCGCCTCGACGGAGACGCGGGCCTTGATGGCCGCCGGGAGGACCGACTCGCGGTACTCCGGCGTCTGCTCGGCGAACCACTCGAGCGACGGTGCTGACACGACGCGGGCCTGGATGCCGTCCCCGGCGAGCGTTTCGCGCGCCTGAACGGCGAGCTGAACCTCGGAGCCCGTGGCGACGAGGATCACGTCCGGGGCGCCGTTCTCGGCGTCGATGAGCACGTACGCGCCCTTCGCGACGCCGTCCGTGGTCGCGAAGCCCTGCTCGCCGCGCGGGAACACGGGGATGTTCTGCCGCGTGAGGGCGATGCCGGTGGGGCCTCCCGTGGTGCGGCGGACGATCTCGAGCCACGCCGCGGCGGTCTCGTTCGCATCTGCGGGGCGCACGACGGTGAAGTTCGGGATCAGGCGCAGCGTGGACAGCTGCTCGATCGGCTGGTGGGTGGGCCCGTCCTCGCCGAGCGCGACGGAGTCGTGCGTCCACACGAACACGGACGGGATGTCCATGAGCGCGGCGAGGCGTACCGGGGGGCGCATGTAGTCGCTGAAGATCAGGAACGTGCCACCGAACGGGCGCGTCGGCCCGTGCAGCTTGATGCCGTTGACGATCGCGCCCATCGCGTGCTCGCGGATGCCGAAGTGCAGCACGCGCCCGTACGGATCGCCGGACCACTCGTGGGTGGACCACTCCGCCGGGATGAACGACTTGGCATCCTTGATCGTCGTGAGGTTCGACTCGGCGAGGTCCGCCGAACCGCCCCAGAGCTCGGGGAGCTGCGCGGCGAGCGCGTTGATGACGGTGCCCGACGCGGCACGAGTGGACACGTCCTTGCCCGCCTCGAACGTCGGCGCCGTGAGGTCGTCGGGCAGTTCGCCCGCCTCGAGTCGGTCGAGCAGCGCCTTGCGTTCGGGGTTCGCGGAAGCCCACGCGTCGAAGTCCGCCTGCCACGCCTTGCGTGCCTCGGCGGCCCGGTCACCGAGTTCGCGGGTGTGCGCGATGACGGCGTCGTCGACGGCGAAGTGCTGCTCGGGGTCGAAGCCGAGGACCTTCTTCGTCGCGGCGAGCTCGTCCGCTCCTAGCGCGGACCCGTGGATCTTGCCGGAGTTCTGCTTGCCCGGCGACGGGTAGCCGATGATCGTCTTCAGGATGATCAGCGACGGCTTGGACGTCTCGCCCTGCGCGGCCTCGATCGCCGCGTACAGCTCGGCGACGTCCTCGACGTACTCGCCGGTCTTCTTCCAATCCACGACCTGGACCTGCCAGCCGTACGCCTCGTATCGCTTCGCGACGTCTTCCGTGAAAGCGACGTTCGTGTCGTCTTCGATCGAGATCTGGTTGGAATCGTAGATCGCGATCAGGTTGCCGAGCTCCTGGTGACCCGCGAGGCTGGAGGCCTCCGATGTCACGCCCTCCTGCAGGTCGCCATCGCCGGCGATCACGTACACGAAGTGGTCGAACGGCGAGGTGCCCGCGGCAGCGGCGGGGTCGAACAGGCCTCGCTCGTATCGTGCCGCGTACGCGAACCCGACCGCGGAGGCGAGGCCCTGACCGAGAGGACCCGTCGTGATCTCCACGCCCTTCGTGTGACCGTACTCCGGGTGCCCCGGAGTCAGCGACCCCCACGTGCGGAGCTCCTCGAGGTCCTTCAGCTCCAGACCGAACCCGCCCAGATACAACTGCACGTACTGTGTGAGCGACGAGTGACCCGCCGAGAGGATGAACCGGTCGCGTCCCAGCCACTGCGTGTCCGCCGGGTCGTGGCGCAGGACCCGCTGGTAGAGCAGGTACGCCGCGGGAGCAAGACTCATCGCCGTTCCCGGATGGCCGTTGCCCACCTTCTCGACGGCGTCCGCCGCGAGCACTCGGGCGGTGTCCACCGCACGCCGATCGATTTCATCCCAACGCAGTTCCGACACGGACCGCCCTTTCGAGAGTGAGGGGAGTGCGGCCGAGGGGATCGGGCGGCGGCGCCGCTGTGTGTCCGGCGCTCGGCGGCGCTTGTGGTTTCAGCTTACCGACTGCGCGTACCGTGGCGGCCATGTGACGCAACTGCGCGTCATGACTGCCGCTGAGGCTGTCGGTACAACATAATGTACGGCGTCCAACCCGATGAACACAAGACAGCATCTGCGCAAAGCGCCCTGTCCTAGACTGGACACGGCAGTCAGCGGAGGGAAAGACACATGGCGCAGGCGAGCGCGACACTCGAGCCGGAACTGGGTCGACGCTCCGTCGGCAGCACCGTCCGCGCGTATGTCACCCTGACGAAGCCTCGCGTTCTCGAGCTTCTGCTCGTGACGACCGTTCCCGTCATGATCCTCGCACAGGGCGGGATGCCGAACCTCTGGCTCGTCCTCGCGACCACGATCGGCGGCGCCATGAGTGCCGCCTCGGCGGCCGCCTTCAACATGTACCTCGATCGCGACATCGACGCGCACATGCATCGCACGGAGAACCGCCCCCTCGTGACCGGTGAGATCTCGCCGCGCGCGGGCCTCGTCTTCGCGTGGACCCTCGCGGTGGCATCCACGGTCTGGCTGCTCGTGACGACCAACTGGCTCGCAGCAGTCCTCAGCGTCGCGGCGATCTTCTTCTATGTCGTGATCTACACCATGATCCTCAAGCGCCGCACGGAGCAGAACATCGTGTGGGGCGGGATCGCGGGCTGCTTCCCCGTGCTGATCGGGTGGAGCGCCGTCACGGGGTCGCTCGCCTGGCCGCCGTTCATCCTCTTCGTCCTCGTCTTCCTCTGGACGCCGCCGCACTATTGGCCGCTGTCGATGAAGTACAAGGGTGACTACCAGGAGGCGGACGTGCCGATGCTCGGCGCGACGCGCGACGGAGTGCAGGTCGGCCTGCAGGTGATCCTGTACGCGTGGGCCACCGTCGCGTGCTCGCTGCTGTTGACGCCGGTCGCAGGCATGGGGCTCGTGTACACCGTCTCTGCACTGGTGTTCGGCGGGTGGTTCGTGTTCGAGGCGCACGTGCTCTACCACCGCGCGGCCCGCGGTGAGCAGATCAAGCCCATGCGCGTCTTCCACGCATCGATCACGTATCTGACGCTGCTGTTCGTCGCGATCGCGATCGACCCGCTGCTCCCGTTCTGAATTCGCGCGAGTCGGGGTTCGCCCACACAGACGAAAGAGCCCGTCCCCTCGGGGAACGGGCTCTTTCGTGTGTGTAAGCGACTCAGAGAGCGGCGACCTGCTTCGCGATCGACGACTTGCGGTTCGCGGCCTGGTTCTCGTGGATGACGCCCTTGCTCACGGCCTTGTCGAGCTTCTTGGATGCCTTGGCGAGCGCCTTCTCGGCAGCGGCCTTGTCGCCGGCGGCGATCGCCTCGCGGGTGCGGCGCACCTCGGTCTTCAGCTCGCTCTTGACGGCCTTGTTGCGCTCGCGCGCCTTCTCGTTGGTCTTGTTGCGCTTGATCTGCGACTTGATGTTCGCCACGTTCGACGGCTCTTTCGTTCGGTTTTCGATGGATGTGCCGGGGTGGCGGTAGAGGGGCGCCTCCGGCGGCGCACGAGGTGGGACCCGTGCGCAAGCCAATCACCGAGTCTACCAGGTGTGTCGCCGCGGCTTCGAATCGCCCGCGACCACCGGGTGCGGCATGATCGGATCACCGGCTGTGCCGGTCGCCGATGAAGGAGTCGCCCGTGTCCGCATCGTCCCGCACCCGCCAGGTCGACACCGTCTCGCGTCGCGCCGGCGGACGGTGGTTCGTGCTCTTCACCCTCGCCTGGCTCGCGATCTGGACGGCGCAGCTCACGCCGCTCCAGCTGCTCATCCCGCTGCAGCTGAACACGCCCGACGATGCCGACGGGTGGATCTCGGGCGTCGTCTCGTCGGGGCTCGTCCTCGCGGTCGGCGGCCTCGCCGGAGTCATCGCCGGTCCGCTTGCGGGCGGGATGAGTGACCGGAGCCGCGGAGCGTTCGGACGACGCCGGCCGTGGGTGCTCGGCGGGACGGTGCTCGCGGCCGCTTCCCTCGTCGCCATCGCGGGCGCGAGCGGGCCGTGGGGAGTGGGGGCCGCCTGGGTCGGTGTCTCGGTGGGGGTCGCCGTGGCATCCGCTGCGCTCACTGCGCTCATCGCCGACCAGCTGTCGGATCAGCGCGGAGCGGCCTCCGCCGTGGTGGCGTCCTCGCAGGCGGTCGGGATCGTCGTGGGCGTGGGCGTGATCGTCCTGCTCTCACTCGGCGTCGTCACGGGATACCTCGCGCTGGCCGGGTTCCTTTTGGTCGGCGGAATGGCGGCGGCGTTCCTGCTGCCCGATCCACCGGCGCCGCGGGCGTCCGCGGCCGCGCGCACCCGCCGGTCGCTCGGGGAGCGTCTCGCCGCTTTCAGCGATCGTGACTTCGCGTGGCTGCTCGGGGGTCGACTCGTCGTGAACATCGGGAACGCGCTCGGCACGGGGCTGCTGCTGTTCTTCCTCCTCTACGGACTGCACCGCGACGCGGCGGGGGCGGAGGACGATCTCCTGCTGCTCATCGTCGTGTACACCGTGTTCGTGGTGGCGGCGTCGATCTTCGCGGGGGCGATATCCGACCGCTCCGGCCATCACGTGGCCCTCACCGTCGCCGCCGCGATCGTGCAGGGTGTCGCCGCGCTCCTCATCGCCGCACTGCCGGGGTTCGAGACGACGCTCGCCGCCGCGGCGCTCCTCGGCATCGGTTACGGCGCGTACATGTCGGTGGGCCTCGCGCTCGCGACCGACCTCCTGCCGTTCCCCGATGACAGCGCCCGCGACCTCGGAATCGTGAACGTCTCTGCGGCGCTCGGTCAGCTGCTCGGGCCGGTGTTGGGCGCAGGGCTCGTCGCGCTCGTCGGCGGCTTCTGGCTCCTGTTCGTCGTCGGAGGCGCCCTGTCGATCGTCGGAGGGCTCATGACCCTCGCGATCGGCAAACGGCGGGGGCCTTCAACGCCCTGAACGGGTGGATGCCTCGGCCTCCATCGACGCGAGGGCGACGTCGAGCAGGGCGTTGAACACGCGCGGGCGCATCGCCGTGACGAGGTGGCTCGTGCGCGGCACGACGATGAGTTCGGCGTGCGGCACCTGCGACGCGAACAGACGCTCGTTCACGCGCAGCTGGTCGAACTGACCGTTGATGAACCAGGTGGGGATCTCGATCCGCCGGAGCGCGGCGAGCAGGTCCAGGATCGACAGGCTCCGCAGCGCGTCGTCCTGCGCGTCATAGGCATACCCGCCCGCCCCGAAGTCGGCGCGCGTCTCGTAGGGGAGGGTGCGATCGAGCACCCACTCCGCGATCCGGGAGCCGCGCCCGGGGAGTCGGTCGAAGCCGCGGGCGAGCGTGCGGTACGTCGCGAGCGCCGCGCCGCGGGGGAGCGCCGTGCAGGAGGCGCCGATGAACGCATCCACGGGCGGGCGTTGCTCTTGCCCGACGTACGCCGTGCAGACGAGCCCGCCCATCGAATGGCCGACGAGCAGCACCTGGCCGCCCGATGCGGCGTCGCGGACCGCGGTGTCGATCGTCTGGAGCGCCCCCTCGAGGGTGAAAGTCTCCGCCATCCGGGTACCGTGACCCGGCAGATCGACCGCCACCCCGATGACTCCGCGCGCCGCGAGGTGCTCGACCTGTCCCCGCCACATCGTTGCGGACGTCCGGATGCCGTGCACCATCACCACCGTCGTCGTCACCCTGCCAGCCTAGACAGAGCGACGACGACGGCGACGATCAGAACAAGACCCGCACGCGCGTCGGGTCACTCGTCGAGCCCGCAATTGCAGAGGAGTCGGCGGGTACGAAGGTCGCTGTGTAGCTGTGCGTGCCCGCCGTCAGGCGGCCGAGAGTGAAGGTCGCGACGCCGTAGCGCACCTTCACGGTCGCGACGACCGTGTCGCCCTCGCGGAAGACCACACTGCCGTCGGGGCGCGCGCCGTCGCCCTGCCGCACCGTCGCCACGAGCGTCGAAGGCACGAGGCGGTTGATGTGGATGGGGAGGATCGCGGTGAGGCGGGTCGTCGTCTCGACGAGCGGCACGGATGCCTCGACCTCGAACGGCACGTGGACGACCGTGCCCGATGCCGGGGACGTCAGGGTCAACTCCGCCGTGCCAGCCGGCAGGTCGGCCGGGACGGTGACCGTCACCGATGCCCCACCGGCGCTGACCGGCACCTCTCCGAGAGCGCGGTCGCCGAGGGCGATCTGCAGCGACGTGTTTTGCGGAGCGCCGCGACTCGTCATGTCGAGGCCCGACACCTGGAAGGTCATGGCGGACCCGGCATCCACCGCCTCCGGGACGCCGGCGACCTGCACGGCCTGCTTCGCGAACGACGGCGCGAGCGGAGAGTTGTCGGCGATGTAGTCCATCCACGCCTCGTAGTCGAGGAGGCCGGTGTCGACGTAATCGCTGCCCTCGGTGAAGACCCGGAAGTTGTCACCGCCCGTCGCGAGGAACGAGAACGTGCCGATGCGGTAGGTCGCCGCGGGATCGATGGGCTGGCCGTCGACCGTCACCGACGTGATCCGACTGCCCTCCGGGAGCGACGTATCGAATGTATACGTCACGTTGTCGGAGAGGCCCAGCTGCAGGTAGGGGCGCTGCGGCACGCTGCCGTCCGCCGCGCGCTGCCACTGCTGCTCGAGGAGGGTCTCGAACTGCGCTCCCGTCAGGGAGACGAGTGCGAGTGTGTTGTTGAACGGCAGCACGGCGTTCGCCTGCGAGAACGAGATCGTCCCGTCCGGCAGACCCGGCACGGCCGTCGCGCCGAACTCGGCTTGCGTGTCCCAGAGATCCGCGCGCAGGCCGCCCGGGTTCGTCACGCCGATGACGGCACCATTCGGCAGCGAGGACAGACTGTCGCGCAACATGTTGCCGACGGTGTTGCCGAGCGCGGACTCGCTGGCTCGGTCATCGCGGGATCCGCCTGTCCAGACGCCGTCCACGAACGAGCCGCCTGCGTAGGCCGTCGTGATGTCGCCGGAGACCTCACCGGGCGCGGTGTTGCCGACCTCGGCGGCGGCGGCGAGCGCCCGCTTCACGATCGTGTCGACGGCGGCGACCTTCGGGTACGTCGCGACGAGCGTCGCGGCGGATGTTGTCGTGCGCTTCACGAGCTGTTCGGTGTGGGCCGTGACCGCTCCGGTCGACCCGTCCAGTGTGAGCGTGATCTTGCCGACGTTCGCGCCGTACGATCCCGTCTGCACGACGGGGCGAGTGCGGTCGGTGCCCGGGATGGAAGCCGACCACGCATACTCCTTGTGCGTGTGACCGGTGAAGATCGCACCCACCTTCGCATCGGTGTCGTTCACCAGGTGCGCAAACGGGCCACCCGCCGCGAGCTCCTGATCGAGCGTCGCGCCGTCCGGTGTGCCGGCGCCGGCGCCCTCGTGGTAGAGCGCGACGAGCACGTCGGCCTCGCCGTTGGCCGAGTCGCCGTCGGTGAGCTGCGCCGCGACGCGATTGACGGCGTCGACGGGGTCGCCGAAGTCCAGGTCGGCGACTCCGGCGGGGGAGACGAGCGTCGGCGTCTCCTCCGTGACGCCCCCGATGACGCCGACGGTGAGTCCGCCGGCATCCAGCAGCTGGTACTCGGGGAGCGCGGGGGTCGTCGTGCCCTTCAGGTACACGTTGGCGCCGAGTTGCGGGTAGTCCGCCGCGTCGCTGACGCGCCCGGCGAGGTCCGCGAAGCCGCGGTCGAACTCGTGGTTGCCGACGGCGCTCGCCTGGAGGCCCAGCGCGTTCAAGACGTCGATCGTGGGCTGGTCCTTCGCGACCGAGGAGGCGAACAGCGACGCACCGATGTTGTCTCCTGCCGCGAGGAAGAGGCTCGGACCGGATGCCGCCGCGCGCTGCTCCTCGATGGTGCCCGCGAACGCGACGGTGTTCTGGTCGATGCGCCCGTGGAAGTCATTGATGCCGAGGAGCGTCAGCTCGACGGGTGCCGCGGTCGCGGACAGTCCGACGACCACCGGGTCGTGGTCGCTCGAGCGGTAGGCATCGGGCGCATAGAACTCGGTGCCGTGGCTGCGGAAGCGGCTGTACTCGAGGGCGACGGACTCGCCGGAGTTGATGTTCCAGATGTCCGCGCCCGTCGCGCGCGCCTTCGCGGCGGTGCTCAAGAGGATGTGGTCGAGCGAGCCGGAGAGTCCGGAGAAGCTGTACGACGATGAGCCGGCATCGAACGCCTGCGCGGCATCCACGTAGCCCGCGTCGTAGAGCACCTGCAGCGGGTCCTCCTGCGTGTAGGAGTTGAAGTCGCCCGCGAGAGCGACGGCGTCGACGTCGCCACGAATTGCGGCGACCCAGTCGCGCAGCGCCGTCGCCTGGCGCACACGCGACTCGTTCGACGAGCCCTGACCGTCGCCGGCGTCGGCGTCTCCCGGCCACGGGCCGGCGGATCCCTTGGACTTGAAGTGGTTGACGACGAAGAGGAAGGGATCGCCGCCGTCTGCCGGGGTGAACGTCTGCGCAATCGGCTCGCGCGCGTTCTGGAACGCCTCGCCGTCGTCGCTCTGGTCGCCGAGGGCGCGGGAGTCGCCGACCCGCAGGACGGCCGCGGTGCGGTAGATGATCGCGTTGGTGATGACGTCCTGCTCGGCTGCCGGGGGCAGGTCGCTCGACGACGGGACGAACGACCACGTGTCTGCACCGGCGGCGGCGTTGAGCGCGTCGACCAGGGTCGACGTCGCCTCATCGGGCTGCTCGCCGAGAGCCGCGGAGTTCTCGATCTCCATGAGCCCGACGACGTCGGCATCCAGCGCGTTGATCGCCGCCACGATCTTGGTCTGCTGCCGCTCGAGATCGGCCGCATCCCAGGCGCCGCGCTGAGGGCATCCCTCGCGGACGGTCACACCGTCGCCGAGGCGGTCCTTGTAGGCGACGCAGGACGCGGAGTCGGTGCCGAGGGTCGTGAAGTAGTTGAGCACGTTGAAGGAGGCCACCCGCAGGTCGCCGCCGACGTCGTCGGGAGAGGTCGTGCGGGGGTTGTCGAACGCGACACCGTCGGCCCCGGATCCGTCGCCGGCGAGGGGGGTGGTGGGGTTGAGCTTCCACGCGTCGTTGCGGTAGTCGACGATCACGGGGGCGGTGAAGGTGACGGAGGCCCCGACGACGATGGGCTCGACGAGCGAGACGTAGGCCGGGGTCAGGCCGCTGTTGGCCGCCGAGAGGTAGTTGATACTCGTCCCGTCGTCGAGGGTGACGCCGCGCGCGGCGTTGTCGGCGGCGATGGCCGCGGCTTCGGACGAGCCCGGGCGTGCAGCATCCGTCGGCTGTCGGAGCGGCGTCGAGCCCACTGCGAGACCGACCTCGCCGTACTGGTTGGTCGCGTAGGTGTTCGACACGGTGAACTCGCCCTGCGGTGCGACGAGCATCGACTCGAGGCTCTCGCGCTGAGCCGCGTCGGCGGGCCACGCGACGGCGGCAGGTTCCGGGGCCGGCTGAGCGTCGATACGCTGCGCGGCACCCGCCGCCACGGTGATCTCGGTGAGGCCGTTCCACTCAGAGACGACGCCGGTCACGCGGACGGTGTCACCGAGGGTGACCTCGCGGACGGCGCCGGGCGCGTAGACGAACAGGGCATCGGATGCCGCGTGGGCTGCGAGATCGATCGCGCCACCCGTGCCGGAGGTCTGGATCACGTAGCCGTCGAAGCCGCCGGTCGGGTAATGCGCTGTGACGACGCCCTCCGTGGTGACCGTCTGGCCGACGTAGGGCGAGGCATCGCCGGCGCCCTGGACGTCGGCGATGGCAACGACCACCGGGTCGGTCGGATCGGTGGGATCGGTCGGGTCCGTCGGATCGGTCGGGTCGGTCGGATCGGTCGGGTCGCTGGGATCCGCGGGCAGTCCCGTCGGCGTCGGCGCGCCGGCGGTGAAGTCCGCGGCGTTATCGCCTGTGTTGGTGAAGGCGCCGTCACGCGACACGCTCGTCGCGTTGGCGGTGCCGGGTGCCGGCGCGCTGCCGGCGAAGTGCGTCGCGCCACCCCACCCGACGAAGTCGACGACCCGGTCGAGGCCGGCGAGATCCGTCGCTCCGCTGAGCGGAGTCTGGTCGGCGACGAGGGCGACTTTGCCCTGCGAGCCCGACATCGGGATGGATCCCTCGACATCGGCCGTGAAGCCCGGCAGCGACGTGTTCGCACCGGTCGCCTCGCCGATGAGGACCTGCCCCCCGGCGGGGACGGTGATGCCGGTGAGAGGTGTCACCTGCCAGCTGCCGCCCGTCGCCGAGGCGTACTGCACGCTGTACGCGGAGAGGTCGACGGTGGCATCCGACACGTTCGCCAGCTCGATGAAGTCGCGGGCGAGGGCGGCGCCCGCATTGCCGCCGCCGCCGTACACCTCGGAGATCACGACGGGAGCGTCAGCGGAGACGGCCGCCTGCGCGGCGGGCGCGAGCGCGACGCTCGCCGTCGCCGTCGCGAGGACCGTCGCGATCGTCAGCGCGGCGCGAGGGCGCAGCGAGCGGGGGTGAGAAATGGGCGATGCCGGAACCGGGTGCGCGTGCGTCACGATGATCTCTCCGAGGCGGTCCGCGCGCGACTGGGGGTTTCGCGCAGACGTCGGCCGCCAGATTGAGCATTCTTCGGAACCGCACCCGTCGGCAAGCGACAGAACGATTAATTGTTTCTCATCGCAGCTTTTGCTGGCGTGTCGACGGGCCGCCCGGTTATCGTTCGCCGATCGCGTTCCGGCGCGCGGCATCCGCCGTTCGCATCCGCTCTGCGCCGGTAGACTCGACGAGACATGTCACCCCGTGCCTCAAAGCCTCTCGAGCCGTCCGCGACCCCTCCTGAGCTGATCCGCAACTTCTGCATCATCGCCCACATCGACCACGGCAAGTCCACGCTGGCCGACCGCATGCTGCAGATCACCGGCGTGGTCGCCGATCGCGACATGCGCGCCCAGTACCTCGACCGCATGGATATCGAGCGCGAGCGCGGCATCACGATCAAGAGTCAGGCCGTGCGGATGCCGTGGCAGACCGCCGAGGGCACGTTCGCCTTGAACATGATCGACACTCCCGGGCACGTCGACTTCACGTACGAGGTCTCCCGCTCGCTCGCCGCGTGCGAGGGAGCGATTCTGCTGGTGGATGCCGCGCAGGGCATCGAGGCGCAGACGCTCGCGAACCTGTACCTGGCACTCGAGAACGATCTCACGATCATCCCCGTGCTGAACAAGATCGACCTCCCGGCGGCCGACCCGGAGAAGTACGCGGCCGAGCTCGCCAACCTCATCGGCGGAAAGCCGGAGGACGTGCTTCGGGTCTCGGGCAAGACCGGCATGGGTGTCGAGGACCTGCTCGATCTCATCGTCGAGAAGATCCCGGCCCCGGTCGGCGACCCGACCGCTCCCGCGCGCGCGATGATCTTCGACTCCGTGTACGACTCGTATCGCGGCGTCGTGACCTACGTGCGCATGGTCGACGGCAAGCTCGAGCCGCGCGAGCGCATCCAGATGATGTCGACGCGTGCGAAGCACGACCTGCTCGAGATCGGCGTCTCGAGCCCCGAGCCGATCCCCTCCAAGGGGCTCGGTGTGGGCGAGGTGGGCTACCTCATCACCGGTGTGAAAGACGTGCGCCAGTCGAAGGTCGGCGACACGATCACGAACGAGCGGAAGCCCGCGACGGATGCGCTTCCCGGTTACACCGACCCGAAGCCGATGGTCTTCTCCGGGATCTATCCGATCGACGGCAGCGACTATGCGGACCTGCGGGAGGCGCTCGACAAGCTGAAGCTGTCGGATGCCTCGCTGCAGTACGAGCCGGAGACCTCCGTCGCACTCGGCTTCGGCTTCCGCTGCGGCTTCCTCGGGCTCCTCCACCTCGAGATCATCACCGAGCGCCTCTCGCGCGAGTTCGACCTCGACCTCATCACGACGGCGCCGTCGGTCACGTACGACGTGACGACCGACACGGGCGAGCACGTCATCGTGACGAACCCGAGCGAGTACCCGGACGGCCGCGTGGCCTCGGTCTCCGAGCCCGTCGTCAAGGTCGGCATCCTGCTGCCGAAGGACTACGTCGGCACCGTCATGGAGCTCTGCCAGGGCCGCCGGGGAACGCTCCTCGGCATGGACTACCTCTCCGAGGACCGCGTGGAGCTGCGCTACAACATGCCGCTCGGCGAGATCGTGTTCGACTTCTTCGACCAGCTGAAGTCGAAGACGCAGGGCTACGCCTCCCTCGACTACGAGCCCGCGGGCTCGCAGGAAGCCGATCTCGTCAAGGTCGACATCCTGCTGCAGGGCGACAAAGTGGATGCCTTCTCCTCGATCGTCCACCGCGAGAAGGCTTACGCCTACGGCACGATGATGACAGAACGCCTGCGCAAGCTCATCCCGCGGCAGCAGTTCGAAGTGCCCATCCAGGCCGCGATCGGTGCGCGCATCATCGCGCGTGAGAACATCCGCGCGATCCGCAAGGACGTGCTCGCCAAGTGCTATGGCGGTGACATCACCCGCAAGCGCAAGCTCCTCGAGAAGCAGAAGGAGGGCAAGAAGCGCATGAAGATGGTGGGCCGCGTCGAAGTACCCCAGGAGGCGTTCATCGCGGCGCTCTCGGGTGACGTCGAGACCAAGAAGTAGCGCCCGGTTAGGCTGGACGCCATGCGCCGCGGGAAGCCTTGCAAATCGTTGTGGCTTTGCGCTTATCGTCGTGCCGGTTCAACGTCTGCAAGTCCGCACGAGACTGCGATAATCAAAGCGATATGAACGATTCGTCGCAGGAATTCGCGGGCCCTTGGATCGTAGGTCCCTTCGTGACCGATGGCGGCCATGTCGTGGATGCCGATACATGGCTTCATCAAGTTTCTACTGATCCGTTAGGCAAGTACAAGCAATCGGTCATGCAGGTGCTTTGGGAAATCATCGGCCTCACGGATAACCAACGAGCGGCCATGAGGCAGTGCATGTGGAGCGAGCCTGATTCGGGCTCATGGCACTATGCGATGTCAGCCGCAGGGTGGCGGGCGCTCGATGCAGCGGATAGCTGGGGCCTACGTGCGAACCTCGAATACGCCAGGGAGTTGGCTGTGCAAGCAGCGAATAGCGACCAAACAGCCTGGCTAGCTGGCAACTGCGCTGTCACCGCGATTGTGTGCCGCGAGGTGATAATCGCTGATGACTTCGCGATACTCATGCGACCGATGGTTGCTGCTGGATTGGACCATTGAGACAGTCGCGTTCGGTCAAAGCAACGACGCAGCCTCGTCCGCGCAACTCTCGCCTGACGCCTATTCCTCCCTGTCGAGGTTGCAGCGATGCACGTCGTTGACTACTTGAGTGGAAGGGTCGACCATCAGGGTCGCGCCCTGGGTGTGCCGGATCTGGTGCTTGGATCTGACGTGGCCCCTCAACTAATACTGGTGTTCGAGTCGCCCGGTAAGCACGAACTCGAAGTGGGACTGCCGGTCGTAGGGCCTACGGGCATCCGAGCGCTCGAGTTCCTCATGCCGGGTGGATTGCCGCCGCAATCTCTGGGCCGATTCGTCAAGAACCGCCACGAGTGCAACGACGGGCGCGTAGCTATCATGAATGTCAGCAATGTTCCACTCCAGCGCGAATCCCTCGAGCCGATAACACCGACAGGGCTTGGTGATGGCGTCAATCGCGATTCTTGGGACCTACTTAGGTCCGCGCGTAGGCACTGGGGTGGGCGCAGCGCGCAGTCTCAGTTCGCTGCAGTCAACGAACTGACCACGCTTCTGCGCGGTCAGTTTCAACGCAGAGTCGCTGTCATCGACCCCGAGGCGTCAGCGCTCGTCGTGCCGTGGGGAGCTGTTGCGAGGCGATTCTGCGCTGGGTTGAGGACAGTCTTTGCGGGCGACGTTCCTCATCCGTCGCCATCGAACCCCAGGTGGAACTCGTGGGTCATCGCCAACAACGGGACGGCGACGATGTTGAGGATGAGATTTGCGCAATCCACGGCCGTGGGCGCGTCGATCGACGATCGCTCCGACTTGTCTTCGGGCGACGTAGTAAGGGAGTAGAGCCCGGTTAGGCTGGACGCCATGCGCCGCGGGAATTTCCAAGAGGGCACGGTCGACTACGCCGCCGTCGGCGCGACGGGGGCGGCCGACCTCATGAGCTATCCGCCCGAGCGCAGCATCCCGGCGGAAGCGTCGTGGCGGCTCGGCAGCGGCGAGGCACGGTTCGAGAGCTCCGCCGACGCCCTCCTCTCCTGGACGGCGCTGCGTGGTGCGGGGCTCTCACTCGGCGATGTGCGCCCGGCCGCCGGCCCGATGTACTCCGGCGTGGGCTTCGACGCGGAAGGGGCGCCCATTGCGCCCAGTCGCCTCGAGGCGGAGCAGCGGTTCGATGGGGACGGCACTCCCTACGTCGCCGCGGGCACGACGATCCGCGTGCACGGTCGTGTGAAAGGGATGAATGCCGACGGAGAGCTCCGTGTCATCTCCGCCACGGAGGAGCCGCGTCGCGTCGCCTTCTCGCTCGGCACGGTCGGCGGCTCGGTCGTCAGCGGCGAGGAGTCATTCGCGATCGAGTGGGACGACAGTGACGAGGTGCGCTTCGTCGTGCGCGCGTTCGACCGGCCCGTCGCCCTCGCGTACCGTCTTCTGCCGCCGCTCGTGAAACGTCGCCGCGCCGCGCTCTTCCAGGGGTATCTCCAGGCGATCTCGCCGCTGTACTCCACTCCCGCCTGATGGGTTCGGCTCTTCCCCTCGGCGACCCGGCGCCTGCAGACGGCGCGCTGCCGACCGACATCGCGGTCGATCCAGGGGTCGATTTCGGCGTGTATCTGCACGTCCCCTTCTGTCGCGTGCGCTGCGGGTACTGCGACTTCAACACCTACACGGCGACCGAACTGCGCGGTGCGCGTCAGGATGCGTACGCCGACGAGGTCCTGCGCGAGATCGCGTTGTCGCGGGATGTGCTCGCTGCGCGCGGGCCGCTGCGCGCGGCATCCACGGTGTTCTTCGGGGGCGGAACGCCGACGCTGCTGCCGGCCGGCGACCTCGCTCGCATGCTCAGCAGCGTCCGCGACACGTTCGGACTCGCGTCGGACGCCGAGGTCACCGTCGAGGCGAACCCCGACACCGTCACCCCCGCGCTCGCCGACGAGCTCGTCGCCGCCGGCGTCACGCGTCTGTCGATCGGTATGCAGTCGGCCGTTCCGCATGTGCTCGCCGCGCTCGACAGGACGCACGACCCGGCGAACGTCGGCGCCGCCGTCGCCGCCGCGCGCGGTGCGGGACTCGACATCAGCGTCGACCTCATCTACGGGGCGCCGGGGGAATCGCTCGGCGATTGGCGGATGTCCGTGGAAACGGCGATCGCACTGGCTCCCGACCACATCTCCGCATACGCCCTGATCATCGAAGAGGGCACGCAGCTGCACCGGCAGATCCGCCGCGGCGACGTCGCCGCCCCCGACGACGACCTGCAGGCCGACATGTACGAGCTCGTCGACGATCTGCTCGCGAGCGCCGGGTTCGCGTGGTACGAGGTGTCGAACTGGGCGACCTCGCCCGCGCACCGATCGCGGCACAACCTCGCCTACTGGCGCGGCACCGACTGGTGGGGCTACGGGCCCGGTGCGCACAGCCACGTTTCGGGGCTGCGCTGGTGGAACGTCAAGCACCCCGCGGCGTACGCGCAGCGGCTCGACGCCGGCGAGTCTCCCGCCGCGGCGCGCGAGCGCCCGGACGCCGCCGCGCGGCGGCTCGAGGACGTGCTGCTGCGGTCGCGGATCGCCGAGGGCATCGCAGTGTCGGATCTTCAGGGCGAGGGGCGGCACGCCGTGGCATCGCTCATCGCCGACGGTCTCATCGATGGCACCGCGGCCGTGCGTGGCCGCGTCGTCCTCACCCGCCGCGGTCGTCTGCTGGCCGACGCCGTCGTGCGCGCCCTGACCTCCTGAGTGCGAACCTCAATCCGGGAGGGAATCCAGAGCATCGGCGCGGCGCAGCGCGGTGACGCGCGGTGGGACGTCGTACAGCTGGACTTCGCGTCCGGCGGCGTGACGAGGCCACCCCGGGTCGCCGGTCCGCGCCACGCGTACCCAGTCGGCGTGCATGCGGGCGGCGAGCTCGCGCGGAGCGTCGGGTCCGACGACGGTCTGCGAGTCGGATGCCTCGAGACGGTCGAAGACGAAGCCGATGTCGATCGCGTGCGCGGCCCGCAGGTCGCGGACGGGGCTCGGCCAGGCGAGTTCGTAGAAATAGGTGGGGGCGGTGCGCGCCGCGGCGACACGCGCGGCGGGCCCGCGCAGCAGGCGGTCCGTCACGATCTGGCCGAGGATCTCGCCGGCTGACGCGCCGGGGAACGCGGCGCGGTACGCGCGCACGGCGCGCCGCGGCACACCGGTCGCGAGGCGCGCGAGCGTGAGCTTCAGGGCACTGATCCCCGCGAGCTGTTCGGGAGTGAACCACAACCGGTACTCGTCGGTGTTGGTGCCGATGACGAGAGGGATGTCGACCGCCCGCAGTGCGACGTCGGGCGAGACGGGCATCGTCTCGGGGTCGATGGCGAGCGCGTAGCCCGGGGTGCCGGAGAGAGGATTCGAGCCCTCCGCGAGGCGCCGTCGCGCGTCGAGAAGCGCGCGCGGCGACACGCCCGCGAACGCCTCGCGTGTCGCGGCGAGCCCGAGCTCCTTCGCGAGGGCGCGGGTCACGCGTCCCGCACGCTCGGGTGTGACGGCCTCGAGAGGGCCCGACTGGATGATCGCGGCGACGGGAATCGTCGCGGTGTCGGGCCGCGACAGGAGCGCCGCGACGAGGGCGCCCCCCGCCGACTCGCCCGCGATCGTGATGCGCTCGGGGTCACCGCCGAACCGTGCGATCTCGGATCGCACCCAGCGGAGCCCCGCGGCTGCATCGGACAGGCCGAGGTTGCGCGGCGCGGCCTCCAGCACCGAGAACCCCTCGGCGCCGACGCGGTAACCGATCGATACGAAGACGACGCCGTCGCGGGCGAAGGTCGTGCCGTCGTAGGCGGGGAGGGCCGGTGTGCCGCGCTCGAGCGCGCCGCCGTGGTACCAGACGAAGACGGGCAGCGCGGCGCCCGTTCCGGCTGCGTCCGCCGGTGCCCACACGTTCGCCGTCAGGATGTCGTCGCCGGGGATGTCGACCGAGCCGAGGAGCGCGCCGAGCGCGCCGAAGTACGGGTCCTGCGGCGCGGTCGGGCCGTGTTCCGTGGCATCTCGCACGTCGCTCCACTCCGGAACCGCCTGCGGCAGCGCGAATCGGCGCTCGCCGAACGGGGGGAGTCCATACGGGATGCCGAGGTAGCGGTCGACACCGCCCTGCCGCGTTCCGCGCACCGCGCCCGTCGTCGTCGTGACGGTGGGGTGGGGGTCGGCATCGGCGCGCATACGGCTCATCGTAGGACGACCGCGATAGGATTGGCACTCGATAGTCGGGAGTGCCAGTCAAGAGGAGGGGTCATGGTCTCGGAGCGCGGCCTGCAGGTCCTCCGCGCCATCGTTCAGGATTACGTCGACACGAACGAGCCGGTCGGCAGCAAGACGATCGTCGATCGCCACCAGTTCGGCGTCTCCGCGGCGACGATCCGCAACGATATGGCCCTCCTCGAAGACGAAGAGCTGATCGTCGCGCCGCACACCTCCTCCGGGCGTGTCCCGACCGACAAGGGCTATCGCGTCTTCGTCGACCACCTGGCCGAGCTGCGACCGCTCTCCAGCGCCCAGCGTGCGGCGATCTCGACGTTCCTGGCGGACCCTGCCGACCTCGACGACCTCCTCATGCGCACCGTGCGCGCCCTCACGCAGCTGACGGGCCAGGTCGCGATCGTGCAGTACCCGTCCTTCGCGCGGGCCAGCGTCTCGCACGTCGAGTTCGTGCACCTCGGCGGTGCGCGCGTCGTCGTCATCGTCGTGACCGACACGGGGCGCGTCTCGCAGCGGGTTGCGTTCCTGCCGTACGAGCTCACCGAGACGGATGCCGCCGCCGTCAAGCAGGCCATCGCGACCCTCGTGACCGGCAAGCCCGTCGCCGACGCGGCGCAGGCGATCGCGGAGCTCGGTGCGAAGCCTTCTGCGGCATCCGGCACCGTCGATGTCGCCGTCCGGGTCGTCGCACGGATCGTGGCGGAGGAGCTCGAGGACTTCCGGCAGGACAAACTCGTCATGGCCGGCAGCGCGACGCTCGCTCGTCGCGAGGGTGACTTCCGCGGGAGCATCTATCCCCTCCTCGAAGCCATCGAGGAGCAGGTGACGCTGCTGCGCCTCATGGGCGAGATGGTCGCCGACGACAAGGGGCTCGCGGCGAGCATCGGGCGCGAGAACGCCGACTTCGGCCTCGCCGAGGCGTCGGTGGTCACGAGCGACTACGACGGCGCCGGCAGCCGTGCGCGCGTCGGTCTGCTCGGCCCCATGCGGATGGATTACCCCACCAACCTCGCGGCGGTCCGCGCCGTCGCGCACTACCTCAGCCGTCTGCTCGATGAGGACGACACGTCCCGTTGAGTCCCGAGTAGACACAGACACCGACGGAAGACACGCCGCGCCGGGCGCGGTTCAGGAAAGGCGATTGTGGCCGACCACTACGAAGTTCTGGGCGTTTCGCGTGACGCGTCACCCGACGAGATCAAGAAGGCCTACCGCCGACTCGCGCGGGAGCTGCACCCCGACGTGAACCCGGGCGAAGAGGCATCCGAACGCTTCAAGCTCGTGACGCACGCCTACGACGTGCTGAGCGACCCCGAGCAGCGGCAGCGGTACGACATGGGCGGCGACGGGTCGGCGTTCGGCGGGGGAGCGGGCGGCTTCGGCGGGTTCGGCGACATCTTCGAGACGTTCTTCGGCGGCGGTGGGGGTGCCCGGTCGGGCCGACCACGCTCGCGGCGTGAACGCGGCCAGGACGCGCTCGTCCGCGTCACTCTCGACCTGAAGGATGTCGTGTTCGGTACCCACCGCGACCTCGAGGTCGACACGGCCGTTCTCTGCGAGACGTGCCAGGGCTCGTGCTGCCAGCCGGGCACCCAGCCGGTGACGTGCGACATCTGCCACGGATCCGGTCAGGTGCAGCGCACGGTGCGGAGCCTGCTCGGCAACGTCGTCACGTCGCAGCCGTGCACGACGTGCCAGGGCTACGGCACCACGATCCCTTATCCCTGCGCGACCTGCCAGGGGCAGGGGCGGGTGCGCGCCCGCCGCACGGTGTCCGTCGACATCCCGGGCGGCGTCGAGACGGGGCTGCGGCTGCAGCTGCCGGGCTCGGGAGAGGTGGGGCCCGCCGGCGGCCCCCACGGCGACCTGTACCTCGAGGTCACGGTCGCACACGACGAGGTGTTCAGCCGGGAGGGCGACGACATCCTCGCGACGCTCGAGGTGTCGATGCCCGACGCGATCCTCGGAGCAAGGACGACGATCACCTCGCTCGACGGGGACGTGGACCTCGAGGTGCGCGCCGGCGTGCAGTCGGGCGACGTCCTGACGATCAAGGGGCGGGGCATCACACCGCTGAGAGGTGGCACCCGCGGTGACCTGCGGGTCGGCGTGCAGGTCGTGACCCCGACGAAGCTCGGACCCAAGGAGCGCGCGCTCATCGAGGACTTCGCGAAGAAGACGAAGGCGCCCGCGCCTCAGCTCGCGCAGTTCCACCAGGGACTGTTCGCCAAACTCCGCGACAAGTTCCGGGGCTGAGAGCGAGGCTTCCATGGCACTGCACTTCCTCGTCGACGACGTCGCGGCCGGCGACTCGATCACGCTGACCGGTGCGGAGGCGCACCACGCGGCGGTCGTGCGGCGTGTGCGCGTGGGCGAGGAGGTGACCGTCGGCGACGGGCGCGGCGTCTGGCTCGTCGGCCAGGTCGAGGACGTCGCGCCGAAACGCGTCACGGTGCGGGTCATCGCGCGGCGCGAGATCGCGGCCGCCTCCCCTCGCCTCGTCCTCGTCCAAGCTCTCGCGAAGGGAGATCGGGATGAGCTCGCTGTCCAGGCGGCGACCGAGCTCGGCGTCGACGAGGTCGTACCGTGGCAGGCGGCGCGAAGCGTCTCGCGATGGACCGGCGACAAGATCGCGAAGGGCCTCGCGCGCTGGTCGACGATCGTGCGCGAGGCGGCGAAGCAGGCGCATCGGGCCTGGGTGCCGCCCGTGACCGCCCCCGTGACGACCGCGCAGCTCGCCGCCCGGGGCGGCGCCCGGCTGCTCGTGCTGGAGCCGACGGCATCCCTCCCGCTGTCACGAGTCGTGGTGGATGCCGACGACCCCCGAGAACTCGTCCTCGTCGTCGGTCCCGAGGGGGGCATCGCCCCCGAGGAGCTCGACGCACTCGCCGCATCGGGTGCCGAGCTCGTGCGACTCGGGGACACGGTGCTGCGCACATCGACCGCAGGCCCCGCAGCCCTCGCCCTGCTGAACGCCCGCCTCGAGCGCTGGTGAGGCTTCCTCGCCGAGACGCGCTCCCGGCGCCCGGCCCCGCCGATATCGTGTGCGGCCCGGGCACCCCGACCGGGTCTCACCCGCGCGCCATAGACTGGACGACATGAGCGAGCCGTCGATCTTCACTCGGATCCTCGAGGGTGAGATTCCCTCGGAGATCATCGCCGAGACAGAGAACGTCTTCGCGATCCGCGACATCGCGCCCCAGGCACCCGTGCACCTGCTCGTGATCCCGAAGGACGCGCAGTACCGCAACGTCGTCGAGCTCGCCGCGGGCGACTCGGCCCTTCTCACCGAGATGATCGGCCTCGCGAACTCGCTCGCCGCGGAGCACGGCGACGGCGACTTCCGCCTCGTCTTCAACACCGGTGCCGGTGCGGGGCAGACGGTGTTCCACGTGCACGCGCACGTTCTCTCCGGCGGCCTGGAGGAAGGGAGACTCGGTGGCTGACGATCGCGACGTCACCGAGACCATCTACGCCGACGGCGTCGCGATGGTGCAGCTGCTCGGCCCGCAGGATCGCCTCCTTCGCGTCGTCGAGCGCGAGCACCGTGACGTCCAGGTGCACGTGCGCGGCAACGAGATCACACTCAGCGGATCAGCCGATGCCGTCGCCCGGGCCCGCGCGCTCGTCGAGGAGCTCATCGCTCTCTCCCGCACCGGTCAGGGGCTCGATCCTTCCGATGTGGTCTCGAGTGACCGGATCCTCCGGACGGAAGGCGGTCCGCGTCCGTCCGAGGTGCTCGGCGAGGCGATCCTGTCCTCCCGGGGCCGCGTCATCCGGCCGAAGACGCTCGGCCAGAAGGCGTACGTCGACGCCATCGACGAGAACACGATCACGTTCGGCATCGGCCCCGCGGGGACGGGCAAGACCTACCTCGCGATGGCGAAGGCCGTGCAGGCCCTGCAGCGCAAAGAAGTCAGCCGCATCATCCTCAGTCGGCCCGCCATCGAGGCGGGGGAGCGCCTGGGATTCCTGCCCGGCACCCTCACCGACAAGATCGACCCGTACCTGCGCCCCCTCTACGACGCCCTCAACGAGATGATGGACCCCGAGATCGTGCCGAAGCTCATGGCATCGGGCACCATCGAGGTCGCGCCGCTCGCGTACATGCGCGGCCGCACGCTCAACGACTCGTTCGTCGTGCTCGATGAGGCGCAGAACACGACACCCGAGCAGATGAAGATGTTCCTCACGCGGCTCGGCTTCGGCACGCGGATGGTCGTCACGGGCGACATCACGCAGATCGACCTCCCGCAGGGGGCGTCGGGGCTCCGCCTCGTGACGCGCGTTTTGAAGGACATCGAGGACATCCAGTTCAGCTATCTGACGAGCGACGACGTCGTGCGGCACACCCTCGTCGGACGCATCGTCGACGCCTATACCGAGTACGACGAGCAGCGCCTCGCGTCGCGGCGCGAACGCGACGAGGCGGCGGCGTTCGTGGCATCCAAGGATCCCGCGAATCGTGCCGAGCGTCGTGGACATACCTCGCGGCCCGGCGGACCCCGAGACCATCTCCCCAAGCGAGGCCTGTCATGACGATCGAGATCACCAACGAGTCCGGCGTGGACGTCGACGAGACAGTGCTCCTGCGCCTGACCGAGCACAATCTCGCCGAGCTCAACGTGAGCGCGGATGCCGACGTCGCGATCCTCCTCGTCGACGAGGGTGCCATGGAGGCACTGCACGTGCAGTGGATGGACGAGCCGGGACCGACGGACGTGCTGAGCTTCCCCATGGACGAGCTGCGCCCGGGCACGCAGGAGCAGCCGACGCCCCCGGGCCTCCTCGGCGACATCGTGCTGTGTCCGCAGGTCGCCGAGACGCAGGCGCAGGCGGCGAAGCACTCGACGCTCGATGAGCTGATCCTCCTGACGACCCACGGCACGCTGCACCTGCTGGGCTTCGACCACGCCGAACCGGCCGAAGAGCGCGAGATGTTCGGGCTGCAGCGCGAACTGATCGCCTCGTTCCAGGCGACCGAGCGTCGACGACGCGCATGACCGCGACGCTGCTCCTCGTGGCCGCGGCGTTGCTCGTCGGCCTCGGCGGCCTGATGGCGGCCCTCGACGCGGCCCTCGGGGTGACGGGGCGCAGCGACCTCATCGACTCCGCGGCGACCGGCCGCAACGGCGCAGCGCTCCTGCGTATCGCAGCCGACCCCGAGGCGCACGGGAATGCGGTCGTCTTCATCCGCATCCTCGCCGAGACGACGGCCGCGGTGCTCGTCACGGCCGCGTTCACGTCGCTGTTCGACAGCATCTGGTGGGCGATGCTCGCCGCGGCGATCCTCATGACGGCGGTTTCGTTCGTGCTCGTCGGCGCGAGCCCGCGCGCGGTCGGTCGCCAGCACGCGCGGGGACTCCTGCGCGCCTTCGCGCCGGTCGTGCGCGGAGCGCGCATCATCCTCGGCCCGCTCGCGCACCTCCTCGTCGTCGTCGGAAATCGCGTGACGCCGGGCGTCCCGCACGGCACGTCGTTCGCCAGCGAGGAGCAGCTCCTGTCGATGGTCGACGAAGCCGCCTCGCAGGATCTCATCGAAGAGGACGACCGCGAGCTCATTCATTCGGTCTTCGACTTCACCGATACATTCGTGCGCGAAGTCATGGTGCCGCGCACCGACATGGTGACGATGGATGCCGCCGCGACGACTCAGGAAGCTATGCAGCTCTTCCTCGATAAGGGCGTCTCCCGCGTTCCCGTCGCCGACGGCGAGGCCGACGACATCACGGGCGTCGTGTACCTCAAGGATCTCGTGCAGTTCGCGTTCCGCGACGAGTCGGCCTGGCGCGACGCGCCCGTCGCGCAGATCGCCCGCCCCGCGGTCTTCGTGCCCGAGTCGATGAAGGCCGAGACGCTGCTGCAGCAGATGAAGCGGGATGCCGTGCACGTCTGCCTCGTCGTCGACGAGTACGGCGGTGTGTCCGGTCTCGTCACGCTCGAAGATCTCATCGAGGAACTCGTCGGCGAGATCGCCGACGAGTACGACCCACGTCAGAGCGAGGTCGTCGACCTCGGCGACGGACGCTACCGCGTGAGCGCGCGGCTCGGCCTCGATGAGGTCGGCGAGCTGTTCGGAATCGACCTGGAGGATGACGACGTCGACTCGATCGGCGGCCTTCTGGGCAAGCTTCTGGGTCGCGTCCCGCTGCCGGGCGCCACGGCTCGTGTCGAGGCCGCCGGCGGCGCTCTGCTCCTCACCGGCGGGACCTCACGCGGGCGGGGGCGCGGTCTCGCGACGGTGTTCGTCGAGCGCATCGAGACGGTCGACGACGCCGAAAGCGGCGCCCTCGGGCGCGCCCCCCGCACGGGGGCGATCCCGGTCCCGACGAGTCCGTCACAGAGGAGTGACCAACGATGAGCGTGCACAGATCCGGTTTCGTGACCTTCGTGGGGCGGCCGAACGTGGGCAAGTCCACCCTCACCAACGCTCTCGTGGGGGAGAAGGTCGCCATCACCTCCGACAAGCCGCAGACGACCCGCCGCGCCATCCGCGGCATCCTCAATCGGCCGGGCGGGCAGCTCGTGATCGTCGACACCCCCGGCATCCACAAGCCGCGCACCTTGCTCGGGCAGCGCCTGAACGACCTGGTCGAACAGGTGCTCGGGGACGTCGACGTGATCTGCTTCCTCGTCCCCGCGACCGAGAAAGTCGGACCGGGAGACCGGCGCATCGCGGCGTCGCTCGACGGCTATCCCCGCGCCAAGAAGGTCGCGGTCGTCACCAAGACCGACATCGCCTCGCGCGATGAGATCACGGAGCGGCTCATGGAGGCCGACAGCCTGCGCGAGGACTGGGCGGCCGTGATCCCGCTCTCGGCGGTCGCGGGTGAACAGCTCGACGTCCTCGCCGACGAGCTGTTGAGTCTCATGCCCGAGGGTCCCGCCCTGTACGAGGACGGTGTCGTCACCGACGAGTCGCTGGAGGATCGCATCGCGGAGATCATCCGGGAGGCTGCCCTCGACGGCGTGCGCGACGAGCTCCCGCACTCGATCGCCGTCACGATCGACGACATCGCCGAGCGCGACACCGGCTCGCTGACCGACATCTACGCGAACATCGTCGTCGAGCGCGACAGTCAGAAGGCGATCATCATCGGCCACAAGGGCTCGCGGCTCGCGTCCGTCGGCGCACGCGCCCGCGCGCAGATCGAGCCGCTCGTGGGGACGAAGGTGTTCTTGAAGCTCCACGTGCGCGTCGCGAAGGAGTGGCAGCGCGATCCGAAGCAGCTCGGTCGCCTCGGGTTCTGATACCGTCGCGATCCACATGAGAGGAGACCATTCGTGTCCTATCCGACGAACGACCTTCCCGTCGCCGCCTCTGCGAGCGTTCCGCCCGTCCTCTACCTTCCGCTGAGCGCCAGCTCGACTCCAGGGCAGCAGCTGGTGGAGATCCGCGAGCTGCGGGACGGCCGGAAAGCGCTCCTCGCCTACACCGCGCTGGACCGCCTGCTGACGCTCGCGGGCGATCGTCAGCCGTGGGTGCTGATGCGCACCGAGGACCTCTCCCAGGTGATGCGCGAGCAGCCGTACGACGTCGTCGTCTTCGACCTCGAGATCCCCGCCGCCTACCGACGCGATGGGGTGATCGCATGAGCCGGATCGCGATGGATCGCGAGGTGATGGCTCGCCACGTCGAGGTGCACGAGGAGGTCTCCGAGATCGTGAAGGGCAAGCTCGACGGCATCCCTTCCGCGGTCGACGGCGGCCTCGCATCCGACAGCATCGCGGCGATCCTGCAGCGGGTGGGGAACGGCGTCGACGCGCTCTACCGCATCAACGGAACGCTCGGCGAGATCGTGAAGGCCATCTCCGACGACTCGGTGCGCACCGAGGAGGATGCCCTCGAGCGGCTCGCCCCTGTCGCGCGCGAGCTCGAGGAGCTCGGTTCGTGATCGACACGACGACCAAGGGCGATCCCGCTCAGGTGCGCGCGGCGGCGGAATGGCTCGATCCAGCGCTCAAGGATGCCGCGGACACCGTGTCGAACGGTGCGGCGCTCATCCCGGTCGCCGTCCGTTCGCACTGGTTCGGCGAGTCCGCCGACGCCTATGTCTCGAGCCTGTCCGACCTCGGCGACGCTGCCGACGAGATCGTGCCCTTGGCCCGTGACGCCGCCGAGAAGCTGCGCTCCTACGCTGGTCAGCTGGAACGGATGCGCGACGCGTTCGCGGCGCACCGCGAGAAGGCGTCGGGTGCCGGCATCGCGGTGCAGGGGATGGTCATCCAACGCCCTGTCTCACTGGTTCCGGTGTGCCCGGCCAGCCGTGACGACCCGTACTGGGACGAGTGGCAGGGTTTCCTCGATCAGGTCGACATCTACAACGACATCGCCAAAGATGTGGGCGAGTGGTGGGGCGAGCTCGAGGTGTGGATCGCCGACAACCTCGATGCGTTCCTCGCAGGGATGCCGCAGGAGACGCTCGCCGATCGGATGCTGGAGGGCTTGCGTGTCGTCGCGGGCGAAGTCCCGCGCGGATACCTGGACGCGACCGCGATGGCCTGGAGCCTCACCGCCGACGATCTCGTGACGCACGCCGAAGGTCTCCGCGCCGATGCGTCCACGTACGTTCGTCAGCTCCGCTCGGGCAACCCCGCGATCCGGGCGGCGGCGGAAGAGGCGAATCCTCGCGGACTGCGCTGGGCGGCCGACGAGGCCGAGGACCTCGCGCGACGGCTGTCGCGCCTCGGCAAGGCGGTCCCGGTAATCGGGTGGGGCATCGACATCTGGTCGCTCGGGTCCGCCATGGAAAGCGGCGACGACCCGTCGTCGACGGCCGTCAACATCGCGGGCGGCATCGTCGGCGGGGTCGCAGCGACGGCTGCCGTCGGCGCGCTCGCGGCCGCCGGCATCGTGACCTTGCCGGTGTGGGGGACGGCGCTCGTCGTCACGGGAGCGGCGGTTGCTGTCGGTGCGGGAGCGGTGTGGGCCTACGAGAGCTGGGTGCCGCAGGACGTTCGCGAGGCGATCGACGCCGGCATGGAGCAGGCGTGGGATGCCACGACCGACTTCGCCGAGGATGCATGGGAGAACACGACCGACTTCGTCGGTGATGCCGCACATGACATCGGCAAGGCATGGAAGGGGGTCTTCGGATGACCCGTCCCCGACCGCAGACCGTCTGGGTACCGGGCCGCCGCGGCTGGGAGGGGCAGCAGGGATCGCTCGCCGGCGTCCTGACACTCTTGGCGATCCTGGGCGTCGCCGTCGCCGGCGGCATCCTCGTGTGGCTGCTCGACCCGGCGCCCGCCATCAAGACGATGGGGGCGGTGGCGCTCGTCGCCCTCGCCCTCGGCGTCTGGTTGCTCGTCATCCAGCTGCGAGTGGAGCGGGTGCGTGTCGTGCGGGTGGCGGTCGACGGTGAGAGCGCGCGATTCGCGGGTGCGGCCGAGACTCGCGGCGTGCTCGGACTGCTCGGCGTCGCCGGCATCGCACTGCTCGCCGCGTGGGGATGGACGCTCGTGAGCGTCACCTCGACCGATGTGCCCATCCTGACCCTTCTGCTCGTTCCGATCGTCGCCGCGCTTCTCGTCTACGGCGGCGTCCGCGCGTGGCTGGGCGGCGACGGCGCCCACGTGCTGACGCTCCGACCGGACGGTCTCACGCTGAAGATTCCGCGGAGCGGGGTGAACGCGCCGTGGACGGACGTTTCAGGTGCCCGACTCGTGGACAACCGCGTGCAGGTGAGCCTGGAGGGCGGCGGAGCCGCGAGCTTCGCTGCGCGCGATCTCGCGAGCGACCCGGTCATTCTTGCGGAGCTGATCACTTACTACGCGCGGGTTGCCTCGGCGCGTGCCGACATCGGCGAAGGAACGCTCGCGGTCCTCCGCAGCGGCGAGTTCTGAGCGAGGAGATAGCCATGGCACAGCAATGGATCGCGACCGGTCCCGGCGGCCCCGAGACGTGGCAGTTCGTCGACGCCGACGTCCCCGCCCCCGCGGCGGGTGAAGTCACGATCCGCGTCGCGGCCGCCGGCGTCAACCCCGCGGACGCGAAGCACGTCGCCGTCGAGCGCGGTCAGCGCTGGCCGGTCGCGATCGGTTACGAGGTGGCCGGCACGATTTCAGCCGTCGGCCCCGGCGCTCGTATCGGCTCGGGCGAGGTCGCCGTGGGCGACGAGGTCCTCGCCTTCCGGGTGCAGGGCGGCTACGCGACGGATCTGACCGTCGACGCGTCGAAAGTGTTCCACAAGCCGGCATCGCTTTCGCACCCCGAGGCCGCGAATCTGCTGCTCACCGGCACGACTGCTGCTGAGATGCTCGATGTGGTCGACGCCCGCGCGGGGGAGACGATCGTCGTGCACGGTGCCTCCGGGGCCGTGGGCGTCAGCGTGCTCCAACAGGCCGCCGCTCGCGGCATCCGAGTGATCGGCACAGCCTCTCCGTCGTCGTTCCACCGGGTGCGCCTGTTCGGTGGGGTGCCGGTCTCCTACGGAGCCGGGTTGCGCGAGCGCATCTCCTCGGTCGCTGAGGGCGCGCGAATCTCCGCGGCGCTCGACGCGATCGGTACGGCCGAGGCGATCGACGTCTCGCTCGAACTCGTCGCGGACCGGTCGCGCATCGTCACGATCGTCGATCCCGCGCGCGCCGCAGAGGACGGCTTCCGCTGGATCGCCGGTGCCCTGCCCGCGAGTGCCGCCTACCGGGATGCCGTTCGGCCGGACATCATCGCCGCCGCAGCGTCCGGTGCATTGCTCGTCCCGATCGCACGCACCTATCCGCTCGCCGACGCGCGGGAGGCTCTCGCCCTCCTTGCCGCGGGGCATCCCGGGGGAGCACTCGCCCTCGTACCGTGAGGCCGTGCGTGGAGCGGGACCGGAGGGGTGTACTCTGTCAGCATGCGCTTCGGCCAGCTCCTTCTTAGCTGCCGCGACGAGGCCTCGATCTAGGGCCTTCCTCGTCGCGGAGCTCGTCGTTGGTGCGACACCTGGCCCGCCTCATCAGACGAGAGAAGCCACCCATCATGGAAAACACCCAGAAGCCCTCCGGCGCGCCGGTCCACAAGTACCGCCCGTACCACGAGCAGATCCGCGTCTCGCTGCCGGACCGCACGTGGCCGGACGCCCGCATCACCCAGGCGCCGCGCTGGTGCGCGGTCGACCTGCGTGACGGCAACCAGGCCCTGATCGACCCGATGAGCCCCGAGCGCAAGCGCGTCATGTTCGATCTGCTCGTGCAGATGGGATACAAGGAGATCGAGGTCGGATTCCCCTCGGCGTCCCAGACCGACTTCGATTTCGTCCGTCACCTGATCGACGAGGGTGCGATCCCCGATGACGTCACGATCCAGGTCCTGACCCAGGCGCGCGAGCATCTGATCGCGCGCACGTACGAGGCCATCGCGGGAGCGAAGCAGGCGATCGTCCACCTCTACAACTCGACGAGCGTGCTGCAGCGCGAAGTCGTGTTCCGCACCGACAAGCAGGGGATCATCGACATCGCGCTCGAGGGCGCGCGGCTGTGCCGCGAGTACGAGAAGAAGATCCCCGAGACGCGGGTCTATTACGAGTACTCGCCCGAGTCGTACACGGGCACCGAACTCGAGTTCGCGGTCGACGTCTGCAACCAGGTCATCGAGATCTTCGAGCCCACGCCGGACCGGAAGGTCATCATCAACCTGCCGGCCACGGTCGAGATGGCGACGCCCAACGTCTACGCCGACTCGATCGAGTGGATGAGTCGCCACCTCGCTCACCGCGAGAACGTGATCCTGTCGCTGCACCCGCACAACGACCGCGGCACGGCCATCGCCGCCGCCGAGCTCGGCTACATGGCCGGAGCCGACCGCATCGAGGGCTGCCTCTTCGGCAACGGCGAGCGCACCGGCAACGTCGACCTGGTCGCTCTCGGCGTCAATCTGCTCACGCAGGGCATCGACCCGGAGATCGACTTCAGCGACATCGACCACGTCAAGCGCACCGCCGAGTACTGCAACCAATTGCCCGTGCACGAGCGGAGCCCGTGGGCGGGCGACCTCGTGTTCACGGCGTTCTCGGGTTCGCATCAGGACGCGATCAAGAAGGGCTTCGAGGCGATGGATGCCAAGGCCACGGCCGCCGGTGTCACCGTCGACGAGATTGAGTGGGCCGTGCCGTACCTGCCCATCGACCCGAAGGACCTGGGGCGTTCGTACGAGGCGGTCATCCGGGTCAACTCGCAATCGGGCAAGGGCGGCGTCGCCTACCTCCTGAAGACCGACCACGCGCTGGATCTGCCGCGGAAGCTGCAGATCGAGTTCTCCGGCGTCGTGCAGGCCAAGACGGATGCCGAGGGCGGCGAGGTCTCGAGCGATCAGATCTGGTCGATCTTCACCGATGAGTACCTGCCCGCTGCCGCCGCCGACGACAAGTGGGGCCGCTTCGAGCTGCTGTCCACGCGCACGCAGAGCGACATGTCGGGCGAGGTCTCGCTCGAAGTGACCCTCCGCGACGGCGAGAGCGAGGTCGCGACGCGCGGCGTGGGCAACGGCCCGGTGTCGGCTTTCCTCGAGGTCGTGCGCGAGCAGGGCTTCGACATCACCCTCTACGACTACGTCGAGCACACGCTCTCGGCCGGCGGCGACGCACAGGCGGCGTCGTATGTCGAGCTGCAGGTCGACGGCGAACGCCTGTGGGGCGTGGGCATCGACGGGGACATCTCCACGGCATCCCTCAAGGCGATCGTCTCGGGCGTGAATCGCGCGATCCGCACGCGGGCGACCGCCCTCGCCGCCGTCTGACACGCGAAACGGCATGCAGCGCGGGATACGCGGGCCCGCGTCGCGCGCTGCATGCCGTTTCGCCGTCACGCCTCGGGCGGACGGATGATCGGGATCGCGCTCGTCTCGATCGCGACCTTCCGGCGATGGAGGGCCCGCTGCTCCGGAAGCGAGATGTCGAAGATCACCGCGAGCAGACGGATCACGGTCGTGACGACGACGCACGCGACCGCGGCGGCGACGATCGGTGCGCCGAGCGTCGCCGCTCCGGCCAGGACGGCGCACCCGACGCCCGCCGCGACCGCGTACAGCGACCCGACGTGCATGATCGCTACGGGGAGCCCGAGCATCACGTCGCGCAGGATGCCGCCGCCGATCGCCGCGCACACGCCGACGAACACCGCGGGAACGAGCGGGAGGCCGAGGACCAGCGCCTTCGCGGTGCCGAAGGCGCCGAACAGGCCGATGACCACGGCATCCAGCGCGACGATGACCGCGTTGAGCCTGCGGAAGACGCCGGCGAGGAGCATGCCGACGAGGGAAGCTCCGACCGCGGTGAGCAGGTACCAGTTGCTCTGAAGCGTCGTCGGGGTGACGTTCAGGAGCAGGTCGCGGATGAGGCCGCCCCCCATGCCCATGAGGATGCCGATGAGGGTCACCCCGAGGAGGTCCAGCCGCTGACGGCCGACGAATCCGGAGGCGAACAGTGCGCCCTGGACCCCGCCGAGGCCGACGGCGACAAGGTCCGCCCACAGCGGGATCACGAAGAGGGGTTGCGTCACCCCTCCATTGTCCTCGCGCGGCGCCGCCCGGCGTCGCATGCCGCGGCGATAATGGAGGAGTGCCCACTTACCGCGACGAAGTCGTGGTCCTGCGTACCCACAAGCTCGGGGAGGCGGACCGCATCGTGACGATGCTCAGCCGCCGCCACGGCAAGCTGCGCGCTGTCGCAAAGGGCGTCCGCCGCACATCGTCGAAGTTCGGGGCGCGGCTCGAGCCCTTCATGGTCGCCGACGTCCAGCTGTACCAGGGGCGCACGCTCGACATCGTCCAGCAGGCGGAGTCGCTCGGCGCCTACGGCGCGACGATCGTGAACGACTACGACAGCTATACCGCCGCTCACGCGATGGTCGAGACCGCCGACCGGCTCGGTGACTCCGAGGCGACGCCCCAGCAGTACCTCCTGCTCGTCGGGGGGCTGCGCACTCTGTCGCTCGCGACGCACGCGGCCCGCTCCGTGCTCGATTCGTATCTCCTGCGCGTGATGGCGCTCTCCGGATGGGCCCCCGCTCTCGAAGACTGCGCCCGCTGCGGCGCACCCGGACCGCACGACGGGTTCGTCGCACAGCTCGGCGGGACGGTGTGCTCCGCGTGCGCGCCGGTCGGCTCGGCGCGCATCCGCCCCGAAACCCGGGCTCTCCTGCGCGCGCTCATCGCGGGGGAGTGGGAGAGCGTGGATGCCGCGCCGGATGCGACCTCGGCGGCGGCATCCGGCCTCGTCGCCGCGTACACCCAGTACCATCTGGAGCGCGGCATCCGCTCCCTGTCGCACGTGGAGAACCTGCGTTGAGTCCGAAGCCCTACACGCACCGCGACGCGGTGCCGTATCGCCCGCTCGACTGGACGGGCGTCCACCCTCCCGCATTCCCGAAGGGGAGCGTGCCGAACCACGTCGCGATCGTCATGGACGGCAACGGCCGTTGGGCGAACCGGCGCGGACTCACGCGCATCGAAGGGCACCGGGCCGGCGAGGAGGTCCTTCTCGATGTCGTCGCGGGGGCGATCCAGGCGGGTGTGAAGCACCTCAGCGTGTACGCATTCTCCACGGAGAACTGGACGCGCTCGCCCGACGAGGTCCGATTCCTGATGGGGTACAACCGCGACGTGCTCCACCGCCGCCGCGATCAGCTCAATGAGTGGGGAGTGCGCATCCGGTGGGCCGGTCGCAAGCCGCGCCTGTGGGGGTCCGTCATCAAAGAGCTGCAATACGCCGAGCAGCTGACCCGTGGCAACGACACTCTGACGCTCACGATGTGCATCAACTACGGCGGCCGCCACGAGATCATCGACGCGATGCGTGCGCTCGGCGCGGAGATCGCCGCGGGCCGGATGAAGCCCTCCGCGATCACGGAGAAGACCGTGCGCCGTCACCTCTATGTCCCGGACATGCCCGATGTCGACCTGTTCCTCCGCTCGAGCGGCGAACAGCGCACCTCGAACTTCCTGCTGTGGGAAGCGGCCTACGCCGAGATGGTCTTCCTCGACACGCTGTGGCCCGACTCCTCGCGCACGGACCTCTGGCACGCGATCGAGCTGTACCTCAGTCGCAGTCGCCGTTTCGGCGGCGCCGTCGACGCTCCCCACGCCTGACGGGGCGATGGATGCCGCCGTGGGAATAGATCGCGGACTCGACGAGGTTGTGCTTGAGGTGACGGACAAGATCAGAATCGACGTGTGGAGCGATATCGCCTGCCCGTGGTGCTACATCGGCAAGCGCAACCTCGAGAGCGGACTCGCCGCGACGGCGGAGGATGAGAACGCGCCGGAGGTGGAGATCACCTTCCATTCGTTCGAGCTGTCGCCCGACACACCCGTCGACTTCGACGGCGACGAGCTGGACTTCCTCGCCGGCCACAAGGGCATGCCGCGCGAGCGCGTACAGGAGATGCTCGAGAACGTCACCGGCGTCGCTGCGAATGCCGGACTCGAATACCGGTTCGACCTTCTGCAGCACACGAACACGGTCAAGGCCCACGAGCTGCTCCATTTCGCGAAGGCGGAGGGGCGCCAGCACGAGATGGCTGAGCGTCTCATGTCGGCCTACTTCACCGAGGGTCGCCACGTCGGCCGCGTCGACGACCTCGTCGCTCTCGCCGCCGAGGTCGGGCTCGATGCGGATGCCGCGCGCGACGCTCTCGAATCGAACCGCCACCTCGCGGACGTGCGCGCCGACCAGGCGCAGGCGCAGGCCTACGGCATCCAGGGTGTCCCGTTCTTCGTGATCGACGGCACGTACGGGGTCAGCGGTGCCCAGCCGCCGGAGGCGTTCGCGCAGATCGCACGCCAGGTCTGGGCCGAAAAGGCCGAGAAGCAGGGCTGAGTCTGCTCAGGCGGGGAGTGACGCCTCGATCGCGGCGATGACTTCGGGTGCGTCGGGCTTCGTCTGCGGGCGGAAGCGGTGCACGTCGCCGGACGCGGTCACGAGGAACTTCTCGAAGTTCCACATCACGGGACCCTTGGCGCCCTCGACGTTCTTCGCCTTCTTCAGCGCCTTGTAGAGGGGAGCGGCGTGTGATCCGTTCACGCGGATCTTCTCGGCGACCGGGAAGGTGACGCCATAGGTCACCGAGCAGTATTCGAGGATCTCGTCCATCGAGCCGGGTTCCTGCCCCATGAACTGGTTGCACGGGAACCCGATCACCTGCAGCCCGCGCTCCCCGTAGGTCGTCTGCAGCTGCTCGAGCTGCTCGTACTGCGGGGTGAGCCCGCACTTCGACGCCACGTTCACGATGAGGAACGCCTTCTCGCCGAACTCGGCGAGGGTACGTTCGGTGCCTGCGGCATCCGTGTAGGGGATGTCGCGGATGTCCAGAGTTGTCGCCTCAGCCATGATGTCCACGATAGGCCCGTCGGGGGCGCCGATGGCGCGCCATGTCTGGGAGAATGGAGAGGATGTCCACCGCCACCGTCCCCGCCCCCGCGCACCTCGAGTCGCCGCCTGCGCTGCAGATCGGGCCGATCGCCCTCGACGCGCCGGTCGTGCTCGCGCCCATGGCGGGAATCACCAATACCGCCTTCCGGCGGCTGTGCCGTGAGTACGGAGCGGGCCTGTACGTCAGCGAGATGATCACGACGCGCGCCCTCGTCGAGCGCAACGCCACGACGATGCGCCTCATCACGCACCACGAATCCGAGACCCCCCGCTCGATCCAGCTGTACGGCGTCGACCCGGCGACGACGGAAGCCGCCGTCCGCCTTCTCGTCGAGGAGGACCGCGCCGACCACATCGATCTCAATTTCGGCTGCCCCGTGCCTAAGGTCACGCGCAAGGGCGGGGGAGCGGCGCTCCCCTGGAAGACGGGCCTGTTCCGCGAGATCGTGACGCGCGCCGCGCGCGCGGCGGGGGACGTGCCGCTGACCGTGAAGATGCGCAAGGGCATCGACGCCGATCACCTCACCTTCCTCGACGCCGGTCGCATCGCCGAGGATGCCGGTGTCGCCGCTGTGGCGCTGCACGCGCGCACGGCCGCCGAGTTCTACTCCGGCCACGCCGACTGGTCGTCGATCGCGGCTCTCAAGCAGGCCGTCACGAGCATCCCCGTTCTCGGCAACGGCGACATCTGGTCGGCGGAGGACGCTGTTCGCATGATGGCCGAGACCGGCTGCGACGGCGTCGTCGTGGGGCGCGGCTGCCTCGGTCGGCCGTGGCTGTTCGGCGATCTCGCCGCGGCGTTCGGCGCCCCCGGCATCCGTCCCGATGCGACGCTCGGCTACGTCGCCGCCGCGTTCCGCCGCCACGCCGAGCTCCTCGTCGAGTTCTTCGAGGATGAGGGGCGCGGATGCCGCGACATCCGCAAGCACGTCGCCTGGTACTTCAAGGGGTACCCCGTCGGCGGGGAGTTGCGCGCCGCGCTCGCGACGGCGTCGAGTCTCGCCGAGATCGACGACCTCCTCGCGACGATGGACCTGGACGCCCCCTACCCGGGGGCGGCGGCGGAGGGGCAGCGGGGCCGCGCCGGCACGCCCAAACGGCCCGCCCTGCCCGATCGCTGGCTCGACACGCGCGACATGGCCGGCGACGACGCGCGGACGCTCGCTGACGCCGAGCTGGACACCAGTGGCGGGTGAGGGCGGCGCGCTCGGTGCGCTGTCGGGCCGGCCCACGGGCTACGACGACCACGACGCCGAACGTTTCCTCGCCGAGACGCACCGTTCGCAGCGCGACAGCTTCGCCCGCGACCGCGCGCGCGTGCTCCACTCGGCAGCGCTGCGCCGACTCGCGTCCAAAACGCAGGTGCTGAGCCCCGCGAGCCCCGCGGACTTCGCCCGCAACCGGCTGACGCACTCGCTCGAAGTCGCGCAGGTGGGCCGTGAGCTGGCGGTCGCTCTCGAGCTCTCACCCGATGTCGTCGACACCGCGTGCCTCAGCCATGACATCGGCCATCCCCCCTTCGGCCACAACGGCGAGCGCGCGCTCAACGAGTGGGCCGCCGACATCGGCGGCTTCGAGGGCAACGCTCAGACCCTCCGCATCCTGTCGCGCCTCGAGCCGAAGGTGCTGGATGCCGCGGGCCGGTCGATCGGCCTCAATCTCACCCGCGCGAGCCTCGACGCGACGTGCAAGTACCCCTGGACGGCCGAGCACGCGGTCCCCGATCCGGGCGGACGCGACAAGTTCGGTGTGTATCCGGAAGACGAGGACGTCTTCCGCTGGATGCGCGAAGGCGCTCCCGGCCGCCTTCGCTGCATCGAGGCGGAGGTCATGGACCTCTCCGATGACATCGCCTACTCGGTACACGACTTCGAGGACGCCGTCCTCAACGGCTACCTCGATCCCGCTCGGCTCAGCGACCCACGGGAGCGTGAGGCGCTGCTGACCGCGATCCAGACGTGGGTCGGGTACGGCTTCGCGCGGGATGAGCTCGAGGACGCCCTCTACCGCCTGACCCGGCTGCCGGAGTGGCTGACGAAGTTCTCCGGCGACCGCGCGGGCGTGGCGCGGCTGAAGAACCTGACCTCCGACCTCATCGGGCGCTTCGCCCGCGCCGCGACGACCGCCACGCGCGAGCACTACACGGCGCCGTCTCTGACGCGCTACCGCGGCCGCGTCGTCGTGCCGCGGGTCGTCGAGGCCGAGATGGCGGTGCTGAAGGGGATCATCGGGGCGTTCGTGGTCTCGATCGATGGACGCAAGGGGCTCTACAAGGAGCAGCGTCGCGTCCTGAAGCGCCTCGCGACGGCGCTCTGGGAGCGTCCCGAGCATCTGGACCGGCTGCACGCCGAGGACTTCCAGTCGGCGATCACGGATGCCGCGCGCCGCCGCGTCGTCGTCGATCAGGTGGCGAGTCTCACCGACCGGTTCGCGATCGAATGGCACGCCCGGCTGATCGGTCCGGTCGATCTCCGCGAACTCGGTCTGTGGTCGAGCGACGGCCGCGCCACCGTCCCCGCCGGATTCGCTCTGCCGGAGCCGATCCCGGGGCTCTGGCCGTTGGAGGGCGTCTGATGGCGCGCATCGCGCAGGCCGACGTCGACGAGGTCAAGGCGCGCACCAACATCGCCGACATCGTGGGCGAACGTGTCGCGCTGAAGTCGGCCGGCGTGGGATCGCTCAAGGGACTGTGCCCCTTCCACGATGAGCGCAGCCCGAGCTTCCACGTGCGGCCGCAGGTCGGCTACTACCACTGCTTCGGATGCGGCGAGTCTGGCGACGTGTACTCGTTCCTCCGCGCGATGGACCACCTGTCCTTCACCGAGGCGGTCGAACGCCTCGCAGGTCGCATCGGCTACACGCTCCACTACGAAGACGGGGGAGCGGCGCCCGAGACGAGCGGGCGCACCCGCCTCTATCAGGCGAACACCGCGGCGGCGGAGTGGTTCCGCGGTCAGCTCGCCACCCCGGAGGCGGATGCCGCGCGGCGGTTCCTCGGTGAGCGCGGCTTCGACGCGGGCGCGGCGGCGCACTTCGGCGTCGGCTACGCGCCCAAGGGGTGGAACGGTGCCCGAGATGCGCTGCGCAGTCAGGGGTTCACCGACGAGGAGCTCCTCGCTGCCGGCATCCTGTCGCAGGGTCAGCGCGGCGGCTACGATCGCTTCCGCGGCCGGGTCATCTGGCCGATTCGCGACATCACCGGGCAGACGATCGGGTTCGGCGCGCGGCGCCTCTACGACGACGACCAGGGGCCCAAGTACCTCAACACCCCCGAGACGCCGATCTACAAGAAGGCACAGGTGCTGTACGGTCTGGACCTCGCGAAGAAGGAGGTCTCGCGCTCGCATCGCGTCGTCGTGGTCGAAGGCTATACCGACGTCATGGCATGCCATCTCGCGGGCGTCACCAGCGCGATCGCGACGTGCGGCACAGCCTTCGGATCCGAGCACATGCGCATCGTGGGGCGCATCGTCGGCACGGAGTCTTCCGGCGAGGTCGTCTTCACGTTCGATCCGGATGCCGCGGGCCAGAAGGCTGCGGTCCGCGCTTTCGCGGAGGCGCGCACCTCGACCCTGCAGAGCTATGTCGCGGTGGGCCCGGAGGGGCTCGATCCCTGCGACCTGCGCCTCAACCGCGGCGACGGGGCGGTGCGCTCCATGATCGAGACGAAGTCGCCGCTCTTCGAGTTCGTGATCGATCAGCGCATCGCCGGTCACGACCTCGCGTCCGTCGAGGGGCGCGTCTCGGCTCTCGCGTCGGCGGCGCCGATCGTCGCGGAGATCAAGGACGGCGGCATCCGCGGACGCTACGAGCACGTCCTCGCGCGGCGACTCGGCGAGGACTTGCGCGATGTGCATCGCGCGGTCAGTCGCGCGGCGACGCGTGCCGAGGGCGGCATGGGAGTCGCCGCCGGCGCGGGGACGCGTACCGGGGCGACACCGCCGGGGGCCGTGTCGGGCGACGCCGTCGGCGACGCGCCGACCTCCGCGCCGCGTGCGACGATCGCGACGCTGCCGCGCACGTCCGATGCCGCGCTCGAACGCGACGCTCTCATGGGCATCCTGCAGTACGGGCACGTCGTCGACGCCGCCGAGATCGACGCCGCACTCGCCTTGCCGATGACCGTGCCCGCGCTGGATGCCGTACGCCAAGCCGTGCAGGCGCAGCCGGACCGTACCCGCATCGGATGGGCGGTGACCGCCGCCGAGGCCGTGCGGGAGCCGTTCCGCTCGCTGGGTGTGGAACTGCTGACGGCCAGCTTCCCTGCACTCTCCGAATCGGAAGCGCATTCGTCGACGAGGTCGCTGGCGCGCACACTTCGCATTCGGGCGATCGACCGCGAGAAATCCGCGCTGCTCAGTGCGATCCAGCGCGTGCCCGCCGAGTCGGAGGAAGGGCGAACCGTCCGGCTTCGGCTCCGCGACCTGGATGCGCAGCGCCGCGCGCTGGCCGAAGGCGTCTGAGCCTCCCCGCTGGCGCGCCCGCCGCGAACCCGGCAGGATGATCGCATGCAGCGACGCTCACCGAACGATCTCGCCGTGCACTGCGACGACCTGTCGGTCGCGCGCGGAGGCGTGCGCGTGGTCGAGGGTGTCACGCTGCGTCTCGAGCCGGCGCGCTCTCTCGCCCTCATGGGGCCGACGGGCGCGGGCAAGTCGAGCCTCGCCGCCGTCCTCGCGGGCGCCGACGACGCGAGCCTCGCCGTTGTGGGCGGGGCGGCACACGTCGCGGGCATCTCGGTGCGCAAAGGCGGCCGTGCGCGACGCGTGCGCTCGTACCTCACGGGCTCTCTCGAACAGGCAGCGGGAGCCCAACTCGCGGCGCGGCTGACGGTCGCGGAGCTGATCGGCGAACCTCTCACCTCGCGCGATCGGCGCGTCAATCAGCGGGCGCTGTCGTACCGGATCGCGGGGCTCCTCGACGAGATGCAGCTCCCTTTGGGTGCGGCGGCGAAGTACCCGTATGAACTCAGTTCGGGCATGCGTCAGCGCGTGGCGCTCGCGCGGGCCCTCGTCCTGCAGCCGCGGGTGTTCATCGGTGATGATCCGTATGCGAACCTCGACCCCGAAGTGCGTCTCGCCGCGCGAGATGCGCTCCTGCGTCGGCGCGACGAGGAGGGAATGGCGATCCTCATGGCCACGAACGATCCCGTCGCCGTCGACGAATTGGATGCCGATGTGCTGGTGCTGCGCGGGGGCCACCCCGTCGGATTCGGGCACGGCACGAGCGACGTTCTGTGGACGCCGGATGAAGCGACGCGGCTCGCGTCGTAGCCCGCGCGGTCACGAGCACCCTCTCGGCTTTGCTAGTATGGACGGGTTGCCCGCTCGCGGGTGATTGATCCTCGGTAGCTCAATTGGCAGAGCAGCCGGCTGTTAACCGGCAGGTTCTTGGTTCGAGTCCAAGCCGGGGAGCGAACGGCCCCAGACTCCACTCTGGGGCCGTTTTCGTGCGCCCGCGATTCAGGCCTCGAGGTCGTCGACTCCCGGCATCCACGAGGCGCCGGGGCGCCCCCAGCCGCGCTTGCGGGCGATCTTCTGCACGGTCTTCCAGTCGCCGTCGTCGAGGCGGTCGATGTAGAGGATTCCGTCGAGGTGGTCGAACTCGTGCTGCATGATGCGGGCGCGCCAGCCGTCGACCTCGATGCGCACGGGTGCGCCGTCGAGGTCGGTGCCGGTCACCCTCACTCGGTCCGAGCGGCGCAATGGGAAGCGCTCGCCCGGGAACGAGAGGCATCCCTCGGATTCGTCGTCCGGGTCCGGAGAGCCAGGCTCGAGCGGAGTCATCCACAGCTCCGGGTTGATGATCACCCCGCGCCACGGGGCGCCGTCGTCGTCCTGATAGGTGTACGTGTAGATGCGGAGGCCGACGCCCACCTGGGGCGCTGCGAGTCCCACGCCCGGCGCGGCATCCATCGTTTCGAACATGTCGGCGACGAGCTGTCGGATCTCGTCGGTGATCTCGACGACGGGGGACGCAGGGGCGTGCAGGACGGGATCGCCCATGATGCGAATCGGAAGAACGGCCACGCCTTGAGCCTATCGACCGCGCTCGACGGTTACTGTCGAGGGCATGGATGTCTTGGCGGCCGACCTCGGGGACGTGACTGACCAGCTGGTCGGCGTCTTCAAGGACCCCCGCATCCTGATCGGCATCCCGCTGGCGCTGCTCGGTGCGGTCTTCATGTCGTTCGGGGCGCAGTATCAGCACCGTGGCGTGCAGAAAGTCGAACGGCTCACCGGCACGGACGGTGGCACGGGGCTCACCGGGGGTCAGATCTGGAACCTCCTGCGCCGTCCCTCCTGGGTGTCGGGCACCGTCATGCTCGGGCTCGCGATCGTCTGCCAGTTGGCGGCGCTGTCGTTCGCGCCCCTCATCCTGGTGCAGCCTCTCGGTGCCGTGTCGCTCGTCATCACCACGCTGCTGAATGCCCGCATCAGCGGGCACAAGCCCACGCGCCAGTCGATCTCTGCGATCACGCTGTGCATCGCGGGCATCTTCACCTTCGTGACGATCGCCGCGATCTACGCGACGGAGACGCCGGTCAGTGATGCGCAGCTCATCACCGTGCTCATCATCCTCGCGGCGGTGATCGTCGTCGTGGGCGGCTCCTGGTTGTGGTACCGCCAGCGGGCGTCGGCCCTCTTCTACATCGTCGCCGCCGGCATGATCTATGGTTTCGTGGCGACCCTCGCGAAGGTCGTCATCAACCGCGTGCAGAACGAGAACTTCGACTGGCTCACGATCATCTGTGTCGTCGCGCTCCTCGCGGGCACCGCCTCGGGGGCCTACTTCGTGCAGACGGCCTACGCCTCCGGGCCCCCGGACCTCGTGATCGCCGGCCTCACGGTCGTCGACCCCATTGTCGCGATCATCATCGGTCTCGCCGTGCTGCACGAAGCCGACGGCGCCCCCTTCGGCGCGTATATCGGCTTCGTCATCGCGGGCGCCCTTGCCGTCGCGGGCGTCTTCCTCCTTGCGCGATTCCATCCCGAGGTCGTCAGCCAGAACAGCGGTGAGGTGCCCATTGCGCGCGGCAGCGGCACGCCGGGAGAGCCGCGGACGAACGCGGAGAAGCTGACGGATGCCGTGGCCAAGGTCTGGCCGGAGCCGCCGGTGCGTGACCGCGACGAGCCGAGACGTCGTTAGACTCGGTCTGCCGGATCATCCGGCGCGGGGCGGTGGCCAAGCTGGTTAAGGCAGCGGGCTCATAACCCGACGATTCGTGGGTTCAAGTCCCACCCGCCCTACGTCCGCTCGCCATCTGCGAGTGCTGAACGCGCCGTGAGCAGGGTGTTCAGTCGGGCCGCCACATCGTCCTCGTCCGCGCTGAGCAGCGTGCGGTCGCGCACGACGGCGCGACCGGCCACGAACACGTCGCGGGGGCGCCGGCCCGGTGAGGCCCACAGCAGCCCCGCGACGGGGTCCGCGACACCGGCGTCCGCGACGCCCGAGACATCCCAGACGCACACGTCTGCGGCAGCGCCTGGACGCAACTGCCCGAGCTCAGGTCGCCCGAGCCCTCGCGCAGAGCCCGCCGTCGCCATCTCGAGGACGGCACGCGCGGACAGCGCGGGGCCGACCAGCCCCGAGATCTGCATCGCCAGCCGTGCGTCGGCGAACAGGTGCCCGGCGTCGTTGGACCCGCCGCCGCTCGTGCCCAGCCCCACCGGGATGCCCGCGGCCGACAGATCCGCCACGCGCGCCACGCCCCATCCCATCGGCACGTCGCAGCCCGGGGCGTGCGTCGCCGTCACCCCGCGCGCGGCGAGGCGATCGATCTCCCCGGCAGTGACATCGCACAGGTGGGCGAGGGTCACATCGGGGGCCAGCCAGCCCCACTCGTCGAGCAGATCGAGCGGACGCCGACCGTACTTCTCGAGCGCGATGTCGACGTCGACCTGTTCATTGGCCTGAGTGCGCCGTCGCAGACCGTAGCGGGCCGCGACCTCGGCCAGCAGCGCGAAGGTCTCGCGAGGATCGGAGTGCACGCCCGCCGGCCCGACGGCCAGCTGCAGCATCCCGCCACGCGTCACGCCCGCGACGGCCGCGTCCTCGGCCGGATCGTCGCCGAGCCACGCGGCGGCGATCTCGGCCGTGCGTGCGGCCGCCTCCTGCGGATCGTCGCGGGCGGCGCCGCGCACGAAGACGAGCCGACCACCGAGGGCGACAGCGGCATCGGCCGTCGCCGTGGCGATCGCGAGGCCGTCCGCGCCGGTGGGCCAGGTCAGGTGATGATCGGCGACGGTCGTGACGCCTGCCAGCAGTCCTTCGGCGATGCCGACGGCTGCCGCGGCGCCCGCCAGTTCGGCATCCACCCCGATCCGTGCATACGCCGCCGCCATCGTCTCCAGCCAGACGGACATCGGAACGCTGCGCGTTCCGGGGTCGGTGCGGAACGCGCTCTGCAGCAGGTGGTGATGCGCGTTGACCAGACCGGGGGTGATGACGCAGCCGGTCGCGTCGATCTCGGTCTCGTCGCCCCGGGCGCTCCCGTGCACGACGCCGTCGCGGACGACGAGCTCTGCGCCCGCGCCCCGCTCGGTGCGCCCGTCGACGACGATCGCGACCGCGCCCGTGAACCGGTAGCCGTTCACCGTGCGTCCTGGAGACGACGGGCGATCTCGGCCAGATCGCGCGCGTGCTCGAGTTCTCGGCCGGGCGCCGCGCCCCCGGACAGGTCGACTCCGACGACGCCGTCGATCGCGAGCATGGACCGCGAGAGCTCCACGGCGGCGACGATGCCGGCTTCGCGCGGATCGGCGGAGTTCAAGATGCCCGCCAGGTACCCCGGCGGCAGCACGAGTGTCGTGAACGTGCGCAGCAGCTGTGCAGACCCTTCGTCCAGGACGACCGGGATGCAGGGGATGAACCCGGCCGTCGAGCCGAGTGCGCGCGCCTGCGCGACGAAGCGCGCCACCGCCTGCGCGCCGCCGCAATGGTTGACGAAGCACAGGTCGGCGCCCGCCTTCTCCTTCTCGCGGAGCCGCTCGGCACGACGCTCGGTCGGTGGGGTCGAGGGGGATTCGCCGACCGACACGAGATGACCCGCGGCGCGCGCCAGCGCGGCGAGCTGCGTCGAGTCGATGTCGAACACCGGCATCGCATCGGGGCGAGAACCGGTGTCGGTGTGATCTCCCGTGACGCAGTGCACGACGCCGGCGCCGGCATGCGCGAGCCCCGCGAGCTCGCCCTCCAGTGCGACGCGGTTGCGGTCACGGCAGTTGAGGCCGATGAACGGCAGCATGCCCGCGTCGGCGATGAGCCGCGCGCGATAGGTGGGCGCGAACTGCACGCGGGCGGGACCCGCGTCGCCGGAGAGCACGGCGTCGACAGGACCCGCCATCGCGGCCGCGCACGCGGCGAGCGAGGCCGCATCGAGCGGTCGCGCAGGAAAGTCGGCCACGATGATGCGCCGTGTCTCGAGCAGATCCCGCACGCGCGCGGCACCGGGCGACCTCGTCGGCGCCGGCAGCGGGTCGGCCGCCACCGCAGCCGGCAGCACTCGACCCGCGGGCGTCGTGACGCCGCGCCACGAAATGGTCGCACGGTCGACAAACCCGCAGTGCACCGCGGGGTCGATCTCGCACGTACCGTCGAACCCCACGCCGCCGCACGGGCCGTACGTCATGTGCTTGGGGCAGTTGCGGGTCGCCTCCGCCGTCCGGTCAGCCTGCAAGGATCCGCCGCTCCCATACGTCGTCGCGCCGTGCGTACTCCAGACGTCGGCTGGCCGTCTCGGAGCTGCCGAACCAGAACGTGAGCCGTGCGGGGCGCACGAGACATCCGGTCCAGGTCGGCGGGGGAGCGAGCTCGGTCCCGGCGTGCGCACGCGCGAACGCGTCCCATGCCGCGATCCGCTCCTGCTGCGGCCGTGCCGCGAACTCCGGCGTGTTCTGCCAGGCGAGCTGGCGCAGATAGACGGAACGGGCGGCATAGGCGCGCTTCTGCTCGGACGCGGGCGCCGGCTCCGCGACACCTTGCACGACGAGCTGGTGCTTCGTCTCGGGGTGGGGGGTCCCCAGCAGGGGCAGGCACAGTGCGACGGCGGGTACGCGGGTGACCTGCGCGATCTTCCGCGACCGCGCATCCGCATGCCAGTAGAACCCCGCGGCGTCCCATCCCGACAGCAGCAGCGAGCGGGCGTCCGGCAGTCCGTCGGCGTCGATCGTCGCGAGCGTCATGAGCGGGCGCTCGGGATCGTCGTTGCGTGGCAGCCAGCGCTCGAGCAGCACGATCGGGTCATCAGGGAGCTCCGACCAGTCATCGGCGGTCGGTGTCGGGTGCATCACGTCAGGCACCCCTCGGCCCGATCGGCCAGCGCGCGATCTCGCCGATCGTCGCAACGCCGTCCGCCACGAGCTGCGCGGCCAGCAGCTCGCCGTCGGCGGCGGACGCCGTGGAAGGATCGCCGATGACGCCGCCTGAGGCGAAGTCGTCGGAGCACCAGCCGAACTGCACGGGGCGGCCGGCGAAGCCGACGCGCGTGAAATCGGCGATCGCGTCGGGCACTGCGCGCACGAAGGCCGAGGCGTCGACCAGCTCGGGCCGCAGGTGCATCAGCAGCGACGTCTCGCCGTGCCCACCGTGGATCCCGAACCCGCGCTCGGTCGCGCCGGGCGGCACCTGCACGCCGTCGAGGAAGGTGCGCAGTCCGAACCGGCGACGCAGCTCCCGCAATGCGATCGTGAGCGGCGCGATGTTGCCGCCGTGGCCGTTGTAGAACAAGATCGTGCGCGCCGGTGTCGCGGCGATCGACCGGCCGAGATCGGCGAGCACGTGAGCGAAGGTCTCTCCGGACAGCCACAGCGTGCCAGGCGCCCATGCGTGCTCGTCCGACTTCGTCACGCCGAGCGCAGGGAGCAGCCAGGCATCGTGGCCGGCTGCGGCCGCGGCATCCACGATGCGCGTCGCGAGCTCCTCCGCCATCACCAGATCGGTGCCGAGCGGCAGGTGCGGTCCGTGGTGCTCGACGGCGCCGACGGGCACCACGAGGATGGATGCCTCGGTCAGCTCCGTCGCGAGCGACGGTCCCGTGCGATCCGCCCAGCGGCGGGAGGCGGCGCTCACATCTGGCTCCCGGTCTGGACGGTTCCCTGCGGGACGAGCTTGCCGGGGTTCATGAGACCCTGCGGGTCGGTGTCGCGGGCGAAGGCGATCGTCTCGTCCGGCTCGTAGTCGACGTACCACTGATGGGGATTGTGCCATCCGACGCCGAGACGCTCGATCTCCGGCAGTCCCGCGTAGACGGCGTCGGCACCGCGGTACACGCCCGCCAGCATGCCGATCGGACGCCCCTGCTGCGCCTCGACGTGCAGCATCCCGCCCTCGTACACGTCATGCAGCTCGTCGATGCGGTCGATGATCGCATCGCCCCACACCTCGACGTGGAAATAGGTGTCGGGGTAGGCCTTCTGCAGCCATTCGATGGGGTGGTTGTAGCTCGTCATCGACAGCTTGATACAGGCCTGCGCGCCCTCGCGTACGTCGTCGACGCGACCGCCCGCTGACTCCACGAGCGCTGTCGCGGCCTGGATCGTGTCCGCGTCGAGGATCGCTCGCAGGCTCGCGCGTCCGGCGAAGATGGCGGGATCGGCCGGCAGCGCCTCGGCGAGGGTGGGCAGGTCACCGGACACGAGCCGCGGCGTCGGGGTCAGGGCGGGGAAGGAGCGGATGACGCTCAGCAGATCGTGGAAGTCGTCGAAGCTCGCGAAGAACGCGCGCCACTCCTGCAGCGGCTCGAGGCGCACCGTCACGGTGGCGATGACTCCGACGGTGCCGTACTTGTGCAGATACGGCTCGGTGTCGGCACCGACCACGTGCACGAGGTGGGCGTCCGGCACGGCGTGCACGACATCGAGCTCGGTGACGAACCCGGTGTGGATCATGCCGTGCGCGATCGAGCCCGTCCCCCCGGACCCGCCGGAGACGAATCCGCCGACGGTGGACTGCGCGGTCGACGGGTACTGCAGCACCTGCTGGCCGGCCCGGTTCGCCGCCTGCTCGATCGCGATCATCGTGGCACCGGCCTCGGCGCGCAGCCATCCGTCGCCGACCTCCAGGACGCGGCGCGCCTTCGACGTGTCGAGGACGAGGCCGCCGGCCATCGGCAGCGTCTGACCGTAGTTGGCCGTGCCCTTGCGGGTGAGTCCAATAGCGTGGTGTCAATTCCCGCGGGGTTCTCGTCGTCGTAGACGGTGAAGGGCCATCGTGGGATGACCAGTTGTTTCCGCCAAGAAGCAAGAAGAGTGAT
>NZ_JBBCUU010000007.1:0-176980 GCF_037147735.1 Microbacterium sp. MMO-20 | reverse complement strand
GACGGGGCAACCCTCAACTTCGCTGGCTGCGACCTTCGCGACGCAGACCTTAGTCACACCAACCTCCAGGGCGCAGACTTCACCAAGGCGCGACTCGGAGGGGCCAACCTCGAGGGCGCAAACTTGAGCGGAGCGCACTTCGAAGGCACGTCACTCTCGCGAGAGCAGTCTTACGGCTTCTACGGCGCCCGACTCACCAAGGCAGTGCTCGACGGGGCAACCCTCAACTTCGCTGGCTGCGACCTTCGCGACGCAGACCTTAGTCACACCAACCTCCAGGGCGCAGACTTCACCAAGGCGCGACTCGGAGGGGCCAACCTCACCAAGGCCGACATGCGTAGAGCAAATCTCAGCACAGTGGATTTGAAGGGGACCAAGCTCAACGGCGCGGACATGCGCGGAGCGATCCTCAATGGATCTAGCGTGAATCTCGCCTTCACCACCGATACACGTTGGGTCTAGCAGCCACAACTGAACGAGTGGGTTGGGGAACCACGTTCCGGAAGGCCGGCCCCGAAACCGTCGCCTCTGTCGCGCCGACTGTCATGTCTCAGGACATCGGTGACGTTTCGTGGCAGAAACGTGGCAGAAGCACTTTCGACACCTCGCCCGACAAGCAGGAAATCCGCGGAATTCCGCGGGTTTCGAGCTGAGACTTGAGAGCGGAGACGGAGGGATTTGAAATCGCGCCGTTGGTAATCGAGGTCAACTGAAACCGCGTGATCCTGCGGGTTCTGACCTCGCCGGCATCCGCTTCGATCAGGTCAGTTCGGTTCGATTCGTGGCAGAAACGTGGCAGTGATCGACGGGCGTTGCTGTGGCCGCGGGCCGCCTTCAACGCGCGATCTGAGCCTACGCCGACTCGGCTTCAGTCATCATGTCGACGGCTTCGATCATTCCGTACCTGTCTCGCAGAGTCTCGAGAATCTCGCCGACGGCAAGCGTCGCGCCGTAGCGGCCAGACCGGCTCGCGATCTCGTGCACCGCGGCGAGCGCGAGCCGCGGGTTGAGCGCGACAGTGTTCTTCGCGAACTCCCTGGCGCTGAGCACCTGGATGCCCGGCGGAATCCGGTCGGCGGGGAAGTCCTTGAGATTCTCGGTGACGATCGCGCCGGCTCCCGCGGTGACAGCCGCAGCGAGCACATGCTCGTCGTCGGGATCGGGCAGCCCGAAAGTACCCTCGAGCGGTTGCCACCCATCAACTTCTGCGTCGGCGAACTCTCGGCGCATCGCGGCAATGAGGGTCGCGGCGCGGCGGGCAGCCTCCGCTACAGGCATCCCACGCTTCACAAGCTTGGCTTCCTCGTGGAACTGGAGTTCGTCGAGAATCGCCGAACTCCATGTGGGTCGGTAGGTGCCCTCGATGGCGAGGGAAAGAAGGAAGTCGCGCTGCAGGCTCGGCCACAGCACGCTCGTGTCGAGAGTGGCCGTGAACATAGCGCAATCCTGTCAGGCGACGATCTCAGGCTCGGACGGCCCGCTTCGCTGCGACTGCCTTCCGGGCCGCTTTGAGGTCCTCGAGCGTCTGCTCGATGTTGTCTTCGTCGAGGGTGTCGCGCGTGGCGGCGAGCATGTCGTACTGGCGAGCGCGGCGTCGCTCCCGGTACGCGAGGAGATCCGCGAGGATGACGCGGCGGTGCGTGCCGGCCTTCTCGAACGGGATCTCACCTTCGTCGAGCAGCTTCACGACTGTCGGGCGGCTCACGTTCAGCAGATCCGCCGCCTGCTGGGTGGTGAGCCGTGTCGCCTGCGGCACGACGGACACCGCCAGCCCGCTCTGCATCGCGTCCACGATCTTGCGGAGCGCGAGGTAGACCTCTTCCGGAAGCTCCACCTGGTCTCCGGGGCGTGCGCCCGCGAGGAAGTACCGCGGTTCGGGAAGAGCTCGACCGGCGGCCTCGTGAGCGGTGAGGAAGTCCAGCACAGGAGCGAGCTGGTCGCCCCTACTAGGGAGGTACGTTTCTTCAATAACGGCAGCGCGAGCCACGGGAATCCCCCCAATACACGTGAACGCAGGAGATTGCGTTTGTTGCGATTAGAGTAGCACGCGCCGTCGACACAGTCGCAGGGAGGGCGACATCGCTCGACTTTTGCGTCGAGATCCTGATCAGGTGTTGCGCGTCAGCCATCTCCGCCTCAGGTCCTCGAGCGTGCGGACTCCGACCGTGTGGACACGCGCGGTGCCCGAGCGGGCGCAGTCACCGCGACGAGCGCACGCGGCGCCACGTGACCGGTCGGCCAGGATTGATCGTCCGCTTTCAGCCGATAGATGACAAGGCGGCCATCGGCGTCGTCCACCAGACCGGCCTCATCGATGACGTCTTCAAGGCCGCCGCCACGAAGGTAACCCTGCGCCATGTCCGATCGCCCGACCAGATGGTCTCCCAGCGCCTCGAGCGCCGACCTGGGCGGATCGGTGTTGCTCCTCAGGGGTCCGGCACATTCCGGCCGCCTTACTCGCGCCTGCCTGCGCGTGCCACTTGAGAGAAGCGGCCGCCATCCGGGCAGATCGCGGATGAGGATCGCGCGGTGGCATCCTGGACGGATGTCTTTGGCTCGCGACATCCCGAACGTCCTCGCCTCGAGCTGCTCGAACACCTCCGCCTGCCCGACGATCACCCGACCGCGACCCTCCTCGCTCAGCAGCGTCTGGCGCAAGACAAGCAGCATTGCGGTGTCGAGGAACGTCAACGCCTCAGACCGCGCTGCCTTCGGGGCGTCCTCGGACGGAGCGTTGCGGACGAAGGCGAACTCGTTGTCACGATCGATGACCAATTCGAGGAACAGGTCGGCAAGCCGGGAGCGGAGGACAGCCTCGTCGGTGAGCAGCACCGCCCACAGCTGCGCCTCGCGCGCGCCGGAAAGATACGGGCCACGCACCCGACGCAGCAAGACCCGCCGCGTGCGATCAGGGAGCTCGCCGGCGTCGCCACGCCAGAGGCCAGTGTGCTCGTCGGGGGCGACATCCGCCGTGGTCGATTCGGTCATACCACCGCTCCTGTGAATCGGTGCGCGGCCACAATCGCCGCACGCGGAACTCCGTCGGCGCCCTGCCAAGCGAGTACCTCGGGATCATCGTCAACGGTGCCCTGCTCGGCGGCGATCGAGAGAAGTCCGATCACGCTGCCGACCCCCTGCGTCGCGGGGTATCGAGCAAGGACATCTGCGACGGTGCGCGAGGGCACCTCGGCGAGCAGGTCGTTGACGTTCCGGGTGAGTTCGTCGAAGTCGATCTCGGTTTCGCGAGCGATCGCCCGTAGCTCCTCGAGGCTCGCGAGGGATGTCGTCTGCGTGATTATCTCTTCGGTGGCGGCGAATTCGGCGGGATCGTGAAGGTCGATCCCCCCGACGCTCGACAGCGCGACAGCAGAGAGGTCCAGCGTGAGAGACGTCGGATGCCACGGACGCGTATGCGCGGCGGCTTCCACCCCCGCGTGCTGAGCCTCTCGCAGAAGAGTTCTCAGGACCCGGTCGCGCTGGTAGTCCTGCGACTGCACGTAGCGGCGGAGCGCCCGGGCGAACAATGTGATGACGTCGTGGATCTCCGCGCTTCGCCCCTTGAGCGTTGTGAGGAAGGCGCGCAGTGCCCGGCGCTCATCCGAGGTGAGGTCGCGAGCGAATCCGCGGTCGAGGATGCGGCGGATGTCGGCCTCGAACGCCGCACCGAGTGCAGGGTCAAGGACGAGCTGGGAGAAAGCAGCGAAACTGCGGCCTGCATCCGATTCGGAGATGTGGTCGATTCCGCGAAAGACTTCGTCGACGACGGCCGCCTGAGAGACATCGGACTCGACGATCTTCGCCCGCAGCGATGCATTCAGCATCTCGAACTCAGCACGCACCCGAGCAAAGTCGTCCGGCACGTCCGCCGCCTGCGCCAGCACGTCGCGAACGCGCTCGAGCGCCCGGTCTTCATCGATCGCGGACTCGTCACCGGAACGCAGGCTCTCGATCCGCCGCTCGATCGACTCGATCTCTTCCTCGAGCAGCGCGATGCGCGCTGACACGTCAGGATCGGTGTCGATCGCGAGGCGACGGACCTGCGCCGCAAGACTCGCAAGCCGAGACTCGGTCACACTCGAACGCGGGGCGGCACGCCCCTGCAAGAAGCGGATCCCGGCGATCGCATCCGGGGAAAGCTCGAGCGTCTCACCCCGCGCTTCCGATGACGGCCGACGCACCAGGAAGCCTGCCGATCGCCACTCCCCGCAGTACCCCTTCGCAGTCAGCGGCAAGATCAGCCCCTGCGCGCGGAGCCGCTCGAGGTCGGCATCGATCCGCTCGTACAGCTCCTCAGCGTCGACTCGGCGTTCGTCTCCGCCCAGGTGGGTGCCGAGAAGACCGGCGACCACGGGTGCGCTGTCGGCTCGAAGCAGCTTCCACGCCGCATCGCGCTCCGCAAGCTGGGCGAGCTCGAGAACCTGGGCGACGGCGGGCACGCGTCCATTCTGAAGGGACACGCCCACATCCGTTGACGCGGCGGCAGCGGATAGCTCGGGCTGAGTCACCCGATGAGGTAGACCATCCCGCGACCGTCTGTCGCGAGCGACTCGACGAATTCCTGTGCCCGCGTGAGGTAGTCGAGGACGTAGCGGAGCTCGTCGTCATCGTCGGCTCCGTGCCGACTTCGCCAAGTGCTCGCCCACGTTCGCACCTGGTCCTCGTCGATCTCACAGAGGTCGTCCCGAATCGAAGGCACCTCCTCCGGGAGGATCGTCCTCACCCACGGGTCCCAGCCCCTGTCGTGCATCGTCACGGGTCAAGTCCCGTGGCGTGGTGTCATTCCGTTGGGTCAAGTCCCGTGGCGGGACTTGACCGCCGCGCCGGCTTCGTGTCCGAGCTTTCGCTCGGCTTACACGCCGACCTCACGGGGGAAAGATTCGCGACAGCGCCGACGGCGAGCATGGCGAGGCATCGCGCACGCGCCGATGCAGGAAAGGTACAGCTCATGTTCCGTCGCCCCCGTCGTGCTCGCGCCGCCGCACCCGTGGCGATCACACTTGTCGCCGCACTCGTCGCCCCACTGGCGCCGGCTTCGTCATTCGCGGCTGCCCCGGCCGCGGCCTCAACGGCACCAGCGGTCGGCGGGATGGCGGACGAGATCCAGCGATCTGTCGCCGAGAACGTTGCGGATGCTGCTGCCCCCGAACCACCCGCGTGCACCACTACGTGGGTTGGCGCGAGCAGCGGCGGCAACTGGGCTGATGAAGCCAATTGGAGCGGCGGCCTGCCTGAGGCAGAAGACACGGTGTGTATCCATGCCGAGGACGTCAGCATCGGCGAACACACGATCGTCGTCGCCGCAGGCATCGTCGCCGATACCCATTTAGCCTCGATCCACCGATGGGGAGGCTTGCTGAGTTGGCGTCGTAACGCAGAAATGCCCCTCTGACCAGGAAGAATAGAGCTTGTCTAGGGTCCTATTTCCCGAGTCGGAGAGGCATCTCGTAGGTGCACTTCAAGCATGCTCCCGTTGCCGTGTCGGCTGTGTTCGATGATCCGAATCTCGTGTCGGTCGCGGGGCTGGTCCCGATGCTCCGTCTTGCCCGTTCTGCGGGGCTTGATGAGCTCGCGCAGTCGCGATTGAGCGTCCCGACGGACAAGGGTGCGAACGCCGGCGGCAAGGTGATGGCGCTGGTCGCGGGGATGCTCGCTGGCGCGGACTCGATCGACGACATGAATCTGCTGCGTCATGGCGGGATGGGCCGGTTGTTCGATCGGACGTATGCACCGTCGACGCTGGGCTCGTTCCTGCGGGAGTTCCGGTTCGGGCACGTCCGCCAGCTCGATGCCGTCGCCTCACGGACGCTGGTGAACCTCGCATCGGCCGCGCCGCTGCTGCAGATCCGGGACGGTGAGCGGGTGATGGTCGACGTGGACGACACGATCATCGAGGTCCACGGATACCAGAAGCAGGGAGCGTCGTTCGGGTACTCCGGCGTCCGCGGCCTCAACGCCCTCGTCGCGACAGCGTCGACGACGACCTCAGCGCCGGTGATCCTCGCCCAGCGGTTGCGGCAGGGGAAGACCGGTTCCCCGAAAGGCGCGGCCAGGATCGTCGCCGACACCCTCGCCACGCTTCGCCGCATGGACCTGGGCAGCAGTGTTCGGCCGTTGCTGCGGGCGGACTCCGCGTTCTACGGCCACGCCACCATCGGCACCGCGATCAAGGCCGGCGCGGACGTGTCCGTCACCGTTCGGATGGACCCCGCGGTGAAGACGGCGATCGCGACGATCCCCGAGAACGGGTGGGAGACGATCGAGTACCCGAACGCGATCCGTGACGAGGTCACGGGCCGGCGGATCTCGAAGGCCGAGGTCGCCGAGGTGCCCTTCGTCGCGTTCCGTTCCCGGAAGATCGCCGAACGGGTTGAAGGACGACTGGTGGTCCGACGGATCCCAGACCTGAACCCCAAGCAGGTCGAGCAGCCGACCTTGTTCGACAGCTACCGGCACCACGCGTTCTTCACCACCACCGACAAGCAGACAATGGGAACCGTCGCGGCGGACAAGGCCCACCGCGGGCACGCGATCATCGAGCAAGTTCACGCCGACCTGAAGGCGGGCCCGCTCGCTCACCTGCCCTCGGGAGTGTTCACCGCGAACAGCGCATGGCTCGTCCTCGCCGTGATCGCATTCAACCTCAATCGCCCCGCTGGACTCATCGCCGACCGAGGCGGGCGGCTCGCCCGGGCAACGACCGCGACGATCCGCCGCACCCTCATCTCAGTGCCGGCACGACTGGCACGGACGGCGCGCCGCATCATCCTGCACCTGCCGGACGCCTGGCCCTGGCAGACCGCGTTCGACCGACTCTTCACCGCGACGCACGCACCACCACCACCGGCCGCGGCCAGCTGACCACCGCCGCCACCAGCGGCACGACCGAGAACGAAGTGGACAACCGGGATGAGACGCCCGGAACTCACCCCTGCCCGCAGCCGATCACACCGCGCCCATCACGCCGACGCCACCCGCCGAAGGCTCATCGGTGGATCGAGGTTAAGAAGCTCCGAGATCAGATCGATAGTCATTCCACCTGCCGGGCCTCACGGCACCCGGTGACCCGCCGCACGGAAGAGCTCATACCACTCTGCGCGCGTCAACGGGATGTCCGAGCCGCGAGCCGCGTCGGCGACCCGCTCAGGGGTCGTCGTCCCGAGCACCACCTGGATGACCGCGGGGTGACGGGTGATCCACGCCGTCGCGATGGCAATCGACGGGACGTCGTATTGGGCGGCGAGCCGGTCGATCACCGCGTTGAGCTCGGCATACTCCGGCGACCCGAGGAAGACGCCGGTGAAGAACCCCGCCTGGAACGGAGACCACGCCTGGATCGTGATGTCGTTCAGGCGGCAGTAGTCGACGACGCCGCCGCCGTCCAGGTCGATCGACTGGTCGACGCCGACCATGTTCGCGGCGATGCCCTGAGCGATCACCGGGGCGTGGGTGATCGACAGTTGCAGCTGATTCGCGACGATCGGCTGTCGCACGGATGCGCGAAGCAGATCGATCTGGCGCGGGGTGTGGTTCGAGACGCCGAATGCCCTGACCTTGCCGGCGCCTTCCAGCTCGTCGAAGGCCCGGGCGACCTCGTCGGGCTCCACCAGCGCGTCTGGTCGATGCAGCATCAGGACGTCGAGGTAGTCGGTCTGCAGCGCACGAAGCGACCGGTGGACGGACGCGACGATGTGCTCGTAGGAGAAGTCGAAGTACGGACCGGACGGGACGATGCCCGTCTTGGTCTGCAGCACGACGGAGTCCCGCTCCGAGGGAGAGAGGCGCAGCGCCCCGGCGAACCGCTCCTCGCATTCGTGCAGGCGCCCGCCGTACACGTCGGCGTGGTCGAAGAAGTCGATGCCCGCGTCGCGCGCGCTGGCGACGAGCGTGCGGATCTCGTCGTCGGTCTTGCCCGCGATCCGCATAACGCCGAGGACGACGTTGGGCACGAGCCGGCCGGTCGGGCCGAGGGGGATGGTGCGCATGGCGCTGTCCTTCCGTTGGTGGGTCTAGAGGTCGGAGCAGGCGCGCGATTCGTCGCGCGCATCCGGTCGTAGCTCGCCGAGAGTACCGGCGACCCGGGCGGCGAGGGCCGTACGGCCGGCACCGAGGTACAGTCGCGGGTCGGATCGACCCGGCGCATCTGCGAGCGCGCGCCGGACGCCGTCGGTGAATGCGATATTGAGCTGGGTCCCGACGTTGACCTTGACGATGCCGTTACGTGTCGCGGCGAGGAGGTCGTCGGGGCGCACACCCGACGAGCCGTGCAGCACGAGAGGCACGGGGACGGCTTCATCGATCCGCCGCAGGAGTTCTAGGTCGAGGGTCGCCGATCTGTCATGCATGGCGTGCGTCGAGCCGATCGCGACCGCGAGCCCGTCGACGCCGGTGTCCGCGACGAACGCAGCGGCCTCGGACGCCGAGGTGCGCGCGCCCGTCTGATGAGCCCCCTTGCCGCCCACCTCGCCCAGTTCGGCCTCGACCCACAGCCCTTCACCGCGGGCGAAGGCCGCGGCATCCGAGGTGACGGCGACGTTCCGTTCGTAGGGCAGGGCAGCCGCGTCGATCATGAACGAGCTGAATCCCAGGTCCGCCGTCCGGCGGCACAGGTCGGTCTGCGTGAGGTGGTCGAGGTGCAGCGCGACGGGAACCCCCGCCGACTCGGCGACCGCACGCATCCCCTTGGCGATCGCGCGCGGGCCGCCGTGGTAGGCGACCGTGTTCTCGCTGAGCTGCAGGATCACCGCATCGCCGGCCTGCTCCGCGCCCGCGACGATGCCCTGAGCGTGCTCCAGCTGGATGACGTTGAACGCGGCGACCGCCGTGCCGGATCGCTGCGCTGCCTCGATGAGCTGCCGTGTCGTCGAGAGGGTCATCGTCGGCTCCTTTCCGGCGCCGCGAGCATCGCCGCGCCCTTTCCGGACAGCTCGGTCTCCGAAGCGAAGGAGACGGGGACGGAGAGGGCCTCGCGCCGTATCCTCCGCCACGCGGGCTGAGTGGCGGGCAGCCCGCCGATCACCACCTTCCGTGTCGCGATGCCCGAGGCCTCCGCCTGTCGTGCGATGAGAGCGGCGGATGCGTCGGCCTGGCGATGGAGCTCGTCTTCGAGCTCGCTCGCCGCGTGACTGCGTCGGCTGCCGGCTGGATCGTCCAGCTCAAGGTATAGCGGGTCGAGGCTCGCCAGGCCGTGCCGGGTGAGCAGGCCGGCGATCCGCCGGCCTGATCGGCGTGATCCATGCAGGTAGCCCAGGCCCGGCGTGACGAAGAATCCCCGCTCCAGCCCATCAGCCGGCCATGCGGCGACAGCCTCACGGTCCACCAACTGCAGCACCGACTCGGACGTGCCGACCGAGACGAAGACGTCGCCGGGCTCGGCGGCGCCCGCGGCCAGCGCACCGCAGAAATGGTCGTGACCGCCGGCGTGCACGACGATGTCGTGCGGCAGGCCCCAGGACGCCGCAGCAGCGGGCGAGATCGGACCGAGCGGTTCGCCCGATTCCACGAGCCGAGGGAGGCGACCGACCTCCTCGACGCGGTTCTCGGCGACGGCAGCGGCATCCCACTCGCCCGTTGGCGCGATGAAACCGGTCCTCGAGGCGTGCGACCGATCCATCACCGAGAGTTCGGCGGCCAGACCCGCCAGGCGCATCGCGATGTGGCTCCCCACATCGGTGAACCCCACGGCCCGCGCGACCAGTCCCGGGTCGTTTCGCCGAAGGAAGGCCAGATGCTCGCGGCTCAGCTGCTCACCGCTGCGAGCGTCGTCAGCGCGATCCAGTGCGTACCAGCACGGGGTCGGGCCGACCGATCGACCGTCGTCCCCCAGCAGCGCGATCTCCTCGCCGATCGACGCGACCGACACCGCCCGAATGCCTCGACGCAACTCGTCGGGCAGCGTCCGTGCCATCGCCCCGAGCGCATCCCAGACCGCGGCGTGGTCGCGGCGTTCGACGGGGCCCGGTACGACGGGAGTCCGCACCGACGCACCGCTCACGAGGACGTCGGCCTCGGCGTCCCACACGACGAGCTTGGTGCGGGTGGACCCGACATCGACGCCGAGGTACAGCGTCACGAGCGCACCTCGGCTGCGGAGACCTCGAGCGCCGAGAAGCGCACCTGCGCGGCGAGGGCCGCCAGCTCGGCCCCGGGCTGTAGTCCCGGCTCGAGCTGCGACGCGTTCACGGCGCCGCCGGCGGCCGCAGCGGCGAGCGAGTCCGCGAAGCTCCCACCCTGGCTCGCGGTGGCCAGAAACGCCGCGAAGAAGGTGTCGCCGGAGCCGGTCGCGTTGACCACGTCCACGCCCGGCGCGGTCACCGACCACATGCCGTCCGCGGTCGCCGCGAGGAAGTCCTTCGGCCCCATCGTGACGACGACGATCGAGACGCCGCCCGAGATCAGCGCGGCGACATGGCCGACGAGATCGGGGACATCCGGATCGCCTGACGCGCCGTCGCCGATCGCGGCGCGGAATTCCTGCCCGTTGCACTTCACGAGCCACGGTGTCGCGGTGACCGCGGCGCGCAGGACTTTGCCGCTCGCGTCGATCGCCGAGTACGCACCGGCCGCGTTCGCCGCCGCCACGATCCGTCCGTAGGAGTCCGCCGGCAGGTCGGGCGGCAGGCTGCCCGTGCACGCGACGATGCGCTCCGCCCCCAGCCGCTCGCTCACGGCATCCCAGAAGGTCTGCCTCTCGTCGTCGGTCAGCGGCGGGCCGGGCTCGTTGAACACGGTGGACCGACCGGTCTTCGACTCGACGATGACCGCGGTGATCCGCGTGTCCGCGGCGATGGACGTGTGACGGTCGTCGATCCCGAGCTCCCGGCACTCGGTCCGGGCGAGCTCGCCGGCAGCGCCGCCGAGGAAGCCGAACATCTCGACGTCAGCGCCGAGAACACGGGCGCTTCGCCCCACGATGAACGACTTGCCGCCGGCTCGGGCGTGCACGCGCCGCACCCGATGGACAGACCCGGGTTCGAGCTGACCGATCACCTCGAGCCGGTCCATCGCGGGGTTTGGCCCCACGATCATGAGGGGGTCACGTGCGCCCGTCGGCCAGCGGCGGGGATTTGGCGGGATGTTAGTGCTCGTCACGGTGAATACCTTTGGTTCAAATGTAAAACAAGCAAAACATAAGAAACCAAAGCTCGTCAACTCGACGCAAACTGCCGGAATATGGTCGTCAGCGAGCCGACATCGCTGTGATCACGGCGTCCTGGCACTGCCGATGCGCGGCGAGAGGCTCGCGCGAGTAGGCCGCGCCGAAGATCTCGAACGACATCATCCCGGTGTATCCGTGGGCGTCGAGCACGCTCAGGTAATGCCCGAGCGGAAGATCGCCGTCGCCCCACGCCCGGTGGCCCGACGGCGCCCCGTCGACGAGGTGGACGTGCGTAATGCGATCGCCGAACGCCTCGTAATAGCCCTCGACCGTGTCGCCACCCGCCGCCATGGCGACCGTGTCGAGGGCGATCGTCAGGTTGGGGTGGCTGACGTCGCGATCCAGAGCCGAGAGTGATGCCAGGTCGTAGACCAGGTTCGACTCGCTGCGCTGCAGGGACTCCACGACGCACCGCACGCCGAGCGTCGCGGCGTAGTCGGCGACCTCGTGGAGACCGTCGATGCTGCGCTTCCACGCCTCGGCGACCTCCTCGTCCTCGCGTCCGCGCCCGGGCGTGAGGAAGAGGACCTCGCCGTCGAGTTCGGCGCAAAGCTCGGCCGCGCGGCGGAACATCCGCACGCTCGAGGCGCGCAGCCAATCGATCCCGGATGCGAGGTTCACCGGGTACATGACCTGTTCGGGCGTCAGGCAGTACAGCCGCTGGTCCCGCTCGCGCAGCTGCCCGCGAATACGACGCACGTCCTCCGCGGTGGCCTCCGGGATGTGGAAATGGGGCGCGATGCCCCACAACTCGATGCGACGACGGTCGAGCTCCACCATGTCGTCGAGGAACCGCTCGAATGCGAAGTTCTGATAGACGAAGTTCGTTCCGGTGATCTGCTGGGGGGCAAGTGCCATGGTTTGGTCCGTTTCGCGGGTGGGTCAGTCGGTGGGAAGCAGCACGGCGTCGGAGATGTCCCACTCGAGCCACGCTTGGTCGCCTACGCCGGGAGTCGACGCCGACCGTGGTCCGCGCACGAGACCGGTCGTTCCGTCGGGCAGCCGGACCGTATGACGCCATGCCGTCCCGAGGTACGTCTCGGTGAGGACCGTGACGCGGACGCGCTCTCCCCCGCTGGTCGCCGTATCGGGACCGCCGGCGGTGAGCCGCAGGTTCTCGGGCCGGACGAGGATCGCTGCGGCACCCCCGTCAACGCTTCCGCGCGCGCGGATCCGCGCCGAACCCGATGTCAGCTCGACCTCTTCCCCGACGCGGGACGTGATCGCCCCGTGGAACACGGTCGACTCACCGAGGAAAGTGCCGACGAAAAGCGTGCTCGGGCGCTCGTAGAGCTCCTCGCCCGTGCCGACCTGCTCGATCACACCGTTGTTGAAGACGGCGATCCGGTCGGAGAGCGAGAGGGCCTCCTCCTGATCGTGCGTGACATAGACGAAGGTCGACCCCACCTCCTGGTGAATGCGCTTGATCTCGGACTGGAGCCAGTCACGCAGCTTCTTGTCGAGCGCACCGAGGGGCTCGTCCATGAGGAGCACCTGCGGCTGATAGACGAGGGCTCGCGCGAGCGCGATGCGCTGCTGCTGACCCCCGGACAGCTCGGAGGGGAGGCGATCCGCGAATTCGCCCATCCGCACCATCTCGAGGGCGTCCCGCACCATCGTCGCCCGCTGCGCCTTCGGCAGCCGGCGGCGGCGCAGCGGGAACTCGACGTTGGCGAAGACGTTCATGTGCGGGAAGAGTGCGTAGCTCTGAAAGACCATGCCGATATCGCGCTTGTGGGGCGGGACGGCCGCGACCGACCGCCCGCCGATCTCCAGCCGCCCGCTGGAGATGGAGGTGAAGCCCGCGATCATGTTCAGCGTCGTCGTCTTGCCCGAGCCGCTCGGCCCGAGAAACGTCATGAACTCTCCCGGACGGATCTCGAGATCGATGGACTTTACGACCGCAGTCGATCCGTACTTCTTCTCGAGGCCGAGGAGGGTGATGCCGCGACTCGGCGGGACTCGGTCTGTCGCCGCGACGGGTGCGGAAGCGGCGGTTGTCGAGGTGGTGCTCATGAGCGAGCCTTTCTCTTGCTTCGCGACAGCGTTTGCGCGGTTCCGATGATGACCACGGACAGCACAGTGACCAGCACGGCGACCGCTGCCACCGTCGGATCGGTGTCCTGCGTGACGCTCCGGTAGATCTTTACGGGCAGGGTCTGCAGGCCCGGCGACTGGATGAACAGCGAGACGATGACCTCGTCGAACGAGGTCACGAACGCGAATACGGCGCCCGCGACCACGCCAGGCGCGATGAGCGGCAGCGTGACACGGAAGAACGTCGTGACCCGATCGGCCCCGAGACTTGCGGCGGCGAGTTCGAGTCGGGAGTCGAGACCCTGGATGCTGGTCCCGACGTTGAGGATGACGAGCGGCAGCGCAAGCGCGGTGTGGGCCAGGACGAAGCCGGGGAAGGTGCCGAGGAGCCCGTACTGAAGGAAGACCGAGTAGAGGCCGATCGCCAGCACCACGCCGGGAACCATCATCGGCGTGAGCAGGTAGTTCTCGATGAGGGATCGCCCGCGGATCTTGACCTTCGACAGGCCGAACGCCGCGAGCGTGCCCAGCACCACTGAGATGACCGTCACGGTGAGGCCGATCTGGATCGAGAGCACGGTGGAGCGGATCCACGAGCGGTCCGTGAAGAAGTTCTCGTACCACTGGAACGAGAACCCCTGCGCGGGGAAGTTGAAGGACGCCTTCTCGCTGAACGAGATGGGCACCAGCACGAGGGTCGGCAGGATCAGCCATGCGACGAGCACAACCGCGAAGACGGTGAGGACGATCTTGAGTCTCATCGGTTTTGCGCCCCCGGGACGGTGAAGCCGCTCTTGGTGAGCTTTGTGACGAGGAACAGGGCGAGCAGCGCGGCGGCGAGCAGGCAGACGCCGAGGGCGGTGCCGCGACCCCACTCGAGGAAGCCGCTGACCTGAAGCTGAATGAGCGACGGGAACATCGGATCCTGGGGCGATCCCAGCAGCGAGGGGATGATGTAGAAGCCGAGCGCGAGGATGAAGACGGTGATCGAACCAGAGAAGATCCCGGGCTTCGACAGGGGCAGGAACACTTTGAAGAACGCCACCACCGGGCGCGCCCCGAGGCTCTGCGCGGCCGGGACGAGCCGCGGTTCGATGCGGGAGATCGAGGAGTACAGCGGCATGACCATGAACGGCAGCAGTACCTGCGCCATGCCGATCGCGACCCCGAGCGGGGTGCGGATCAGCTGAACATGGCCGATGCCCACGGTCTCGAAGAACGCGTTGACGGGCCCGGTGTCCTGGAGCAGGACGACCCAGGCCAGCGTGCGGACGAGGATGCTCGTCCACAGCGGCACCATCACGAGCAGCGTCATGACGGCGCGGGTGCGCTCCGACACGATCGTCATCAGGTGGGCGTAGGGGTATGCCAGCAGCAGGCAGATCAGCGTCACCGACAGGGAGATAACGACTGTCGTCAGCGCGGACCGCAGAGCGAGCGGCGAGGTGAAGACCCAGGCGTAGTTCTGCAGACCCGGCACCGGGTCGGTCACGCTGACCACGATCACGACGATGATCGGAAACGCGAAGAACAGCGTGATGAGGAGGAACGCAGGAGCGGTCAGGGAGAGGTGACGCGCGGTCTCGCGCCACCTCTCCCCTCCACGCGGGGAACCTGCGTCAGCGCCGAGCTGGATGCGCTCGGTATCGCTCTGGTTCACCGTTGCAGTCACTGGATGTCAGCTCCCGGCGACCCACTCGGTCCACTCGTCGGAGAACGCGTCCCAGTTCTCGACCCAGTAGTCGATGGAGACGGCGTGCCCCGTGTCGAGGTGGCTCGTCACGAGCCAGTCGGTCAGCGGCTCGGAGACCGTCGGCTCGGAGTTGACGTTGACCGGCGCGTACGAGGTCTGCTCGCTCTGGGCGGCCTGCTGGTCGGCACCGAGCATGTAGTTGATCGCTGCGAAGGTCGCGTCGAGATTCGCCGAGCCTTTCGGCACCGCGATGCCATCGATGGCGAGCACCCAGTCTCCCCACATCGGGACGATCGGCGCGCCGGCGTTCGCCGCGCCGTACCCGCGGCCGCTCCACACGAGCGCCATGTCGACCTCGCCGCTCTCGAGCTGCTGCTGCGACTGCGCGCCACTCGTCCAGGGGATGAGGTCATCGCCGAGGCTCGAGTACGCCTCGAGACCCGCGGTGAAGTCCTCCGGGGTGAGGGCGTCGAAGTCAGCGCCGTTGGCAAGCATGGCGAACTCGACGGCAGGAGCTTCCATCCAGGGGGTCACCGGGACACCGCGCTTGCCGGGGAACTTCTCGGTGTCGAAGAAGTCGGCCGCCGTCTGCGGGGCGTTGTCACCATAGACGTCCTCGTTGTACGCGACGGTGTAGCCGTAGAAGATGTTCGGGACCATGCAGTCACCGGCGAGCGTGCCCTCAGGCACCTGCGAGAGGTCGACCTTGTCGGGGTCGATCTCCTCGTAGAGGTCACCGCAGAAGCGCTCGACCTCGATCGACGATGACACGACCATGTTCCAGTCGACGTTGCCCGAGTCCACCATCGCCCGGAGCTTCGACAGCTCGAAGGCATCCTGCTCGACGATGGCGCCCGACTCCTCCGAGAAGGGCTCCCAGACCGCCTTCTCCAGACCCTCCTGTGCGATGCCACCGTTGCCGGCGTACACCAGGGTGATCCCGTCGAGCGCGCCCGACTCGATCTCGCCGGCCACGGCAGGCGCGAGGTCGAGGTCTTCGCCCGCCTCTCCTCCGGCGTTTGACGCGCAGCCGGCCAGTGCCACGGCCGTCACGAGCGCCAGGCCGGTTGCGGCCATCCTCTTCTTCATGCGGGAATCCATTGCTGCTCCTCACTCGGTACAACGCGCCGGCGGGTTCCGGTCACGCACGGGTCGGATACCACGTTGCGGCGGTTTCCGGGTAAAACAATCGAAATAAAGATAAACACGCGTAAACACTGACTGTCAAGCAACGTTTGTCGGTGTCGGCTCGAACTCCGAGAGGGCCCGCTCGTGACCGAAAGACCCGCGGTATCGGCACGTCCGCCCAGCGAATCGGCTGGCCGCGGCGAGGGCGGCCGGCACGTCTGCTCCGGCACGCAGCTGTGCCATCAGGCAGGTCTGAAAGGCGTCACCGGCGCCGATCGTGTCAACGACGGCGACAGGCGCCGCCGGCTGTTCGAACAGTCCGTCCTCCGACAGGGCGAGCGCGCCTTCGGCGCCGCGCGTGACGACAGAGAACTGGGCTCCCGCTGCGCGTGCCGCCTCCAGGAGCTCCACGCAGTCGTGGTAGGGAAGGTCGTCCCGGGAGAACGTTGCGACCTCGACGTATCGCAGGAGCGGGGCGGCGTAGTCCATCTCCCGCTTGGAGAAGTCGAACGAGATGGGAGCGAGACCATGAAGCCGGGAAAGCTCGTGGTCGATGTAGCTGGTGTGGCCTGTGTGTATCCAGTCCATGCCGGCGAGGAAGGCGAGGTCCTCGTCGGTCAGGTCGAGGGTCTCCACCGGCGGCACGTACCCGGTGAACCGGCGGTTGCCGTCCGGTTCGACGACGACATCGGTCGTCGGGTTCGGAGCGTCCTGACGTCGTGTACGGGAGACATCTACCCCCTCGTCCAGCAACGAGGACCGCACGAAGTCGGCGCTCGCGTCCGAGCCGAGGATGCCGATATAGGCCGACTCGACCCCGAGGCGGCTGGCGAACACAGCGGCATTCGTTGCGCTGCCGCCGGGGAACGCCAGTCCTTCCTCCGGGTAGCGATCGAGGACGTTGTCCCCGATCGCGCACATAAGGAGGGCCATCAGTATGCGACCTGATGCATGTAACGGCGCTCGTCGAGGTTGTGGCCCGTGACCGACTCGAAGTGGTCGGCGAGGCGCATGGTGATCGACGCCATGGGGATGTGCTGCACCAGCGCCCGATGCGCGGGCTCGATCCCGGGCAGGTCGAGCTGCTCGACATCCAGCACCCGGTAGTTCGCGTTGTAGCGGTCGAGGAACAAGATCGTGCGGTCGGCGTGCGCGCGTGTGCCATCGGCACCGGCGAACAGGATGTACGGCTGATTGTCCTGCGCGAGCTCGAACGGTCCGTGGAAGAAGTCGCCCGCGGTGAAATGCGTCGACTTCTTCCACTGCATCTCGACCAGGTAGCAGACCGAGAGCAGGTAGGCGAGGCCCGTGAGGTTGCCCGAGGCGAGGACGAAGACGTTGTCGGCGAAGCCGTACGCGGCCGCGATCTCGGCGAGATGTTCCTCGATGCCCTGCGTCGCCGTCAGCGTAGCGCCGGGGATACGGTCCAGCGCCGCGCGTCCGGCCTCGAGGTCGTCGGATATGCCGGCGGCCGCGAGGATCGAATACGCGAGCTCGGTGAGCAGCACGTACTTGGCGCTGGTGATGCTGCGGTCGCTGCCGTAGACGAGCGAGTGATCCGCGGCGGCGGCGAGCGCGTTGTCGGCGGTGATCGCGAGCGAGACGACGAGTGCGCCGCGCTCCTTGGCGAGCTCAGCGGCGCGGACCGTCTCGGGCGTGCCGCCAGAGTGGGATGCCGCGACCACGAGGTCGCTTGGTCCGACGCCGTCGGCGTACAGCGCCGTGAACTCGGCCGCGTTCAGGTTGTAGGTCGGGACGGGGAGACGCGACATCTGCAGCTGGAGCGCCACCGGCACCGAGGAGGCCCACGAGCCGCCCATGCCCACGAACAGGATCCGCGAGATGTTCCGCTCGGTCACGTCCCGCGCGATCCGCTCCGTGAGGCCGCGCTGGCCCACGGCTCCCTCGAGCGTCGGGACGAGGTCTGCCTCGATGGGGCGAAGTGACGAGAGGAGCTTGGTCATTACAAACCTTTCCGGCGGCGATTTGTGAGAACGTTCTCTCACCGCCACTGAACGTAACAGACCGACCCCGCAACGTCAACCGACTGCCCGAACCGAGATTCTTCAGCCGTACGGATGGGGCCGGATCGACACGCCGAGCACCATCGCGAGCACCGTGGACGGGAGGGGACGGAGGCTCGGCGGACGGGTCGGCTCAGCGGTTGGAGTGGCTCAGCGGACCGCGGCAACCGAACCGCGCTCGATGAACGCGGCGGGCATCGTCACGATCCGAGGCGGCTCGCTGTTGCCATCAATGCGGCTGAGCAGCATCCGGGCCGCCTCCTGCCCCATCGCGTATGCAGGCTGGTCGATCACCGAGATGCCGGATGACGCGAACTCGGTCCAGTCCTGGTTGTCGAAGCCGATGAACGACACGTCCTCGGGCACCCTCAGCCCCGCGGCGCGGATCGCGCGGTAGGCACCGAGTGACATCGAGTTGTCGGTCGTCACGATCGCCGTCGGCGGGTCGGATCTCAGGAGCACACTCGTCGCGATCTGGGCGGCCTCTACCGTGTACGCGCCGCTGCGGACCACGAGAGCAGGGTCGATCGGGAATCCGTGCGCTCGATGGGCACGCACATAGCCGGTGAGCCGGCTGATGCTCGGCGAGAGGTCGAAGGGGTGAACGGCCTCGTCACCCTGAGCCAGTGCGGCGAAGAGGCGTTCCACCGCGCTCTGCGGCGAGAACTCGCCGACGATCGCGATCCGCTCGTGCCCATCGTCGAACAATCGCGAGACCGCGGCCTCGACGGCGGTCGGGCCGTCGACGACGACCGCGTCGGTCTCCAGTCGCGAGCTCGCACGGTCGACCATCACGAGGGGGCGCTCCTCAGCCACCCACGCCCGCAGATGATCAACGCGATCCGGGTCGGACGGGGCCATGATGACGCCGTCTACTCGGCTGCTCTGGAGACTGCCGAACGACTCCACCTCGGTGTGCCAGTTCTCGTCGCTGTTAGTGATCAGGACCGTGTATCCCCGCCCGCGGGCGACATCGGTGATCCCGCGGACGACGGCGGCGAAGAACGGGTCGTAGACATCGGCGCAGATCACGCCGATGGACTGGGTCCTGCCCGTGATCATGCTACGGGCAAGCTCGTTCGGGCGGTAGTTGAGGCTCTCGGCCGCTCGCTTCACCGCCTCGCGGGTCGACTCCTTCACCCGTCCGTAGTTGCCGAGTGCCCGGGCAGCCGTCGCCGTCGACACTCCCGCTGCGCGCGCAACCTCGACGAGGGTAGGAGCGTGGCGAGGCATCCGTCGAGGCTATCAGCCGGGATCCGCCGCCCGCCCGGCGCGCAGGAGGCGCTCGGCTGCTGCGAGGCCTGATGCGGCGGCACCGTCGAGGTTCGCCGTCGTGGAGATGTGCTCACCGGCGAACGTCACCCGCCCCGCGATGAGCTCGTCGAAAGCGTGGACATCGCGCGGGTCCCAGCCCACGCGGGCGTGGCTGTACGCGCCACGGGCCCAATCATCCTCGCTCCACGCCGTGACCAGTGGCTCCCCCCGGACGACGAGGTCCGGCCGCAGCCCCCGCACGTCGTCGAGCCATCGCGCCCCGCCCCCGGCGTCCGCGTACACGCGCGCCGAGCGACCACCCGCGAACCCGGTGAGGACCGGCACGCGCGACTCGCCGGACTCGTCACGGGACTGCCAGGTCCACGCGAACTCGAACGGGGACTGCACGGCCGGATCGGCGACGTCACCCCCGAGCGGCACCGAGCATTTCGTCGCATCGCCCATCCCACGGGCGGCGAGGGCGTCGACGATGGGTCCGGGCAGGGCGAACTCGAGACCGAGCTCCTCGATCAGCGGAAGCGGGACGGCGATGACCAGCTCGTCGCCCTCGACCCGCCTCCCGTGCGCCGTTACGACGGTGACTACGTCCGGCGCGAGGCGGGCGGCCACGACCGGCTCGCCCAGCCGCACCGCGTCGCCGAGCCGACCCGCCATCGCGATCGCCAGCGACTGATTGCCGCCGCGCAGCCGGCCTGCATCGTCGATCAGCGCCTCCCCCCCGAGCGCGAGTGCGTGCGCGCTGACGCCGGCCGTGTCCGCCGCGACTGACGTTCCGAATCGGCGGAAGAGCGGATGCGCCTCGAACCCCGGTCCGAGCGCCGCCGCGAACGCGTCCCGTACGCTGGCGTTCACGCCGCGGGCGGAGAGCATCTCAGCCGACTCGCGCACCCGGTGCTCGGCATCCAGCAGCTCGCTCCATGAGATCCGCCGCCCGCGAAGGCTGCGTCGCTCGTAGGTCACGCCGTGCGACACGACCGGGATCCGGAACTCGGCCGCGAGCGCGCGGACGGTGTGCTCGCTCGGGAAGATGTACTCCCCGCCGCGTTCGACGACCGTGCCGTCCGGAAGCTCATGCGACCACGCGCGCCCGCCCACCCGGTCGCGGGCCTCGAGCACGGTGACGTCGCGGCCCGCGGCGTGCAGGCGGATCGCGGCCGCGAGACCGGCGTACCCCGCACCGATGACGATCGTCCTCACGCGGGTGCTCGCACTCAACGTGACGCCATCTCGCCGATTCGCGCCGCGATGTAGTCCAGGCTCTCGCGGTGGGCCGGCAGCGGATCAAGCGCGTCGAGCGAACCAAACAACTCCTGCGTCATCATTCCGTCGTAGCCGGCCTCGTCCAGTTCGGCGAGGTACTGCGCGAGGGGCAGCTTCCCACGTCCCCACGGCATGTGCCCGCTGGGCGCACCGTCGACGAGGTGGACGTGCCGGACGCGGTCGCCCAACACGCGGAAACAGTCCGCGATCGTCTCACTCGACATCGCCATGGCGACCGTGTCAATGACCGCGAACAGGTTGTCGCTCGCCACGTCGTTCAGCATCGCGTTCAGATCGCTCGAGTTGTTCACGAGGTTGGACTCCCGGCGCTGGAGCGGCTCGAGCAGGCACCGTACGCCGAGCGTCGCGGCATATTCGGAGATCTCCTCGAGGCCGTTGCGCGAGCGGTCCCACGCCTCCTCGCGGGAGAGGTCCTCTCGACCGGTTCCCGGCACCAGGAAGAGGAATTCCGCTCCAAGGCCGGCAGCGACCTCGGCCGCGCGACGGTACGTCGCGATCCCGCCGCGACGCTCCCACCCGGCTTCTGATGCCAAGTTGACCGGATACATGATCTGCTCCGGGGTGAAGCAGTGGACGGACATGCCGCGGTCCTCAATCCGCCAGCGCATCCGCTGCACGTCGCCGTCCTCGAGCGCGGGCACGTAGAGGTCGGGTGCGATGCCCCACAGCTCGAGCCGGCGGCGGCCGAGCGCCTCCATATCGTCGAGGAACCGACCGAATGTGAAGCGTTGGTAGAGAAAGTTGGTGCCGGTCATCTGGTCGAGCGAGATGCTCATGCGCCCACCCCCTCGGCGACGGCGAAGCGGCCCAGCTCGAACGCTGTGATGTCGGCGAAGGGTTGCTCACCGAGCGCGAGCTGCGCGCCGAGTTCGCCCGAGGCCGGCGCATACTTGAAACCGTGCCCGGAGCAGGCCGAAAGTACGACGACGTTCGGCCAGTCCGGCGGTGTCCCGATCACGAACCGTTCGTCGGGCGCCCAAGTGACCATGCACGGCACCGCGACGGAGGGCTCCGGGTTGAGCCCTGGAAAGCCAGACCGGACATAGTCGGTGATCGCCGCCACCTCGTCGGACGTCGTCGGACGTCCGTTCTCGGTCGCGTCCGTTACCGGGATCCCGTAACGTCCGTGCAGCCCGATCTTCACTCCCCGATCGCTCACCTGCGGGAAGCCCCAGCCGATGCGGCCGTCGGGGAGCTCGCGCATGAACACCGGGAAGCGCGATGCGTCGAGGGGCACCCCGCGCTCCGTCGGGGCGAACCACGTCGCGCTGATCCGCACCGGATCCACCGGGACGGAATCGGGGAGCTCCTGCGGTATCCACGCTCCCGCGCTGACGATGACCCGCCGGAAGCGGCGGTGCGTCCCGTCGACGCGCAGCACCACGCCTTCGGGTCCCTCATCACGGACCAGCGTCACCGGGGTGTCGAAGTGCGTACGCGCGCCCAGGGCTTCGGCGCGCCCGATCGCCGCCCGGATCGCCTCCTCAACCAGCAGGTAGCCGGCATGCGGATCGACAAGGGCGACCTCGCCGTCATCCACAGCATGAGCGGGGAACCGCCGCCGCACCTCGGCGGCTTCGATCTCTTCGTACGGCATGGCGTGCGCGTCCGCAAGCGCACGAGCACGTGTGACGTAGGGTCCGTCCCTGAGCCCGATGACCAGCCCGCCACTCTCGACGACGAGGTCATCGCCAGACTCCTGCTCAAGCACCCGCCACAGTTCCTCGGCTCGTGCGGCCAGTGGCTTGTAGGGCAGAGGCTGGTCGCCAATGATCTTGTTCATCCGGGTCTCGCCGTGCGAGGACCCGCGCGCGTGCGCCGCCCCGAAACGCTCGAACCCCACCACGTTCGCTCCCCGCGACGCGAGCCGCCACAGCGCCATGCTGCCGACGGCACCGAGCCCTACTACCGCGACATCTTCCATCTGCTGAATCGCCTTTCGCTGCTTTGGGTGTGGCCCCGGCGTCAGAGCGACGGGCCGGTCAGGCCAGTCGATTCTAAAGCAGAATATGGACAGAAAAGCAAATGGAAAAACAGAATCCGAGAGTTAGGGAGTCGCGACCACCACGCGCTCGACCGCGCCCTCAAGCGCGCTGATCTGGTCAGGAGCGGTGCCGCTGTCGGTGATTAGCGTGTCGATGTCGCTCAGGTCGCCATACTTGCAAAGTGAGACCGAGCCGATTTTGCTGTGGTCGGCGAGCACGACCGAGCGACGCGCGGAGCGGAGCATGGCGCGTTTGGTTTCCGCTTCGGCGAAGTCGGGGGTCGTGAGGCCGCGCTCGACGCTGACCGCATTTGTCCCGAGAAAGGCGACGTCGACGGAGAGGTCGCTGAGCGCTCGAACTGCAAGCGCATCCACGGTGCCCATCGTCACCGGACGCAGTCGTCCGCCGATCATGACAACGGTGCATGCCGGGCGGCTGCTTAGCAGCATACCGATCGGGAGGGAGTTGGTGACAACCGTCACGCGCAGATCCGGCGGCGCCAGTTCAACCATGCGATACGTGGTGGTGCCGGCCTCGACGAGTACGACGCTCTCGGCCGCGAGCATGCTCAGCGCAGCCGTGGCGATCGCCGTCTTCTCCGACTGAAGCGAAGTACGCGTCTGCAAGCCGGGCTCAAACGAGAGGCTTTCGAGCGCGAGCGCGCCACCGTGCACACGGCGGATGAGCCCCTGGCTCTGAAGCGCGTCGAGATCCTTGCGGACCGTCTCGGCGGTCACGGCGAGCGCACCGGCGATCTCACGCACCCCTGCGCGACCGTCGCGCCGCACGACATCGAGGATGATGTTCTGCCGCTCGGGCGCGGAACGTACGTCAAACGTTGGCTTCATATGGATGCTCCGCGCTTCGATCGTCGGATACGGGACAAGTTAGCAGTGACACGTCAACGGTACGCTTCCGCAGTGGGACTGTTGTCGGACTGTCGCCGGGGCGGAGCATCTATCCCTGCTTTACCTCGGTCGCCCAGACCATGCGAGGCCAGCCGCCGCCTGACCACGTCTGTGTTCCTGTTGAGATTCCTCGAGAGTTCTGATGACCATCACATGGGCCCGCTTCGCTTGTGGAGGCGGGGCGTGCGTTGGACCTATCAGCAAGTTCGCCCAGTCCCTGTCAGTTGCGCATGTCGGGGAACCACCCCGCAGGCGGCTCGATGTAAGGCAGCGCTCTCCGAGTTCGCACGTGTCTTTGGAGCGCGAAGGCCCCGTCAGGGCTGAGCAGGATCGTCATGTGGTGATCAGCGTGGTCGCGCACCAGGTGCTCGCACCGGTCGCCGGATCTCGGCGCAGGTGTTCCCAGATCCGCCACAGTACTTCGAGGCGCGGACAGCGTCCCACGCTGGTCGACGTGGTGCGCCGATCGTAGTCGCCGATCATCTGGGACAGCTCGCCGAGGAACCCCGGCCCCTTCACTCCCCCGCCGTAGACTGCGACGTTCGACGCGCTCCCCAGCTTCCGCATCCCCTCACGGATGCACAACCTGCACGCCCTGCGACCAGGATTGCAGGATCGTCTTAAGCTCCCGCGGGAGCCGTGCTGGCCGTATAGGTCCGGGGGGGTCGTGCCAGCGGCACACGTTCGCGGCCTCGTCCAGGAAGCCCAGCATGGGCGTCTGTAGCCGGCCTCCGGGTTGCGTGATGGCGTACTCCTCGTCGGCTTCTACGGTTGCGCGGTCCGTGCGATGACCAGCGGCCCGGCGGTGCCGCGTCCCTCTTTGAAGAGCTCTACAGCGTGTCCGTGCTCCGGACGAACGAGTGCGGGGCGAACTGGGGTCGCAGATCCTCGGCACGGCCGTGCGGGGTCATCCATTCGGCGATCGCGCGAACCTTCAGACACGACGCCATCTGCCCGGCCGTGCCGTACACGCTGTCGCGCCGGCGGGACTCGCCGTTGACCTGTCCCGACACCGCGTCGAACATCTGGTCGCACCCATGTCGACGGAGAACGCGCACCGGCTCGTCAGCGCCCGGCGTGGTGGTCCAGGTGAACTCGGGTCATCGGCAGTTCTTCCAAATCCGCGGCGAGCAGGGAGCCGGCGAGAAGATCCTGGCCGGCGTTGTCGAAATAGGCATCCCCGCGACTGTCGCCCGAGCTCGGAATCCGTATCGCGCGGGGCGCCGTTCAGCGGCGGACCGACGTCGTCGACACAAACCCTGCGCCGACCGGCGGGGCCGGATCCGTTCGGTAGGACGTCGGCGTGAGCGCCGCGCGGATGCGACGTTCGGTGTCGGCCGCCCGCAGGGACTGGGCCTGCTCGTATGCTCGGACGAGGTCGGGAATCTCTTCGCTTCGAGCCCGATATCTATCGGCGAGGTGCGCGCGCGCTTCGCGCAGTCCGTCGTCCGCGGTGGCGCTGCGGAGGTGCCCGGTAGCAGTGCCGCTGGCGATGCGGGCGTCAAGGTCTAGCAAAGTGTGCCAGGTGCTACGCAGCCAGTCGGTGGCGAGTGGCACGCCCGCCACGCCGTCCTCTACAACCTGCAACGCCTCGCCGTCCTGCACGGTGACGAGGAGGCGATCGTCCGCACCCACGGCGGAGACATGCCGCGCGCACACCTGCACGCCGCCGCCGCCAGAGCGCTACGTGAGGCCGAGCTGCTCGACCGCGCGACTGTCATCGCACACGAGGGCATGACCCTCCCCGGCGGAGCGCACCAACAGCAGGTGTGCGGCGAGCTCTGGGCGGCGCTGGCGATCGAAACCGGAGTGGATGCCGCGGACGCAGCTTCGGAGGTGTTCGAACGATGGCCCACAGCGAGCAACGCGGAAGCATGGCAGGCAGCCTCAGGACAGAATTGGCCGGCGATCCGCGAGCACGCGATCGAGCGGATGCACGAACGCCCCTGGGAGCTGATCGCGTACCTGATAGATGCCGACGACGTCGCGCGCGCATGGACCGAAGCGCTCCGAGCATCCGCGAACAGCAAGTCTCTCCACGCATCGCAGTGGGACGACCTCGTCGGCCGATATAGCAAGATCGACCCCGTGGCCGTGCTCCCCGTCATGGCGCAGCTCATCGACGACCGCCTCATCGAGGCGAACACCCGCGCCTACCCCGGCGCCGTGCGAAGGATGACGAAACTACGCGCCGCGGCCCGCGCCGCCGGACGCCCCGAGATCGCCGACGACTACCTCGCTGACGTACGCCGCCGCAACGCCCGGCGCCCGTCCCTGATCAAGCGAATGGATGCCGCCGGACTCTGACCCATCAGAGGCATCGCGGCAGAACCCATCCCGAGGAGACGGAGGGATTCGCGCTCCCGGTCTCGCGCTCACACGGTCGATACGAGGCGACGGAGTAGCGCGAAGTAAGCAGAACGCTCAGCAGTACGCCGCAGAACCGTGAGAGTGCTCAACATGGACCACGTCGAGAACGTGGCAGAAATGGCAGTTTTCGTGGCAGAAGCGGATGAAAATAGCCTCTGATCTGGCATTTTTAGGGCGGAGACGGAGGGATTTGAAATCGCGCCGATGGCAATTGGGCTGATCGAAATCGCATGAATGCGCGGAATCTGATGTCGCGATAGGCCCCTCGATCAGGTGAGTTGAGTTCAATTTGTGGCAAAAACGTGGCAGCGGTGGCGCCACCTACGCCCGCGGTCCCTCACGGCCGAGCAGATCTGGTCCCCCGGCATCTGCTAGCTCCTCGAGCACGCTAATGCGCTCGTCGTCCACGTCATGTTCCTCATCTTCAACGACTCGCATATCGATCGGGGCTTCTGCGATCAACTGTGGATACTTCTCGGCGAGGAATCGGCGCCTGTACGCGACGTCCGCCGCGTCGAAGATTCCCTCCAACGTCGCCCAGTTGAATGTGCCACCGAGCAGGATGCCCACGACCGGGACGAACTTGCCCAAACTCTTCTTCGTGAGACGAACCCCGAATGCCTTCGCGAACTGTCCACTGACTTTGGAGATCACGCTCTTGTTGAGTGCGTCCCACGTCTTGCCACGCACGAGGGCCTGGGTGAGCCGAGAGACATCCGCCAGGGCTGCAGTCTTGGCGGTCGCAGAAACGGCGGTCCCGGTATTCACAACCGATAGAGCAAAGATTTTCTCGTTCGGGTCTTCGGGGTCGTAGCCATACAGCAGGGCGACGTGTCCGACGGCTCGCGTGGCGAGCGTGAGCACGGCGGCCGCATCGGCGGCAACCGCACCAACGACCGCTCCGGCAGAGGGTGCGGCTCCCGCGCCCGCGGACGCCACGGTGACCAGCTGACCACCCGAGATTACGAGTCCGGTGCCCGCGCCTGAGAGCGCCGCGATACCTGGATAGTAGAGGTCCGTACCGTGGCGGCCGACCTTGTCTACCTGCTTCAGATCCAGACGTCGTACATCCGCCAGATCCTCGACCTCGTGCCCCTTGCGCTTGTGGAGATCGACCACTCGCTTTGCCGACAGGCCCGCGCGCGAAGCACGCGCGGCCGTTGTCTTTGCGGAATCGAGCGCCGCCCCAGCCCAATCCGCGACACCATCGGGCACCGCATCGCTCACCCTCGCCGCTGCGGCTCCAACCTTCCTAGCGCCCTTCGCAACGGTCTTCCTGCTGTGAGCAACGGCGCTCGCGACCTTCGGGCGATCCTCAAGGTAGTCGGTCGCCTTGCCCCCGACGGAGATCGCACCCTTCACCACCTTGTCGTTGAAGTCTCGAAGCGTCGCAGACAGCGGCCTCCCCTTACTGGTAGGTCCGATTGTTGAAGAGTGCACTTTTCGCGCCTTTTTCATCGATGATGCGGAGGTCACGCGCGAAGGGTGTTGGCGGCCCCTGCCTGAGCCGGTAGGTGAACATCCGGTGACAAAGCCCTCGCAGGCTCGCGGACTGATTCGATATCTGTCAATATAGAAGCATGTCGAATCAAGAAGTCGAGCTGGTCATCGTCGGGTCCGGTCCCGCGGGATACATGGCGGCGGTCTACGCGGCGCGTGCGGGTCTCGCGCCGGTGGTGATCGCGGGTTCGGTGACTGCGGGCGGTGCGCTGATGACGACGACGGAGGTGGAGAACTTCCCGGGCTTCGTCGATGGCGTGCAGGGGCCGGAGCTGATGGAGTCGATGCGGGCGCAGGCCGAGCGGTTCGGTGCTCGGATCGTCTACGAAGATGCGGTCCGCCTCGAGCTCGACGGCGACGTGAAGACCATCGAGACCGGTGCCGGGGCGACGTATCGGGCGCGGGCGGTGGTCCTGACGATGGGTTCCGCGTACCGCAAGCTCGGCCTTCCCGAGGAGGAGCGCCTGTCGGGGCACGGGGTGTCGTGGTGCGCGACGTGCGACGGGTTCTTCTTCCGCGAGCAGGAGATCGTCGTGGTCGGCGGCGGGGACTCCGCGATGGAGGAGGCCCTGTTTCTCACCCGGTTCGCGTCGAAGGTGACCGTCGTGCACCGCCGGGACGAGTTCCGCGCGTCGAGGATCATGGCGCAGCGCGTGCTGGAGGACCCGAAGATCGAGGTCGCCTGGAACAGTGAGGTCGCCGCGATCCTCGGCGATGAGCAGGTCACCGGGCTCACGCTGCGCGACACCGTCACCGGGGCCGAGCGCACGCTCGACGCGACGGGGGTGTTCGTCGCGATCGGGCACGACCCGCGTTCCGAGCTCGTGACCGGGCAGGTCGACACCGACGCGGACGGGTATGTGCGGGTCGCGCACCCGTCGACGCGGACGAACCTGGCCGGGGTGTTCGCGGCCGGGGATCTCGTCGATCACACGTACCGGCAGGCGATCACCGCCGCGGGCACCGGCTGCGCGGCCGCGCAGGACGCCCAGCACTACCTGTCGAACCTCGCACCCGCCACCGTTTCCGAGCTTGCTTTGGAGGTCTCCGCATGAGCACCGTCACCCCTGTCACCGACGCTACTTTCCGGGCTGAGGTGATCGAGTCCGGGCTGCCCGTCGTGGTCGACATCTGGGCGACCTGGTGCGGCCCGTGCAGGGCGATCGCCCCGATCCTGGACCAGCTCGCCGTCGAGTACGCGGGCCGGGTGAAGATCGTGAAGGTCGACGCCGACCAGAACCCCGAGACCGTGGCCGCGGCAGGGGTGACCTCGATCCCGACCCTCGGGTTCTACCGGGACGGGGAACGCGTGGACGTGCTGATCGGCGCGCACCCGAAGCCCGTCTACATCGCGAAGATCGAGGAGCTGCTCGCATGACCGACACCTTGACCCGGACCGCCCCGAAGCGGCTCTCCACCCTCGACAAGTGGCTTCCGCTGTGGATCGGCCTCGCGATGGTCGTCGGCCTCCTGCTCGGCCGTTTCGTGCCCGCGCTCTCGGACGCGCTGTCCGCGATGGAGGTCGGCGGGATCTCGATCCCGATCGGGCTGGGCCTGCTGGTGATGATGTACCCGGTGCTCGCGAAGGTCCGCTACGACAAGATCGCCGCCGTGACCGGAGACAAGAAGCTTCTTGTCTCCTCGCTGCTGCTGAACTGGCTGGTGGGGCCTGCGGTGATGTTCGCGCTCGCGTGGATCTTCCTGCCGGACCTGCCGGAGTACCGGACCGGGCTGATCATCGTGGGTCTCGCCCGCTGCATCGCGATGGTCGTGATCTGGAACGATCTCGCGTGCGGTGACCGGGAGGCGACCGCGGTGCTGGTCGCGATCAACTCGGTCTTCCAGGTCGTGATGTTCTCGGTGCTGGGCTGGTTCTACCTGACCGTGCTGCCGGGCTGGCTGGGCCTGGACGCGCAGGGTCTGGAGATCTCGGTCTGGCAGATCGCGCTGAACGTTCTCGTCTTCCTCGGGATCCCGTTGGCGGCCGGGTTCGCGTCCCGCTTTGTCGGCGAGAAGCGCAAGGGGCGCGACTGGTACGAGGAGAAGTTCCTCCCCAGGATCGGGCCGTGGGCGCTCTACGGGCTGCTGTTCACGATCGTGCTGCTGTTCGCCCTGCAGGGCGAACAGGTCACCTCCCACCCGATGGACGTCGCCCGCATCGCGCTGCCGCTGCTGGTCTACTTCGCGCTGATGTGGTTCGCCGGGATCCTGCTCGGCAAAGCCCTCGGCCTGGGCTACGCGCGCTCCACGACGCTCGCGTTCACCGCCGCGGGCAACAACTTCGAGCTCGCCATCGCGGTCGCGATCGGCACCTTCGGCGCGGCATCCGGCCAGGCCTTGGCCGGGGTCGTCGGCCCGCTCATCGAAGTGCCCGTGCTCGTGGGCCTGGTCTACGTCTCGCTCTGGGCCGCGAAGGCCTGGTTCCACACCGACCCCTACGCCACCGAATCGAGGACGTCATGACCGACACGACCGTCATCTCTGACGCCGACGCGTGCGCACCGTCCACGGCGCATGCGATCGGCACCGAGGCCGCCACGACCGTGGCCGGGGCGCTGAAAGCGCTCGCTGACCCGCTGCGGCTGCGGATGCTCTCCGCGATCGCGACCGACCCGCGCGGCGAGTCCTGCGTGTGCGACCTCGCGGACCTCGCCGAGGTGTCCCAGCCGACCGTGTCGCACCACTTGAAGGTGCTGAAGGAGACCGGGATGCTGCTGTCCGAGCGGCGCGGCACCTGGGTGTACTACCGCATCGCCCCGGGCAAGCAGCGCGCCGTCGCGGCCCTGCTCGACGCGTTCGCTCCCGCCGCGGCCGTCACCGACGAGCCCGAGGACACCGCAGCACGGGCCGAGGCCCTGCAGCAGATGGACGCCCGCGTGACCCGCCTCGCCGATGAGCTCGCCGACGAGCTGACCGGGCTGAACCGGGATCTCGTGATCGCGATCGTGCGCGAGTCCTACGCCGGCCTGGTGCGTTCGGCGAAGCTGACGGCGCACATGATCCCGCTGACCGAACGGTTCGCCCGGCAGCGCCTGGCCGACCTGACGCGGGACCGTTCGGCCGGGGTGCCGCAGGTGCTGTTCGTCTGCGTGCAGAACGCGGGCCGCTCGCAGCTCGCCGCCGCGATCGTCAACCAGCTCGCAGGTGGCAAGGTCGTCGCGCGGTCCGCTGGGTCGACGCCGGCGGTCGACGTGCATCCGCACGTGAGGTCGCTGCTCGTAGAGATCGAAGGCGAGCAAGACGCCGGGGATGCGTTCCCGAAGCCCCTCACCGACGACGCTGTGCGCGCGGCCGACGTGGTGGTCACCATGGGCTGCGGGGACGTCTGCCCGATCATCCCCGGGGTCCGGTACGAGGACTGGGCCGTCGGCGACCCGGCTCTCGCTTCCCCGGAAGGGGTCGACGCGATCCGCCACGACATCGAGGGCCGCGTCCGCGACCTCCTCGCCACCCTCACCGACTGAAAGAAGCGAACAACAATGACCGACCAGAAGCCCTCCGTCCTCTTCGTCTGCGTCCACAACGCCGGCCGCTCCCAGATGGCCGCCGGTTATCTCCGCGAGCTCGCGGGCGACCGCGTCGAGGTCCGCTCCGCCGGGTCCATGCCCGCCGACCAGATCAACCCCGTCGCGGTCGAGGCGATGCGCGAGGAAGGCATCGACATCACCGCCGAGCAGCCGAAGGTGCTCACCACCGAAGCGGTGCAGGACTCCGACGTCGTGATCACCATGGGTTGCGGCGACGCGTGCCCGTTCTTCCCGGGCAAGCGGTACGAGGACTGGAAGCTCGAGGACCCGGCGGGGCAGGGCATCGAGTCGGTGCGCCCGATCCGCGACGACATCAAGGCCCGCGTCGAGACTCTCCTCGCCGAACTACTCGCCTGACGAGCTGCGAGCACCGGAGGGGCAGAGGCCAATGGCCCTGCCCCTCCGGTGTGTTTCCGGGTCCGCGAACTTTACGGCGAACACCGCTTTGCCGTGAGGTGTGACCCAGTGATCGCGTCACCGGTCGTTCTCGCTCTACCGGGATGCGCCTCGCAGCGCTGCTTCGATCTGCTCCTGCGTGGGCGCTCCGGCGTACCCGCTTCCTGTCGCGTAGACCCGGCACGCCAGCGAGCGAGCCGGGGTCGTCGGGAACAGGTCGACGCCGTCGAGGAGGATCGTGGGCGAGCCTCCGAACTGGGTGTTCGCCGCCTCGGCCTCCGTTCGGATCGTCACCAGCTCTACAGGAACGCCCCCGAGCCCGAGAGCGTCCAGCGCTGCGCGTGCGTTGGTTTCGGCGATGTCCGTGTTCGGGCAGTCGACGATGTGCAGGAGTTCGACCTTCATGCGCTCGGCTCCTTCCGAGTCCCGGCGGCGCGCAGGCCGTTGAGGATGACGACGACCTCGGCGATCTCGTGCACCAGGACCACGGCGGCGAGGCCCAGGACGCCGAACAGGGCCAGCGGGAGCAGCACGGTGATGATCAGCAGCGACAAGATGATGTTCTGGTTGATGATGTGCCGCCCCCGACGGGCGTGGTCGAACGCGCGCGGCAGAAGCCGCAGATCGTGACCGGTGAAGGCCACGTCGGCCGACTCGATCGCGGCGTCGGAGCCCGTCGCGCCCATCGCGATCCCGATGTCCGCGGCGGCCAGCGCAGGGGCGTCGTTGATGCCGTCGCCGATCATCGCGACCGGCCCCTTCGCACCGAACTCTGCGATCGCGGCGGCCTTGTCCTCCGGGCGCAGCTCGGCGCGCACGTCATCGATCCCTGCCTGCGCAGCGAGAGCGCGGGCGGTGCGGGCATTGTCGCCGGTGAGCCGTGGTCCAGTTGGCAGACGATACGGAGCAGCGGTCTACCCAATTGGAAGACTCCGATGAGAACGCACCGATAATCGCGGTCGACTTTTCGGGGGCGGACTTACGGCGCATGAATTTCTCGAACGCTGACCTTTCTGGCGCTAACTTCAGCGACGCCAACCTCGAAGATGCCAACTTCAAAGGCGCCTGCCTCATCGGCGCGGACTTCACCAAGGCGCGACTCGGTGGGGCCAACCTCGAGGGAGCGAACTTGAGCGGAGCGCACTTCGAAGGCACGTCACTCTCGCGAGAGCAGGCCTTCAGCTTCTACGGCGCCAGACTCACCAAGGCAGTGCTCGACGGGGCGACCCTCAACTTCGCTGGCTGCGACCTTCGCGATGCAAACCTCAGCCACACCAACCTGCAGGGCGCGGACTTCACGAAGGCGCGACTCGGTGGGGCCAACCTCGAGGGAGCGAACTTGAGCGGAGCGCACTTCGAAGGCACGTCACTCTCGCGAGAGCAGGCTTACAGCTTCTACGGCGCCAGACTCACCAAGGCAGTGCTCGACGGGGCGACCCTCAACTTCGCTGGCTGCGACCTTCGCGATGCAGACCTCAGCCACACCAACCTGCAGGGCGCGGACTTCACCAAGGCGCGACTCGGTGGCGCCAACCTCTCCAAGGCCGACATGCGTCGAGCAAACCTCACCACGGTGGATCTGAAGGGGACCAAGCTCGACGGCGCGGACATGCGCGGAGCGATCCTCAACGGATCTAGCGTGAATCTCGCCTCCACCACCGATACCCGCTGGGTCTAGCAGCCACAACTGAACGACCGGGTCGGAGAACCACGTTCCGGAAGGCCGGCCGCGAAGCCGTCGCCGCTGTTGCGCCGACCGTCATGTCCCCGCTGTCATCTCTCAGGACTGCCGTGTCTCAGGACATCGGTGACGATTCGTGGCAGAAACGTGGCAGAAGCGGTTTCGGCACCCCGGCTGGAAAGCAGAAAACCCGCGAAATTCCGCGGGTTTCGAGCCTGAATCTCAGAGCGGAGACGGAGGGATTTGAACCCTCGGTCCCCGTAAGGGGACTCCACCTTAGCAGGGTGGTGCACTAGGCCTGACTATGCGACGTCTCCAGGCGTTCAGCTGCCGGAGCCGCGCGAACGCACCCGGCAATCATAACCGGTCGCGGCCCTCCGACCGAACCACGCGAGTGCGGCGATCAGCGCTGCGCCTGCGTGCAGGTCACCTGCTTGGCGGTCTGCCCCGTGATCGTCGGCGGCAGAACGACGGGCGCCTCCGTCGCTCCGGCATCCGGCACCACCGCATCCGTCGCGGTCGGATCGGGCGTCGCAGTCGGATCGGTCGTCGCCTGGTCGGCCTCGCCGACCACGGCGGTGCCGTAGCCGTCGCTCGTCGACCCGGTGAGCTGGATCGGCTGGTTGGCGGCGAGCGCGTCGAAGAGCACCGACGCGGCATCCTCGAGCGGCACGACACGCGAGCCATCGGACGCATACGCGGTCGGATACTGGACGAAAGCGATGTCCTCATACGGCACGGCACGCAGAGCCATCGCGATCTGCACCATCCGCTGCGGGTTGGCGAGGGACTTGCTCAGCACGAGCTGGTTGTCGTTGACCTGCTGCACCGCCGTGGTCGCGAGATTGAGCAAGGTCGCGGGGTTGCCGAGCACGCCGCCGGACTGCAGCTTCCGCACGAGAGAACTCATGAACTGCTGCTGGTTCGAGATGCGCCCGAGGTCGGAGCCGTCGCCGATGCCGTGACGGATGCGCAGGAACTGCAGCGCTTCGACCCCTTGCAGGGTGTGCTCCCCCGCCGTCAGATTGAGTCCCGTGTGCTCATCGCTGATGTCGTCTGCGACACAGACGTCCACGCCACCGATCGCATCGGACATGTTGATGACGCCGGTCCAGCGGATCGCGCCCGCGTATGTGATGTCGACACCCGTGAGCTGCTCGACCGTCGCGACCGAGCACGCCAAGCCGCCGTACATATACGAGACGTTCAGCATCTGCGCGCTCATCGCCGAATACTGAGTGCCGTCCTCGCCTGTGCACGCCGGGATCGGCACGATCATGTCGCGCGGGAACGAGACGACAGTCACGCGCCGCGGCTCGTCGCTGATGTGCACGAGCATCGTCACGTCGTTGCGCTCTCCCTCCGTGTCGCCGTTCTGACACGCGCCCGACAGCGCCGCGTTGGCCCCGTCGCACGAGTCGGTGCCCACGAGCAGCAGATTGACGCCGCCCTCGATCTCTCCGATCGACGGCGGGAGCTGGGAGTCGTCGTCGCCGATCGACACACCGGCCGCTTCGACGGCACGCGCGGCATCCCACACCGCGAACGCGCCGACCGCACTCACACTGATGACAGCGACCGCGACGATCGCGCCGAGCACCGTCAGCACCTGCAGAAGGGGGTTCGGGGAACGGAGGATGCCGTGCCGGGCAACGGGCGTCCGTCGCGCGCGATCACTGCGTGCGCTCACGGGTGTCCTTTCGACGAAAAGCGGAGGGTGTGGGATTCGAACCCACGGGACATTGCTGCCCACTGGTTTTCAAGACCAGGTCCATCGGCCGCTCGGACAACCCTCCCCGTACAGCAGGGAGAGTCTAGTCGAGCCCGACCCCTCATCTTCCCGTGCGCGCCTGAGCGGCCCCTGTACGGACGGTCAGAGGGCGCGGAGCACGTCGGCGACGCCGCCGGAATGGACGGATGCCGTCGTCTCCCCCGCCTCGCGACGCACTTCGTCGGGCCCCTGGCCCATCGCGATCGCCCGGCCGCCATGCTCGAGCGCCCACCGGAACATTCCCACGTCGTTGCGCCCGTCGCCCATGACGAGCACGCGATCGGCGGGGATGCCGAGCCATGTGCGCACCTTCTCGAGCGCGGTCGACTTGTCCACCCCCTGCGGAGCGATGTCGAGCCACGCCGACCAGCCGACGGCGTACGACACCTGGGTGAGCCCGATCCGATCGACGAGCGACAGGAAATCCCCGTCGGACTCGTCCGGCGAGACGACCACGACGCGGCATACGGGCTGCGCCGACAGCTCGGCGAACGTCACGCGCCGAGCGTGGACCAGGTTCCAGTCGTCCATCGGTTCGGTGTACAGCCGCGCGCCGTCGGCGAGTTCGACGAGGTACTTCGCGTGCGGAAGGTGATCGCGCAGGTGTGCCAGGACGTCGGCGGGGTCGAAAGTCTCGACGTGGAAGCGCTCGTACACGCTCTCCTCGCCCAGGTCTCCCGAGACGCGCTTCATGATGACGGCCCCGTTCGAGCAGACCGCGTACTCCGGCGCGAGGTCCAGGACGTGCTGGATGCCGCGAGTCCCCTCCCACGACCGCCCCGTCGCGAGCATGACCTCGTGCCCCGCACGATGCGCGTGGGCGATCGCCTCGACGACACCCGGGCTCAGCGTCTCGTCCTCGAGCAGCACAGTGCCGTCGACGTCGAGCGCGATGAGGAGAGGTTCGGTGCGGACCGCGGGATTCTCGGCATCCGCGGCGATCCCCTCGACGAGCTTCGCCGCCTTCCGCGGCTTCACGACCTCGATGGAGCCCGTCGGCGGCAGCGGGGACTCGCCGCCCGTCACGCTATCGGCTCCGCGACCGCGATCCCGCCGAGATACGGTCGCAGCACCTCGGGGATCACGACCGACCCGTCCGCCTTCTGATGCGTCTCCAGGATCGCGACGATCCACCGCGTCGTCGCGAGCGTGCCGTTGAGCGTCGCGACCGGCGCCGTCTTCGCGTCCGGCGCGGGGCGATACCGCACGTCGAGGCGGCGCGCCTGGTAGCTCGTGCAGTTCGACGTCGAGGTGAGCTCGCGGTACGCGCCCTGCGTCGGCACCCAGGCCTCGACGTCGTACTTGCGCGCGGCCGAAGAGCCGAGGTCGCCCGCCGCGACGTCGATGACGCGGTAGCTGAGGCCGAGATCCTGCAGCATCTGCTCCTGCAGCGCGACGAGGCGCAGGTGCTCCGCCTCGGCATCCTCCGGCGTCGTGTAGACGAACATCTCGAGCTTGTTGAACTGGTGCACGCGGATGATGCCGCGCGTGTCCTTGCCGTACGACCCCGCCTCGCGGCGGTAGCAGGTCGACCAGCCCGCGTAGCGCTTCGCGCCGGATGCCAGATCGAGGATCTCGCCCATGTGGTAGCCGGCGAGCGGCACCTCGCTCGTCCCGACGAGGTACAGGTCGTCGGCCTCGAGCTTGTAGACCTCGTCGGCGTGCTGGCCGAGGAACCCCGTGCCGCGCATGATCTCGGGCCGCACGAGCGTCGGCGGGATCATGGGGATGAAACCGGCATCCACGGCGCGCTGGAGCGCGAGAGACATGAGGGCGTATTCGAGGCGTGCGCCGATACCGGTGAGGAAGTAGAAGCGCGACCCCGACACCTTGGTGCCGCGCTCCATGTCGATCGCGCCGAGCTTCTCGCCGAGGGCGAGGTGGTCGAGCGGCTCGAAGTCGAAGTCGCGCGGTTCGCCGTGCGTACGCAGGGTGACGAAATCGTCTTCGCCGCCGGCCGGCACTCCGTCGATGACGATGTTCTCGATACGCCCGAGGGTGGCCTCGGCCTCGGTCTCGGCGTCGGTGACCGCCGCCTGCGCGGCCTTCACGCGGTCGCTGAGATCTTTCGCCTGCGCGACGAGCGCGGGCTTGTCCTCTTTCGGGGCCTTCGCGACGAGCTTTCCGTGCGCGTTCTGCTCGGCGCGCAGTTCCTCGAATGCGGTGATCGCGGCGCGACGCACGCGATCGGCCTCGAGCGCGGCATCCACCGTCTCCGGCGACTCGCCGCGTGCCTCTTGCGAACGCTTGACGAGGTCGGGGTTGTCGCGGAGGAGAGCCAGATCGATCACCCGATCAGTCTAGGCTTCAGCCATGACCGATGCCCGAAGCGCCGCCTCCGACGAGCGACGTGCGGCGCTCGTCTACAACCCGACCAAGGTGGACGCCGAGGCGTTGCGCCGCGAGGTGACCGATCGGGCGGCATCGTCGGGCTGGGGCGAACCCCTCTTCTACGAGACGACGGTCGACGACCTCGGTGACGGCGTGACGCGCGAGGCACTGGATGCCGGGGCGACGGTCGTGCTCGTCGCCGGCGGCGATGGCACCGTCCGCGCCGTCAGCCAGGCGATGGCCCGCTCCGGCGTGCCGCTCGCGATCGTTCCGAGCGGGACCGGCAATCTGCTCGCCCGGAACCTCGACCTGCCGCTGGCCGACCCGGCCGCGATGGTCGGCGCGGCGTTCGACGGCGACGTGCATGCGATCGACATCGGCTGGGCGAGCCTCGTGCGCGCCGACGGCCGCAAGGAGGAGCACGCATTCGTCGTCATGGGCGGTATGGGCCTCGATGCCGCGATGATCGCGAACACGCGCGGCGACCTGAAGAAGAAGGTGGGCTGGGTCGCCTACGTCGACGGTGCGGCGAAGTCCCTGGTCAAGGCCAAGCCGTTCCCGATCATGTACCAGGTGCTCGGGCATCGCATGCACCGCGCGCACATCCAGAGCGTGCTGTTCGCCAACTGCGGGTCACTCCCGGCGGGCCTCGAACTCATCCCCGAGGCCTCCGTCGCCGACGGCGACCTCGACGTGGTCATCTTCCAGCCCAAGAACCCGATCGGCTGGCTCGCCGTGTGGCGTCGCGTCGCATGGGACAACAGCGTGCTGCGGAAGTTCCGCGCCGGGCGCCGCATCCTCCGCCTGCGCACGAAGGACAACTCCGTGCGCTACGCGAAGGGAACGGGTGTCGAGCTCGCCGCGGCAGCCGCGCAGCCCATCCAGCTCGACGGTGACGAGTTCGGTGAGGCGACGGCGGTGAGCGCCCGTGTGGATGCCGGGGCGCTGCGCCTGGCCGTGCCCGCCGGGCACACCGTGCCGGGTCTGTAGCCGCGTCGTCAAGGGGGTGCGCGCACGGCATCCCCACCGGCACGATGGACGCCATGTCCTCGCCCTCGATCGTCTGGTTCCGCGACGACCTGCGCCTCGCCGACAACCCGGCCCTGCGCGCCGCGGCGGATCGCGGCGAGCCCGTCCTCGGCGTGTACCTCCTCGATGAGGTCTCGCCCGGCATCCGTCCGCTCGGCGGCGCTGCTCGGTGGTGGCTGCATCACAGCCTCAGCGAGCTCGGCGAGCGGCTCCGCGAGAAGGGATCCGTGCTGATCCTCCGTCGCGGTGCGGCCGCCGACGTCCTGCCGACACTCGTCGAAGCCGCGGGCGCGGGCGCCGTGTACTGGAATCGGCGCTACGGAGGCGCCGAGCGCGCCGTCGACGCAGGACTCAAGGAGTCGCTCCGCGAGGGCGGCGTCGAGGTGTCGTCGTTCGCGGCATCCGTGCTGTTCGAACCGTGGACGGTGCGGACGGGCGCCGGCACACCGTACGGGGTCTTCACGCCGTTCTGGAAGGCGTGCCGTCAGCTCCCGCCACCGCGCCAGCCGTTGCCCGAGCCGCGCGAGCTGCGCGGGCCGGGACGGCACCCGGCATCCGACGACCTCGACGAGTGGGGACTGCTGCCGACGACGCCCGACTGGGCGGCGGGCCTCCGCGAACGATGGCAGCCCGGTGAGGTCGCCGCGAAGGCCCGCCTCCGGGAGTTCCTGCGGCACGATGCCGACGACTACGACCGGGCGCGGGACGAGCCCGCGGGCGGTGCCACCTCTCTGCTGTCTCCGCGGCTGCGCTGGGGTGAGCTCAGTCCCTACCAGGTCTGGCACGCGGCGGTGGCGTCCGATGCGCGCGTGGGCGGATTCCTCTCCGAGCTCGGCTGGCGGGAATTCGCGTGGCATACCCTGTTCCACTTCCCCGATCTCGCGACGCAGAATCTCCGGTCGGCCTTCGACGCGTTCCCCTGGCCGCGCCTGCGCCCCGCTCATCTGCGCGCGTGGCAGCGCGGCGAGACGGGCTATCCGCTCGTCGATGCCGGCATGCGCGAGCTCTGGCTGTCCGGGTACATGCACAACCGGGTTCGGATGGTCACGGCATCCTTCCTCATCAAGAACCTGCTCATCGACTGGCGTCACGGCGAGGAGTGGTTCTGGGACACGCTCGTCGACGCGGATGCCGCGAGCAACCCTTTCAACTGGCAGTGGGTCGCCGGATCGGGCGCCGACGCTGCGCCCTACTTCCGCATCTTCAACCCGGAACTGCAGGCGAAGAAGTTCGACCCGGACGGACGCTACGTCCGCGAATGGGCGCCGGATGCCATCGGCGACGACGCCCCCGAGCCGATGGTCGATCTCGCCGAAACGAGGAAGGCGGCTCTCGACGCCTACGAGGCGGTCAAGCGGGCGGGGAATGCCGGCTGAGCCTCGCCGGTTGACGTGAGCGATGACTCCCGCGCTCTCCGTTCTCGACCTCGTTCCCGTCCGCACCGGCCAGACCAGTGCGCAGGCCGTGGCCTCCTCCCTCGCGCTCGCCGCCCGCGCCGACGAGCTGGGATACCGCCGCTACTGGTTCGCGGAGCACCACAACATGCCTGCCGTCGCCTCGACGACACCGCCCGTCCTCGCCGCGGCGGCGGCGGCGCGCACGACGAGCATCCGCGTCGGCTCGGGTGGGGTCATGCTCCCCAACCACGCCCCGCTCGTCGTGGCGGAACAGTTCGCGGCCCTCGAGGCGATCGCCCCGGGTCGCGTCGACCTCGGCATCGGGCGCGCTCCGGGCAGTGACCCGGTGATCACGCAACTGCTGCGCATGAGCGGCACGACGAGCGACGTCGACCGCTTTCCCGACCACATCCGCGACATCCTCGCGCTCACGTCGGCGGAGGGCGCCGGGTACCGCCTCGCAGGTCGCCCCGACGGCGACGACCACTACGGCGTGCACGCGACGCCCGCCGCGACCGGCGCGCCCGAGCTCTGGCTGCTCGGGTCGTCGGACTACTCGGCGCAGCTCGCGGCGGCCTTCGGACTGCCGTACGTGTTCGCGAACCACTTCTCCGGTGAAGGCCTCGAGCGCGCGCTCGAGCTGTACCGGCGGAACTTCCAGCCGTCCGCGTACCTCGACGCACCGCGCACCTTCCTCACCGCGAACGCCGTCGTCGCCGACACCGCCGCCGAAGCCGACGAGCGGATGCTGCCGCAGGCGCGCATGATGGCGCGGCTGCGCGGCGGGCGCCCGCTCATCGCGCTCGAGACCGTCGAGCAGGCGCGGGACGCGGAAAGCTCCGACCACCTCGCCGCACCGCTCATCGACGCGCTGCGCCGCCGCTGGTTCGTCGGCGCAGCTGCGGACCAGCGTGACCGCCTGGCCTCCTTCGCCGCTGCGCACGGCGTCGACGAGATCATGATCTCGCCCGTTGCCGGTGCTTACGACGGCGAGGCGATGGAAGCCGCGACCGGCCGCGTGCGCACGCTCGAACTCCTCGCGGCCTGACCCCTCTCCAACGGGGGTGCACTCGTTCCCACCGGGGGTGCACTCGTTCCCACCGGGGGTGAATCCATCGCGAGCCCTGAATGCACCCTCGCGCGAAACGAATGCACCCTCGCGGGGGGTGGCGGAGCGGGGGCGCGGCGCGGGTCAGGCGTCGGGTTCGCCGGAGATGAGGCCCCGCAGCCAGTCGCGCGCCTCGATGAACACATCGTCGGAGTAGCGCTCGGGGTAGTGCACGATCGCGCGGTCGGCGCGCGGATACGACCCGAGGTAGATGACCTTCGGGCTGAAGCGGCGCAGGCCCAGGAGAGCGTCCGCCATGCGCTCGTCCTGCACGTGCCCGTCGGCGTCGATCACGAACCGGTACCGTCCGAGAGCGTCGCCGATCGGCCGTGAGGCGAGCAGCGACAGGTTGATGCCGCGCGTCGCGAACTGCTCGAGGAGCTCCAGCAGCGCGCCCGGGTACTCCTCGGGCAGCTCGACGATGAGGGAGGTCTTGTCGGCCCCCGTCGGCGCGGGCGCCGGGGCCGTGCGGCTCACGAGCACGAACCGAGTGACGGCATTCGCGTTGTCGCCGATGCGCTCGGCGAGCATCTCGAGGTCGTAATGATCGAGGATGCCGGGGGGTGCGATCGCGGCATCCGCGTCAGAGAGGCCGTCGACGATCCCGACCGCCGCTGCGACGTTGGAGGCGGCGGGGAGGTGTGCGTGCTCGGGGAGCTCCGCCGAGAGCCACCGCAGGCACTGCGCGTAGGCGACCGGGTGGGCGGCGAGGAGCTTCACATCCTCGAGGCGTGTACCGGGGCGGGCCACCAGCACGAAGTTCACCGGCACGAGATACTCGCCCACGATCCGCAGGCCCGGCATCGTGGCAAGTGCGTCCTGAGCCGTCGAGACACCGCCGTCGACGGAGTTCTCGATCGCGATCATCGCGGCATCCGAGCGCCCCTCGACGACGTCCGCGAGCGCCTCGCCGACGTTGCGCACGGGGCGCCAGATCTGGTCGCGAGCCTCGGGCACCTGGCTGAGGGCGGCCTCGGTGAAGGTGCCGGCAGGCCCGAGGTAGCTGTACGTGCGGCGCGTCCGCGTGATGTCGGGTGCGGCGGAATCGAGGCTCACGGTGGTCAAGCCTAGCCGCGCGAGTCCCCCGCGCCGACGGCGGGCGCCCCGTATCCTGAACGACATGACGACTCCCCGCCTCCGCCGTCTCCTCCCCGTCGCCGCGCTCGTCGGGGCAACTCTGCTCACGCTGGGACTGAGTGCGTGCGTGCCCGAGTCGGCCTCGCCGAGCCCGTCGGGATCCTCGGCGTCGACGCGGCCCTCCGCTTCGGCATCCGGCGCGGCGACGGCGGCGCCCACCGCGTCTCCATCGGGCGACGCCGCCGCGTGCCTCGTCGGTACGTGGACGATGGGCCAGAGCGACCTCGAAGCCTTCTACAACGACGTCAACGGCGCTCTCGCGGGCGCGGGTGTCAGCTTCACGCCGCAGGGGTCCGCGACCCTCGCCCTCGGCGCGGACGGCGCCTTCACGTGGACCCCGGCGGTGCAGCTGGATGCCGCCGTCTCGGGCACGACGATCGTCGTGACCATCGGTGGCAACATCACGGGGAGCTACTCGGCGACGAGCGACCGCATCACGACGGCGAATCAGTCGACCGACAACCTCCAGGTCAGCGCCACCATCGACGGAGCGGAGACCGACGCGGGCAGCGTCACGCAGGAGATCGCCGGCGCGCCCGTCTCCGACGCGTCGTACACGTGCGCCGGCGACACGCTGACTCTCGTGTCGCAGATCGGCGGCTCGCCTGCGACGTCCGTGCTGCACCGCGGCTGAGCGCAGCTGAGGCTGCGCCGCTGCTGACCGCGTTGAGCCCGGCCGATGCAGGCCGGCGCCGGCAGTGACAGACTGTCGGCATGAGCCGCGCAGGACAGCCCGCAGAAGCCTCCGACCTCATCGACATCGATGAGCTGATCGCCGCCTACTACGATCGCAAGCCCGACCCGGCGATCGCGTCCCAACGCGTTGCATTCGGTACGAGCGGCCATCGCGGATCGAGCCTGTCGTCGAGCTTCAACGAGGACCACATCCTCGCGACGACGCAGGCGATCGTCGACTACCGCGCCGCGCAGGGCATCACGGGACCGCTGTTCCTCGGGCGCGACACCCACGGACTTTCCCTCCCCGCCGAGCGCAGCGCGATCGAGGTGCTCGTCGCGAACGGCGTCGACGTGCGCACTGATTCCCGCGACTCGTGGGTGCCGACCCCTGCCCTCAGCCACGCGATCCTCACGTACAACCGCGAGCGGGCTGCCGACGATCCCGGGCGCGCGGACGGCATCGTCGTGACCCCGTCGCACAATCCGCCCCGTGACGGCGGCTTCAAGTACAACCCGCCGCACGGCGGCCCGGCCGACACCGACGCGACCGGCTGGATCGCCGATCGCGCCAACGCCCTCATCGAAGCGGGGCTCGACGGCGTCCACCGCACGCGATTCGCCGACATCGACGCCGACACGATCGGGTCCTACGACTTCCGTGAGGGATACGTCGCCGACCTTGCGAACATCATCGACGTCGAGGCGATCAAGAAGGCCGGTGTGCGGATCGGTGCCGACCCGCTCGGCGGGGCGTCGGTCGAGTACTGGGCTCTCATCGGCGAGCGCTACGGCCTGGACCTCACAGTCGTGAACCCCGAGGTCGACCCGACGTGGCGGTTCATGACCCTCGACTGGGACGAGAAGATCCGCATGGATCCGTCGTCGCCCTCGGCGATGGCATCCCTCGTCGCGCGGCGCCACGAGTACGACATCCTCACCGGCAACGACGCCGATGCCGACCGCCACGGCATCGTGACTCCGGATGCCGGGCTCATGAATCCCAACCACTACCTCGCCGTCGCGATCGACTACCTCTACGGTCACCGCCCGAACTGGTCCGCCGACGCCGCCGTCGGCAAGACGCTCGTCTCCTCGATGATCATCGACCGCGTCGCCGCGGCGCTCGGGCGCACTCTTCTCGAGGTCCCGGTCGGTTTCAAGTGGTTCGTGCCCGGCCTGCTCGACGGATCCGTCGCGTTCGGCGGCGAGGAGTCGGCCGGCGCGTCGTTCCTGCGGTTCGACGGCACCGTCTGGACGACCGACAAGGACGGCATCCTGCTGTGCCTTCTCGCCTCCGAGATCCTCGCCGTCACCGGTAAGACGCCCTCGCAGCGGTATGCGGAGCTCGAAGCGGAGTTCGGCGCGTCGGCATACCAGCGTGTGGATGCCCCCGCGACCCCCGCGCAGAAAGCGGCGCTCTCGAAGCTCGCGCCCGACGCCGTCGCCGCGACCGCGCTCGCGGGCGAGCCGATCACGGCGAAGCTCTCGCACGCGCCGGGCAACGGAGCGGCGATCGGCGGCCTCAAGGTGCAGACCGAGCACGCGTGGTTCGCGGCGCGCCCGTCGGGCACCGAGGACGTGTACAAGCTCTACGCCGAGTCGCTGCGCGGCCCCGAGCACCTCGCAGAAGTGCAGGCGGAGGCCCGCGCCGTGGTGGCGGAGGCGCTCGGCAGCGCCTGAGACGCGCAGTCCAGCCGGGCACGCCGCGCGCATCGGGCAGGATGGATGACATGACGACGTGGCTTGTGACCGGCGGAGCCGGCTATATCGGGGCGCACGTGGTGCGCGCACTCCAGGCGGCGGGTATCACCCCCGTCGTCGTCGACGACCTCTCGAGCGGGCACGCGGGGTTCGTCCCCGAGGGCGTGCCGTTCGTGCGCGGCACGATCCTCGACCGCGAGCTGCTCTCGGCGACGCTTCGCGCTCACGAGGTCACGGGTGTCATCCACGTCGCCGGCTTCAAGTACGCGGGCGTCTCGGTGCAGCGCCCCCTGCACACGTACGAGCAGAACGTCGAGGGCACGCGCGTCGTCCTCGCCGCCATGGCGGATGCCGGTGTCCACAACATCGTGTTCTCCTCCTCCGCGGCCGTCTACGGCACCTCCGACGTCCCGCTCGTGACCGAGGATCTGCCCAAGCGACCCGCGTCTCCTTATGGCGAGTCGAAGCTCATCGGCGAGTGGCTCCTGCGCGATCAGGGCATCGCGACGGCATCCGACGACAATCCCCTGCGGCACACGTCGCTGCGGTACTTCAATGTCGTCGGCTCCGCCGATCCCACCGTCTACGACACGAGCCCGCACAACCTCTTCCCGATCGTGTTCGAGAAGCTCCTCGCCGGCGAGACCCCGCAGATCAACGGCGACGACTACGACACCGCCGACGGCACGAACGTCCGCGATTACGTCCACGTCGGCGACATCGCCGCCGCCCACGTCGTCGCCGCGCAGCGCCTCGAGTCGGGCGCGACCGTCGAGCCGGCGTACAACCTGGGTTCGCAGAACGGCCTCAGCGTGAAGGAGATCATGGATGCCATGGCCCGGGTCACCGGCATCCCCTTCACGCCCGTCATCGGTCCGCGCCGCGCCGGCGACCCCGACCGCATCGTCGCGACCGGCGAGCTCGCCGCGCGGGACCTCGACTGGCAGAACCGCTACACCGTGGATGAGATGGTGCGCACCGGCTGGGAGGCGCGCCGCGCCGCCGGCTGAGTCCGCTCCAGTTCAGGGTGGGCCGGGGATGCCCGCGACGCTGGGGCACGTACTCCGCAGAATGACACGAACTCCGCAGCCGACCACGGGATCGGCTGCGGAGTTCGTGACATCTTGCGGAGTCCGGAGTGTCGTGAGCGGCGGGCGATAGTCGGCGGCATCCGCGACATCGTCGAAGCCGACGACGGCGACGTCTCGGGCACGCGTCGACCGCGGCCGCGCGTCGTCCTGCGGGGCGAGCACTTCACGGCGTTCGTGCCATTCGCCGCCCGCTGGCCGATCGAGCTGCACGTCCTGCCGCACCGTCACGTGCCCGACTTCGCCGGTTTGACGGATGCCGAGCGCGACGAACTCGCACCCTTCTACCTGTGGCTGCTGCGCGGCATCGACGCGCTCTACGACACCCCGACGCCGTACATCGCCGCCTGGCATCAGGCGCCGGTGCACGTCGGCCGCGATACGGTCCGCCTCACCCTGCGCCACTGTCCGCGCACCGCCCCTGCGGGGGCTGACACCTCGATCAGATCGTCGACCATATGCCGCTGCTCCCTCGCATCGCAATTCCGAACGCTGTTCGGGAATCAGGGTACACAGGAGACGTGCGCATGCGGCATCCGTCGACGCATGACCGCGATCGCCTCAGCGCTGTCGTCGACGAGCAGCGCGCTCCGCCCCAGCGCGTGGGCGACCGCGCCGGTCGTGCCGCTGCCGGCGAAGAGGTCGAGCACGCGATCGCCGGGGCGGCTGGATGCCTGGACGATGCGCCGAACGACGCCCTCCGGCTTCTGCGTGGGGTAGCCCGTCCGCTCGGCACCTGCGGTCGGCACGATCGTGTGCCACCACACGTCGGTGGGGAGTTTGCCGCGCTCGGCCTTCTCCGCGGTGACGAGCCCGGGCGCCATGTAGGGCTCGCGGTCGACGGCATCGGAGTCGAACCAGTACCGCTCGGGGTCCTTCACATAGACCAGGATCGTGTCGTGCTTGGTCGGCCAGCGCCGCTTCGACTTCGCACCGTAGTCATATGCCCAGATGAGTTCGTTGAGAAAGCACTCACGGCCGAAGATCTCGTCGAGGAGGACTTTGGCGTAGTGCGCTTCGCGATAGTCGAGGTGCAGGTAGAGGGTTCCGTCCTCGGTCAGCAGGCGCCGCGCCTCGCGCAGCCGGGGCTCGAGGAACGCACCGTAGTCGTCGAAGCGGTCGGCGTAGACGCGCGCGCCGTCGCGATGGCGCGCGTATCCGGTGCCGCGAAACCCGCTCTGGGTGGCGCGGTCGCCCGCCCGCGGTTCGACGCCGTCGGTGCGCGTGCGCGTGCGCCCGGTGTTGAACGGGGGATCGAGGTAGATGAGCGGGAAGCCGGCGTCCGGCAGCGACCGCGCGACGACGAGGTTGTCGCCGTGGATGACCTCGACGGTCACGGAACCCTGCGTCACGGAACCCGGTGCAGCCAGGCGTCTGTGGCGAACTTGGATGCCACGAGCGCCTCCGCCTCGGCATATTCCCCTTCGGTGATATGACCGGGCTGTGCGCCGTAGAGGTTCGCGAAGGTGTCCTTGAGTCGCTCGATGATCGCCTCGCGCGGGAGCCCCGTCTGCGAGCGGAGAGGATCGACGCGTTTCGCGGCGGAGGTGGTGCCCTTGTCGCTGAGCTTCTCACGACCGATGCGCAGCACCTCGGTCATGACCTGACCGTCCATGTCGTAGGACATCGTCGCGTGATGCAGCACGCCACCGCCGGCGAGCCGCTTCTGTGCCGCGCCGCCGATCTTGCCCTTCGAGGAGGCGATGTCATTGAGCGGTTGATACGTGGCATCCACGCCCAGTGAGCGCAGCGCCTGCAGCACCCAGTCGTCGAGGAACGCGTAAGAGTCGGCGAAGGTCATTCCCGCGACGAGGGATGCCGGGACGTACAGGGAGTACGTGACGATCGATCCCGCACCCATCATCATCGCGCCGCCGCCGGAGATGCGCCGCACGACGTCATAGCCGTGGCGAGCGGCCCCCTCGGGGTCGACTTCATTGCGATACGACTGGAACGAGCCGATCACAACGGCGGATTCGTTCCACTCCCAGATCCGCAAGGTGGGGTTGCGCAGCCCCGCACCGACCCGGCCCGTGAGCACCTCGTCGAGCGCGAGATTCATGCGCGGCGAGACCGCCTTCTCATGCACGATCTCCCACGTGAAGTCCTTCCACCCGGGAGCTGTGACGAGAGCGCGACGGACGGCGGTGCCGACCGACTCCGGCGTGAAACCGAGCAGCTGCGCTCCCTCGGGGAGGGCGGCGCGGACGGCCGCGGCGATACCCGCGGCATCCGTCTCCACCGGCAGCCCGGTGACGGCGGCGTCGATGTCCTGCAGGGCGTCGTCGGGTTCGAGGAAGAAATCGCCGGCCAGATGGAAGTCGGCGATGCGGCCGTCCTGCGTCTCGAGATCGACGACGACGAGCTTTCCGCCCGGAACCTTGTACTCACCGTGCATGATTCCAGCCTAGGCGCGGGTCACGCGCGAGCGGGCACCCGTGCGTCCAACCAGGTGACGAGGTCGCTGACGACCTCGTCTCGCGAGACGTCGTTGAAGATCTCGTGTCGCGCGCCGGGGTAGACGAGCGTCGTCACGTCGGTGAGTCCGGAGCGCGTGCGGTAGGCATCGGCGAGGCGATGGACGCTGCGCGGCCCGCCGACCGTGTCGTCGCGCCCGACCATGAGCAGCACCGGAACATCGCGCGGGAGGTTCTTCGAGGGAGCGCCGAAGAGCCGCAGGCCGTCGATCGGTCCGAAGAGCTTCAGCACCGAGTCGCTCGTCGTCAACGGATCGTCGAGGAACGCGCGACCGACGGAGAGATCGGATGAGAGCCACTCGGTGCCCATCGCGCCCGGGCCCTTCCACGGCGCGTTGAGGTCGCCCGCGTTGAGCGAACCCGGACGGCGCAGTGCCGACCCGCTGAGGACGACGGCGTCGTACGCATCCGCGTGCTCGTCGAGGAGCATCTGCGCGAGGAACGACCCCCAGGAGTGGCCGATGAGCACGAGCGGAAGGTCGGGGTTCTCGCTGCGGATGAGCTCGGTGAGCTGCCAGCACGCTTCCTTCGCGGCGCGCAGACCGCCGCGGCCCAGCTTGCCGAGGCGGCGGTGGTCGCCGTCGTGCTGGCCGAGTCCCGTGCGCCCGTGACCGCGATGGTCGTCGGCGTAGACGATGTAGCCCTGGGAGACGAGTTCGGCGATGAGGTGCGCGTAGCGCCCCGCGTGCTCGCCGACCCCGTGCAAGAGCTGCACGACGGCACGCGGCTCCGTCGCCGCCGGGTAGTGGTCGAAGACGATGCGGACACCGTATCCGTCGGTGAACGCACGCTCGGTGGAGGCAGACATGGCGCGAGTCTAGTGACGGCGGCGTCCGCACACGCATCCTCTTACATCAGAGCATTTAGCTAGCTAAGCTAGCGATTTATGAAGGACCTCTCGTCTCGCCGATGGATCGGCCTCGTCTTCATCAGCCTCGCCGTTGCGCTCATCATCGTGGACTCGACGATCGTCAACGTCGCCGTCCCCGCGATCGTCGAAGACCTCGGGATCTCCTCGACCCAGGTGCAGTGGGTGCAGGAGGCGTACACGCTCGTGTTCGCGTCGATGCTGCTGCTGTTCGGGTCGCTCGCCGACCGGTTCGGACGCCGTCGCATCCTGCTGACCGGCGTCGTGCTGTTCGCGGGCGCCTCGGTGGCCGCCGGTCTGGCGGGTTCGGGCGACCTCCTCATCGCCGCACGGCTCGTCCAGGGCGTCGGCGGGGCGATGATGCTGCCGAGCACCCTCTCGCTGCTGAACGCCACGTTCCGCGGGCGGGAACGCGGTATCGCGTTCGCTGTCTGGGGGTCCACGATCGGCGGCATGGCGGCCGTGGGCCCGCTCCTGGGCGGGTGGCTGACGACCGACTTCTCCTGGCGGTGGGCGTTCGGGATCAACGTGCCCCTCGGCATCCTGATCTTCGTGGGCGTGCTGCTGACCGTGGCGGAGTCGCGGGAAGATGCCGCAGGCCGAGTCGACGTCGTGGGCGCCGTGCTGTCCGTGCTGCTCTTCGGCACGCTCGTCTTCGGCCTCATCGAGGGGCGCACGCTCGGGTGGTGGGAGGTGGACGGCGACTTCACCTTAGGAACCTGGACGTGGCCGTGGAGCATCTCCCCCGTCCCGATCGCGTTCGCGGTGACGATCGTCGCCCTCGTCCTCTTCGTCCTCTGGGCCCGGCATCGCTCGCGCGCGGGCAGAGCGACCCTTCTCGACCCGAAACTTTTCTCGATCTCGACGTTCCGCAGCGGCAACCTCGCGGCGCTCGTCGTGGCGCTCGGCGAGTTCGGCATCATCCTGTCGCTGCCGATCTGGCTGCAGTTCGTGCTGGGTTTCGACGCGCTGCAGACGGGCCTCGTGCTGATCGCCCTTGCGGTGGGATCTTTCGTCGCGAGCGGATTCGCCGGGGCATCCAGCGGCAAGGTCAGCCCCGTGCTGATCGTGCGTCTGGGCCTCGTGGCCGAGATCGTCGGCATCGCGTGGGTGGGACTCGTCGTCGGGCCTGACGCGGCGTGGGGGTGGCTGCTGCCGGCGCTGTTCGTCTACGGCTTCGGCGTCGGGCTCGCTACCGCGCAGCTCACCGGCGTGATCCTCCAAGACGTTCCGGTGCAGCTGTCGGGTCAGGGCTCGGGCACGCAGTCCACGGCCCGGCAGGTCGGCTCCGCGCTCGGCATCGCGATCCTCGGGACGGTGCTGTTCTCGTCGACGGCCGGCATCCTGTCGTCGTCCCTGGACGACCGCGGGGTACCGGCGTCCGAGCGCGATCAGATCGTGTCGGCGGTCGTCGACAGCGCCGGCGCCGCAATCGCGGGGCTCGAGCAGAACCCGCAGACGGCGGATGCCGCAGCCGACGCCAAGGCGGCCTTCTCGGACGGCACACGGCTGTCGGCGTTCACCGCCGCCGGCTTCCTCGCGATCGGTCTGCTCGCCACGATCCCGCTGGGGCGCGCATCGCGGCGTGAGCGGGTCGAAGCGGAGGTGTGAGAAGTGGCAGGTCTTCATCACGTCGAGGTGTGGGTTGACGACCTGACGTTCTCCGCAGGCGGGCGCGACCGGTACCCGCACGCCGGCGGCCCCGATCACGACGCGGGACGGGTGGAGAACTCTGCCGGCTTCAAGGCCGAGATCGTCGCCGATCGGATGTGACACGACAGCGACTGAACCTCCCACTGGCGGGGCGGATCAGAAGGGTGGGACGTCGTCTGGTTCTCGCGCGGCGGCGGGGTAGCGCGCCCAGGACGGTGGAACGGTCGGGGTTGTGGCCGCGGCGAGGATGACGGGTGGCGCGTCGTTCCGGTGTTTTCGTCCGGTCGGGGACGTGAACTCGAGGGTTCCGCCGCCGCGATGAGTGATGGTCCACGGCGACGCGTGTTTCACGGTGTGATGGCTGCGGCAGAGCATTTCGAGGTTGTCAGGACGTGTTCTTCCACCGTGTTCGAACGCGATCGTGTGGTCGATGTCGGCGCGGTGCGCGGGTCGGCGGCATCCCGGCCAGCGGCAGTGCTGGTCGCGGGCGGTGATGAGGCGACGCAGGCTCGTGCTGGGCCGGTAGGTGTCGACGTGGAGAGGCTCTGCGGTGATCGGGTGGGTCATGACGCGGTGCCAACAGGGGGCCGTTCCGGCGAGAGCGCGGGCGGTGTCGGTGTCGATGGGGGTGATCCCATCGAGGAGGGCGGGTTCATCGCCCTGGCCGGTGAGGGTGAGGACCGGGATGGTGATGTTCACGGTCGCCCGGATCGCACCGGGCCCGGTGTCGCCGGGCGCGGTGGGGGTCGCGGTGAGGAGGAGATCGCACATGATGTCCGCGCGGCGCTGGTCGAGGCTTCGCTCGTCCGGTTCGGCTGTCTCGTCTCGGTCCTCGGACGCATCTTCAGGGTCGCGCTCTGCGTCGGCAGGTCCGGCCTCGGTGGGACCGGACGCGGCAGCAAGATCGGCGTCGATCTCACCCTGGGTGATGCCCATCATGGTGAGGCGTGCATAGATGCCGTGGATCAGAGCAGTGGGGGCGTCGAGGAGAAGTCTGCTGAGGCCGTCGTCGAGGTCGTAGGTGCGTACGCGTCGCTCCTCGAGGGCGCGACGGTGGTTCGCGGCGACGACGTCGGGTTGGAAACGTGTGGCGATCGCGCGAGCGTAGTCGCGGACGGCGGGGGCGGTGTCGGTCTCCGCGATCGGGAGCACCGCCTGTTCATATGCTTCCCGATTCTCGGGGGTCAGAGGCATCCCTGCGTCGATGATCGCGGACGCGTGGCGTTCGTCGACCCGCCCTTCCCGCAACGCCGCCAACGTGGCGGGATAGGTGCCGACGAGGGCGGCGCCATCGCCGAGCCAGGTAGAGACGGTGCGCTCGGTGACGTGCAGCGCCGCGGCGAGTTCGGTGAGCACTTCGCGCAGCGGGACCGTGTCGCCGAACCCCCCGCCCGGGCGCGCCGCGGCGCGTTGTGCGACCCGCAGGGCCACGAGGTCGAGGGCCGCCGCGCACACCTCCGCGCGCTCCGCATGCAGCCGGGACATCTCCGCCCGGTTCGCTTCGGCCCGCGCCACCACAGCGGACAGCTCGGCGTAGTGCGGGTCCATGACGTGCCGATCGTCGACCGTCCGATCTCCACGGTCGTGGGGGTGGAAGGTGACCATGGGAGCTCCTGACACGTCAAACGGACTGTGTCTGGAGGCCTCGTCCAGAACCGTGTGCTCGTCTTTCAGAGCTCGATCGCCAATCTCGACGGCGCTTTTACTTAGCAAGGCTAATGAGCTATGCTAAGGAAAAGTATGGATCCTCAACACACCTCCGCAGACCCCGCGACCGAGGCATCCGATTTCCGCATGGCGACGTTCCGCCTCGCGCGGCGCCTGCGTTCGCAGCGCGCCGTCGACACCATGAGCGACGGGCAGTTCGCCGTGCTGGCGGCGCTCTCGAGCCACGGACCGCACACTCTCGGTGAGCTCGCCGACCGCGAGCGCGTCTCGGCGCCGTCGATGAACCGCACGGTCAACTGCCTGGAAGAGTCGGGCTATCTCTCGCGCACACCCGATGAGACCGACCGACGCAAGGTCAACATCGCCCTCACCGACGCGGGGCGCGGCGTCGTCGCCGAGACCGTTCGCCGCCGCGACTCCTGGCTCGAACAGGCGCTCGCCGAGCTGACCGACGCGCAACGCGCCACTTTGCACGCCGCCGCGGCGATCATGCGAGAGGTCGCGGCCCGATGAGTGCGATGTTCCGCTCCTTCTCGGTCTTCAACTACCGCGTCTGGTTCATCGGCGCGCTCGTCTCCAACGTCGGGCAGTGGATGCAGGGCACGGCACTCAGCTGGGTCGTGCTGACGCAACTGACCGACAACGACGCGGGCGCCATGGGCATCACGATGGCACTGCAGTTCGCCCCACCACTCCTGCTCGTGGGCATCACCGGCTGGGTCGCCGACCGGTTCGACCGGCGACACCTGCTCTTCGTGACGCAGTCCCTGCTCATGGCGATCGGCGCGCTCATCGGCATCCTCATCCTCTCCGGTGTGATGACGCTGCCGCTCATGTACCTGTTCGCGTTCCTTCTCGGCATGGTCGCCGCGTTCGACAATCCGGCGCGTCAGGCGTTCGTGTCCGACCTCGTCGCCCGCGAGAACGCATCGAACGCTGTCGCATTGAACGCGGCATCGTTCAACAGCGCCCGCATGATCGGTCCGGCCGTCGCGGGCATCATGATCGTCGCGGTGGGAACGGGATGGGTCTTTCTCGTCAACGCCGCGACGTTCCTCGCCATGATCGTCGCGCTCCTGCTCATCCGCCGGAACGAGCTCATCCCGCGCGTCAAGGCCCCGGGAGCCGCGCGGCTCGCCGACGGTTTCCGCTACGTGCGGCGGCGGCCCGACCTCATGGTGACGTTCGCGATGGTGTTCCTGCTCGGTGCGTTCGGCATGAACTTCCCGATCTTCGCCTCCACGATGGCGATCGAATTCGGGAAGGATGCCGACGGCTACGGCCTGCTCTCCTCCGTTCTCGCCATCGGATCGCTGACCGGCGCTCTTCTGGCAGCGCGCCGCGAGCGCGCGCGCATCCGCATGGTGATCGTCGGAACGGGGCTGTTCGCCGTCGCCGCCGGAGTGAGCGCCTTCATGCCCACCTATGCGCTGTATGCCGTGACTCTCATGTTCACGGGCTTCGCCGTGGTGACGACGATGACGACCGCGAACGGGTACGTGCAGACGACGACCGATCCGGCGCTCCGCGGGCGCGTGCTCGCCCTGTACATGGCGATCCTCATGGGCGGGACCCCGATCGGTGCGCCGATCGTGGGCTGGATGGCCGACACGTTCGGCCCGAGGGCCGCGATCCTCCTCGGCGGGGCGGCCGCGTTCGTCGCGTTCGCGATCGGATTCGGCTGGCTGCTCGTGTCGGGGCGGCTGCACCGCCACGAGACCCGGCGCTTCGCCCTCACCCTCGACGAGACACGCCCTATCGGGATCATCGGGGCGGTCGCTCCGGAGGAATTCAGCGACGAGGTCGCCGGTACGACGCCGATCCGCCTCCCCGAGATGGACGTGCCCGAGGTCGCGACCGACCGTACGCGGCGGGCGTGAGCGCCCTGTCCAGGTTCTGACCGCGGCGCCGTCAGCCGCCGACGTGGAATCGCGAACCGCGACCAGGCGGCTTCGCCTTCCGGCCCCTGCCGGAGAAGTTCAGTGGAGCGAGGCATCCGCCGAGGTGCGCACCCACTCAAGGAACACGACCTCGAGCCCCGCCCGGGTCGGAGCACAGACGAATGGACCCGCCGAGGCTCGCGCATCCGCGGGGAATGGGGCCACACGGACGAGGCGCAGCGCTTCGCCCTCGATGCCTGCGCGCACGACGAGCGCATCGCGGAGCCGGCTCACCCGAACCCGCAGCCGGTGACCGGACCACTCCGGCACCGCGCCTACCGACCAATCCGACAGTCCGTCGGTGACGACAGCGCCCACCCCGAGCACGCCGTCGGCCCATTCGACTCCCGCCTTGATCCACCGCTCCGCGCTCTCACGGACGAAGATGCCTGCCTGGTCGAACTGTGAGGAGAAGTCGGCGGCGAAGGAGACCTCCATCGCGTCACCGACGTCGAACGCGGTGAGGAGCGCATGCTCGGTATCGTGCACGAACCCGTACGCCGTCTGTCGCCAGGCGTCGCTCCCTTCCTTCGCGATCACGCGCAGCGCCGCACCGTCGACGGTCGCGGCGGCCGGCGGGGTCGTCCACGCGCCGGCTGACCACTCGATGCGCTCGTTCCCGCCGGCATCCTCGCCCGCGTGTGAGCGCGCAACTGCGCCGTCCATGCCGAACATCGTATCCAGAGCCGGCCCGGCGGCGATGCGGGGAGCAGGCATAATGGTGTTACGGCGCCACGCGCTCCGCAGTCCCGTCGGCCGGGGCAGAAATAAGGAGAAGACTGATGCCGTACCGCAGCAGGGCCACCGTGCAAGGGTGGGTGGACGACTACATCGTCGAGCACCCCACGGTCTCGAACGTGGTCAGCGTCCTCGAGAAGGATTTCACTCCCGGACCCGACTCGGGACTGGTCGTCATCTCATTGCGCAACGCGTCCACGGTGACCTACATCCAGCCCCTGGTCGATGATCGCGGGCCGCGCTGGCTCGTGACGTTCGAACCCCGCGCGGATGCCTTCGACCTGGATGCCGAGGGTGTCGCGCGACTCTCCGCCGATCTTGCCGTCGTCTCCGACATCTGCGGCTACCTGCAGGAGCGCACGGAGCAGGCGATGGCTTCTGCGACGACGTCGCAGGACTGACCCGGATCAGAGCACGGGCAGCGTCAGCACTGCGGTGACGAATGCCCCGAGCGCGACCATCCCGCTGATCGCCGCAGCGAGGTGGAAGCCCGCCTCCGCGCGCGGAGACATCATGGGTTCAGACGCAGCCGGGGCGGTCTCGACGGCTCGCTGCGCCGCCGCCAGCGTCGGGTACCTGCCGACAGGGGTCGAACGACCGTCGAATCCCACGAAATGGCCGTCGCGCGTGCGCTCCGCGTAGCCGACGTACTCCCCCGCCCGCGAGGCCACATGAAACCCCGACTCCACCCGCGCCCAGGTCACGCGCGCGGGAAGGAGCCCGCGCGCCGGCAGAACGCTGGTCACGCGACGACCGCCAGATCGGGCCGCTCCGCGCGCGCTGCGGCATCCACATCGATGACGATGCCCATCGAAGAGGCGGCCGCTTGCGCCAGCTCGTTGACGTACGCAGGGTCCAGGCGAATCGGATCGGCGCTGTCGAAGTCGAAGCGGAGCGGGATCGCGCAGTGCACCCACAGCGTCGACCGACCATGCTCAGCGGAGGAGAACGACACGGCGAACCCCTCCGACCGGCGCAGCTTCGCGGTGGCGACCACCTTGAGGTGCGCGAGCTCCCCGTCCTCGACGGTGATCGGCTCGGACGTGTTTCCGTAGTACAGACGGCCCATGATGACTCCTCGAGGTCGGTTGCTCGTTAGGTTATTCCGAAGGTAAGTAGTTAGTCAAGCGAGATATCTACCGAGCAAAGTCTGATCTGAGTTATATTGATGTCACCTGATCTTCAGGGGGTGGAACATGATCGGCTCGGCCAGCGCACACGACGTCAGAAGCGCACTCTCTCGATATCGCGCAGCCGACATCGAGATGCACGAACGCGTGCGCGCAACAACGTCTCTCGGCGAGAACGAACTGCGGATACTGCAGCTTCTTCTCGCGCGTCGACGCGACGGGGTTGATGTGAAGCCGAGCGATATCTCGCGACACCTCGGCATCAGCTCCGCTTCGACGACGGCCCTGATCGACCGCCTCGAGCGTCAGGGAAACGTCGAGCGACGCACCCACCCGACTGACCGACGGAGCATTCTCGTCGCCCCCACGGAGCGCGCCGTCAGCGAGGTCGCCGACGTGGTCGACGCGTACGACCGGAGAATCGGCACCGCGATCGCCGGGCTCAGCGAGCCCGACCGGATGGCGATCGTCACCTTCCTCGATGCCGTCGCGGCGGCGGCGGACGAGGTCGCCCGCTCCCGCGCGCGCAGCTACGCCTGATCGACTCGCCTGAGCGACCCGCTCAGGCGTCGATCGTGTCGACGGCCTCGCGCATGTCATCGAGGAACGCGATGACCGTCGCGCGCTCATCGGCACTCATCTTGCGCACGACCCCCATCATCCGCTCGTGCATGGCCCCGAGAGTGTGGCGGACCTCGGTCTCCGACTTCTGGCTCGACGCGATGAGGACGCTGCGACGGTCGTCGGGGTTGGGCGTACGGGTGATGTGCCCAGTCTTCTCCAGGCGGTCTAGGAGCGCCGTCGTCGATGCGGACGTGATGCCGAGGTAGCGGCTGATGGTGACGGGCGTGACGCGCTCGTCCCTCTGCTGGGCGCGAGCAAGGAAGCGCAGGACGAGGAGCTCGTTCTCGCCCATGTCCATCGACTGCTGCGTCCGCCGGCGCATGGCGACCTCGGCGGCACGGTAGGAGCGCATCGCCTCCATGACGGAGGTCGAACGCGCATCGTCGTCGGCGTACCAGTAGGACCCCGGGCGGCCCTCAGACGTACTCATGCGGATATTCTCGCGCGGCCGTCGGGTGAGCGCACGTCGAAGGTGACATCTGGACGGGAGTTCGCGCACGCGGTACCCTCCCGCCGCATCGGAACGGTGGACTCCTCTCTCGGCGCGCGCTATCCTCGTTCCAGTTAATGATTCATAACCGAATCGAGGATGCCGTTGTCCGACTCTCGACCCGAGGGCTATCGCACGCTCGTCACCGAGCTGCGCACACATCGGGCGCACGCCGTGCAGCCAGGTCCGGACAACCCACGGTGGGAGGCATCCCGCGCACGCCACATCGCGCGCGGCAAGCTGCTCGCCCGCGACCGCATCGACGCGCTACTCGACCGCGGCTCGCCCTTCCTCGAGCTTGCACCGCTCGCGGCGTGCGACCTCGGCGACGATTGGCCCGCCGCCGGGGTCATCGCCGGAATCGGCCTCGTGGAGGGGCGCCACGTGATGGTCGTCGCCAACGACGCGACCGTCAAGGGCGGCACGTATCATCCCCTGACCGTCAAGAAGCACCTGCGTGCGCAAGAGGTTGCCGGGGAGAACCGACTGCCGTGCCTCTACCTCGTCGACTCCGGCGGGGCGTTCCTGCCGATGCAGGACGAGGTCTTCCCCGATCGTGACCATTTCGGGCGCATCTTCTACAACCAGGCGCGGCTGTCGCGCGACGGCATCGCGCAGATCGCCGCCGTCATGGGGTCGTCCACAGCCGGCGGGGCATATGTTCCCGCGATGAGCGACGAAACCGTCATCGTGCGCAACCAGGGCACGATCTTCCTCGGCGGCCCGCCCCTCGTCAAGGCCGCCACCGGTGAGATCGTCAGCGCCGAGGAACTCGGCGGCGGAGTGACGCACTCCCGCATCTCGGGCGTCACCGACCACCTGGCCGAGAACGATCACCACGCCCTCGAGATCATGCGGAGCATCGTGGCGACCGTGCCCCGACCCGCCCCGCTGCCGTACGACCTCGGCCCCGCCGACCCACCGCTGCACGATCCCGATTCGCTCTACGACGTCGTCCCCGTCGAGCTCACAACCCCGTACGACGCCCGCGAGATCATCGTGCGTCTCGTCGACGGCAGTCGCTTCGACGAGTTCAAGCGCGAGTACGGCGAGACCCTCGTCACCGGATTCGCGCACATCCACGGGCATCCCGTCGGCATCGTCGCGAACAACGGCGTCCTCTTCGCCGAGTCGGCGATGAAGGGGGCGCACTTCATCGAGCTGTGCGACCAGCGCGGCATCCCCCTGCTGTTCCTGCAGAACATCACGGGCTTCATGGTCGGGCGCGAGTACGAGCACGGCGGCATCGCCAAGCACGGCGCCAAGATGGTCAACGCCGTCGCCTGCGCCCGCGTGCCGAAGCTCACGGTCGTCGTCGGCGGCTCGTTCGGCGCGGGCACCTACTCCATGTGCGGACGGGCCTATTCGCCACGGTTCCTGTGGCTGTGGCCGGGAGCGCGCGTGTCGGTGATGGGCGGCCCGCAAGCGGCATCCGTCCTCTCCACGGTGCGCGCGGAACAGCTGGATGCCGCGGGGACCCCCTGGACCGACGAAGAGAGGGCAGCATTCGAGCAGCCCATCCGCGATCAGTACGAACGCCAGGGCAGCCCCTACTACTCCACTTCGCGCCTGTGGGATGACGGCGTGATCGAACCCGCGCAGACCCGCGACGTCCTCGGCCTCGCGCTCGACGTCGTCTCGCGCGCCCCGATGCCCGATGCCGGCTACGGCGTCTTCCGGATGTGATCCCCATGACCACGATCGACACTCCCGTCATCACGAAGGTCCTCATCGCCAACCGCGGCGAGATCGCGGTGCGCATCATCCGCACACTCCGCAGCGTCGGCATCCGCTCGGTCGCGGTCTACAGCGACGCCGACGCCGGCGCCGTGCACGTGCGCCTCGCCGACGAAGCCGTGCGGCTCGGGCCCGCTGCGGCTGCGCAGAGCTACCTGTCGATCGAGCGGGTGCTGGATGCCGCGCGTCGCACGCGCGCCGACGCGATCCACCCGGGGTTCGGCTTCCTCGCCGAGAACGCGGAGTTCGCACGTGCGTGCGCCGACGCGGGGATCGTGTTCATCGGCCCGAGCGCCGAGGCGATCGAGATCATGGGCGACAAGATCTCCGCCAAGCAGACAGTCGAGGCCCGGGGCGTGCCCACGGTGCCCGGGCTCGCACGGCCCGGCCTCACCGACGAGGAGCTGATCGCGGGCGCCGCGGGAGTCGGCTTCCCCGTGCTGATCAAGCCCTCCGCGGGCGGCGGCGGCAAAGGCATGCACGTCGTCGAGCGCGACGCAGACATCGCCGCCGCCGTTGCGGCGGCGCGGCGGGAAGCCGCGGCATCCTTCGGCGACGACACGCTCTTTCTCGAGCGGTACGTCACCAGCCCTCGGCACATCGAGGTGCAGATCATCGCCGATACGCACGGGAACGTCGTGCACCTCGGCGAGCGCGAGTGCTCGCTGCAGCGGCGGCACCAGAAGGTCGTCGAGGAAGCGCCCTCGCCGCTGCTCGATGAGACCACCCGCGCACGCATCGGCGCGGCGGCCTGCGAGACGGCCCGAAGTGTCGGCTATGTCGGCGCGGGGACCGTCGAGTTCATCGTTCCCGGTGATGCACCGGACGAGTTCTTCTTCATGGAGATGAACACGCGCCTGCAGGTCGAGCATCCTGTCACGGAGCTCGTCACGGGCGTCGACCTCGTCGAGCTGCAGCTGCGCATCGCCGCGGGCGAGCCCCTGCCGTTCACGCAGGAGGACGTCACCCTGACAGGCCACGCGATCGAGGTTCGGGTCTACGCCGAGGATCCTCGGGCGGGATTCCTGCCGACAGGCGGCCACGTGGAGCGGGTCGTACACCCCTCTGGCACCGGGATCCGGGTCGACACCTCGCTCGAGGACGGCGTGGACGTCTCGACCGATTACGACCCGATGCTCGCGAAGATCATCGCGTGGGGGCCCGACCGCGAGGAAGCACGGCGGCGTCTTGTCACGGCGCTGGAGAACACCGCGATCTTCGGTTTCGAGACGAATCTCACCTTCCTGCGGCTGCTCCTCGAAAGGCCGGAGGTCGTCGCCGGAGACCTCGACACCGGCCTCATCGCACGCGTCTTCGACGACCTCGCCCTCCCCGAGATTCCCGAGCGCGTCTTCGCGGAGGCGGCGCTGCTGATGCGCACCCGGAACGCGACCGATGCGGCCCCCGTCGCGACGGGACCGTGGACACGCGCCGACGGTTGGCGACTCGGATCCGCGGCGCCGAGCGTCTTCGACCTCGAGGCCGGCGGCGCCGGTGAGCGCGTGCGGGTATGGGCATCGTCGTCCGGAACCGAGTTGCGCGTCGCTGTCGGCGACGGCGACGCGCAGACCGCGACGGTCGCGGTCGAGGGCGCTCGGGCAACCGTGAGCATCGAGAATCTGACGCGGTCTTTCCCGTTCGCGCCGGTGCCCGGCGGGATCTGGCTGCCCGGCGACGGCGAAGCGGTGCACGTGCGTGAACGACACGCCTCGTACGGAGCGGATGCGGCATCCGACGCCTCCCCGACACTCGTCTCGCCTCTCCCCGGGACGGTCGTCATGGTCTCCGTCGACGATGGCGCTCGGGTCGAGGTAGGCGACGCCATCGTCGCCGTGGAGGCGATGAAGATGGAGCACGTGCTGCGCGCCGCGGTCGCCGGTACCGTGAGACTCGACGTCGCGGTGGGCGACCAGGTGGCGCGCGGCGGGGTCGTGGCGCGGATCGAGGTGGAGGACGCATGAGCGACGAGCAGGAACCCCGGAGGATCACGCAGCGCGGGCTCTACTTCGAAGAGTTCGAGGAGGCTGCCGTCTACGTCCACGCGCCCGGCCGTACCGTCACCGAGGCCGACAACGTGCTTTTCACGACGCTGACGATGAACACGCAGTCGCTGCACCTGGATGCCGCGTGGTCGGCGGAGACGGAGTTCGGCGAGCGCCTCGTCAACTCCATGTTCACGCTCTCGACGATGGTCGGCCTCTCCGTCGCCCAGCTCACCCAGGGCACGATCGTCGCGAACCTCGGGTTCGAATCGGTGCGCTTCCCCGCACCCGTCCGCGTCGGCGACACGCTCTACGCCGAGACGCTCATCGCCGGCAAGCGCCCGTCGTCGTCGCGGCCGGGGCAGGGCATCGTCGAGTTCGCGCACACGATGCGGAACCAGCGCGGTGAGGTCGTCGCCGAAGCGACCCGCACGACCCTCATGCGGTGTCTTCCCGCCTCAGGGGAGGATGCCTCGTGACCACTGCCATCGTCGGGCCCGCACTGCTGTTCTGCCCAGGCGACCGGCCGGAGCGCTATGCGAAGGCGGCGGCCGCCGCCGACACCGTGATCGTCGATCTCGAAGATGCGGTCTCCCCCGCCGACAAGCCGCGCGCGCGCGACGCCCTCGTCGCGGCGGCCGACGCGGCATCCCTCGATCCCACGAGAACGATCGTGCGGGTCAACCCCGCCCCGACCGAGGAGTTCGCGCGCGACCTCGAGGCCATCCGCCGGACGCCGTACACGACCCTCATGCTGGCCAAAGCCGAGGGCACCGCGCAGCTCGACGCCCTGGCCTCCGCCGGCACCTTCGGGGTGGTCGCCCTGTGCGAGACGGCGCTGGGCGTCGTCAACGCCGCCCAGATCGCGGCCCACCCCGCCGTCATCGGCATGATGTGGGGCGCAGAGGACCTCATCGCGAGCATGGCGGGGCGCACGAGCCGGTTCGCCGACGGGCACTATCGCGATGCCGCACGGTACGCCCGCTCGACGGTCCTCCTGCACGCCCGTGCCCACGGGAAGGCTGCGATCGACGCGGTGCACATCGACATCGCCGACGTCGACGGGCTCCGCGCCGAGGCGGAAGATGCCGCGGCCTCCGGCTTCCAGGCGACGGCGTGCATCCACCCCTCGCAGGTCGCCGTGATCCGGGGCGCCTACGCCCCGACCGCCGAGGAGCGGGCGTGGGCCGAACGCCTCCTCGACGAGGCGACCCGCCAGAGCGGGGTCTTCCGCTTCGAGGGGCGCATGATCGACGAGCCGATCCTGCGCCAAGCGCGCGAGCTCGTGCGCTGACATCCGCTCTCACCCACCCACGCCGGACGGGCTATACCTCGCTGGTGATCGTGACCCGCACGTGGAGTTCGCCCTTCACAGGCCCGGCGTAGACGCCGCGCAAGGGCGGCACGTCGTTGTAATCACGACCGCGCCCCACGAGCACATGCCGGTCGCCGATCTCGGTGCCGTTGGTCGGGTCGTAGCCCTGCCATTCGCCGCCGAACCACTCGACCCACGCGTGCGACTCTCCCGTCACCGGCACGCCGACCTCGGGGTGCGGGTTCGGGTGCAGGTATCCGGAGACGTACCGCGCCGGGATGCCGACCTCGCGCAGGGCCCCCAGCGTGATGTGGGTGATGTCCTGGCAGACGCCCTTGCGCTCGACCCACGCCTCCGCAGCCGTCGAATGCACGCCCGTGACGCCCGGCATGTATTCCACGGCGTCGCCGATGGCCGCGGCGATCGCGAGAGCCGCCCGCCCCGGATCGGCGTGCTGCGAGGCGATCGAGCGCGCGATGTCTGCGACGTCGGGGTGCGGCGCGGTGCGCGCGGACTGCCCGAGCATCTCGATCGTCGCGACCGCCCGCCCCGCCTCGCGCTCGAGACGATCCCACGGGATGTCGACGAACTCGATCGGCCGGGGCCGCACCTCGACGAGCGAGCGCGATGTGATGTCGAGCGCGCTGTGGCCCGCGAGCACGTCGAACGCGGCGACGCGCGTGCCGAAGTAGTCGGTGTAGTAGTTGACGCTCGTGGACGGCTCGATGTCGAGCTGCGAACTCAGCACGAACTGCGCATCCGTCGACCCCGGCAGCATGCGCGCCTCGTTGTAGGACGCCCCGACGTCTCCTGGATACGTGAATCCGGTCGCGTGCTCGATGCGCAGTCGGCGGACGCCCTGCGATGAGCCGGCTGTCTGGCGAAGGGTCATGAGGTCTCTCCGATCCAGCTGGGCTCGGCGTGCGTCGGGAAGAACCGGTCGCGGATCGCCTCCGACGCCTGCCGCGTCACCTTCTGCACCTGCTCCATGTGCTCCGGCAGCTCCGCGAGGATCTCCTCGATCGGGCGGTACTCCAGGTCGTTGCGGATGCGCCCGAGCGCCCGCAGCACGGTGTTCGAGTGCCCGACCCGGTCGGCAACCGGATCGATCGCGCTCATGCAGTTCTCGGCGACCGTGATCGAGTGGATCACCGACCGCGGGAACAGCCGGTCGAGCAGCAGGAACTCGGCGGCGTTGGCGGCACTCGGCATCCCGCGATACGTCCGCAGGTACGCCTCGTAGGCGCCGCAGGAGCGCAGGATGGTCGTCCACGAGGGACCGGATGCCTCGGTGAGCGCCCGCGTCGCGAGCAGACGCGCCGTCATGTCGGTGCGCTCGATCGCGCGGCCGAGCGTCAGGAACTGCCATGCCTCGTCCCGGCTCGTCGACGAGTCCGTCACGCCGATCGCGAGTGCGGAGCGCTCGCGCACCCACTGGAAGAACTCGTGCGCCTTCTCGTTGTTGATGCGCCGCGGCATCCGCGAGTACGTCGTGTTGAGCGTCTCCCAGATCTCCGTCGAGACGATCTCTCGCGCGCGGCGCGCGTTCTCGCGGGCAGACTGCAGGGCGTAAGCGATGCTCGACGGGTTCGTCCGATCGACGGCGAGGCTCGTCAGCACGTCACCGCGCGTGACCTCGACGTCCGCGGGCGGCGGGAACGAGCCCATCACTCCCATGAGCGAACGGCAGGCGGTGTCCTCGTCGATCCAGGGGTCCTCGAGAAGCAGCTGCAGGTGCACGTCGAGGATGCGCGCAGTGCCGTCCGCGCGCTCGATGTAGCGCCCGATCCAGAACAGGCTCTCCGCGATGCGGCTCAGCATGCCGTCACCCCCGACTGCTGCTGCTGCTCCTGCTGCTCCGAGAGCGGACCGGCGTCACGGGGTGCCTGGTCGGGCGAGGCCTGCGCGTCGTAGATGATCGGAATCGCCTGCGTGACGGATGCCTGGTCGGCGACCAGGCCCGCAAGTCCTCCCGGCTCGTGCGGACCCCGGACGCTCCGCTGCGGTGCGTCGCCGCCGACGATCCAGGTGTCCTTCGAGCCGCCGCCCTGCGACGAGTTCACGACGAGCTGTCCCTCCGGCAGGGCGACCCGGGTGAGGCCGCCCGGCAGCACCCAGATGTCGTCGCCGCTGTTGACGGCGAAGGGACGCAGGTCGGCGTGCCGGGGACGCATGCCGTCCTCGACGAGGGTCGGGATGGTTGAGAGCATGACCACGGGCTGGGCGATCCACCCTCGCGGATCCTTGATGAGCTTCTTCCGCAGCTTCTCGAGTTCGGCGGGCGAGGCATCCGGTCCGACGACGAGCCCCTTGCCGCCGGAGCCGTCGACGGGCTTGACGACGAGCTCGTGCAGCCGGTCCAGCACCTCTTCGAGCGCAGCCGGCTCTTCGAGGCGCCAGGTGTCGACGTTGCCGAGCAGCGGTTCCTCGGAGAGGTAGTACCGGATGAGATCCGGGACGTACGTGTAGAGCAGCTTGTCGTCGGCGACGCCGTTTCCCACCGCGTTCGCGATCGTGACGTTGCCCAGCCGTGCGGCGAGCATGAGTCCGGGCGCGCCGAGCATCGAGTCGGCGCGGAACTGCAGCGGATCGATGAAGTCGTCGTCGACGCGACGGTAGATGACATCCACCCGCTTGGGACCGCGCGTCGTGCGCATGAACACCTTGCCGCCCAGGCACTGCAGGTCGCGCCCCTCGACGAGTTCGACGCCCATGAGGCGGGCGAGCAGCGTGTGCTCGAAATAGGCCGAGTTGTAGACGCCGGGCGTGAGAACCACGACGTTCGGGTCTTCGACGCCGGGAGGGGCCGAGTTGCGCAGGGCGTGCAGCAGCTTGTTCGGGTAGTCGCCGACCGGCTGCACCCGCATCGAGTGGAAGAGCTCGGGCAGCGTCTGCGCCATGACGCGTCGGTTCGAGATCACGTAGCTGACGCCCGACGGCACGCGCACGTTGTCTTCGAGCACGCGCATCTCACCGTGTTCGTCGCGGATCAGGTCGATGCCGGCGACCTGGATGCGCACGCCGTTGGCGGAGTGGATGCCGGCCGCCTGCCGATAGAAATACTGCGACGATGCGATGAGAGCGGCCGGGAGCACGCCGTCACGCACGCAGTACTGGTGACCGTAGGCGTCGTCGAGGAACGCCTCGAGCGCGCGCACGCGCTGCTTGACGCCCGCCTCGACGCGCGACCACTCGTCGAAGTCGATGACGCGGGGCACGGCGTCCAGGGGGAATGGCCGCTCCTCGCCCGCGAAGTCGAACGTCACGCCCTGCGCAAGATACGAGCTCGCGAGCGATTCGGTGCGGCCGCGCAGCTCTTCCTGCGTGAGCTGCGCGAGCGCCTGATAGAGCTCTCGATACGCTGCCCGGGACGGAGCCGCCTCGCCCGCACGCACGGGATGCTCGAACATCTCGTCGAACGCGGGAACGCCCGACACCGTCTTGCGCGGCGCCAGCGTGGAGCCGTAGCCGTCGAACAGATCGCCCATGCAGTGAGCCTAGTCGCGGGCGTGTTTCCGGAGTGTGTCGGGATGCCTCGGCACCGCGAGGTTCACACCGGACGCTCACCCGGCGGCTCTAAGCTCCGCACGTGGACACCGATGCACGCACCGCACCGGCGAGGCTGGGAGCCCTCGCAGGCGTCGCGGCGGTGATGCTCGGAGCGGGCCTCGGCGAGCTCACGGCACTCGCCGTCACGCCATCGTCGAGCCCCGTCGCCTCGATCGGAGGCGCCCTGATCGACGCCGCCCCGGGCTGGGCCAAAGACGCCGCGATCTCCCTCTTCGGCACGAACGACAAGGCTGCCCTCCTCACGGGGATCGCGATCGTCCTGTGCGCGGTCGCCTGCGCCGCCGGATGGCTCGAACTGCGGCGACCGCCGTGGGGTCGCATCCTCGCCCTCGCCCTCGGCGCGATCGGCGTCGCGGCCGCCGTCACGCGCGCCCAGGCATCCATCCTGTGGGCGCTCCCTTCGGTGGTCGCGGGCGTCGCAGCTGCGGTAGCCCTCGGCGCTCTCGCGCGACGTGCGCGCGGCGCCACCGGCACGGATGACGGGACCGGGGCGGATGCCGCGAGTGGCGCCGACCGCCGGACGTTCCTCGTCTGGTCCGGCGTCGCGACCGTCGCCGGAGCGCTCGCGCTCGTCGGCGGGGGGCTCGTGCGCGCGGGCAGTCAGGCGGCATCCGCCGTGCGCAGCGCGATCCGCCTGCCGCAGCCCGTCGCTCCCGTCACGGTGCCCGCCGCCGCGGAACTGGGTCTTCCCGGTCTCGCCGCGTACGTGACGCCGAACGATCGCTTCTACCGCATCGACACCGCGCTGGTCGTGCCCCAGATCGACCCCTCCGAATGGCGGCTGCGCATCCACGGCCTCGTCGCGCAGGAGGTGACGCTCACGTGGGACGAACTGCTCGCGCTCCCGCTCGAAGAGAGCGTCGCGACCCTCGCGTGCGTATCGAACGAGGTCGGCGGCGATCTCATCTCGAACGCGGTGTGGCTCGGCTGCCCGATCAGAGAGCTCCTCGCCCGCGCGGAGCCGGCCGCGGAGGCGGACATGGTGCTCTCGACGTCGATCGACGGGTTCACGGCATCCACCCCTCTCGAAGCGCTCACCGACGACCGAGCGGCGATCCTCGCGGTCGGCATGAACGGCGAGCCCCTCCCCGCCGAACACGGCTTCCCGGTGCGGATGGTCGTGCCAGGACTGTACGGCTACGTTTCGGCGACCAAGTGGGTCGTCGATCTCGAGGTGACGCGCTTCGCGGATCGCACGGCGTACTGGACCGACCGAGGCTGGTCGCCGCTCGGTCCGGTCAAGCTGCAATCGCGCATCGACGTCCCCCGCGCGGGAACGCGTGTGGATGCCGGTGACACCGTCATCGCGGGCGTCGCCTGGCAGCAGCACGTCGGTGTCGCGGGGGTCGAGGTGCAGGTCGACGACGGCCCCTGGCAGACGGCTGCTCTCGCGTCCGCGGTCTCAGGCGACACCTGGGTGCAGTGGTCGCTGGCATGGCGGGCGACGACCGGCATCCACACGATCCGCTGCCGCGCGGCCTCGGCGACGGGAGAGACGCAGACCGGCACAGTCACGGGCGTCGTGCCCGACGGCGCGACCGGCTGGCACGAGGTGCGGGTCGAGGTCGGCTGATCGCGCCGCGCTCAGCCCGCGAGCACGAGCCGCAACTGCTCGACGGCCCAGTCCAGTTCCGTCGCGCGGACGACGAGCGGCGGAGCGATGCGGATCGTCTGCCCGTGCGTGTCTTTCACGAGCACGCCGCGGGCGAGGAGCTTCTCGGCGATCTCGCGACCCGTGCCGACCGCCGGATCGATGTCGACGCCCGCCCAGAGGCCCGCGACGCGGATGCCGGTGACGCCGGCGCCCACGAGAGCCTGCAGCGCCGCCTCGAGGTGCTCCCCGAGGGCGTGCGCGCGAGTCTGGAACTCGCCCGACGCGAGCATGTCGACGACCTGACGCCCGACGGCGCACGCGAGCGGGTTGCCGCCGAAGGTGGATCCGTGCTCGCCGGATCGGATGACCCCGAGAATGTCGGCGTTCGCGACGACCGCCGAGAGCGGCACGATGCCGCCGCCGAGCGCCTTGCCGAGCAGGTACACGTCGGGGACCACGTCCTCGCGGTCGCACGCGAACGTCGTGCCGACGCGCGCGAGTCCCGACTGGATCTCGTCGGCGATGAAGAGTACGTTCCGCTCGTCGCAGATCTCGCGGATGCGGCGCAGGTACCCCTCCGGCGGGATCACGACGCCCGCCTCACCCTGGATCGGCTCGACGAGGACGGCCGCCGTGTTCTCGTCGATCGCTAGGGCGAGGGCCTCGGCATCCCCGTACGGCACCGAGACGAAGCCGGGCGCGAAGGGGCCGAACCCGTCCCGCGCCTGCGGGTCGTCGCTGAAGCCCACGATCGTCGTCGTGCGACCGTGGAAGTTGCCGTCGGCGACGACGATCGTCGCCTGTCCCTCCGGCACGCCCTTGACGCGATACGCCCAGGCCCGCGCCACCTTGATGCCCGTCTCGACGGCTTCGGCGCCCGTGTTCATGGGCAGCACCATGTCCTTGCCGCACAGCTCCGCGAGCGCCGTGGCGAACGGCCCGAGCTGGTCGTTATGGAACGCCCGACTCGTGAGCGTCACGCGCCCGAGCTGCGCCGTCGCCGCGGCGATGAGGGCGGGATGCCGGTGACCGAAGTTGAGCGCGGAGTATGCCGACAGGAGGTCGAGGTAGCGCTTGCCTTCGACGTCCGTGACCCACGCCCCCTCGCCGTGCGCGACGACGACGGGCAGCGGGTGGTAGTTGCGCGCGAGGTGCGCGTTCTCTGCCGCGATGAGGGTGTCCGTGAGCGCGTCGGTGATCGGGGTCATCGCTTTCCTCGCAGTTCGAGTGTGCAGCACTTGATGCCGCCGCCGCCGAGCAGCAGCTCGGACAGGTCGACGAGAACGGGGTTGTAGCCGCGCGCGCGCAGTTGGGCCTCGAAACCGTTCGCGCGCGGCGAGATGAAGACGTTGTAGCCGTCGGATGCGGAATTGAGGCCGAACACGGCGCCATCCGCGTCGGACACCTGAATGGCGTGGGGGTAGCGCTCGGCGAGAACGCGACGCGACGCGTCGTCGAACGCCGTCGGCAGGTACGCGATGTTCGCCTTCTCGGCGCCGCCCGCCCCTTCGACGGGATCGAGAACCGAGATCGCCGTGTCGAGGTGGTAGAAGCGCGGATCGATGAGGCGCAGCGACACGACCTCTCGCCCGAAGACCTCGGCGACTTCGCGGTGGCTGTCGCCGACGGATCGGAATCCCGTGCCCGCGAGGATCACGTCGCCCACGAGCAGGAAGTCGCCCTCGCCCTCCTGTACCGCGACCGGCTCCACCACGTCGAAGCCGCGGCGGGCGAACCAGTCCATGAAGGGCCGCTCCTCGCCTCGGCGCTCGTCGACGCGGAAGCGCACTCCGAGCGCCGTGCCGTCGATGACGAACCCGCCATTGGCGGTGTAGACCATGTCGGGCAGGCCCGGGACGGGGTCAATGAGCTCGACGTCGTGCCCGAGCGCGACGTACGTGTCGTAGAGCGTCTGCCACTGCGCGACGGCCTTGGCCGTGTCGGTGGGGTTGCGCGGCTCCATCCACGGGTTGATCGTGTAGCTCACCGTGAAATGGTCCGGCCGGCACATCAGATAGCGTCGGTGCTGCTGAATGCGCTGCGGTGCGGGCTCAGCCTGTCGATCAGTGGCCATCTCGCTCCTCATGTCCTCGGGGCGGGCGCGCGGCATCCATTCTGTCAGACGCGACCTCCCCCGCGCTGAGCTCCGGAGAGTAAGTTTCTTCTGTATGGGGCGTCGTTCGGGAGACGAGACCCGCGCACTGCTGCTGCGGGTGGGGATGCAGATGCTGCTCGAACGCGGCGTGTCGGCAGGGGTCCAGCACATACGCCTGCAAGAGGTGCTGCGCCGGGTGGGCCTCACGACCGGCGCCGCCTACCGGCTCTGGGGTGACCAGGAGGACTACCAGCGCGATCTCGCCGTGGCGATGGTGCAGCTGCGCCTGAGCGGTCCGACGGACTACGTGCGGGCAGCGGTCGACGACCTCATCGCAGCCGGCGCCCCCGGCAACGACGTGATCCGCGCCGCGGCGGACGCGCACGTGCGCACCACGTTCGCCGACGCGGACGCAGACGACCCCGCGACCGCCCTCGACGCCCAGCAGTTCCTCATCTCGCTCGCTCTGCGCACGACGGCGCGGACGTGGCCGGAGCTCCGGGATGCCGCCAACGAACGCCACCGCGAATCCATCGCCGCGTTCGCGGAGTTCTACGCGTATCTGATGGAGGCGTACGGGCTGCGGATGAAAACGCCCCTGACGATCGCCGACTTCACCGAGGCAATGGCGGCGATGGGCGAGGGCTTCGCCATCCGCGCCCTGGAAGGGCTGGAGCACCCGCGATACACCTGCACGGACGGCGAAGAGGTCCCCACAGGCGAGTGGACGCTGTTCGCGTTAGGGGTCCGAGCCCTGGTGAACGAGTTCATGACGCCCGTCGGGGCGGGGGCGGCTCGCACCGCAGGCTGACGGCGGGCGGGCGGGAGCTCTGGAGCCGAGAACCCCCAACCCCAGAGCGACACTCCCCCCGGTGTGTCAAACGACAGCGGATCAGGGACTCCGCGATGCGGTCGTCCAACTGTCGCCATCGGCGCTCCCCAGATGCGCCACTCACATGCTGACTCCCGTCGGACGCCCACGCCAGAAAGATAAGTTCTTTCTTCTATCGGCGTCTTGCTGCACCGCATCCATCAACCCGCAGGCGTCAGATGACCGCCTCGCTCCACCGATCCGGGTTGCCGAAGCGATGCGCCGTGATCGACACGGACTGCTCGTGCAGGAAGGGCAGCAGCTCGAGGCGACCGGCGGTCGTGACCTCGTGGGCGTACAGCGCGAGGTCGGGGTCGCCCCCGGTCGCGGCGGCGAGCGCCTCCTGCAGCGCCTCGGACGTCGCGGGCGCACCCGCACGCCCGACGACGCGCACGCGACCGGTGCCCCCCGCGCTGCGCTCGTGGCGCACGCGGGCGATCCACTCGTCGTCGGTCTCGACGAAGACCGGCGCGTCGAGTTCTCCGAGCGCGCGTCGCACCGGGCCGGGGAGGCCGACGGGAGCGCTCAGGCTGAACTGTCCGCCCGCACGCACACCCGCGACAACCACGCGCAGGACGGACTGCCATGTGGCATCGGCCGTGGCCCGCACCGCGACCGGCACGGATCGGTACCGGAAGAGATTCCGCTCCACCCCGAGCCGCGACACGTCGCGCACGCGACCGAACTCGCGGTCCCACATGACGGCATCCGACAGCGCGCCGCGGCGCAGCCACTCGAACCCTTCGTAATCGAGTGAGGGCTGCGCCGCCTCGATGAGGTCGGTGATGCGGGTGTCGAGCCCACGCAGGTGCAGCGTCGATGACGGCGCCCCGCCCGACGTCGCCCGCCACGAACCGAGGCCGATCAGGTAGTTCGGGCCGCCCGCCTTGGTCCCCGCGCCCACCGAGGAGCGCTTCCATCCGCCGAACGGCTGGCGCTGCACGATCGCCCCCGTGATGCCGCGGTTGACGTAGAGGTTGCCCGCCTGCACCTCATCGAGCCAGAGTTCGAGGTCGGCCGGGTCCTGCGTGTAAAGCCCCGCCGTCAGTCCGTACGCGACTGCGTTCTGCAGGTCGATCGCCTCCGCGAGCGACGACGCGTGCATCACACCCATGACGGGGCCGAAGAACTCCTCGAGGTGCATGCGCGAGCCGGGCCTCACCCCCGTGCGGATGCCGGGGCGCCACAGCCGCTCGGAGTACTCGGCGGGCGCGCCGTCGACGAGGCGCGGCTCGACGAGCCATTGCTCGCCCTCATCGAGCGTCGTGAGCGCCCACGCGAGCTTGCCCTGCGGCGGCTCGATGACGGGGCCGACCTCGCTGCGCGGGTCGGAGGGCGGGCCGACGCGCAGCGACTCGGTGGCATCCACCAGCTGCCGCGCGAAGCGCGCGGAGCGCGCGACAGGCCCGACGAGGATCGCGAGCGACGCCGCCGAACACTTCTGGCCCGCATGCCCGAAGGCGCTCTTGACGAGGTCGGATGCCGCGAGGTCGAGATCGGCCGACGGCATGACGATCATCGCGTTCTTGCCGCTCGTCTCGGCGAGGAGCGGCAAGTCGGGGCGCCACGAGCGGAAGAGCGCCGCCGTCTCCCACGAGCCGGTGAGGATGACGCGGTCGACCCTCTCGTGGGCGATGAGCTGGCGCCCGAGCTCGCCCTCGTCGATGTCGACGAGGGCGAGGACGTCGCGCGGGATGCCGGCGGCATCCAGCGCCTCCCAGACCGCCTCGGCGACCACGGCGGCGCAGCGTCGCGCCGGCGGCGCCGGCTTGAACACGACGCCCGAGCCCGCCGCGAGAGCAGCCAGCACGCCGCCGGCGGGGATCGCGATGGGGAAGTTCCACGGTGGCGTGACGACCGTGAGGCGGGCGGGAACGAAGACGGCGCCGGGCACGCGGTCGAGTTCCTTCGCCGTCGCGGCGTAGTAGGAGGCGAAGTCGACCGCCTCGCTCACCTCGACGTCGGCTTCGGCGAAGACTTTGCCCGTCTCGGACGCGGCGACCTCGATGAGCTCACCGCGACGACTCTCCAGCGCGCGGGCGACGGCCTGGAGGACGGCGCTGCGCTCGGCGGCGGGGCGCGCACCCCACCCCTCGGCGGCGTGGCGCACGCTCTGCACGACCTCCTCGAGCGATTCCTCGCTGTCGACCCGCGCCGCGGCGATCGTCTCATCGCCCGCCGTCGAGGTCTCGACGCGCGCGAGGATCCGGGCGGACCACGCCCGGTTCGCGGGAAGAGCGGGGTCGCTGTCGGGTGCGTTGGCGAAGCCGACGGCGCCGGATGCCACGGCTCCGGATTCGCGCGCCGAGAACACCGCGGTCTCCACCCAGTCGTCACCGAAGCCGGCGGGCTCGTCGGCGTCGTCCTCGTCCTCGCCGCGCGCGGCCGCGCGCGCGATCGACAGAACCGCCTGCGTGAGGTCGCCGTCTTCGGCGCCGGGGCGGGTGAGGGCGGGCGCAGCAGCCTCGGGCACGGCGGTGCGGTCCTGGCGGCGGTTCGGCTCCGCCGGCAGCGACGGGTCGTGGGCACGCGCGACGGAGGCGAGGAAGCGGTCGCGCTCCCGCGCGAACATCGCCTCATCCGTCCCGAGCTCGAACACAGCGGAGAGGAAGTTGTCACTCGACGCGTTCTCCTCGAGGCGCCGAACGAGGTAGCTGATCGCGACGTCGAACTCGTCGGGCCGCACGACCGGAACGTACAGCAGAACGTGCCCGACCTCGCGCGCGACCGCATCGACCTGCCCCTGGGCCATACCGAGCAGCATCTCGAACTCGATCGCCTCCCGCACGCCGCGCTCCCCCGCGAGCAGCCACGCGTAGGCGATGTCGAAGAGGTTGTGTCCGGCGACGCCGAGACGCACCGCGCGGGTGTGCTCGGGCCGCAGCGCTTCGTCGAGGCAGCGCAGATAGGAGGCATCCGAGTCGAGCTTGGACGCGTGCGTCGCCTGCTCCCAGCCGTGCATCACGGCATCCACGTGTTCCATCGCGAGGTTCGCGCCCTTCACGAGGCGCACCTTGATGCGGGCGCCGCCCGCGTCGACGCGCTCCTGTGCCCATGCCGTGAGCCGGCGGAGCGCAGGCAGGGCGTCGGGGAGGTACGCCTGCAGCACGATGCCCGCCTCGAGGCCCGTGAGGCGCGGGTCTTCGAGGATGCGGGTGAAGACCGCGATCGTGAGGTCGAGGTCGCGGTACTCCTCCATGTCGAGGTTGAGGAAGGTGCCGTCCGACGCCGCGGTCAGGTAAAGCGGGAGCAGGCGTTCGACGACGGCATCCACCGTCTCGTCGAAGGCCCACATCGAGATGTGGCTCACGATCGCCGAGACCTTGACCGAGACGTAGTCGACGTCGCTCCGCCGGACGAGGTCGTGGATGCCGTCGAGGCGGCGGCGCGCTTCCTTCTCGCCGAGCACCGCCTCGCCGAGGAGGTTGAGGTTCAGTCGCGCACCCGACTCGCGGATCGTGGCGAGCGCGGGGCCGAGCTTGTCGGGTCGGGCGTCGACGACGAGGTGCCCGACCATCTCGCGGAGCACGCGGCGGGCGATCGGCACGACGGGGGCCGGCAGCACCGGCGCGACGGCACCGCCCGTGCGGACGGCGGCGCGAAGATACCACGGCAGGAAGTCGGGGACGAGCGGAGCGACGCGCTGCAGGTTGGATGCCGCGGCGGCGAGCGACTCGGGGCGCATGACGCCGTCGACGAAGCCGATCGTGAAGGGCAGACCGTTCGGATCCTTGAGCACCCCGGCGAGTCGCTCCGCGGCGGGGTTCACCGGCGCGTCCGCCGACTCGGTGACCCAGCGCTGCGCGAGCGCGACGGCCTGATCGGCGAGGTCGGGGGCGGCGTCGTGTGGGGTCACGGTCCCAGACTGCACTGTCGTCATGCGTTCAGGATGCAGCACGCGTACAGTTCGACAAAAGCGACCTTTTATAACCAGTATTGTTCGTTCTCACCAACGTTTCGAAGAGGGTCAATGTTCGAACTGCGCCGCCTCCGCCTGCTCCACGAGCTGGCACTCCGGGGTACGCTCGCCGCCGTCGCCGACGCGCTCTCCTACAGCCCCTCGACGATCTCGCAGCAGCTCGCGTTGCTCGAGCGCGAGGCCGGCGTCGCGCTCCTCGCACCCGACGGACGTCGCGTGCGGCTGACCGCGCACGGAGCGGCGCTCGCCGAGCACGCCGCGCGCGCTCTCGACGCCGACGAGAAGATCCGCGCAGACCTCGAACTGCTGCAACCGGGCATCGCGCCCGTGCGCGTCGCCGTTCTCCAGACGGCGGCGCGCACGATCATCCCCGCCGCGCTCACGCTCCTCGCCGAGCGCGCCCCCGCTCTGCGGGTCGAGTTGTCCGAGGTTCCCCCCGAGGAAGGCCTCTTCGAGCTGTCGGCGCGTGGCTTCGATCTCGCAATCGCCGAACAGTATCCGGGCCTCACGCGCGCGCACCGGCCCGACCTCGAGAGGCATGTGCTGGGCAGCGACCCCATGCGGCTCGCGACCGCGCGCGGGACCGCCGCACGGATCGGTGACCGCGCACCGCTCGCCGCACTCGCGGGGCATCCATGGGTCATGGAGCCCGCAGGTACGGCGGCGCGGGACTGGGCTGTGCAGCAATGCCGCGCTGCAGGGTTCGAGCCCGAGGTGCGTTTCGAACTCGCCGACCTCGGCGCGCACGTCGCCCTCATCGCCGCGGGACGCGCCGTGGGGATGCTGCCCGACCTCCTGTTCGTCGGCACGCGTTCGCCTCTGGCGCTCGGAGCGCTGCCGGGTGATCCCGCACGCGAGATCTTCACCGCGACCCGCCGCGCGAGCGCTGGTCGACTCGGCATCCAGCTCGTGCAGGAGGCGATCGAGGAGGCTTTCGCCGCCCGGAGCTGACGGCGGGCTCGGCGGTCGGCTACTCCCAGACGCTCGGCGCGGGAGCCTTCGTGGAGGGGAGGGCGGAGCCCGCGGCCCAGTCGCTGATCCAGTCGGGCAGCGGAGGCGTGTCGTCGGGGCGGCCGAGCGCGGCGAAGAGTTCGTCGGTGTTGACGACGCCGCCGCTCTTACGCAGGAACCGGGCGCGCACGATCATCTCTGCGTAGACCTCGCCCCCGACGACCGCACGGTGGATCTGGTAGACGGCCTTGTCGTCGTGTCCGAGGATGCGGGATTCGACCGTGAAGCGCTGCCACAACTCGAGCGACTTGCGGAAGGTGACCGACTCGCTCGCGACGACGGCGTACCAGTCGCGCGCATTCATCGCGTCCCAGATTCCTGTGCGGATGAGCAGGTCGAAGCGCCCCAGATCGAACAGCGACGCGTAGCGCCCGTTGTTCATGTGCATGAGCAGATCGATGTCGGTGGGGAGGGTCGTGAGCCGCACCCGCCCGACGGAGTGGGGCGCGATCGGGCCGCGGCGACGCAGCAGGGTCTTCGCGCGCCAGATCGTCAGGAGAGTCCGCCACCACACATTCACTCGCCGGAGACTAGCCGATTTGGCGTGCGCGCGGGCCGGACGTAGAGTCTGGCCATGGAAGCCGAGCTGAAGACCGACATCGTCGTCCGTCCCGTTCGCGACGTGGATGCCGAGGCCCTGGGGCGCGTGCACGCCACCTGCTGGCATGAGACCTACGACCACCTGATCAGCAAGGCGGCCCTCGAGAACGTCTCGCCCAAGCGCCTCGCCGAGCTCTGGACCCACTGGGCCGCGCAGGGCCCGGAGTTCAAGATGTTCGCCGCGCTGTCCGACGGCGAGATCGTCGGCTTCGTCGGGTCGGGTCCCGCGCGCGACCGCGACGCCCTGCGGGGGCGCGAGCTGTACTTCATCTACCTGCTCGACGCGTTCCACGGCACGGGCACGGGGCAGCGCCTGTTCGATGCCGCCGTCGAGAAGGACGAGCCCGTCTACCTCTGGGTCGCCGACGACAACCCCCGTGCGCACCGCTTCTACACGCGCAACGGCTTCACCCTCGACGGGGCGACCCACACCGAGCCGTTCCTCGGCGAGACGCTGACCGAAGTCCGCTTCGTTCGCTGACGCGCTGTACTCCGCAGAATCGCACGTACTCCGCAGCAGGAAGGGATTCCGCTGCGGAGTACGTCACATTCTGCGGAGTTGAGACGTCCTCAACGGCCGCTGACCGTGCCGAACAACCGCGCGATCGGCGCGAGCACCAGCGGACGCGCCGCGATCCACCCGCCGGCGATGACCGCGAGGGATGCCACGAACATCCAGAACCCCGTCCAGTTGTCGGCATAGGCGACACCGTCGACCGAGCCCTGCGCGGCATACATGTGGTTGAGGTTCCGGAGGGCCCCGGTCGCCAGGACGAGCGCCACGTGGATGATGATGAACACGACGAAGTAGAGCATCACGGGGAAGTGCACCTTGCGCGCCCACTCGATGGGGTACGCGGCGCTGAGCTTCGCATTCTGCTTCGGCCACAGGCCGCTCATGCGGAATCCCGTCGCGATTGCGAGGGGCGCGGCGAGGAACACCGTGGAGAAGTACGCGATCTGCTGCAGCGCGTTGTAGTTCACCCAGCCGTTCTCGGTCGGCCAGTCGAGAGAGACGTACTGCAGGGCCGCTGACAGCGCGTTGGGGAAGACTTCCCAGCTCGTCGGAACGATCCGCATCCACTGCCCGGTCGCGAACAGCAGGACGACGAACACCGCGCCGTTGACGATCCAGAGCAGGTCGAGAGACTGGTGGAACCAGATCGTGAGGCTGACTTTCCCCTTCTTGTCGCGCCGCGGCGTCCAGAAGACGGCGGGCCGCTTCTCGGCGCGGATCGTGAGGCCCGTCCGGATGATCAGCACCATCAGGAACACGTTGAAGAAATGCTGCCACCCGAGCCACGCCGGGATGCCGACAGGGGCACCCTCGGGCAGGTGGTACTCGCCGGGGTAGGTCACCAGGAAGTCCTGCATGAACGAAAGGCTCAGGAACCAGCGGACGAGCACGACCGCCATGCCCGCGGCGAAGAGCAGCCCCGCACCGCCGACGATGACCGCACCCGCCCACTGCCCCTTCGTGAAGGGCCCGTAACGCTTCGGCTCGGGCGCGGCCTGCGGACGGTGCGTCGCCGCCCGCCCCGGCCACACCGTACGCGTGAACGGCAGCGGCGCCCGCGGCCCCTCCGCCACAACCCCCGAGGGTGCGCTCGTTTGAGCCGAGGGTGCACTCGTTTGAGCCGAAGGTGCACTCGTTTGAGCCGAAGGTGCACTCGTTTGAGCCGAAGGTGCATTCGTAGCAGTGGAGGCGGTGCCGGCGGGCGGCCACGGGTCTCCCCCCGCGAGGCGCGGAAGGCCCCGACGCAGTTCGGCGCCCGCCGCTTCGGTAGCGGCGTTGTGCGGGTGAGTGGCCGCGGCACCCACGGTTCGGCGGTTCTGAGCGGAGGACGCGGCATCGCCGGAGGCTTCGATCGCGGCGTCTTGCGGGTGCGTAAGCGTCGCACCCGCCGTTTGGCGCGACTGAGCGGATGCCGGGGCGCCAGCCCCCGCAGCCCGTAGAGCCGGCGGCCACGGCTCCCCGCCCGGCATCCGCGGCAGCCCGCGCCGCAGCGCGACCGGCGATGCACCTTCGGGGGAAACGGATACACCCTCGGAGAAAACAAGTGCACCCTCGGGCGGCGCTTGCGGCGCTTGCGGCGCTTGCGGCGCCTGCGGCGCCTGCGGCGCGGGCGGCGCTTGCGGCGCGGGACCGGTGCCGGCGGGAGGCCACGGATCGCCGCCGGCGGTGCGCGGCAGCCCGCGGCGCAGACTGGACGAGAACGTCGCCACAGGCGTCAGCCCTTCTTGGCGTTGAGGGCGGCGATCAGCTGGGGCACGACCTGGAACACGTCGCCCACGATGCCGTAGTCGGCGATCTCGAAGATCGGGGCATCGCCGTCCTTATTGATCGCGACGATGGTCTTCGCGGTCTGCATGCCCGCCTTGTGCTGGATCGCACCCGAGATCCCGAGCGCGACGTACAGCTGCGGCGCGACCGACACGCCGGTCTGCCCGACCTGGTGCGAGTAGGGGATGTAGCCGGCATCCACCGCCGCACGCGACGCGCCGACCGCGGCGCCGAGCGCATCGGCGAGTTCCTCGACGAGCGCGAATTTCTCCGCGGAGCCGAGTCCCCGCCCGCCCGAGACGACCTTCGCCGCTCCGCGCAGTTCGGGGCGCGACGAGGTCGCGACCTCCGCCGTGAACGACGCGATCCGCGCCGCCGGCATGCCCGAGGCCGTCACCTCGAGAGCTTCGACGACGGGGGATGCCACGGCCTCGGCCCGCGCGTCGATCGCACCCTGGCGCACCGTCACAACGAGAGCGCCGAACGTCGGCGCCGAGGTCGCGTTGAACGCCCCGCCGTAGACGGAGTGCTGCGCGAGCACGCCCTCGTCGTCACGCGCGACTCCGACCGCGTCGACCGCGAGCGCAAGCTGTCGCCGGGCGGCGAGCCGCCCCGCGACGTCGCGCCCCTCGATCGAGTTCGAGACGAGCACCGCGTCGGGCTGTACGAGGTCGTAGGCGGATGCCGCGGCATCCACGATCGGCACCGTCAGCGCCTGATCGGCGCCGCCGAGCCCCGCGACGAGCACCGCCCGCGCGCCGAGCTCGCCCGCCGCAGCGGCGAGGGCCGCGTGCGCCTCTTCGGCGGCGACGATGAGTGCGACGGGCGTGCCGATCTGCGCGGCGGCGCCCAGAAGGCCTGCCGACGACGATGCGAGCGCACCATCGGGGGTGACGTCCAGAAGGACGAGAATCGAATCCGCAGCGAACTCCGCCATGGTGTGCCCCTTACGCCAGTCGGTTCTCGATGAGGTACGCGGCGAGTTTCTCGCCGGCATCCCCCTCGTCGGTGATCTTGATGCCGGCTCCGCGGGGCGGCTTCTCGCTCACGGCGGTCATGATCGACTGCGGGGCGGATGCCGGGTCGACGTCGACGTCGAGGTCGGCGAGCGACACCGTCTCGAACGGCTTCTTCTTCGCGGCCATGATGCCCTTGAAGTTCGGGAACCGCGCGTCGGGCAGGGCCTCGGTGATCGAGATGACCGCGGGGAGCGTCGCGCTGACCTGAGCCGTGCCTGCATCCGTTGCGCGCGTGCCCGACACCCCGGAGTCCGAGATCTCGACAGCCGACAGCGCCGTCGCCTGCGCGACGCCGAGGTACTCGGCGAGCATCGCCGGCAGCACGCCGCCCGACCCGTCCGTCGACAGGTTGCCCGTGATGACGAGGTCGAATCCGGCGCGCTGCACGGCGGCGGCGAGCACGCGCGCCGTGACGCCGAGGTCGGCGCCCGCAAGACCCGGGTCGACGACCTGCAGCGCGGAAGCCGCACCCATCGCGAGGCCCTTGCGAACGGTCGCGGCGGCGTCCTCGGAGGCCATCGACACGACCTGGACCTCGGTGCCCGGATTCGCATCGGCGTAGCTCAGGGCGACTTCGAGAGCACGCTCGCCGATCTCATCGAGCACCCGCTCCGACGCGGCGCGATCAGCAAGGCCCGTCTCCAGGCTCAGCTTCCGATCACCGTAGGTATCGGGGACTTCTTTGACCAGCACCACGATCTTCATCGCATCTCCTTCGCGCTGCTCCCATCATAGAAGATGGGACTCGGTTTCACGCAATGCGGGACTGAGGGTCACCGGTTCGTGAACTCCGGCGGACGCTTCTCGCGGAAGGCGGCCATGCCCTCCTTCTGGTCCTCCGTGTCGAAGAGAGCGGAGAACGCGTGCTTCTCGAACCGCAAGCCCTCGGCGAGCGAGCTCTCCAGAGCGGCATCCAGCGCTGCTTTCGCGGCAAAGAGGGCGACGAGCGATTTGTCGGCGATGGATGCCGCGACTTTCTCGGTCTCGGCGAGGAGGTCGGTCGCGGGGATGACACGCGACACGAGACCCGCCGTCGCGGCCTCGGCCGCCGTCAGGAGGCGCCCCGTGAGCACGAGGTCCGCGGCGACGTACGGCCCGACGGCGCGGACGAGGCGCTGCGTACCTCCCATCCCCGGGATCACCCCGAGGGTGATCTCGGGCTGGCCGAAGCGCGCCGTGTCGGCCGCGAGGATGATGTCGCACATCATCGCGAGCTCGCACCCGCCGCCGAGCGCGTATCCCGACACCGCCGCAACGACCGGCGTCCGCACGGCCGCGAACCGCCCCCAGGCGCCGAAATGGTCGTCCATGAGCATCTCGCGCCCGGACTTCTGCTCCATCTCCTTGATGTCGGCGCCCGCCGCGAACGCCCGCTCGCTGCCTGTCACGACGATCGCGCCGATCGCCTCGTCGGCGTCGAACGCCTCGGCCGCGGCGACGACGTCGCGCATGACCTGCGAGTTCAGGGCATTCAGGGCCTCGGGTCGGTTCAGCGTGATCCAGCCGACGCGCCCGCGCGTCTCGACGAGGATCGTCTCGTAGTCGCTCATGTCGCCAGTCTTCCAGCTCGGGCCGGGCCGGTTATGCCCCGACGACGCCGCGGCCGATGACGACACGCATGATCTCGTTCGTTCCTTCCAGGATCTGGTGCACGCGCAGATCGCGCACGACCTTCTCAATGCCGTACTCCTGCAGGTAGCCGTACCCGCCGTGGAGCTGCAGCGCCCGATTGGCGATCTCGAACCCGGCATCCGTCGCGAAGCGCTTCGCCATCGCGCATTGGACGGCGACGTCGGGTGCGTCCTCGTCGATCGCTCGAGCGGCGCGCTCGACGAGCGCTCGCGCGGCGACGAGCTCCGTCGCCATGTCGGCCAGGGCGAACACGACCGACTGTCGTTCGGCGAGCGCCTCCCCGAACGTGAAGCGCTCGTGCACATACCGTACGGCGCGGTCGAGCGCCCACTGCGCACCGCCGAGCGAGCAGGCGGCGATGTTGACGCGCCCGCCGTTCAGCCCTTTCATCGCGATCCGGAAGCCTCCGCCGACTTCGCCGAGCACAGCGGATGCCGGGACGCGCACCTCGTCGAGGATGACCTGACGCGTCGGCTGAGCGTTCCACCCCATTTTGTGCTCGTTGGGCCCGAAGCTCAGGCCCGCGACCTCCGCCGGAACGAGGAATGCGGTCACGCCTTTCGCGCCCGGCTCACCGGTGCGCGCCATCACGACGTAGACGGATGCCTCGCCGGCGCCCGAGATGAACTGCTTGACCCCCGTCAGGACGTACTCGTCGCCGTCGGCGATGGCGCTCGTCGTGATCGCCGCGGCATCCGAGCCCGCACCCGGCTCGGTGAGGCAATAGGCCCCGAGATCGCGCAGCGTCGCAAGCCGCGGCAGCCACTGCTCGCGCTGCGCCGGCGTGCCGTTCCGATCGATCATCCACGCGACCATGTTGTGGATCGTGATGTACGCCGCGATCGTGGGGTCGCCCATCGCCAGCGCTTCGAAGATCGCTGCGGCATCCTCGCGCCGCAGGCCCGTGCCGCCGACGTCCTCGCGCACGTACAGTGCACCGAGGCCGAGCTCGCCCGCTTCGGCGAGCACGTCCCTCGGGAAGTGCTTGCGGCGGTCCCAGTCGAGCGCATTCGGCGCGAGCCGCGCGGCGGCGAACTCGCGGACGGCGTCCAGGATGGCGTCCCGCTCTTCCGCGGAGAGCGCGGCGGGTACGGCAGTCATGCTCATGTAGTCACGTCCTCGTGAGACAAATCGACATCTTCGTCAGCGCCCGGTAGGGCACATTGCTCAGTCTACGCGGTCCCCGCCAGGAATGTGAGAGGGCACGAGTCGCCGGCTGTTCACCACCGCGTCAGACGGTCGCCACACGGCGTGGGTAGTCAGGATCCATCCCCGCCCCACCGATCTGAGGACATCCATGCCTTCGCCTGCTCGACGCCGCGTGCTCGGCGCGGCCACCACGGCCGCACTCGTATGCACGCTCGCCCTGACACCGCTCGTGACCCCGACGTCCGCGCTCGCGGCGGACCCGCCCGCCGTTCCGGTCGTGTACTCCGCCGACGATGCGGCGCTCTCGCTGACCCCGATCGGCACCCACGCGACCGGCGTCTTCAGCGCGTCCGCCGCCGAGATCGTCGCGGCGCACGGCGATCGTCTGTTCGTCGTCGATGCCCAGGCCGGCGCCGTGAGCGTGCTCGACTACTCCGATCCGACCGCTCCGACGAAGCTCTTCGCCATCGCGGCGGACGGCGTCGCCAACTCCGTCGCCGTCCGTGCCGACGGGCTCGGCGTCATCGCGCTGGAGAGCCCTGTGAAGACCGATCCGGGCACGCTCGTCTTCTTCGACGCGGATGCCGGGGCACCCGCGATCCTCGGCAGCGTCGTCGTCGGCGCCCTTCCCGACATGGTGACCATCACCCAGGACGGCCGCTTCGCGGTCGTCGCGAACGAGGGCGAGCCCGCGGCCGACTTCTCGGTCGACCCCGAGGGGTCCGTCGGGGTCGTGACCCTGCCGGCCGGAAAGACCGCGCCGGCGCAGGCGGATGTCCGCATCGCAGGATTCGGCGCTTACGAGGGTGCGAACCTGCCGGCCGGGGTGCGGGTCTTCGGCCCCGACGTCGCCGCGCCCGACCAGGGTGACCGCCCGCTCGCGGACAATCGCGTCAGCCGCAACCTCGAGCCGGAGTACATCACCGTCGACGGGGCCACCGCTTACGTTGCGGTCCAGGAGGCGAACGCGATAGCGGTCGTCGACCTCGCGTCCGCGGCTGTCACCGACCTCTACTCCCTCGGCTTCAAGGATCACGGCGCCGTCGGCAACGGGCTGGATGCCAGCGACCGCGACAGCGCGATCCGCATCCAGACGTATCCGGGCCTGAAGGGCATCTACATGCCCGACGGCGTGAACTCCTACCAGGCGGACGGTCGGACCTACCTCGTCACCGCCAACGAGGGCGACGCCCGCGAATGGGGCTCCTACATCGACGAGGCCCGCGTGAAGGACCTGGGCAAGAAGGGACTCGCCGCCGTGTGCTCCGACAGCCCTCTCGCCGCGCTCAAGGGCGATGCCGACCTCGGACGCCTGAAGGTCGCCACCGACCTCGGTGTCGCGGCCGGTGCCGACTGCTACAGCGAGCTGTACAGCTACGGCGGTCGATCGTTCTCGATCTGGACCACCGACGGTCAGCGCGTCTTCGACTCGGGCGACGGCTTCGAACAGGTCCTCGCCGACGCCGTCCCCGACTACTTCAACTCCGGCCACGACGAGACGGGCTTCGACACCCGCAGCGCGTCGAAGGGCCCCGAGCCCGAGAGCGTCGCGATCGGCGAGGTCAACGGGCGCACCTACGCATTCGTGGGTCTCGAGCGGATGGGCGGCGTGATCGTCTACGACATCACCGACCCCGCGGCATCCGCCTTCGTCACCTACATCAACAACCGCGACTTCTCGGCGGGCAAAGCGCCGAGCGCCGCGTCGCTCGACCTCGGCGCCGAGGGCGTCACGTTCATCCCCGCTGCGCAGTCGACGACGGGTCAGCCGCTCCTGGCCGTCGCCAACGAGGTGTCCGGGACGACCACGCTGTTCGCGATCGACGACGGCATGACCGACGTACGAATCCTCACCGTCAACGACTTCCACGGGCGTCTGGAGGCAGGCTCGGGCGGCGTCGCCGGCGCGGCCGTCGTCGCCGGAGCCGTCGCCGCCAAGAAGGCAGAGAACCCGAACACGCTGTTCGTCTCGGCCGGCGACAACATCGGCGCCTCGACGTTCACGTCGTTCATCCAGCAGGACGAACCGACGATCGAGGCACTGCGTGGGGCGGGTCTGGATGTCAGCGCCGTCGGCAACCACGAGTTCGACCAGGGTTTCGACGACCTGACGGGGCGCGTGCGCACGCTCTGGGGCGGCGGCGACGCAGCCGCCGGCGACCCTTACACGCTCGGCGCGAACGTGTACCTGAAGGGCACGCAGACCCCCGCGCTCCCCGAGTACACCGTCGAGGAGACCGGCGGCGTGCGCGTGGCGTTCATCGGCACCGTCACCGAGGACACAGCGACGATGGTGAGTCCGGACGGGATCGCGAACATCGAGTTCGGCGACCAGCTCGAGGCCGCGAACCGGGTCGCGGCGGAGATCTCCGACGGCGACCTCGCCGACGTCACGGTCCTGCTGACGCATTCCGGCTCGGCGACGTCGGGCGACTGCGCCGCTGTGGCCGCCGACGCGTCCGACTTCGGCGCGCTCATCCGCGGTGCCTCGGCGGACATCGACGCGATCGTCTCGGCGCACACGCACCAGACGTACAGCTGCGAGGTTCCGGTGAACGGCGCGGGCATGACGCGTCCGGTCATCCAGGCCGCGCAGTACGGGCAGTCGATGGGCCAGCTCGACCTGCAGGTCGACAGCGCTACGCACGAGCTGGTCGGCATCTCCAGCTCCGTGTTCCCGCTTGCCGGAGCCTTCCCCGCAGACCCCGACGTGGCGCAGATCGTCCAGGACGCCGTCGCGGTCGCCAAGGAGAAGGGCGCCGTCCGGGTCGGATCGATCACGGCCGACATCCTGCGCGGCGGCACCCCGGCCGGCAGCGACCGCGGCGTCGAGTCGTCGATGGGCAACACGCTCGCGGACATGTACCTGTGGGCGACCTCCGGCGAGGCCTACGCGGGGAGGCCGGCGCAGATCGGCATCATCAACCCGGGTGGTCTGCGCGACGACCTGCGGTTCGGCGCCGACGGCACCGTCACGTACCGCGACATCGCGAATGTCCAGCCGTTCGCGAACACGATCGTCACCGTCGAGCTCACCGGCGCGCAGCTGAAGCACGTGCTCGAGGAGCAGTGGCAGCCCCGGGCGGAGCGCCCCAAGCTCCACCTGGGCCTTTCCAAGGGATTCCGCTACGTCTTCGACGATGCGGCGCCCGCGGGAGGCCACGTGTCCTCGATGACGCTCGACGGCGAGGAGATCGCGCCGAGCGACTCCGTCGTGGTGGCGACCAACTCGTTCCTCGCGGCCGGAGGCGACGGCTTCACGACGTTCGCCGCCGGCGCGGACCGCACGGACACCGGTCAGGTGGATCTGGCCGCATCCGTGGCGTACTTCGCCGCGAACAGCCCGCTCTCGCCGGCGGCGCTCGGCCGCGCCGTCCCGGCGTCGGACGAGGGAACGGATCCGGCGGGCCCGACGGACGAGGAGCTCGGCGCAGCACTCGAGGCGGCGGACATCGACTACGGCTCCGGCCGCGTCGCGGCCGGGGGCTCGTTCACGGTGACGATCACGGGGCTGCTGGCCGGCCAGCAGGTCGCGGCGACGCTCTTCAGCGACCCGATCGTCGTCACGGGCATCCCCGCGGCGGACGCGAGCGGACGCGTGACGTTCGCGGTGAAGGTCCCGGCGGGGCTCGCTCCGGGGGCGCACACTCTCGTGCTCACGTCGGGCACGGGCGAGGTGCGCCTCGCGGTGACCGTCCTCGCGAACGGGACGCTCGCCGCCACCGGCGGATCGTTCCCGATCGGATTCGTGGCGGTCCTCGCGGTCGGTGTGCTCATCGCAGGTCTCGTGATGATGCGGCGCCGCCCCGCCGTCGCCTGACCTCAGACGTGAAACGACCCCCGGATGCCTCGGCATCCGGGGGTCGTTGCGCGCGGCCCGTCGGCGTCAGAGCTCCGCTTCGGCGGCGCGCAGCGCGATCGCCGACGTGCCGACCTCGTCGACGAAACCGTCGATGTGGCGCTCGTCGTGGCCGGTGTACTCCGACAGCGGACGGATGAGGGCGTTGGATGCCGCCTGCTCCATGATGTGCGCCGTCCAACCCACGACCCGCGCCGCGACGAACAGCGGCGTGAAGGTGAGCGTGTCGAAGCCCATCAGGTTGTAGGCGGGCCCCGAGGGGTAGTCGAGGTTGGGGTAGATGCCCTTCCGCTCGACGAACTCGCGCTCGAGCGTCGCGTACAGGGCCTCGACATCGGGACGGTCGTAGTACGCGATCAGCGTGTCGAGCGCCGCCTTCATGGTCGGCACGCGCGAGTCGCCGCGCTTGTAGACGCGGTGCCCGAAGCCCATGATCTTGCGCTTGTGCGCCAGGGCGTCGTCGAGCCACGGTACGACGTTGTCGGCGTCGCCGATCTCGTCGAAGATGTGCAGCACCGCCTCGTTCGCGCCGCCGTGCAGCGGACCCTTCAGCGCACCGATCGCGCCGACGACGGCCGAGTACAGGTCGCTCAGGGTCGAGGTGATGACGCGGGCCGTGAAGGTCGACGCGTTGAACGAGTGCTCCGCGTAGAGGATCATCGACCGGTTGAAGGCGTCCACGACGACGTCGTCGAACTCCTCGCCGAAGGTCATCCAGAGGAAGTTGGCGGCGTAGTCCAGGTCGTCCCGCGGCGCGATGAGCTCCTGCCCACGACGACGACGCTGGCCGTACGCGACGATCGCGGGGAGCGCCGCGAACAGGCGGATGCTGCGGGCGAGGTTGTCCTCGGGCGAGCCCGAGGCATCCAGCACCGACCCGGTGCCGGCGAGGTCGCGCGCACCGAGGACGCTCACGGCCGAGCGGACCTCGTCCATCGGATGCGCATCGAGCGGTGTCAGGTCGATGACGGCCTTGACGTCGCTCTGGAGCGCGCGGTGCTCCCGCTCGGTCGCCCGCAGGGCCGCGAGCTGCGCGGCATCCGGCAGCTCGCCGTTCCAGAGCAGGTACGCAACGGCCTCGGCCGGCTGCGTCGCCGCGAGTTCGTGGACGGGGTAGCCGCGGTAGAGCAGCGAGTTCGTCTCGGGGTTCACCTTGCTGACGGCCGTCACGTCGGCGACGACGCCGGCGAGGCCCTTGTGAATGTCGGACATGCTCACTCCTTCGTGGCGGGGTTCGTGATCTGGAAGGTGAAGACGCTCTGGTCGAAGTGGTTGTACGCCTCGTAGTCGAGCAGGTCGTAGAGATCCGCGCGGTGCTGCATCTCGCCCAGCCGCGACGTGAGGTGACCCTCGTCGTTCAGGGTATCGAGCGCGCGACCGGCCGCACCCATCGCCATCCGCAGGAGCGACACCGGCCAGATGACGATCTGCACACCGGCATCCCGCAGCTGGGAGGTGGAGAACAGGTCGCTCTTGCCGAACTCGGTCATGTTGGCGAGCACCGGCACGTCGACGGCGGATGCCACGGCCTCGAACTCCCCGAGGTCTTTCATCGCCTCGGGGAAGATCGCGTCGGCCCCGGCATCCACGAGCGCCTTCGCGCGGTCGATGGCGGCGTGAAGGCCCTCCACGGCGCGGATGTCGGTGCGCGCCATGATGAGGAAGTTCGGGTCGCGGCGGGCATCCACGGCGGCGCGGATGCGCTTGAGCGCGGTGTCGGTGTCGACGACCTGCTTGCCGTCGAGGTGTCCGCAGCGCTTGGGGTTGACCTGGTCCTCGATGTGGGTGCCGGCAAGGCCCGCGTCTTCGAGGGTCTGAATCGTGCGCGCCACGTTCATCGGCTCACCGAACCCGGTGTCGGCGTCGATGATCGCGGGAAGCTCCGTCACGCGGGCGATCTGCTGCCCGCGCCCGGCGACTTCGGTCAGGGTCGTCAGGCCGATGTCGGGAAGGCCCAGGTCGGCCGAGAGCACCGCTCCCGAGATGTAGACGCCCTCGAAGCCCTTCCGCTCGATGAGCCGGGCGCTCAGCGGATTGAACGCGCCCGGGAAGCGCACGAGCTCCCCCGCGGCGAGCTTCTCGCGCAACAGCCGCCGCTTCTCCGCGGCCGGAGTCTGTGCGTACAGCATCAGAACAGGCCCTTCGGGCTCGCGACGGAGTCGAGGACCCCGGCCTTCGCGACGATGTTGAGCTCCTGCACCTCGGCGGCGGTGAGCTCCGGCAGGCGCTGGGCGAGGTCCAGGAACCGCTCGATCTCCTCGGGCGCGAGCACGGGCTCCGCGAGCAGGCGGAACTTGGCGACGTAGTTCTCCCGTGCGAACGGCCGCGCACCGAGCGGGTGCGCGTCGGCGACGGCGATCTCGTCGGTGAGGACGGTACCGTCCTCGAGCGTGATCTCGACGCGTCCGCCGAACGCCTTCTCGTCGGGGTCCTCAGAGTGGTAGCGGCGCGTCCACTCGGCATCCTCGGCCGTCGTGATCTTGTGCCACAGCGCGACGGTGTCGGGGCGGGCGGCGCGCTCGGGCAGGTACGAGTCGACGTGGTGCCAGCCGCCGTCCTGGAGGGCGACCGCGAAGATGTACGGGATGGAGTGGTCGAGCGTCTCGCGCGAGGCCTTCGGGTCGTACTTCTGCGGGTCGTTCGCGCCCGAGCCGATGACGTAGTGCGTGTGATGCGACGTGTGCAGCACGATCGACGCGACGTCGGCGGGGTCGAAGGATGCCTCGTTATGGAGCTTCCGCGCGAGGTCGATCCACGCCTGCGCCTGATATTCGGCCGAGTGCTCCTTCGTGTACGAGTCCAGGATGGCGCGCTTGGGCTCGCCGGGAGCCGGGAGGGGCACGTCGTAGGAGGCATCCGGCCCGTCGAGCATCCAGGCGATGACGCCGTCCTCGCCTTCGTAGATCGGCGAGGGCGAGGTCTGCCCGCGCATCGCCCGGTCGACGGCCTCGACCGCCATCTTGCCGGCAAAGGCGGGCGCGTGCGCCTTCCAGGTGGAGATCTCGCCCTTGCGCGACTGGCGCGTCGCGGTCGTCGTGTGCAGGGCCTGCGCGACGGCCTGAGAGATCGTCGCCTCGTCGAGATCGAGAAGCGTGCCGATGCCGGCGGCGGCCGACGGTCCGAGGTGAGCGACGTGGTCGATCTTGTGCTTGTGCAGCGAGATGGCGCGCACGAGGTCCATCTGGATCTCGTAGCCCGTCGCGATGGCGCGCACGAGCGCGGCGCCGTCCTTGCCGGCGTGCTGGGCGACCGCGAGGATCGGCGGGATGTTGTCACCCGGGTGGGAGTACTCCGCGGCGAGGAACGTGTCGTGGTAGTCGAGCTCGCGGACGGCCACGCCGTTCGCCCATGCGGCCCACTCGGGGCTCGAGACGGTCTCGTTGGGCTCGCCGAACACGGTCGCGCCGTGGCCGTTCCGCGAGACCGGGTGGTCGAGCGCCTGAGCGCGAGCGGCGACCACGGGGCCGCGGGTGAGCGAAGCCGCGGCGACCGACGCGTTGTCGATGACACGGTTGATGATCATCTCGACGACATCGGCGTCCACGGCGACGGGGTCGGCTGCGACCTGGGCGATCTTGTCGGCGAGCTGATCCTCGCGCGCGAGGTTCTCTTCGCTGCGGTGGACGCGGACGTGGTGGATGACGGTCATGCGGTGGCCTCCGTGGGGTCGGACGTGGGGACGTTGAGGGTGTCGAGGATCGACGTGAGCGCGTTGTGCAGGTGGACGTGCGTGGCGTGTGCGGCGAGCTCCGCGTCGCCCGTCGCGATGGCCGATGCGATCACACGGTGCTCCGCGACGGATGCCGCGAGGCGCTCCGGGTTGTCGCGGGCGAGCCGGCGCACGCGCACGAGGTGGGTGCGCACGTTCTTCAGCGCCGCGGTGAGGTACTCGTTCGCGACGGCGGCATCCAGAGCGCGGTCGAAGCGCGCGATGAGCGCGTAGTACGCGTCGGGGTCCGCAGCGGCATCCGTCGCGGCGAACTCGTCGGCGAGCGTGCGGAAGACATCGCGATCGCCGCGGCTCGCACCGGCGCGCGCCGCGGTCTCTTCGAGTGCGCGGCGCAGTTCGAAGAGGGCCCGGATGTCGCCGGCGTCGATGTCGGTGACGACGGTGACGCGCGGGGATGCCTGGGCGACGAGGCCGTCCGCCGTGAGACGCGAGAGGGCCTCACGCAGGGGCGTGCGGCTGACCCCGAGGCGAGAAGACTGCTCCACTTCGCCGAGGACGGTTCCGGGGCGCAGGTCTCCGGACTGGATCTCGTCCAGCAACGTTGCGTATGCCCGGTCGCTCGCGCGCATCGGTGACCTCCCGAGGAGTCAGTGTATACAAAAATCCCGAAAGTGGCACGTGGTGCGCCACTTTCGACACCTCAGGTATACAAAGACGACAGGACGCGGTCGAGTGCCGCGAGGAACGCGCGCGCCTGGTCGGCGGAGAGGACAAGCGGCGGCTTGACCTTCAGCACGTTCTGCCGTTCGGAGGCGGCTTGCACGATGAAGCCTTCGCGGAGCATCCGCTCGCATACCTCGGCCGCCTCGGCGCGTGCGGGCTCGAGCGTCGCACGGTCACGCACGAGCTCGATGCCCTGGTAGAGCCCGCTGCCGTGAACCGCCCCGATGAGCGGGTGCCTCTCCGCCAGTGCCCGCGCCCCGTCGGAGATCACGGCGCCGACCTCGGCCGCTCGCCGCTGCAGGTCCTCGGCGTCGATGACGTCGAGGATCGCGGCGCCCGCGACGGCGCTCGCCGGGGTGCCGCCGGAGGAGGAGAAGAACGAACCCTCGCGCGCGAGCGCGTCGACGATCTCGCGCCGGGTCAGGACGGCGCCGAGCGGGTAGGCGTTCCCGGCGGCCTTGGCGACCGTGATGATGTCGGGGACGACGCCGTGGAGTTCCGACCCCCAGAACGCCGCACCGAGGCGGCCGTAGCCGACCTGCACCTCGTCGGCGATCATGAGCCCTCCGTGCGCGCGCACGGCGTCGGCGACCGCGGCGAAGTAACCCGCGGGCGGGACCACGCCGCCCGCGTTCCCCAGGACGGGCTCGCAGATGAAGGCCCCGGCCGGGCGTCCCTCGTCGGCGAGGCGCTGCGCAAGGGCGCGCACCTCGTCGGCGTAGCGCTCCCCGGCATCCGGCCCGCGGTGCGCCCCGCGGTAGGCGTTGGGCGCGTCGACGAGGTGCACCCAGTCGGGCCGCGAGGCGGCGGCCCCGGGATTGTCGAACGCGGAGGTCGAGACGGCGTCGGAGGCCGCCGTCCACCCGTGATAGCTCTCACGCACGGCGATGACGTCACGCCGCCCGGTGGCGATGCGCGCGAGGGTGAGGGCGAGGTCGACGGCCTCGGAGCCGCTGTTGACCGGGATGACGGTGTCGAGTGCTGGATCGGGCGCGTGCGCGACGAGCCGCTCGGTGAACTCCGCGTACGCGTCGTAGAGGAAGCGCGAGTTCGTGTTGAGCAGATGCAGCTGCCGACCCACCCGATCGGCGAAGCCGGGGTGGGCGTGACCGATCGCGGTGACGTTGTTGACGAGATCGACATAGGCGCGCCCGCGTGTGTCGACGAGGAGCGCCTGCCACCCGCGCTCGATCTGCGGCGGGTCGGCGTAGAAGCGTTCGGCGGCGGCGCCGATCGCGTTCTCGCGGCGACGGCGCGCACGCCGCTCTTCGCGGATCGGATCAGGGGTGGACCGGATGCCGAGGATCGGGGACGGGTCGGCGGCGCCCGGGCTCTCGTACTCGTCCTCGGGGCCGGCGAAGGGCGCCTCGGGTTCCGCTCCGGCGAGCCGACGGGAGACGACGAGGCGTCCGAGACCGCCCTCGCCCGTTGCTGTCGTGCCGATCAGGGCTCCGGCCGCCACCGGCCCGCTCGCCGCGGCGCCATCCACCCCGCCGACCACCCCGTCGAGGCGGACGACGACAGCGGCATCCCGCAGCTCCACGAACCCGTCGCCGCACGTGAGGACACCTGCGAAGGGGGCATGGATTCCGGCGCCCGGCACCGTCCAGATCTCGACGACCCGGGCGCGCGTGGCTGCGGGGCGGGAGACCTCGGCAGACACCCGGCTCAGCCGCGCCTCTCCGAACCGCGCCGCGACGGCGACCGCGCCGAGATCGGTGAGGGCCTCTGCGGCGAGCGTCGTCTCGACGCCCGGGTCCAGGAACCGTCCCCGGTCGAGCAGAGGGCTCGTGATGCCGAGGTCGAGCACGGTCGGAGGAGAGGATTCGACACCCTCCCCCGCGACGACGAGCCCCGCGTAGACGAGTCCGCGGCGGTGGGGCCGGCCCGCCGCGAGGCGCAGCTGCAGCTCGGCATCCGCCGATGCGACCTGCCGCGCGGCGTCGAACACGCGCCACTCGTGCTCGACGCGCTCGCGCGCGTAGTCGTTGCCGGGGTCGATGCGCAACTGACTCCACCCGCTGACGGCGAGCACCGCTCCGCGCAGCACGACGAGCGGCCAGAGGGCCTGCAGCTCGTCGTCGGTGAGGGGTGAGATCCGGTCGAACCCGGCGACCGCACGACCGACGAGCGTGAGGTCGCCCGTCCGACCGTAGAGATCGGCGCACAGCACCGCGAGCTCGGCGACCCGCCACGACACCGCGGTGTCGCCGAGGTCGATCACCCAGTGCCGGCCGCGACGATCGCGCATGACGTTGTCGGCGGTCACGTCGCCGTGGATGATCTGACGCGGGAGCGACGCCGCGACCGCGGCGAGATCGGCAGCCGCGCCACGGGCCGCCGTGAGGCACAGTTCGCGCCGCTCCTCCGGCAGGTCGCCGATGAGCTGCTCGACGACGGCGAGCGCGTTGCCGAGCTCCCACTGGAGATTGCGGTCGGCTCCCGTCTCCGGAAGCGCGGCGAGCGCGGTGTCGACCTCGGCGGCGAGCTCCCCGAGCTCCTGCGCGTACGCGCCGTCGACCGCCGCGACGTCCGACAGCGGCGCCCCGTCGACGATCTCGAACGCCGCGACCTGCGCCGTCGCGGCGCCGTCGCAGGCGATCTCGGTGGTCCTCGCCCCCGACGCCGTCGCGATCACACGCGGTGTCAGGATGCCGGCCTCCCGCAGGCGATCGGATGCCGCGAGGTACAGCTCGACGGCCTCCGCCGGCACCGAGGGGTGGAAGATCTTCAGCAGCACGCCCGCGCCCGTGGCATCCCGCACGAGGAAGTTGCGGTCCTGCTGGCTGCCGAGCTCGTGCAGCTCAGCGTCCACCCCGTACGCGCTCCGCGCGAGCGCGCGCGTCTGGTCGAGGTCGATCTCGGGCCGGGCCAGCAGCCATGCGTCGGTCATGCGCGTCAGCATAGAGCGCGCGGCCTCAGCTGAGGATGCGCGCGTCGACGACCTCTCCCCCGCGGATCGACAGGCCGGCGGCCAGCGACGGGTCGGCGGCGAGCGCCGCATCGACGCCCTGATCGGCGAGGGCGATCGTGTAGCGCAGCGTCGCGTTGGTGAGCGCGAGTGTCGAGGTCAGCGGCACGGCGCCGGGCATGTTGGCGACCGCATAGTAGATCGCGTCGTGCACGGGGTACGTCGGGTCGGAGTGCGTCGTCGCGTGCGTGCCCTCGAAGCATCCGCCCTGGTCGACCGCGATGTCGACGAGCACAGACCCGGGACGCATCCGCTCGACCATGTCGAGGGTGACGAGCTTGGGTGCCGCGGCACCCGGCACGAGCACCGAACCGACGACGAGGTCGGCGTCGGCGACGAGGTCGGAGATCGCGCTCCGCGACGACACGCGGGTGTCGACTCGCCCGCCGAACTGCTCGTCGAGCACGCGCAGGCGCGGAATCGACACATCGACGATCGTCACATGCGCGCCGAGCCCGACGGCCATCTGCGCCGCGTGCGTGCCCGCGACGCCGCCGCCGATGACGACGACACGGCCGCGCGGCGTGCCGGGCACTCCGCCGAGGAGGATGCCGCGGCCGCCGGCGGGACCGAGCAGCTGCTGCGCGCCGACCTGCACCGACAGGCGCCCCGCGATCTCGCTCATGGGGGCCAGGAGCGGCAGGGAGCGGTCGGGCAGCTGGACGGTCTCGTAGGCGATGGCGGTCGTCCCGGCATCCAGCAGCGCCTGCGTCAGCGCGGGCGCCGCGGCGAGGTGGAGGTAGGTGAAGAGGGTGAGGTCGGGGCGCAGGTAGCCGTACTCGGGAGCGATGGGCTCCTTGACCTTCACGAGAAGTTCGGCGGCGCCCCAGACAGCGTCGGCCGTCGGAACGATCTCGGCGCCCACGGCGCGGTAGGCCTCGTCCGAGAACCCCGATCCGGCACCTGCCCCCGACTCGATCAGCACGCGGTGACCGCGCGCGACGAGCTCGTCGACGCCCGTCGGGGTCATGCCGACGCGGCGTTCACTGTCCTTGATCTCTTTCGGGACACCGATGATCATGTGCGCGCTCCTCCGCTCCGCGCGGCCTCCGTTGAGGCGGCGCGGCGAAAACGATGACAGGCGCGGGTGTCGGCGACAAGGGCCTCCGCAGAATCGGTGGAACCCGCCGCCTCGAGCGAACTACGATCGGCTCATGGCACAAGAAGCGATGAATTCTTCGATGGATGCCACCGATCTCCGACTCGTCGACGAGTTGCGCGCGGATGCCCGACAGCCGCTCAGTCGCCTTGCGGAGCATCTCGGGGTCGCCGCCTCCACCGTGCACGCGCGGATCGCTCGGCTCGTCGCGCGCGGGGTGATCCGTCGGTTCACCGTGGACGTCGACCCTGCGGCCCTCGGCTATCGCACCGAAGCGCTCGTCTCGGTCCGCATCCGCCCGGGGGCCCGCGCGCAGCTCACCCGCTTCGCGGAAGAGCTCAAGGCGCACCCCGACGTCGCGCAGTACTTCTACGTCGCGGGCGCCGAGGACTTCGTCATCCACTTCCGGGGCCGCGACAGCGCCGACCTGCGATCCTTCGTCACCGACCACCTCTCGACGCACTCGATCGTCGCCGCAACGAACACGAGCCTCATCTTCGAACGCACCGACGGCCTCCGCGGCGTCTGAGCCTCCCAGATGACCCTCCGGGGCTCGAGCGCGCGCAGCATCCGAACCATTCGTCCGCATCGACCGCCCTCACCGGTCGAACCGTCCGGACATCGCCGTGCGCCGTCATCCGGTGAGACACGAACGCTACACATCCGAAACGCGGCGCCCCTAGTGTTCGATCACCCGACACCTTCGCGCACCGCGCCGTCGCCCATGGAGGTCATCACGAACGAGTCACTCGCCGGCACCGCAACCGCCCGCCGCACGCCCAATCTCGCCCGCACGCTCGGTCTCTGGTCGATCGTCGGCCTCGGCCTCGGCTATATGACGCCGACCGTCATCTTCGACACCTTCGGCAACGTCGCCGTCGAGACGAACAACGTCGTCCCCGCCGCGTATGCAGTCGCCCTCATCGTGATGGGCTTCACCGCGATCAGCTACGGCAAGATGGTCGGCGCGATTCCGAGCGCCGGATCCGCGTACACCTACGTACGCGAATCGATGCATCCGAGCCTCGGCTTCCTCGTCGGCTGGACCTCGCTCATCGACTACCTGCTCCTGCCGCTCGTGAACGCCCTCATCCTGCGCAGCTACATGGAGGCGTTCTTCCCGGATGTCCCCGGCTGGATCTGGGTCGTGGTGTTCACGGCGGGAGTCACCGCCATCATCTACATCACCATGCGCGGCACCTCGAACGTGAACATGATCCTGCTGGTCTTCTCGATCATCGTGATGACGGTCTTCGTCGTGATGGTCATCGTGCAGCTCCTGCAGGGCGCGGGAGCGGGAACCATCGCATCGGTGCGGCCGTTCATCCACCCCGAGGTGTCGTTCGGTGCGGTCCTCGCGGGCGCCACCGTCGTCTGCTTCTCGTTCATCGGCTTCGACGCCGTGACGATGTACGCCGAAGAGGCCAAGACGCCGAAGATCATGCCGCGCGCGATTCTGCTCACGGTGCTCGTCGGCGGGGCGATCTTCCTCGTGGCCGCCTACTTCACGCAGCTGCGCTTCCCCGACCATTCCGCGTTCCCGCCCGAGGCGATCGCCGACTCGACGCTCCCCGAGATCGGCTCGCAGGTCGGCGGACTGTGGCTGCAGGCTGTCCTGACCGCAGCCGGGTTCGCCGCGACGCTGGCATCCTGGCTCGCCTCGCACGCCTCCGTCGCACGCATGCTGCTCGTCATGGGCCGCAACGGCGTGCTCCCCAAGAGGTTCTTCGGCTACGTCAGCCCGCGCACGCACACCCCGGTGTTCACCGTGATCCTCACCGGAATCGTGTGCCTTGCGGCGATCGCCTTCACCCTCGACCAGATCGTCGACTACATCAACTACGGCGCGCTCATCGCGTTCACGTTCGTCAACATCTCGGTGATCGCGTACTTCGCGGTGCGGGGCGGGCGCCGCAAGACGCCGAAGGACGTCTTCACCTACATCGTGATGCCCGCGATCGGCATGCTGCTGACAGGTCTGCTGTGGGTGAACCTCGACGACCACGCCCTCACTGTCGGCCTCATCTGGACGGGCCTGGGCCTCGTTTACCTGCTCTTCCTCACGCGCGGGTTCCGCAGGCCGATCGCCTCCTTCGACGAGAACCAACCGGTCACGGGCTTCAACAAGATCATCGAACCGGGGCCGCGCTCGCAGATCTGAGTCACGCGGCGTCATCATCGCGAAGAGCCGGGGATGCCGGGGGCTGGGGCCTCGGCATCCCCTCTTCCTTTCACGCCTGATCGCGTCGCTTTTCACGCCAGATCGCATCGCCGTCTCCGGACGCGCCCACACGTAGCGTTCGGTGCGGCATCCTGAGGAGATGAACGAAGCCGTCATCGTCGACGTCGTCCGTACCGCCTCCGGAAAGGGCAAGCCCGGCGGCGCCCTGTCGGGAACGCATCCGGTCGATCTGCTCGCCATCGTCCTCGAAGCCCTCGTCGCGCGCACCGGAATCGACCCCGCCCTCGTCGACGACGTCATCGGCGGGTGCGTCGGACAGGTGGGAGAGCAGTCCACCAACATCACGCGGCAGGCGGTGCTCGCGGCGGGTTTTCCCGAACACGTCCCGGCGACGACGATCGACCGGCAGTGCGGGTCGAGTCAGCAGGCCGCCACCTTCGCCGCGCAGGCGATCATCTCCGGTTTCCAGGACGTCGTCATCGCGTGCGGCGTCGAGTCGATGAGCCGCGTGCCGATGGGGACCCCGACCCTCGGGCACGACTTCTCGGGCCCGAAGCTCCACGCCCGCTACCCCGACGGCCTCGTGAACCAGGGCATCTCGGCCGAGCTCATCGCGGCGAAGTGGGGCTTCTCGCGCGCCCAGCTCGACGACTTCTCCGCCCAGTCGCACGCGCGGGCGTCGGCCGCTGAGCGCGACGGGCTGTTCGCCGATGAGATCGTCCCGATCCCCGTGCTGGATGCGGCCGGCGGCACACGCGCGCACACGGTCGATGAGACCGTGCGCGCGACGACCACCGCCGACGGCCTCGCGGGCCTCAACCCCTCGTTCTACAGCGAGACCTACTCCCAGCGGTTCCCGCAGATCGCGTGGGCGATCACGCCCGGCAACTCGTCTCCGCTCACCGACGGCGCCTCGGCCGCGCTCATCATGTCGGCGGAGAAGGCGAAAGCGCTGGGCCTGAAGCCGCGCGCCCGCTTCACCTCTTTCTCGGTCGTCGGCGACGACCCGCTGTACATGCTCACGGGACCCATCCCGGCGACGGAGAGGGTCCTCGCCCGCACGGGACTGAGCGTGCGCGACATCGACGCCTTCGAGGTGAACGAAGCGTTCGCCCCCGTCCCGCTGGCCTGGCTCGCCGAGACCGGCGCCGACCCCGCGAAGCTCAATCCCCGCGGCGGCGCGATCGCCCTCGGGCACGCGCTGGGATCGTCGGGGACGCGGCTGCTCGCGACGCTCGTGAATGAACTCGAGGCGACCGGTGGGCGGTACGGCCTCCAGACGATGTGCGAAGGCGCGGGCATGGCCAACGCCACCCTCATCGAAAGGATCTGAGAACGCCCCGATCGGCGCCGCGGCGGCGTATCGTCGGCGGCATGACGAGCGTCATCCGCACGAGTGCGCTGCGCAAGCTCTACGGCCGGGTCCACGCGCTCGACGGACTGGATCTCAGCGTCGAGAGCGGGCAGGTGCACGGCTTCCTCGGTCCGAACGGCGCGGGGAAATCGACGACGATCCGCATCCTCCTGGGACTCGCCCGTGCGACGAGCGGAAAAGCGCGAGTCTTCGATGCGGATCCCTGGCGCGTCGCACCCGAGCTGCACCGCCGTCTCGCCTACGTACCGGGTGACGTCAGCCTCTGGCCGAACATCTCCGGCGGGGAGGCGATCGACCTGCTCAGCCGCCTGCGCGGCGGAGGCCGCGGTGCGGACTACGCGGCCTCCGTGCGGCGCTTGAACGACGCGTTCCAGTTCGACCCCCGCAAGAAGGGCCGGGCGTACTCGAAGGGCAATCGCCAGAAGGTCGCACTCATTGCCGCGTTCGCCGTCCCCGCCGACCTCTACATCCTCGACGAGCCGACCAGCGGGCTCGACCCGCTCATGGAGGTCGTCTTCCGCGCTGAGATCGAGCGGGTGCGCGCCGCCGGCGCGACGGTTCTGCTGTCGAGCCACATCCTTTCCGAAGTCGAGTTGCTGTGCGATCGCGTCTCGATCATCCGCGCCGGGCGGATCGTCGAGTCGGGGACCCTCGCCGACATGCGCCACCTCACCCGCACCGAGGTGTCCTTCGTCGCGACACCGACGGCGACCGTCCCCGCCGCGGAAACGCTCCCGGGCGCTGCCGATGTCGTCGAGGATGCCGGGCGCATCAGCTTCACTCTCCCGAGCGACGCGGTCGCGGCATCTCTGTCTCGTCTCGGCGCGCTCAGTGTGGAGGGCCTGCGGATCGCGCCCCCCTCGCTCGAGGAGCTGTTCCTGCGGCACTATGGCAACCCCGCCGGCGATCGCATCGAGCGATGAGCATCGTCCGGGACCTGTGGCGCCAGCGTCTGCGGCGTGATGCGCTGGAGCTCATCCTCTGGATCGGCGGTACCGCGGCGCTCGCGGCATCCGGCTTCGCGGGCGTCGTCACGTCGTACGGCGGCGAGCAGGAGCGCGTCGCGCTGCTCGCGACGGTGATGGCGAACCCCGTCATCCTGCTCTTCCGGGGCCTGCCCTCAGGTGCGAGCGAATCGCAGATGGTCGTGTTCCTGCTCCTGCCGTGGCTGCTGCTGCTCGCCGCGCTCATGAGCTCCTTCCTCGCGGTGCGGCACACCCGCGGCGACGAGGACGACGGCCGCCTCGAGCTCCTTTCGGCGACACCGGCGGGACGACGGATGCCGTTGCTCGCGACCGTGCTCCATGGGGCGGGCGCGAACATCGCCCTCGGCGCTCTCGTCGCCGCCGCGTTCGTCGCGAACAGCGCGGCCGTGGTCGGGTCTGCACTCGTCGGCGCCTCGTGCGCGTTCGTCGGCATCGTCTTCCTGGGGGTCGGACTCGTTGCCGCGCAACTCATGCCGACGGCGCGCGGCGCCAACGCGGTCGCAGTGTGGATCCTCGTGGTCACGTTCGTCCTCGCGGGCATCGGCAACGCGCTGGGCACCCCGAACAGCGATCTCACCCGCATGCAGAGCTCGTGGCCGACCTGGCTGTCGCCGTTCGGCTGGGCGGAGAACGTGCGCGCTTTCGACGCCGACGCGGCAGGCCCGCTCGCGCTCCTCGCCGTCGCAGCGGCGGCGTCCCTCATCGCCGCCGCCGTGCTCCAGTCGCGGCGCGACATCGGTGCATCGTTCGTCGCCGAACCCACCGGGCGGGCGCGGGCACGCGCCGAATTCGGCTCGAACTTCGCACTGGTCGCACGCCAGTCGAGCACATCGCTCGTCGGCTGGGTCGTCGCCGGACTGCTCGCCGGAGCGCTCGCCACGTCGCTCGGCGCCGTCGCGAACCAGATCGGGGGACAGAACCCCGCCGTCGCCGACGTGCTCGACAAGCTCGCCGGTGGTGGCGACCTCGAGCGGGGCATCGTCGTCGTATTCTTCGTCATGCTCGGCATCCTCGCCGCGTGCGCCGGGGTGCAGACCGCCGTCCGCGCGCGTCAGGACGAGGCGCGCGGTACCGCGGAGAGCGTGCTCGCGACCTCGATCTCGCGTGTGCGCTGGCTGACCGACTACCTCGTCGCTGCGGCGGCGGCCGCAGCGCTCGTCCTGATCGCCGGCATCGCGGGCGCCGCGGTCGGCGCACTCATGACCGACGACACCGACACTCTCGTCCGCGACGCGGCGATCGCCGCCCTCGGCCAACTGCCGGCGGCGTGGGTGTTCGTCGGGATCACCGCGCTCGTGTTCGTCCTCGCGCCCCGTCTGACGATCGCCGCGAGCTGGCTGCTCGTCGTCGTCGCCGCGATGATCGGGTTGTTCGGCCCGCTCTTCGGCCTGGCCGAGGCAGCGACCGAGGCATCGCCGTTCGCGGCAGCGCCGACCCCGACAGCCGACGGCGTGGACGCCGGCGGACTGTGGTGGATCGGCATCGTGCTCGTGGCGTCCGTCGCGGCATCCCTCGGTGTGATGCAGCGGCGTGAGCTCGCGCCGGCGGGATGAGCGAGACGCCGGCACTGCGCGCATCGACTACCGTCGAGGGGTGAGCGAGACCCCCGACACCTACACCGTGGCCACCGACGGCGCTTGCAAGGGGAACCCCGGGCCGACCGGGTGGGCGTGGGTCGGCGAGGACGGCCAGTGGGCGGCGGGCGCGATCCCCGTCGGCACCAACAACATCGGCGAGCTGATGGGACTGCTGAAGGCGATCGAGGATCATGCCGGCACTGCGCACCTCGTTGTGCAGGCCGATTCGAAGTACGCCATCGACACGTACTCCTCATGGATGGATGCCCACCGCCGACGTGGGTGGAAGACATCGACCGGCGCTCCGACGAAGAACCGCGATCTGCTCGAGCAGCTCATCGCCGCGCGCGACGCGCGGCGGCAGGCGGGGTTGCCGGATGTGGTACTCGAACATGTCCGCGGCCACCGCGGCCACGTCCTGAACGAGTGGGCAGACGAGCGCGCCGTGCGCGGTGCCGAGCACGCCGCGAAGGGTACGGCGAGCGCATGGTCGAGCCTCGGCGGGCTGCACGCGGTGCTCGACGTGTCGGCGGCGCCCGCGAAGAAGCGCTGACCCGCTGACCGCGCCTCCGGACGCTCCGCTCCGAGTGCTCGCAAGAGGATCAGGACGCCGCGATCAGCTGTTCCAGCTTGTCGAGGGCGGCGCGTTGGCCCGCCACCAGGCGCGTCCGCACCTGGGCGAGAGGCATCCATTCGACGCGGTCGACCTCGGGGAACGACTGGCGGCGGCCCGAGCGCGGCGGCCATTCCAGTTCGAACTCGCCGAAGACGAAGTCGGCGTCGGTCGCCGCGAAACCCGACCCGTCGGCGACGAACACGGTCACACGCTTGCCGGACGAGTAGGAGAACGTGCCGAGCTCGGCGTAGCCGCCGGCGGGAGGATCGATGCCGAGCTCCTCGCGGAACTCGCGTTTCGCGGCATCCAGCGCAGCCTCGTTGTCCTGGTCGTACTCCCCCTTCGGAATGGACCAGGCGCCCTCGTCTTTCGTCGCCCAGAACGGGCCGCCCATATGCGCGACGAGCGCCGACACCCCGCCGTCCGGGTCGATCCGGTACAGCAGGATGCCGGCGCTCGTGACCGCCATCGGCGGATCAGGCCGGACGGCTCTTCGGCGAGACCGTGTACGTCTCGGCGCCGTCGGTCACCGCGACGCCGCTCAGCGCATCGTTGACCGCCTGGTAAGTGGCGTCGTCGAGTGTGATGTCGGATGCCTTGACGGTGTCCTCCAGCTGCTCGGGGCGCGACGCGCCCACGAGCGCCGCGGCGATGTTGGGGTTGTGCAGCACCCACGCGAGCGAGAGCTGCGGCACCGTGATGCCCGCGTCGGCGGCGATGGGCCCCAGCTTCTGCACGGCCGTGAGCACGTCGTCGTTCAAGAAGCGCTTGATGAAGTTCGCGCCGCTCTTCTCGTCGGTCGCCCGCGACCCTTCCGGCACGGGCTGGCCGGGCAGGTACTTGCCGGTGAGCACCCCCTGCGCGAGCGGAGACCAGACGATCTGCGACATTCCGAGCTCTTCCGAGGTCGGGATCACCTTGTCTTCGATGACGCGCCACAGCGCGGAGTACTGCGGCTGGTTCGACACCAGCTGGAACCCGAGCTGCTGGGCGAGCGCATGCCCTTCGCGCAACTGCTCGGCCGTCCACTCGCTGACGCCGATGTAGAGCGCCTTGCCCTGACGCACGATGTCGGCGAACGCCTGCATCGTCTCCTCGAGAGGCGTCTCGTAGTCGTAGCGGTGCGCCTGATACAGGTCGACGTAGTCGAGCTCGAGGCGCTTCAGCGAGCCGTGGATGCCGTCCATGATGTGCTTGCGCGACAGGCCCGTATCGTTCGGGCCCTTCTTGCCGATCGGCCAGTAGACCTTCGTGAAGATCTCGAGGTTCGCGCGCTCCTGGCCCTTGAGAGCCTTCGCGAGTACGACCTCCGCCGCGGTGTTCGCGTAGGCATCGGCGGTGTCGAACGTCGTGATGCCGAGGTCGAGCGCCTTGTGCACCGTCGCGATCGCGGCGTCGTCACCGACCTGCGAGGCGTGCGTCACCCAGTTGCCGTAAGTGATCTCCGAGATCTTGAACCCGCTGTTGCCGAGGTACCGATAGTTGACCATGTCTCCACGCTACTCGCGCACGAGAGGGTGCGGCGATGCCCCTTCCGTCCCGCCGCGGACGTTGGTAAAGGTGGAAGGGTGCGATGGACAGACGAGCTCGGCGCCTGGGCGGCGCGTCAACGCTGGTATGCGGGGAAGAGCCATGAACCCCGCTTCCGGCTGATCGATCAGCAGCCGGTGCCCGGTGCGACCCGCTTCCTCGTGATGGACGACGCCGGAGAGCGCCCGACCCTGTACCAGGTGCCGATCAGCGCGCGCGACCCGGCCGGCGGGAGCGTGCCGGAAGACGCCCGCATCGCCGAGCAGGACGACGCGCTTCTCGTCGATGCGGCGCGCGAGAGCGACTTCACCCTCGGCATCCTGACCGAGATGGGCATCGACGCGGGCGGGGTGACCGGTTCGCGAGTCCTGTCCGGAGAGCAGTCGAACACGTCGATCGTGTACGACGTCTCCGGTCGTCCGGAGATCATCGTGAAGCTGTTCCGCACGCTGCACCACGGCGAGAACCCCGACGTCACCGTGCAACGGGTGCTGAGCGAATGGGGGTCGCCTTTCGTGGCGCGCTTCTACGGCAGCCTCGACGCGGACTGGCCGGACGTCGGCCGCCCGACGGGAACGTCGCGCGGCACGGTGGCATTCGCGCAGGAGTTCCTCGCCGGAGCGCGCGACGGATGGGAAGCAGCCCTGGGCGCCGCCCGCGTCGCGGAGGACTTCACGGAATCCGCGCGTGATCTCGGCATCGCCGTCGCGGGCGTACACGTTGCCCTCGCGGAGGCGCTGCCCACCGTGTCGACCACGGATGCCGATGTCGATGCCATCTCCGGCGCCTGGAGACGGCGCCTGCGCATCGCCTGCGCCGAGGTGCCCGCCGTCGCGGAGCGGGCCGACGCCATCACCGATGCCTATTCCGAGGCCCGCGGGCGGCCGTGGCCGGACCTGCAGCGCATCCACGGTGACCTGCACCTCGGCCAGGTGCTGTCGGTGCCGGACGGCGGATGGCGACTGGTCGACTTCGAAGGCGAGCCCTTGCGCCCGATGGCGGAGCGGACGGCACCCGATCTTCCGCCGCGGGACGTCGCCGGCATGCTGCGCTCTTTCGATTACGCGGCGGCCGTGGGTGAGGGCCCTCAGCCCGCAGCATGGGCCGCGGCGTGCCGTTCGGCGTTCCTCGACGGCTACGCGATGGGCTCGTCGGCGGCGCTCGACCCCGTGCTGCTGCGTGCTCTCGTGCTCGACAAGGCTGTCTACGAGTCGATCTACGAGGCGCGCAACCGCCCGGCCTGGCTGCCGGTGCCCCTCTCCGGGATCGACACCGAGCTCGCCTGAAGCGGGTCAGTCGGCGGGCGGAGCCGACAGCAGGAAGAACCGCGCCCCGTACGGAGGCAGTGAGACGCTGAAGCTCTGCAGGTCGTCGACCCGGCCGGTCTCCTCTTCCGTCTCGGCATCGACGACCACGCTGTGCGGGATCAGCTGCTCGGATCGCACGGTGCCCTCCGTGGGCTCCGCTCCGAAATTCAGCACGGTGACCTGCATCGGCGCTTCGCCGCGCGGGTCGCCGTCGTCGAGGCGGTGAACGAGGACGAGCATGCCGGGATGCGCGACCTCGGGGATGTCGACCTGCGTGGCCGTGGCGATGCCGTGCCGTCGCCGCAGCTCGAGAATGCGCGACAGCCGAGACGCGAACGATCCCGGATCGCGCAACTGCTCCGGCAGCGGGCCGTAGAGCGCCCGGCCGCGCGGCATCCCGGCCGCCGAACGGGTCGCCTCGGGATCGACCCCCAGCAGATCGTGCGCACCGCGCTCGATCCAGCGCGTGTCGCCCGCACGGAGCAGGTCGGCGATCTCTTCGGCGGGCACCGTGAGCATGCCGACGAGATCCCATCCCGACAAAGCGAACACACCGGGCTGCCAAGCGTTGTAGGCGCACAGCAGCAGATGCGCCTCGCGGATGGTCGGCACGTCGGCGTCCGTCACCTCGTCGAGGCGACTCACGCCCCGCGTCGCTGCGATGAGCGACGCGGTCGTGCAGGCGATGCCGTTCTGCGTGAACACCCGGTTGAAGTCGGCGGCCCCGGTGAGACGCTCGGTGAGGTCGGCGCGCACTTCTTCGGCGAGTTCGCCACCGGTGATCTCGCGCCCGCGGAAGCGGTAGATGTCGTCGCCGTGACGGGTGGCCCAGTGCACGAGTTCGTAGGTGAGCTCGTCGTGGTTCTGCAGTCCGTGCACGAGCTGCACGGGCTGCACTCCGAGTTCCAGCGACGAGGTCAGCGCGAGGCGCAGGAACTCCGTCTGACCGGTGGCCAGCGCGTGGTGGTAGCCGGGCCTGCCGATGAAGTCGTAGGAGAGGTCGGCGCCGACGGCGCCGGTGTCGCGGATGTCCTCGATCGTGAGGTTGAGCTCTTGGAAAGTGAATCCGCCGACCTTGCGGACCATGCCCGCGATGATGTGGTTCGCCGCGTGCGAGAGCGGGTGACCCTCGGACCACGCCGGAAGGCCCTCCGCGCTCTTCTCCACCCCGAGGAATCCGTTCGCGTCGAGGCGCAGCGCGCCGGCGCCCAGCTCGCCGAGCGAGTGCAGGGCGTCGCCGATGACCAGCCGCATACCCGCGAACGTCGGGTCGAGCCAGTTGATCGACGGTTGACCCTGCTTGAAGTAGTGCAGGTAGACCCAGCGCCGCGAGACCCCATCGGGACCCGTCACGGGTGCTGTCGCGCTCCAGTTCGTCTCCTTCACGCCCGGGGTGTAGAAGATGACCCGCTGCAGCGCTCCGATGATGTATCCGCGTTCAGAGAGCTCATGTTCAGCAGCCGGATCGAGATTCACGTTGTCTTCGCCTTCGGGCACCTCCGGGAGGAGCGCCCAGTCCTCGGGCGGGATCTCGACCATGTGGTAGATGCCCGGATAGTCCTTGTACCCCATCTCGGCCAGCCGGAAGTCGGCGCCCTTGCCCGTGTGTCCGGGCACGATGTCGTCGATCACGCTGCCGCCGTGCGCGTCGGCGACGTCGCAGAGCGTGCGGAACTCGTCTTCGGTGCCGAACGCCGGATCGATCGCCGTGCTGATGCGGTCGAAGTGGCCGTCGACGCTCGGCGTCTCACTCCACCCGACGATGCCGCCCGCGCTCTTGACCGGACCGGTGTGAATGGCTGTGATCCCGATCCTCTCGAACGCCGACCACAGAGCATCGTCTCCGAGCGCAGCGAGGAAGGACTGCCCGGGACGGGTGATCAGTGAGATCGGGTAGGCCGTGAACCAGACATCGGAGGTCGCGATGGCGCGACGGGCATCCGGTCGGGCATAGGGGTTCCGCCACATCGACGGCTGCCCGGAAAGCTGGCGCGCGAGCACATCGGCATCCTTGAGCATCGAGCGGCGCACGAGCCATTCGATGTACGAGGGGTTCGTGCCGTTCGCGGTGCGCGGATCCGTCGTGTTGCGACGTACGCTGCCGCGGCGGAACTGATCCCGCGGTCGCAGACGGCGCGGCCGGGCGGGGTAGCGCTGCTCGTCGTAGCTGATCTCGGGCGCATCGATGTCGGGCGCATCGTCGCCATCCGCCGGTTGAGCCGAACCGGGCAGGGTGATGGGGGCGGTGTACAGGTTCTCCGACCGGTCGTCGTCGCGCAGCATGCTCCTACGCTAGAAGATGGACCGGGTCGAAACGAGGGGTCGCGGAAGGATCTCGCGCGCGGAGTGCCGCGTGAGGCATCACTCGACGAGGACGGCGGCCGCGACGGCGCGGTCCTCCTCGGTGGCGACGAGCTGTCCGCAGGCACCGTCGATCTCCTTGCCGCGGGTGTCTCGGAGGGTCGTCGGGATGCCGGCTTCGTTGAGCCTGCGCACGAACTCGCGCTGCACGTCCTTCTCCGATGCCGTCCACACCGAGCCCGGAGTCGGGTTCAGCGGGATGGGGTTGACGTGCACCCAGCCATGGCCGCGCGCGTTGAGCTTCTGGGCGAGCAGATCGGCGCGCCACGCGTGATCGTTCATGTCCTTGATGAGGGCGTACTCGATCGAGACGCGGCGCCCCGTCTTCTCGAAGTAGCGGTGCGCGGCATCCAGCGCCTCGTCGACCTTCCAGCGCGAGTTGATCGGGATCATCTCGTCTCGCAGGAGGTCATCGGGTGCGTGGAGGGAGAGGGCGAAGGTCACCGGAATGTCCTCGGCCGCCAGCTTGTCGATCGCCGGGACGAGTCCCACGGTCGAGACGGTGACCCCGCGCGCGCTCATCCCGAGACCGTGGTCCTTGTCGACCATCGTCTTCACGGCCTGGATCACGCGGGTGTAGTTGGCGAGAGGCTCGCCCATGCCCATGAACACGATGTTGGTGACCCGCTCGTCGGGGTGCTCGGCGGGCCCCAGCTCGCCCGCGCGGATCGCGGCGTTCGCGCGCACGACCTGGTCGATGATCTCGCCCGCCGACATGTTGCGGGTGAGCCCCGCTTGACCCGTCGCGCAGAACGGGCAGTTCATGCCGCAGCCGGCCTGACTCGACACGCACAGCGTGATGCGGCCCGGGTAACGCATGAGCACCGACTCGACGAGAGCGCCGTCGTGCAGCTTCCAGAGGAACTTGATGGTGTCGCCGCGGTCGGTCTGCAAGCGCCGCACCTCGGTGAGCAGGTGCGGCAGAAGGCCTGCGACGAACTCGTCGCGGCCGGATGCCGGCAAGTCGGTCATGTGCGCCGGGTCGGCCGTGTAGTGCTGGAAGTAGTGCTTCTCGAGCTGCTTCGCGCGGAAGGCGGGGAGCCCCGCCTCCTTCACCTTCTCGACGCGCTGAGCCGGAGTGAGGTCGGCGAGGTGCGTCGGCGGCATGCCTTTCTTGGGTGCCGCGAACTGCAGGAGAGGTTTGCCCTCGGCATCCACCCTCTGCGTCCAGCCCTCCGTGCGCGGGCGCACCTGGCGGGGCTTCGTCGTGCGTACGGGGGTGGGCTCGGTCATGATTCCAGAGTACCGAGGCCGCCTGGGCGTGCGCCGTCCGCGAAGGCGGTGAAGGCCGCGTCATCGACGAGAGCGCGCGCCCGACCTCGTCGACCCCAGACGAGCGTGATGAGGAATGCGATCACCCCGCTCGCAGCGATCGCCGCGAGATAGGCGAGCCCCGAACCGGCCGCAATGGAGGCGACGCCGACGACGCCCGCCGCGCCGAGGGTCACCGCCTCGACATCGAAGGTAGCGAGCACCGCCCCGCCCAACGCGGAGGCGATCACCGCGGCAATGAAGGGGAAGCGCAGTCGCAGGTTGATGCCGAAGATCGCGGGCTCCGCGATCCCGACGCACGCCGGCACCGCGGCGCCCACGGCGAGTGCGCGCAGCCGCGTGCGGCGGCGGGCGAGGACCGCGACGGCGGCGCTCGCACCGGCCTGCGCGAGATTGGCCGCACCTGCGGCGGGGAAGATGAAAGAGCCGCCGGAGGTCAGGAGGCCGAGTTCCAGAGACACGAGGCTCTGGTGCGTGCCGGTGAGGACGAGGAGAGGGTACAAGGCCCCGAACACCGCTCCGCCGATCGGACCCGACGCGTCGTACACGGCGGCGATCAGCTGCGCGAAGCCGTCGCCGACGAAGCGCAGAACCGGGCCCACGACCAGGAAGGCGAGGACGCCGCTCAGCAGGAGCGTGACCATCGGGACGACGAGGAATCGCGCGGATCCGCGGAGCACCGCGCGAAGCCCCCGCTCGACGAGTGTCATCAGGTAAGCGATCACGATCATCGGGATGACGGTGCCGCGGTAATCGATGCCGAGCACGTCGACCCCTGCGATCGCCCAGCTCCCGCCGCCGTCGACGTGGAGAGAGGGGAACACCCCCGCGTCCACGACGAAGGGTGCAGCGACCAGGGCGGCGCCCATCGCCGCACCGAGATACCCGTTACCCCCGAACCGCGTCGCCGCGGAGTGGCCGACGAGGACGGGCAGCAGCGTGAACACACCGACGCCGAGGATGCCGATGAGCGCGGAGATACCCTCGAGCCAGGGATAGGTTTCGGCGACGGACGTCGGACCGAACACCCCGGGTGCACTCAGGATGTTGTGAAGCGCCAGCAGAAGTCCCGCGGCGACGAACGCAGGAAGCAGCGGCGCGACAATATCCATGAGTGTGTAGAGCGGGCTGAGCACGGGCCGTCGTGACGTCGGCGGTGCCGCCGACCCGAGGTCGCTCCGCGCGACGGCGTCCGACTCGGCCAACGGCGCGGGCCCTTGCGTGGTCGAACCGTCGCGCAGCGCGCGCTCGAGCTCCGCGTGCACCCGGGCGACCTCGTGGGGGCCGATCACGATCTGGATCTGCTCCCGCATCGCGGCCACGCCGATCACGTCGCCCGCGTCCGTCAATGACGCGATGTCGACGCGCTCGGCATCCACGACCGTCACCCGCAGCCGCGTCGCGCAGTGGGTGAGCGAGACGACGTTCGCGGCGCCGCCGAGCGCCGCAGCGATGTTCGCCGCGGCGTCCGAACCTTCCGCCATCGCGTCGATGACACCCCCTCGCCCCCGCCAGGTTACCCACTGGCACGGGCCGGCGAGGGGACGGACGGCACCGCGATGCCGATGGCCCCTGCGCCGCGACCATTCGATCGTGGCGCAGGGGCCGTCGCTGCGGGCCGGGCGACGTGACTCAGCGCACCGGTCGCACGTCCGGCGTGGAGGTGACGTCGTGCGCGTACCCCGAGGGGATGTCCGCCCACTGGCCGAGACCATTCGTGCCGTAGGTGCGGTCCACCGTCACGTTCGCGCCGTCGATGTCGACCTTCACCGTGGGGGCGAGGGTGCCTCCGCGGACGAAGTCGGCGCTCGTGCCGATCGTGTCGATGAAGGACTGCACGAGCCCACCGGGCATGACGTAGTGCGAGTATGCCTGGAACTGGCCCGGGTGCTGGTTGTAATCCGGAGCGAACGGGGTACCGGCCGCGAAGTTCAGGTTCGCCGGACTTCCGAGGGCCAGCCCCGAACCCCGGTTGACGGGCTCGAAGTCACTGCGGATGCCGTCGCCGACGAAGCCGTAGACACCCTCGGGGCCGTCGATACCCGCCGCGTAGGTTCCGCGATGCGTGATGGTGAACAGGTAGTACTTGCCGTCCTTGATGTAGATCTGGGGACGCTCGGTTTGGTCGTTCACGCAGTTCGCGGAGAGGATCGGCGGGAGAAACGTCCACTCGGTGAGCGCGGCGTTGTCGGCCACCGCGAGACCCACGTTGGCGAGCTGATAGTGCGCGCCGCGGTCCATCACTTCATCGGCGGTCTCGGTGTAGGGGTCGCCGGGGCGGTAGCCCATGTCCTCTTCGGTGCAGATGCGCTCGCCGCGGGGTGCGGCTGTGTTGCCCTCGAAGACCATGTAGGTCTTGCCGGGGTGGGCGGGGTCCTCGAACGTGAACGGGTCACGGAAGTTGAAGAACTCGTTCTGGGCGCCGGTCTGGTAGTAGGTGCCGTCGGCCTGCAGCATGTCGTGCTGGTCGCGGAACCCGGTCAGCCACACGCCGTTCTCGTCGGCGAAGATGCGCCCCTCGCTCTGCACGATGCGCGGGTCGTAGGGCTTGCGGTTGGTGCCGTCCTCGTTCCGGTAGAACGCGACAGCGGTGTAGAAGATCCGCAGCTTGTTGCCGTCGAAGATGCGCGTCGAGCCCGACCATTCGGTCTGGTGGCTGAAGGACTGGTCCTCGAAGATGGCGCCGGATGCCCCGTCGGGGAAGACGAGTCCGCCGTAGGTCCAACCGCCGTTCTCCGGGCGCTCGGCGACATTCGCCTTGCGGTAGAAGTAACCGAGGCGCGCGTAGGTGTGCCGGTCGTCGAATCCGAGGGTGCGGTCGGCCACGAGCGAGAAGACGACCTCCCAGCCCTTGAAGCTCGGCTGGGCGGCGGTCTCGTCGGTCAGGGTCCAGCTGTCCCAAACCCAAACCTGCTCGTCACTCATGTCGGGGAAGTCCTGAGGCACCGTCGGCATGGTGTATCCCTCGGGCATCGAGTTCGCCCGGGAAGGCGCGGCGGGATCGCTCATCGCCGCGATCTGGCGGGCGTCCGCTCGGGTCCACTTCGCGGTGAAGTCGTCCGTGGGATCGTAAGCCCGCTGCGAGTGCTCCGTCGGAGCCGGGAAACCGGGAACGGCGTCGGGTTCATCGGCCGCCGTCGCGGGGGCGGCGGCGATGAGCGTCGCGGCGAGTGCCGCAGCGGTCGTGAACCCCGCGACGCGCAGGCGTCGGCGGAACCGGCCGGGGATGTGGGTGGTGGTCACGTCTGTCAGCTTTCTGGGGGGCGGAAGGCGTGGATCTTCTCTCGCGACAGAGGCTAAAACACTCAATGCCGATCTGTCAAACGTTTGACATATCCGCCACGATCATGTTCACTGTGTCGTGGATAGCCTCACCGGCATCCCGTGGTTCGACTCTCCGGGCAATCGCCCACACCGCCCCTCCTCGCATCGACGCGCGCCATCCGGTCCGTGCCGGGGGCGCCGCCGGGCGCACCGACCGCACCAGGGAGTGCCATGTTCCGTTTCCACCCGACGCGTGCCGACCGCCGCGTCCTCGCCGCCGGCGTCGCCGTCGGCATCTTCGCCTCGGCATCTACGCTTGCCGCCTCCACGGCATTCGCCGCCACCGACGTCCAGACGTTCGAGTCCGCGAGCGCGGAATCCGCGGCGCAAAGCCTGATCGGCGCTAATATCACGCTGGTGTCCGCGGCCTTCACCCATGGCCGGCCCGTTCAGGCGGCGATCTTCTCGGGCGCGACCCTCGATCCCGCGATCGGCTCCGGCGTCGCCCTGTCGACGGGCGCCCTACGGGACGCCGACCCCGCGTCGAGCGCCGACGTCGATTTCTCATCGTCGGCACTCGCCGGCCCCAATCGAAAGCTCACCACGACGGGTGACCTCGGCGGTCCAGGCTCGGACGAGTTGACCACCCTCGTCGGGAGCACCACCTACGACGCCGCGCAGCTCGCGCTGACGGTCGTTCCCGCGGGCGACACTCTGTCAATCGTTTATCAGTTCGGGAGCGAAGAGTACGGGGCGTGGGCCGCCAAGGACTACACCGACGCCGTCGGGATCTACGTCGACGGCGAGCTGTGCTCGACGGTGGACGGCCAGCCGGCGGGCATCTCGACCGTCAACGACACGGTCAACTCCGCCTCGTTCGTCTCGAACGTCGACGGGAAGCAGCCCTCCGCCGCGCACGACACCGAGATGAACGGCTTCACGACGGCGCTCACCTGCACTGCCGCGGTCACCCCCGGCACGGAGGCGACGATCGTGGCGGCCGTCGCCGACACGCTGGATGGTCAGCTCGACACGACCCTTCTCCTCGCGAAGGCAGGGATCACCTCTTCTGCCCCCGCGGCCCCTGCGCCGGGCGAGTCCCCCGGCACGAGCCCGTCGCCCGTAACCGGTGCCCCCGCCGGCGCGGCCGCCTCCACGGGCGGCAAGGCGAGCGGCTCGCTCGCCCGTACGGGTGGCGACGCGAACACTGTCGTGGGCGCGATCCTCGCCGGCGCGGCGCTCGCCGCCGCCGGAGCGGGTCTCGTGCTGCGCGCCCGCCGTCGTGGCGCCGAGGCGGTGGAGTCCGAGTGATCCCCGCAGCGGCCCGCCGGCGCACAGCGCGCGTGGGCATCACCTCCGCACTGGTCGCCGGGGCCGTCGCGTCTCTTGCCTGTGGCACCCCCGCGTGGGGTGCCACAGGCACCGATCTCCCGTCCACTGTCGCGACCCGGAGCGCACCCGGAAGCATCGTGTCCGACGTGACGTGGACGCTCCCGGCATCCGCACGCTCCGGCGATAGCCTGCGGCTGTCGCTCCCGGAGCACCCCGCGGGCGTGCTCCGGGACGGCCCCGTCGTCGCTCACAGCGGCGTCATCGTCGGCGTCGCTGCCCTCGACACCGACGGTCAGCTGACTCTCGTTCTGAACGACGCCGCCGACGATCCCGGCAACCGCACTGGAGAGGCCATCGTGACCACCACTGAGACGACGACGCCCGGCGCTCCCGAGTCGTTCTCGTTCCCCGCCGCAGGCCGTCTCGGGGCCGACGACGTTCCAGGGGCGTTCCACGGCATCGCCGACCGGAGCCTCGCGAACAAGTATGGGCTCTGGATCGAGAGCGAACCGGCGACCGTCCGGTGGACGATCGAGACGCCGCGCGGACCGTGGGATGTCATCACGGTCGCCGACGCTGCTCCGGCCGGACAGTCGTTCGACTGCACCGCTGGGGTAAGCGTGCGCTCGACGACCCGGACCGATCCAGGCACCGGGTATCTCATCGATCTCGAGCGCGTGCCGGACGAGCGGGTGAGCGTGACGTGCGGTGAGAGCGAGCTACGCGTGGACGTCACCGCCGTCGGTGACGGCGAGATCGTCGAGGTCGCTTTCGACGGCCTCGTGGAGGGCGGCATCCGGGATGTCGAGAACACCGCGACCGTCACCGGCACACGGATCGGCGCCCCGACGGTGATCCGTCACACCACACTCGAGTCGCTCGTCGCGCCACGGCCCGTCCCGAGCGAGACGACGACGCCGCCCCTGCCGACCGAGACGACGCCCCCGATGCCTGACCGCCTCGCCGCGACCGGCGGCTCCCCCGCCGTCGCAACCGCGGGCGTGACGCTCGCCGCGCTGTGCGCGCTCCTGGGTGCGGCGGCGCTCGGCATCGCCCGACGCGGCCGACACCGCCGGAGCGGCGCATGAGCGACGACCTCCGCCCCCGGCGCACGCGCACGATCGCGGGTCTCGCGATCACGGCTGCGACGATCCTCATCGTCGCAGCCGTGATCATCGTGCTCACCCTCCCCCGCGAGGCCTCACCGACCCCCACTCCGACGCCGTCGGGCCCCACCGCCTCACCCTCGCCCGATGCGCTCAACTTCGACAGGCCAGCCGACTGGTCGGCGTATCGTCCGGGCTTCCACCTCACTCCCGCCGCGCACTGGATCAACGACCCGCAGCGACCGTTCTTCGCGGCGGGCAAGTGGCACCTCTACTACCTCTACAACGCCGACTATCCGCACGGAAACGGAACCGAGTGGTACCACGCGACTTCCGACGACCTCGTCACCTGGCACAACGAGGGCGTCGCGATCGAGAAGTACCGCAACGGCCTGGGCGACATCCTCACCGGAAGCGCCGTCGTCGACGAAACCGGCAGCGCGGGGTTCGGCGCGGGAGCCGTCGTCGCGATCGTCACGCAGCAGGACGACGGCGTCCAGCGCCAGTCCCTCTTCTTCTCCACCGACGGTGGCTACACGTTCCAGGGCTACGAAGGCAACCCGATCATGGAGAACCCCGGCGTCGTCGACTGGCGCGACCCCAAGGTCATCCGCGACGAGACGAACGAGCGGTGGGTGATGGTGCTCGCCGAGGGTCACCGTCTCGGCTTCTACGTCTCCGATGATCTTCGCGACTGGCGCTACGTCTCCGACGTCGCCACCGACCAGTGGGGGCTGTTGGAGTGCCCCGACCTGTTCGAGATGGTCGATCCCCTCTCGGGGCGGCGCACCTGGATCCTCGCGGCGAGCGCCGACGGCGCGCGCGAGGACCGCACGACGGGCCTCGCCTATTGGACCGGCGCATGGGACGGCGAGCGCTTCACCCCGGATGCCGTCGACCCGCTCTGGCTCGACGACGGAGCCGATTTCTACGCCGCCGTCACGTGGGACGACCCCCGCCGTGACGCCGACGCGCGACTCACGGAGCGCTACGCGCTGGGTTGGATCAACAATTGGGCCTACGCCCGCGACCTTCCGACCGACGACTGGCAGGGCGGGGCGCTGTCGGTGACACGCAGCATCTCGCTCGACGAGGTCGACGGCCGGCTCGAACTGCGGTCGCGCCCGATCGATGCACTGCGCGGGCTGGAGGGGGACCCGATGTCGGCCCCCGCGCAGACGATCGCACCGGGCGCGATCGCGCCTCTGTCTGTGCAGCCCGACGCCGTGTCGTACCGCCTGCGCGCATCCGTCGATCGGCGGGATGCCGGGTCGTTCCGCCTGCGCCTGGGAGGAGGCACGGGCGAGGTGACGATCGGCTATGACGCGGCTCAGGGCACCGTGTTCGTCGACCGATCGCACGACGCCCTCGCCGCCGGACTCCCGGAGGCCTACCGCGCCGTGCGCATGAGCGCTCTGCCGCCGGGCGATGTCCTGGACCTCGACATCCTGGTGGACGCGGCCAGTGTCGAGGTGTTCATCGGCGACGACTCAGCCCTCACGATGGCCGTTCACCCCGGCGCGTCGGCGGTCGCCGCCCCGGTCACCTTCGAGGCCGTGGACGCGCCCGTGCGGCTGCGCTCGCTGTCGGTCGCTCCGCTCGCCGTCATCGATCCGCAGCGCGCGGGCTGACGCCCTCAGCTCGTCCAGCCGAGCCGCAGTTCCACGGGGAGCGGCGGCTCGGCTTCGCCCGCCGGCGCCCCTGCGCCGTCGACATCATCGGCGCTCTCGATGCGAGAGACGACCATATCGGCGGCGCGCGCGCCGAGGCGCGCGATGGGCTGCTGCACGGTGGTGAGCCCCGGCATCCCGAGTCGCACCGCCGCCGATCCGTCGTAGCCGACGATCCGCATGTCTGCCGGCACGGAACGACCCGTCTTGTGCGCCCATTCGAGCACCATCAGCGCCGTCAGGTCGTCGGTCGCGAAGACGCCGTCGGCGCCTGTCTCGGCCAACCAGGTTTCGATCAGTGCCCGCCGCTCGGGCAGCGGGGTCGCGTACCCATAGGCACGCACGAGCGGCGAGATACCCCGGGCGCTCACGACCTCGCGGAACGCGGCCGCCCGATCGTTGCCGGCGTGGTCGGTCGCGGTGATGAGCAGGGGGATGCGCGCGCCGCGGGCGAGGAGGTGCTCGGTCCCCAGACGCCCGCCGGCGCGATTGTCACTGCGGACGCTCGGGATATGCGCCCCGATGCGCCGGTCGACCGCGACGATGGGGAGGTCCACCTTCTCGTACCCATCGACATCGCGATTGTGAGTCGACGTGATGATCCCGTCGACGCGGTTCGCTTGGAGGAGGTCGAGGTACTCGGCCTCGCGTCCTGCGTTCTCCTGGCAGTTGCAGAGCATCACCTTGTAGCTCCGCGCCGCGAGCGCGTTCTCGATCGCGGCGACGAGCTCGCCGAAGAAGGGGTCGGCGACCGTGGGCACGATGACGCCGACGATGCCCGACTTGCGACCGATGAGCGAGCGGGCGATGCCGTCCGGGCGATAGCCCAGCTCAGCGATCGCGGCATTGACCCGCGCGCGCACGTCGTCGCTGAGATACCCGCGATTGTTCAGCACGCGCGAGACCGTCGTCACCGAGACGCCGGCGCGCGCGGCGACGTCGTGCAGCTTCGGCCTCGCCATGCCCATCACCCCCGGGTCGATGCGGGCACCGGAAAGACGCCCGCATCGACGCTATCGGATGGATACCGCGGTCATCGCGCTCCGTCGCTCAGCACGATGTGATCGACCATCACGTGCCCCCATGCCCCCGTCGCATCGTCGAGGATCTGGAACTGCGCCGTCCGGCCGGAGAGGTCGCGCACATCCCACGACACCGGCCGCAGCTCCGCAGAGTCGTCACCGGTCGCGGTGCGCACGGGCGCGCCGTCGACGAGGAGCTGCACCGACGTCGCAGGCTCGACGCCGAGCGGATGCCTCCCGCCGGCGATGAGGAAGTGCAGCGTGTCGCGATCGATGATGAACGGCGCCGAGGTGACGACGCCGGTCGCGGCGTCCGTGCCCGCGAACGTGTCGGCGACGCGCCGGCCCACCTGACCGCGGAGGTCAGAGGTGACCGGACCGATCGCGGCGAGATCCCCCGACGCGGTCCACCCCGCCGGCCAGCCACTGCTCTCGAAGTCGGCGAGGACGCGCGCGGGCCGCTGCTGGACGCTGCCGAACTCGGTGATCGTGAGGTCCCGCAGCACGGCGGCTCCGTCGCTCGCGTACAGCGCAAGGCCGCGGTCGGATGCCGGGGCGAACACCTGGCTGGACTGCGTGTACCGTCCGTCGCCGACGAAGAGCTCGATGCTCGTGCGATCCACGAGGATGCGGAGGTCGACGAGGCCATCCGACGAGTCGGCCGTCTCGACGGGTGTGCGGCTCTCGGTCTTGTGCGTCGGTCCCGGATGCCCGGTCTGACCGCGGTTCACGTAGGCGTACGAATCGGTGAGTCCGACATCGGCGTGCCGCGATCCGTCGGCAGACCGCCGCAGCTGCAGCCCGACGTTGGTCGCGGTCTGCCGATCGACGCGGGCGGTGATCTCGTATGCGTCGCCTTCGTAGTCGAGCACACGGAACCCGTCGACGGTCACGTCCCCCAGCCGGAGCGTGCGCGTGGCATGTTCGGCAAGCGCCGCGACCGGGTGCGAGAGGAGGGCATAGCCGGCGCCTCCCGTCCGCGCGAGGCGCAGCTCGCGCGTGATCGAGTCGGTCCCGTTGAATCCGTCGCTCGCCCACGTCGGGGTGTTATGCGCGTAGTCCCAGTTGTTCAGCCACGCGACCGCGTACCGATGGTCGAGGGGTGCCGCGGCGTCCTCCCAGGTCACCGCACCGTACCAGTCGAAGCCGTGATCGAGCCATTGGGGGCGCGGGGCATCGGCGGTGAATCGGATGCCGTCGAAGGCTCCTGTCCAGTACGCGAAGGTGGCCGGCTCGTCGGTCGCGAAGCCGTTGGCGCTGACGCCGAACACCCAGTGCACCGTGCCGTCATCGGCTCGCATGCGGAACAGGTCGGGGCACTCGATCGTGCCGATGCCGGGGTCGACGTATTCGGACTGCCGGGTCCACGAACGGAGGTCCGGCGAGGTGTAGAAGCTCACCCGATCGCGCTCGGCGATGAGGGCGACCCACCGCCCGCGCTCGTCGTCCCACACCACCTTCGGATCACGGAAGTCGCGTCGTCCGTCACCGGGGATGACGGGCTCCTCCCCGTCCGGGCGGAACGTCCGCCCGCCGTCCGTGGAGTACCAGAGGAACTGCGCCTGCTGCCCGGACGCGTCGAGCTTCTGCGCCGCGGTCGGGTGGTCCATCTGCGTGACCAGCATGACAACCGCCCCCGCTCCGAAACCCGCGGTGTTCGCCTGGTCGACGACCGCCGACCCCGACCAGAGGTCGTAGTTCGCGTTCGTGCCCTTCGGCGCCGCGATGCCCTGATCGGCGTACGCAACGGCATCCGCGCTCGTCGCGAGCCGCCACGCGGTGCCGAAGTTCGCCGACGGATCAGCGTCGTAGTCGGCGTTGTACAGGTAGTAGTAGTGCAGCACGCCGTCGATCACCACCGGCCGCTGCGGGTCGTTCTTCCAGTGGTCCGGCACCGTGAAGTGGTACTGCGCTCGCAGACTCGCGGCATCCGCGGAGCCCGGCGGCGTGTCGCCGGTCGGCGGGGATGCCATCGCGCCGACCGGTACGCCGAGCGCCGCCACCGCGCTGGCGATGCCGATCATCGCGATCAGCGCCGCGGCGCGGCGTGGTCGGACGGAGGGGACAGGATGCGTCATCGGATCCTTCTTTCTCGTAGGGCCTCAGGTCGAGGTGGCGGCGACTCCTCGCACGATCGGCTCGGCGGTGTCGTCGTCGGCGGTGAGTCGTCCGTCCCGCCAGGCGACGGGCATCGGGTCCGTCACGCCCCCGACGAACGCGCCGCTGTCGTCGGCGTTGCGGAAGGCGAACAGCAGCCACTGCCCGTCCTCGCGGCGCTGGAGCAGACGCCCCACGTACAGGCGCTCGTCGGTGATCGGGTACGCGGCGTCGATGTCGAACGGTCCGAGCAGGCTCTCCGCAGGCACCACCCACGTGCCGCCTCGGCTGCCCGCTCGCGCCGGGGTCGCGTGTTCGGAGAGGCAGGAGAACAAGAGCACCGGCCGCCCGTCGACGACCTCGACCTGCATCACTTCGAGCTGGCCGAATCCGTCGGCACTCGGCACCGACAGCGGCGGGCGCAGTTCCCACGACCGCAGGTCCGCCGACCAGGCGTGCCCGACGACCCCTCGCCCGAGCACAGGCCCGTCGGACGCGCGGGCGGTCACGAGCATGTGCCAGCCCTCACCGTGCGGGTCGCGGAACACCCACGGGTCGCGGAAGGCCTCGTCGTGCCACGCGCCGGATGCGAGCGTCTCGTACCAGGGACCCTGCGCGCGCAGCGCGGGGCCGGGCTGCTTTGTCCAGGTGATGAGGTCGGTGGAGGTGGCGTACCCGATCGTCTGGACGTTCTTGCCGCCTGCGGCGAGCGTCGACCCGGTGTAGAAGAGGTACCACGTGCCGTCGTCGCCCCGGACGGTCGACCCCGTCCACGTCGCGAGATCGTCGAAGGCTCCGGCGTCGCCGCGAACGAGCGCATCCGGCACCTGCGTCCACGTGACCAGGTCGGTCGAGACCGCGTGGCCGACGGATGCCCGGTAATGGCGCGCGTCCGGATCGTGCAGCGCCCGTGAGGCATAGAGGAAGAAGAGGTGGTACGTGTCGCCGTCGTCGGCGAACCAGTAGTCCCAGACCCAGGAACCGGGAAGATCGAACATGCGCGTTACCCTTTCACGCCGCTCGCAGCGATGCTGCTGACGAACGCGCGCTGGAAGACGAGGAAGACGAGGAGCACGGGGAGGGTGATGAGCGACGTGTACGCCATCACCTCGCCCCAGGCGGTGTTGAGTTGGAAGAAGTACTGCATCCCGACCATGACGGGGCGCAGGCCCTCCTTCTGCACGACCATCAGCGGCCAGAGGTACTGGTTCCAGGCGGGCAGGAAGGTGAGGATCGCGACCGTCGCGAACGCGGGCCCCGACAGCGGGACGATGATCCGGCGGTAGATCGTGAACCAGCTTGCGCCGTCGATGCGCGCGGCCTCGTCGAGTGAGGAGGGAATCGTGGAGAAGTACTGCGCGAACAGGAAGATCGAGAACGCGTTCGCGATGAACGGCACGATCTGCACCTGGTAGGTGTTGAGCCATCCGAAGTCGTACTTGAGGACGCCACCCTCCATGACGAGGGTCGGCAGCTGCGAGACCCAGTAGACCATCGGCACCGCGATCGTCTCGAACGGGACGATGAGGGTCGCGATGATGAGCGCCATCACGACGAGGCGTCCCTTCCAGCGCAGACGCGACAGGGCGAAGCCTGCCATCGAGTTGACGATGAGCCCCAGGCCGACCGTCAGCACGGTGACGAGGACCGAGTTGAACATGAACTGCGCGACGGGCACGCGGTCGAACACCCCGAAGTAGTTGTCCAGGCTGATGTCGCCGACCGGAAGGAATGCCATCGGCGAATTCACGTCCTGCAGGATCTGGCTGTCGGGCTTCAGACTCGAGACGAACATGAACACGAGTGGGAAGAGGAAAGCCACCCCGAACACGGTCATCGCGAGGTAGTAGAACAGCGAACCGATACGCCGGCTGCGGCGCTGGCTGGTCGGGCGCCGACGTGCGGAGGACGGGGCACGCCGAGCCTCACGCGGAGCGACGAGGGTTTGTGTCGCGGTCATGAGTCAGTCCTTGTCTCGCGTGAGGCGGCGCTGGATGAGGGCGATGATGAGCACCGCGACGAAGAAGATCAGCGAGATCGCCGCCGCATAGCCGATCTCCTGCTGCTGGTAGCCCTTGCGGACCGCGTGGTAGACGATCGTGGAGGTCGAGCCGGTCGGGCCTCCTTGTGTCATCACATCGACCTGGACGAAGAGCCCGAGCGCCGCGATGGTGATCGTGATGAGGACGAAGATCATCGTGGGGCGCAGCCCCGGCCACGTGACGCTCGTGAACTGGCGCCACGGGCTCGCTCCGTCCATGCGAGCGGCCTCGTAGAGCTCCTCGGGGATCGTCTGAAGACCCGAGAGCCAGATGATCATGTGGAAGCCGACGGCCTGCCAGATCGACAGAACGATGATCGCGGGCAGTGCCGTGGAGGGATTGTTGAGCCAGTCGACGCTCTGCCATGCCCCGAAGGTCAGGGTGTCGATGAACGAGTTGATGAGCCCGTCCTTCTGGTACATGAACTTCCAGAGGATCGACACGACGACGATCGACGTCACGACCGGGATGAAGAAAATCACCCGGAAGGCAGTGACGCCGCGCATCCGTCGGTTGACGAGCACGGCGAGGAGGAGCCCCAGCCCCGCCTGCACCGGGACCACGACGAGTGCGAACAGGAACGTGTTCCACGCCGACTGCAGAAACATCGGGTCGGCGCCGAACGCGCGGGCGAAGTTGTCGAGCCCGACGAACCGCGGCGGGTTCGGTGAGATGAGGCGTGCGTTCGTGAACGAGAGCCCGAACGCGAGCAGCACCGGGATCACGAGGAACAGGACGAGGAGGAGGGCGGCGGGCGCGATCATCGCGAGGCCCGCCCACGTTTCGCGTCCGCGGGTGGAGCGGAAGCGGTGGAGCGCGCGCCGCGGCTTCTCAGCGGCGACGACGGCGGAAGACACAGTCATGAGAGCTCTTCTCGAGTCGATTCGAGGAGCGGGTGGAGGGGATGCCTCCACCCGCTCCGGTGTTACTTCTTGAACCCGTACCCGTCGTTCGCCTCGATGTTGGCGTCGATCTCGGCGACGGCCTGATCGAGCGAGGACTTCACGTCCGCGCCGTTCATGATGTCTTTCGCCGCTGTTTCGAACGTCGTCGAGATCACCGCGTACGCGGGGGTCTCGGGCCGCAGCACCGCGAACTTCTGAGACAGCTCGACGAAGGGGCGAAGGACGCCTTCATCGCCGAAGTACTTCGACGCCTGGGCCGCCGACTCCGTCGCCGGGATGACGATCTGCTCGTCGGCGAACTGAGTGATGTACTTGTCTTGGAAGCTGAACTCCATGTACTGGCGCGCGCCCTCGGCATCGTTGCACGACTTCGAGATGGCCCACTGCCACGAGCCGCCGCCGATCTTGGGCCCGTTGCCGAGGTCCGGCGGAGGCAGGATGACGAGGTCGTCGCCGACCGCGTCGACGGAGGCCAGCGCGTTCCACACACCCGTGTAGCTCAGCGCCACCTTGTCGTCGACGAACTCCTGGTTGCCGACCGTGCCGTTGGCGTTCGCGTAGCCGTCCTTGAAGAGGTTTTGGAACCACGTGCCCCACGCGACCGCGTCGGCTCCGTTCAGGGCGCCGTCGGCCGTCAGCATCGTGTCGCGGTCGATGAGGTCGCCGCCGAAGCTCTGCAGGAAGGGGGAGTACGCGTACGGCCACCACTCACCCTTGTCCTCGGCACCGATGTCGATCGGCGTGTCGTACCCGGCGGCTTTGAGCGTCGCGAGGGCCGCGGCGAACTCCTGCTCGGTCCACGGCTGGTCGACCGTGGCGATGCGGATGCCGTTCTTCTCGAGCACCGACTTACGCGCGAAGATCGACAGCGCGGCATCCCAGTACCCGGCCGAATAGACCTCGCCGTCCCACTTGCCGACGGCCGTCGGCAGAAGCGAGTCGGTGATCTCGCTCGAGATGCCGAGCGGCTGCAGGTAGCCTGCCCACGCCCAGTTGGGCATGATCGGGCCGTCGAGGTCGAGAAGGCACGGCAGGTCCCCGGATGCCGCCGCCGCGACGACCGCGTCGTTGTAGGCGCCCTGAGGGAACGACTCCTCCACCACTTCGTAGGTGTCCTGCGACGCGTTGAAGTCGGAGATGATCTGCTGATAGACGGCGAGCTCGGCGGGGTTGCCGGCCGAGTGCGTCCACATCGTCAGCTTCGTACGACCGTCTTCGGTCGTGCTCTCCCCCTGACCAGCCTGCCCGCAGGCCGTCAGCGCGAGCACGCCCACGAGCCCCGCCGCAGCGAGGATCGATGCGGATGTGCGCTTCATTGTGGTTTCCTTTTCTTGTGACCGGCGCGCCGGTCACCGTTCGGCGGTCGCCTGCGGCGACCGATCGGTGTGCAGTGAAGTCCGTCGCCGGTTCTGTTTGGCGACTTGCGCCGGCGGCGGGCCCACGGAGTCTCGTCGGATGACGGGACACTCCATCTGGTGCGTGGCATCCTGTCCCTCCACCGCGCGGATGCCGAGCGCGACCTCCATCGCCCAACGGCCCATGTCGTAATGGGGCAGGGCGACGGTGGTGAGGGGAGGGTCCAGTTCGGCGGCGATGAGCTGCTGGTCGTCGTAGCCGATGATCGAGAGGTCGTCGGGGATGCGCAGACCGCGCCGGTGCGCGGCCGTATATGCCCCCGCGGCCATGCGGTCGTTGAAGCAGAACACCGCGGTGGGGCGGCGATCTTCGGGGAGGTCGAGCAGCTGTTCGACGGCGGCGCGCCCGCCCTGCGCTGAGGTCTCGCCGTGCACATGCCACGCCGGGTCGATCGCGATCCCCGCTTGTGCCAGGACCTCCCGGTATCCGTCGAGGCGCAGATCGGCCGCGATCGGCCGGCCCGGACCGGGAAGGGTGTCGACGAAGCCGATGCGCCGGTGCCCGGCCGCCACGAGTTCACGCGCCGCGGCGACGCCACCGGCGCGGTCGTCGGGGACGACGCTGCGATGGCGACCCTCGGACGAAGCGGGCCGACAGTCGAGAAACACCGCGTCGGCGGGCAGATTCTCGGGCACATCGACGATCTGATGCCACATCGCCGCGTAGATCGTCGCGTCGACCTGCTGGGCGCCGAGCGCACGGATCGCCGCCTGTTCGACGCGACGATCGCCGCCCGTGTCGACGAGGATGACGAGTTCGCCGTTGTCGCGCGCGACGTCCTGCGCGCCGGCGAGCATGCGCCCGGCGAAAGGAGTGGTGGCGATCTGGTCGGAGATGATTCCCACCGTGTGGGTGCGCTGCTGGCGAAGGCCGCGCGCGAGTGCGCTGGGCGTGTATCCCACGTCGCGAGCCGCGGCACGCACCCGCTCCCGCGTCTCCTCGGAGATTCGCGACGGGGCATCGTTGAGCACGAGCGACACGGTCGTCACGGAAACGCCCGCCGCGGCCGCGACGTCGGAGATCCGCACCCGTGCCATTCTCATCACTTCCCTGTGATAAATCGATTTAACCTAGCGATGATTATTGAGCACGTTCGCGTGTACGTCAAGCACTCCTAGACTTCTCGGCATGGGCGGCGTCGCAGTGCACAAGGTGCTGAACAACAACGTCGTCATCCAGATCGACGCCTCCGGGCGCGAGCGCGTGCTCATGGGGCGCGGCATCGGCTTCCAGCTGAAGCCGACCGACAGCGTCGACCCGGCCAGGATCGAGAAGACCTTCATCCTCGACGACGGCGCCGACGGAGAGAACGAGCTGCGGCTGCTGGCTGAGGTGCCCTACCCCGTCCTCGAGGCGGTCAGCCGCGCCGTCGATGGCGCAGAGCAGACTCTCGGTCGCGCCCTGGGCCGGGGCTTCACGATCGCCGTGATCGACCACATCCGCTTCGTGCTGGAACGGCTCGACGAGGGGGTGCGCATCCCCTCGACATCGATGCCCGAGCTGCGCGTCCTGCACCCGCACGAGTTCGCCGCGGCATCCGAGATGGCGCGATCCATCTCCACCGCGCTCGAGCGCGATCTGCCTCCCGAAGAGGCTGTCTTCCTCACGATGCACGTGCTCAACGCCACGCGCGACACGCCCAACGGCACAGCGGCTCTCCTCTTCCGCCGCGTGCAGCATGTCGTGTTGACGGTCGAGAACGGGTTGGGCGTCCGCCTCGACACCTCCAGCCCCGACTACGCGCGCTTCGTCCTGCATGTCCAATTTCTCCTGCAGCGGCTCGTCTCACGCACGATGCTGCGGAGCCAGGACACGTCGTTCTTCGAGTTCGCCAAGCACTCCTATCCCGCCTCGTACGAGATCGCGACGGAGGTGAAGGAATACGTGCGGGCCGCGACCGAGTCGGAGCTCACCGACGAGGAGGTGCTCTACCTCATCGTCCACATCGAGAGGTTGAAGACACAGCTCGGCCCCGGAACAACGGACACTGGCGAAAACCTCCAACCGGTGGTAATCTGACCGCAGATCCTCAGGATCGTTACCGCATCCGCGGGCGAAACCTGGACTCATCTCATCGTCACACGATGAACCGAGTCCAGGTTTTTTTGTTGCCCGGGCGTCGTCGCCCGGCGTGTACCGACAGAGAAAGGCGAATCCGATGGCGGATTACGCGAAGACAGCCGCAGACGTCCTGAAGGGCGTCGGCGGCGAAGAGAACGTGACGTCGCTCGTTCACTGCATGACGCGGCTGCGCTTCGTGCTGAAGGACGAGTCGAAGGCGGATGCCGCCGCGATCAAGGCCGTCCCCGGCGTCATCACCACGGCACAGGCCGGTGGTCAGTACCAGGTGGTCATCGGCAACGACGTGCCCGAGGTGTTCGCCGAGATCGGCAAGATCTCCGGCATCGGCGGTGGGGGGTCCGCGGCACAGGCCGGCGGCGAGCCCGAGAACAAGGGGAACCTCTTCAACCGCTTCATCAAGATGATCTCCTCGATCTTCACGCCCGTGCTCTGGGCCCTCGCCGGCACGGGCCTGCTGAAGGCGTTCCTCTCCGCCGCAGCGACGTTTTCGTGGATCGACCCGACGAGCTCGACCTACCTCGTCCTCAACGCACTGTCTGACGCGTTCATCAACTTCCTGCCACTCGCCCTCGCGATCACGGCGGCACGCTACTTCAAGGCGCAGGAGTTCACGTCGCTCGCAATCGCCGGAGCCCTCGTCTATCCGACGATCACGGCGGTGGTCGGCGCCCCCGACCTCACGTTCTTCGGCATCCCGTTCACGATGGTCAGTTACGTTTCGAGCGTCATCCCGATCATCATCATCGTGTGGTTGCAGAGCCATGCTGAGCGGTGGCTCATGAAGGTTCTGCCGAGCGCCGTCAAGCGCTTCGTCACGCCGATGATCGTCGTGCTGGTGGCCGTGCCGCTCGTCTTCGTCGTCGTCGGCCCGATCTCCGACATCGTCGGGCGCGGCATCGGCGGCGCGATCGGCTGGGTCTTCGAGGTCGCACCGTGGCTCGGCGGCGCCCTGATGGGTGGCCTGTGGCAGGTGTTCGTCATCTTCGGCCTGCACTGGGGCCTCGTGCCGCTCTTCCAGGTCGAGTTCCAGACGACGGGCCAGATGCTTCTCATCGCCCCCGTCTTCGCCGCCGTGCTGGCGCAGGCCGCCGCCGTCGCCGGCGTGTGGGTGCGCACGCGCAACAGGAACACGCGCTCCCTCGCTGCGCCCGCGACCATCTCCGGCTTCCTCGCCGGCATCACCGAGCCCGCGATCTACGGCATCAACCTGCCGCTCAAGCGCCCCTTCGCGTTCGGCATCGTCGGCGGCGCGCTCGGCGGCGCGATCATCTCGCTCGGGGGTGTGTTCTCGAAGGCGTTCATCGTCCCGTCGGGCCTGGCGGTCACGGCGCTCCTCGGCAACGGCAACATGGTGATGATGGGCCTCGGCCTCTTGGTCGCGGTCGGCCTCTCCTTCGCACTCACGATCGTGTTCTTCAAGGAGCCCGCGGTCGATGAGACGGTCGAGGTCGCCGGCGCGAACGCCGCCAACGACGTCGCGATCGCCTCGCCGCTCGACGGCACGGTCGTCTCGCTCGGAGAGGTCGGAGATGCCGCCTTCGCCGACGGATCACTCGGCCAGGGCGTCGCGATCCTTCCCCGGTCCGGCGCGGTCTACGCCCCGTTCGACGGCACCGTCGTCGCCGCCTTCCCCACAGGCCACGCGTTCGGCCTGCGCCACGCGGACGGCGCCGAGGTGCTGATCCACGTCGGCCTCGACACCGTCAAGCTGAACGGTCAGCACTTCGACGTGAAGGTCACGAGCGGCCAGCAGGTGAAAGCCGGCGACCTCCTCGTCACCTTCGACGGCGATGCGATCGAGAAGGCCGGATTCGATCTGACCACACCCGTGATCGTGACGAACCCCGACCTCTACCCGCAGGTGTCGGATGCCGCCACCGGCCCCATCACCCACGGCGAGCCCCTGTTCACCGCCGTCTCGGTCGAGTCGGCTCTGACGACCGCCCGCTGACCCGGACGGCACCCGATCCGCCGGGGGCGCGGCGACACCCCGCGCCCCCGGCACCCACCCCGCGCATCGACGACGCAGACACACGAAACGGATGACATCATGAGCACCACCCCGACCGCCTTCCCCGCGACCTTCCTGTGGGGCGGGGCCACCGCGGCGAACCAGCTGGAGGGCGCATACGACGAAGGCGGCAAGGGCCTGTCCGTCCAAGACGTGCTGCCCGACGGCGGCGTCTTCCCCCGGGTCGTGGCACCGACTCCCGCCAACCTCAAACTCGTCGGCATCGACCACTACCACCGCTACGCGGAGGACATCGCCCTCTTCGCCGAGATGGGCTTCAAGACGTACCGCTTCTCGATCGCCTGGAGCCGCATCTTCCCGCTCGGCGACGAGGAGACTCCGAACGAGGAGGGGCTCGCCTTCTACGACCGTCTGCTCGACGAGCTGGAGAAGCACGGCATCGAACCGCTCGTGACGATCTCGCACTACGAGACCCCGCTGCACCTCGCCGAGACCTACGACGGGTGGACCGACCGTCGCCTCATCGGCTTCTACGAGCGCTACGCACGCACGCTCTTCGAGCGCTACGGCGCGCGGGTGAAGTACTGGCTGACGTTCAACGAGATCAACTCGCTGCTGCACGCGCCGTTCATGTCGGGCGGCATCGACACTCCGAAGTCCGGACTCAGCGAGCAGACGCTGTACCAGGCGATGCACCACGAGCTCGTGGCATCCGCCCGCGCCACCCGCATCGCGCGCGAGGTCGCCCCTCACGCGCAGATCGGCTGCATGGTGCTGTCGATGCCGGTGTATCCGCTGACCCCGTCGCCTGCCGACGCGCTCGCCGTCATGGACTTCGACCACTCGAACCTCGTCTACGGCGACGTGCACACGAGCGGCGGCTACCCGGGCTACTTCCTGCGGACGCTCCGCGAAAAGGGCATCGAGCTCGAGATCACCGCCGAGGACCGCGAGGACCTCACCCACACGGTCGACTTCGTCTCGTTCAGCTACTACATGTCCGTCGCGGCATCCGGCGACCCGGCGAAGAACGTGCAGGGTGAGGGCAACATCATGGGCGGCGTGCCGAACCCGACGCTCGAAGCGAGCGAGTGGGGCTGGCAGATCGACCCCGTGGGTCTGCGGATCGTCCTGAACCAGTTCTGGGATCGCTGGCAGAAGCCGCTGTTCATCGTCGAGAACGGGCTCGGCGCCAAAGACCAGCTGGTCGAGGTCGACGGCGTGAAGACGGTCGTCGACGACTACCGCATTGCCTACCTGAACGACCACCTCGTGCAGGTCGGCGAGGCGATCCAGGACGGCGTCGACGTGCTCGGTTACACGACGTGGGGCTGCATCGACCTCGTCTCGGCGTCCACGGCGCAGCTGTCGAAGCGCTACGGGTTCATCTACGTCGACCGGAACGACGACGGCTCGGGTACCCTCGACCGGTTCAAGAAGAAGTCGTTCGACTGGTACGCCGAGGTCATCCGCACGAACGGGGCGTCACTGAAGGCATGATGACCACCCCCACCGCCGCAGCGACCCCCGCGGCCGCGACCACGACTGCCCGACGAGCCGTCTTCCTCGACGTGGACGGCACGATCATGCAGGACGGCCGGTACATTCCGCCGTCGGCGGTGGAGGCCATCCGCGAGGCCCGTGCTCGGGGACACCTCGTGTTCCTGAGCACGGGCCGCGGCATGGCGGAGCTGCAGGGCGAGCTGATGCAGATCGGCTTCGATGGCGCCGTCTCCAACGGCGGCGCGTTCGCGGCGATCGGCGACGAGATCGTCGCGGGCACGCTGTTCTCGCCGGCCGACGTCGCCCGCCTGGAGCGGTACCTCGAAGACACCGGCATCCACGGCTACTTCCAGTCGTTCGACCAGATGTTCGCGACCGAAGCGCTGCCCGCCCTGCTGGCGGCGAAGGTCGACGGCACCGGCATCCCGATGAAGGTCTTCCACGACCCCGCCGACTTCGACCCGGCGCAAATGGCGAAGCTCGTGTTCGTGACCGAAGATCAGGACGCCGCGGCGCGGGCGCTCACCGACCTCGGCACCGACTTCGCTGTCGTCAGCGGCACGATCCCGCTCCCCGGCTGGGCGTCGGGAGAGGTCGCGCCCGCGGGCGTGCACAAGGGTGCGGCGATCCGCGCGATCCTCGATCACCTCGGGATGGATGCCGCGGACGCGATCGGCATCGGCGACAACTGGAACGATGCGGAGATGTTCGAAGTCTGCGGTACGTCCGTCGCGATGGGTAACGCCGCCCCGGGCATCCAGGCGCTCGCCGATCGCGTGACGACCGCGATCGACGACGACGGCATCCTCAACGCCTTCGTCGCGCTCGGCCTCGCCTCCGGCCCACGACGGCGTGCAGGAGAATGGATGACGTGACTTCGCCGGATTCCCCTCAGCGCATCGTGTTCATCGACGTCGACGGGACGATCCTCGAACACGGGACCGTCATCGCCCCGTCGACCGTCACGGCAATCCGCGCGGCGCGGCGGAACGGCCACCTCGTGTATCTGTGCACGGGCCGGTCAGCGGGCGACATCCACCCGTCGGTCCGCGCGATCGGCTTCGACGGCGCGATCACGAACGGCGGCGCCTTCGCCGTGCGGATCGGCGTCGACGGCACCGAGGAGCGCCTCGCCGCGCACCTCATGCCGCGCGCCGCCGTCGACCGGATGATCGAGTACTTCGACGGCCACGGCATCCACTACTTCCTGCAGACCGACGAGGGCGTCTATGCATCGGGCGGTGTCGCGGACATCGCGGAGGACTTCTTCCGTCAGCGTCGCGAGCGGCATGCCGAGGACTTGCGCGCCCTGGGTCTCGACGAGGACGAACCCGCGCCCGTGATCGGATACCGGCCGATCACCGAGGTCGACCTCGATCAGGTCGTCAAGGCGACCTTCATCAGCACGAGTTCCGACACCCTCGACCGCGCCGAAGAAGACCTCGGTGACGCGTTCCACGTGATTCCGGGGTCGATCCCCATGCCCGGCGGTTCGAACGGCGAGATCGCGATGCTCGGCGTCAACAAGGGCTCGGCAATCCGCGAAGTGCTGCAGGCGCTCGGGCGGGATGCCGCGGACACCGTCGGCATCGGCGACAGCTGGAATGACGTCGAGATGTTCGAGGTCGTCGGCACCGCCGTCGCGATGGGCGGTGCCGACCCCGAGCTGCAGGCCAAGGCCGACCTCGTCACGACGGGCGTGCTGGACGACGGCGTGCACGGCGCGCTCGTGCGGCTCGGCCTCGTCTGACCCCGCGCGCCGCCACGCTTCTCGACGCGTCCGTCAGAGGAAGATGTCCGGGAACAGCTCGCTGTCGGGTGTGCCCGGCGTCGCGGCGTAGCCCGAGAAATCGGTGACACCGGCATCCCTCAGCACCTGCTCGACGATGAGGGTCTGCCCCGTGTACTCGCGCGCGGGCTTGACGAGCACCGCGTAGGCCGCATCGGCGTACACCTCGGGGGTGCGGCTCACCTTCATCATGCGGTCGCCACCGAGGGCGAACTGCACGGCCGCGGTCGCGATCGTCGTCTCGGGCCACAGGGTGTTGGCGGCGATCCCGTCCTTCGCGAACTCGGCGGCCATACCGAGGGTCGCCATCGTCATGCCGTACTTCGCGAGCGTGTAGCCCGTGTGGGCGCCGAGCCAGCGCGGGGTGATGTTCAGCGGCGGCGAGAGGGAGAGGATGTGCGGGTTCTCGGCATCCTTCAGGATCGGGACGGCGGCTCGGCTCAGCATGAAGGTGCCGCGGACGTTGACGTCCTGCATGAGGTCGTACTTCTTCGCGGCGAGCTCGAGCGACCCGGAGAGGTCGATGACCGACGCGTTGTTGATGACGATGTCGATGCCGCCGAACTCGCCCTGCGTCTTCAGCACGGCCTCGGTCACGGTGTCGTCGTCGCGGACATCGCCCACGATCGGCAGCGCGTGGCCGCCGGCCTTCTCGATGGCATCCGCGGCCGAATGCACCGTCCCCTCGAGCTTCGGGTGGGGGGTGTCGGTCTTCGCGATGAGCGCGATGTTCGCACCGTCGCGCGCCGCGCGCAGCGCGATCGCGAGCCCGATGCCGCGGCTGCCGCCCGACATGAGAATGGTCTTGCCGGCGAGCGTGGTCATGCGTTCTCCTCGGAGGTGCGGGCGGATGTGCTCTTGCGGGATGCCGCGGCGAATGCCGCGACACGCGCCCGCGCCTGGTCGGTGTCGAACGCAGCACCGATCGTGCGCGCTTCGTCCGAGAGGTTCTGCGCGAACGCGCGCCGCGCGCCCGCGCGCAGGAGGCGCTTCGCCTGACCGAACGCGGCGGTCGCGTTCTCGAGCCAGAAGCGCGCGATCTCGGCGGCGCGCGCACCGGGGTCGTCGGCGACCTCGGTGACGAGGCCCCAGTCGAGTGCGGTGGCGGCGTCGATCGTCTCGTCCTGCAGCAGCAGACGCAGCGCGCGAGTCTGGCCGACCGCCGCAGAAAGGAGCGTCGACACGCCGAGGTCGGGCGTGAGCCCGATGTTGGCGTAGCGACTGACGAACTTCGCGCGCGGGCTCGCAACGACGTAGTCGGCCGTCAGCATGAGCCCGATACCGCCGCCGGCGACCGCGCCGTGCACCGACGCGACGATCGGCTTGTCGGACTCGATGAAGGAGCGAATGCCCTCGTGGATAATCTCCGCCATCGCGGTGACCTCGGACCCGCCCGCTCCGCTCGTGGCCATCTCCAGCACGTCGCCGCCGGCGCAGAAGGCCGGGCCCTCGGCATCCAGCAGCACCGCCCCGACCGTCGGATCCGAGGTCACCTCACGCGCGAGGTCGCGCCAGCGGCCGCCCATCTCGAAACCCATCGCGTTGAGCGATGCCGGGCGGTTGAAGGTCAGGCGCGCGAGCGGGCCCTCGCGGCGGTAGAGGATCGAGTCGGTCATGCGGGGGTCCTTCGTTCGGTGTGCGAGCGGAACGCGGCGCGACCGCTCACTTGGGTGCCATCCGGATCGCGCCGTCGAGACGGATCGTCTCGCCGTTGAGGTAGCCGTTGCGCACGATCTCGAGAACGAGCGACGCGTATTCGTCGGGCCGACCCAGGCGCTGCGGGTACGGCACCTGCTCGCCGAGGCTCGCCTGGGCGGCTTCGGGAAGCCCAGCGAGCATCGGGGTCTCCATGATTCCCGGCGCGATCGTGCAGACGCGGATGCCGTAGCGCGCGAGCTCGCGCGCGATCGGCAGCGTCATCGCGTGGACACCGCCCTTGGATGCCGAATAGGCGGGCTGCCCGATCTGTCCGTCGAACGCGGCGACCGAGGCCGTGTTGACGATGACGCCGCGGTCTCCGCCGTCGGTGGGCTGGGTACGGGCGATCGCCGCGGACGCCTGCCCGATGACGTTGTACGTGCCGATGAGGTTGACGCGGACGATCTTCTCGAAGTGCGCGAGATCGGTCGGCACCCCGTCGCGATCGAGGACCTTGGCGGGCGGGGCGATGCCCGCGCAGTTGACGACGACCCGCAGCGGCCCGGCGGCGCTCGCGGCGGCGACGGCCGCGGCGACCTGCCCCGGGTCGGTGACGTCGGCGGCGGCGAATGCGCCCCCGAGCTCGGCCGCGCGGTCGACGCCGGGCGAGGACGGCAGGTCGACGATCACGACGTGCGCCCCGGCATCCGAGAGTCGCTTCGCGGTCGCGAACCCGAGACCGCTGGCACCGCCGGTGACGAGGGCGGATGCTCCGCTGAGGTCCATGTGTGCTCTCCTTCGAACTCCGCTGCCCAGCCTAAGCGATGGGATCGAGTATCAAAAGTAGAGATACGCAGTGCCAGAGTGATGACGCGTGCGACGACGACAATGGATGGCGTGAGCATCCCCGCCCCCGACGTCCCCGTGCCTGGACGAGTACGGGCACTCGCGCGCGGAGCGGCCGTCAGCCCCGTCTGGGTCAACGGCATCGGAGGCGTGACATACCGCGCCGACGACGGCCGGTACATCAAGGTCGGCCCCCTGCACCGGGAGACCTCGATGTCCGCCGAGGCGGAACGATTGCGCTGGGCGGCGCCGTACACAGCCGTACCCGACGTGCTCGAGGTCGGCGACGACGGTGACGAGGAATGGCTCGTGACGCGGGCGGTGCCGGGGCTCTCCGCCGTGGATCCGCACTGGCTGGCTGAGCCCGAGGTCGCGGTACGCGCGATCGGGGCAGGCCTGCGCGCGCTGCACGACGCCCTCCCCGTCGCCGACTGCCCGTTCGATTGGTCCGTCCGGACGCGGATCGGGAACGCCGCAGCGCGCGGCATCCACGTGCCCGGTGCCCTGCGTTCGCCTCCGCCGATCGACGCGCTCGTCGTCTGTCACGGCGACGAGCCCCGCATGGCCTATTACCGGGACCTCTGGAACGCGACCTGACGGCGGGGCAGGATGAGCCCATGGCCCACCCCCTCATGTTCGACGACGCCGACCCCCTGCTCGCGCGCGTGCGGGAGATTGCGCTCGCCCTCCCCGAGGCGGCCGAGAAGATCACGCACGGACGACCCACGTTCTTCACGACGAAGGTGTTCGCGTACTTCGGCGGTTCGCCGCGCGGGGCAACGACCGATCGCCACGACGGAGCACTCCTCTTCCGCCCCGACCCGACCGATGCGCCCGCGCTGCGCCAAGACCCCCGGTTCTTCGAGCCCGCCTACCTGTGGCCGCACGGCTGGCTCGCCCTCGACCTCGACGGGGAGACCGACTGGGACGAGGTCGCCGAACTGCTGGATGCCTCCTTCCGCGCGACCGCGCCGCGGCGCCTCGTCGCGGCGCTCGACGCACGCACGTGAGTGCGCCGCGCACGCGCGAACTCCGCAGTAACGCACGTACTCCGCAGCCGAATCCCCCTTCGGCTGCGGAGTACGTGTCATTATGCGGAGTTCATCCCCTCCACTGAGCTACGGCGTCAGCGGACGTCGGCGTCGACCCAGTCCATGGACTTCGTGACGGCCTTCTTCCAGAGGCGCAGCTGGCGCTCGCGCTCCGGGGCGTCGTCGGAGGGCTCCCAGCGCTTGTCCTCCTGCCAGTTGGCCCGCAGCTCGTCGAGGTCGTTCCAGAACCCGACCGCGAGGCCCGCAGCATACGCCGCGCCCAAAGCGGTCGTCTCGGCGACGACGGGGCGCACCACCGGCACGCCGAGGATGTCGGCCTGGAACTGCATGAGCGCGTCATTGGCGATCATGCCCCCGTCGACCTTCAGCTCGGTGAGGTCGACGCCCGAGTCGGCGTTCACGGCATCCAGCACCTCGCGGGTCTGGAAGGCGGTCGCCTCTAGCGCCGCGCGGGCGATGTGGTTGCGGTTCGCATAGCGGGTGAGACCGACGATCGCGCCGCGCGCGTCGGGGCGCCAGTACGGGGCGAACAGACCCGAGAACGCCGGAACGAAGTAGACGCCGCCGTTGTCCTCGACCTTCTGGGCGAGCTCTTCCACCTCGGGTGCCGAGGAGATGATGCCGAGCTGGTCCCGCAACCACTGGATGAGCGATCCCGTGACGGCGATCGACCCCTCCAGTGCGTAGTGGGCCGGCTCGTCGCCGAGCTTGTAGCCCACCGTCGTGAGCAGACCGTTCTCGCTCTTCACGATGTCGGTGCCCGTCTGGAAGATGAGGAAGCAGCCCGTTCCATAGGTGTTCTTGCTCTCACCCGCGTCGAACGCCGCCTGCCCGAACGTCGCCGCCTGCTGGTCGCCGAGGATGCCGGCGACCGGCGTCTCGCGGAGGAGTGACGTGTCGCGTGCCTCGCCGTAGACCTCCGAGGACGAGCGGATCTCCGGCATCATCGACAGGGGTACGCCGAACTCCGCGAGGATGTCCTCGCGCCACTGCAGCGTCTTCAGGTCCATGAAGAGCGTCCGCGAGGCGTTCGTCACGTCGGTCGCGTGCACGCCGCCCTCGGGACCACCCGTGAGGTTCCAGAGCACCCACGTGTCGGTCGTGCCGAAGATGAGTTCTCCCGCCTCGGCCTTCTCGCGCGCGCCTTCGACGTTCTCGAGGATCCAGACGATCTTCGTGCCCGAGAAGTACGTCGCCAGGGGCAGGCCGACGATGTCCTTGAAGCGCTCGACGCCCTCGTCGCCGGCGAGGCGGTCGACGATCGGCTGCGTGCGGGTGTCCTGCCAGACGATGGCGTTGTAGACGGGGATGCCGGTGTTCTTGTCCCACACGACGGCCGTCTCGCGCTGGTTCGTGATGCCGATCGCCGCGATGTCGTGGCGCGTGAGGTTCGCGCGCCCGAGGGCGATGCCGATCACCTCCCGCATGTTGTCGCGGATCTCGATCGGGTCGTGCTCGACCCAACCGGCGCGCGGCATGATCTGCTCGTGCTCCTTCTGGCCGACGGAGATGACCGAGCCCTTCTTGTCGAAGATGATGGCGCGGCTGGACGTGGTGCCCTGGTCGAGGGCGATGATGTACTGAGTCATGAGATGGACTTCCTTGTCTCTTGCCTATTCAGGTGGGATCCGGCGCCCGCTCAGACGCCCGCGAGGTGGAGCAGAACCGGCGAGGCCAGTGCGGCGAGCGCACCGCCGATGAGGGGTCCGACGACGGGCACCCACGAGTACGCCCAGTCGCTCGAGCCCTTGCCCTTGATGGGGAGGATCGCGTGAGCGATGCGCGGACCGAGGTCACGCGCCGGGTTGATGGCGTAGCCGGTCGGGCCACCCAGCGACGCGCCGATGCCGACCACGAGGAGGGCGACGGGGACGGCCGTCAGCGGGCCGAGGCCACCGGGGACGCCGATCTGCACGTCGCCGTAGTCGGCGAACGCGAAGATCACGAAGACGAGCACGAACGTACCGATGATCTCGGTGACGAGGTTCCAGCCGTAGGAGCGGATCGCCGGGCCGGTCGAGAAGACGCCGAGCTTGGTCGCCGGGTCGGGTTCGGCGTCGAAGTGGTCCTTGTACGCGAGCCAGCAGAGCACAGCGCCGAGGAAGGCACCGACCAGCTGGGCTGCGATCGCCACGAGGAAGTGCGTGAAGGTGATCTTTCCCGCGATCAGAAGGCCGATCGAAACGGCGGGGTTCAGCTGCGCGCCGGAGTAGGCCGAGACGAGGACACCCGCGAACACCGCAAGGCCCCAGCCCCAGTTGATCATCAGCGTTCCGCCGCCGTTGCCCTTCGTCCCCTTCAGGATGACGTTGGCGACGACACCGCCACCGAGAAGGAGCAGCATTCCGGTTCCGACCATCTCGGACAGGAAATAGAGCCCCAGATTGACGTCTTGCATGTCGACATTGACCTTTCATGGGTGGCCTGAGGAGGGACCGGCGTCAGGCCGCGCCGGAGTCGTGGGCGAGGAGCGGGGGCGCTCCCCGCGTCAGTGGGCGAGGGCCGCGACCCCCGCGTGGCCGAGCTCGACGCGGTGCGCGTCGCGCAGGTTCGCCGCGGCCGCCTCGACCTCGGCGCGGGTGCGCTCGGCATCCCAGCCGAGGGCGGGGGCCGCGGCGTCGGCGATCTCGACGAGTGTCTCGGGAGTCATGCCACCGACGAACGCGACCGAGGTGCGACGCAGCAGCAGGTCCATGAGGTTCACGACCTCTTCACGCTCGGCGAGGAAGGCGATCTCTTCGCGAGAGTAGGCCGGCGCGTGCTCGAGCGGATGCTGCACGACCGGCAGGGCGGCCAGCAGCTCGGCCGCGTAGGTGCCGTAGCGTTCGAGCATGCGGTCGGCGAAGGCCGCCTCGTGCGCGCCGCGGTGCGCGTCGATCCAGCGGGCGCGGGTCGCGGCATCCTTCGGGTAACCCGCTCCCCCACCGATCGCGAGGTTTGCCGTCGACTGCGTGCGGCGCCGACCGAGCAGGGCGAGAGCATCGTTCGCGACGTGCTCCGAAAGCGCGCGGAACGTCGTCCATTTGCCGCCGACGAGACTCAGCACGGGGGTTCCGGCGAGGTCGCCCTTCTCGACGCGGTAATCGCGTGAGACGAAGCCGGGCGCGACGTCGTCGTGCCGAGGCAGCGGACGGATGCCGGAGAACGTGTAGACGATCTGCTCACGCGTCACCGCGATGCGCGGGAAGACCTGCGCAATCAGGTCGAAGAAGTACGAGATCTCGTCATCGGTGCACACGACCGGCTTCGACGGATCGGCGTCGATGTCGGTCGTGCCGACCATCACGCGTCCCTTCAGCGGGTAGATGAGCACGATGCGACCGTCGGATGCCTCGAAGAAGATCTCGTTGCCACGGGTCGCCGCGAGCAGCTCGTCGTTCTCGAGCACGATGTGCGAGCCCTTCGTGCCGCCCATGAAACGAGTCGGCGCACCGAGGGCGATGTTGGTGAGGTCGGTCCAGGGGCCGCTCGTGTTGACAATGACCTTCGCGGTGAAATCGAACTCCTCGCCGGAGACCTCGTCACGGAGGGTCACCGCCTTGCCGTTCGCGCCGACGGCGCTGACGTAGTTCGCGGAGCGCGCGGCGCCCTCCTGCTGACCGTCGCGCAGAACGTCGAGCGCGAGGCGCTCGGGGTCGTGCATCGAGGCGTCGTAGTAGGTCGCGGTGTACGCGAAGCGGTCGTCGAGGTCGGGGAAGCGCTCGCGCGAGGCCTTGCGCCCGTGGAACGTGTGCCGCGGCACCGACCCGCCGTCGCGGGAGAACGTGTCGTACATCGTGAGCCCGACCTTGATGAGCAAGGCTCCGCGCTCGCGCGGCTTGCCGCGCCCGTGCGTGAAGAGCAGACGGAAGGGCGCCGTGAGGATGCCGGAGAACGTCTTGTGGATCGGGATCGTCGTCGGGAGGGGCTTGACGAAGTGGGGGGCGTTGCGGACGAGCGCATTACGCTCGACGACCGCTTCCTGCACCAGGCGGAACTCGCCGTTCTCGAGGTAGCGCACGCCGCCGTGGACCATGTGACTGGATGCCGAAGACGCGCCCGACACGTAGTCGCCGCGCTCGACGAGCGCCACATCGACGCCCTGCAGGGCAAGATCGCGGAACGTCGCGACGCCGTTGATGCCGCCGCCGATGATGAGGACGTCGGCCTCGGGGCGCTCGCGGAGCGCCCGGACACTCGAGCGCAGCTGTGTCGTGTCGATCATCGTCGATCCTTTCGTCGGTGACGAGTCCTACACTTGAGCAATCGCGCACGTTCGCACAACCCCCCGTGCACGAATGTGCGAGCGCCGGGATAATAGGCACGATCGTGCAGGAAAGCGGGCACCGATGGAGTCGGACGACGTCACGAATGTGCGCACGCGAGACGCGCTGCGCGCGGCACACCTGTACTACGTGCAGGAGCTGACGATGGAGGAGATCGCGACGGAGATGCGGATCTCTCGCTCGTCGATCTCGCGCCTGCTCGCATACGCACGCGAGATCGGACTCGTGGAGATCACGGTGCACTCGCCGCAGGACGGCATCGACAGCCTCGCCGAGCGGATCACCGACCTCTTCGGGGCGACGGCCGAGATCGTGCCGACGCCCGTGCGAGCGAGTGACGCGGAGCGCCTCGCCCGCGTCGCACGCTCGGCGGCCCGCCGCGTCGCGACCCTCGCCGACGACAACATGAGCATCGGGATCGCGTGGGGCGCGACGGTCTCGGCGATCGCCCGGGAGCTGCCGTCGCGTCGGCTGCACAACGTGCACGTCGTGCAGATGAACGGTGCCGCCAACCCGATGACATCGGGGCTGCCGTATGCGTCGTCGATCCTCGAGCGCTTCGCGACCGCATTCGGAGCCGACGTGCAGCTGTTCCCCGTGCCTGCCTTGTTCGACGACCCGCACACGAAGGACCTCATGTGGCGCGAACGCTCGATTCGTCGAGTGCTCGACGCGCAGGACGACATCGGCATGTTCGTGTTCGGTCTCGGCTCGCCGCGCGCCGACGTGCCCTCGCACGTCTACTCCGGCGGCTACCTGACGGGCGAGGATTCGCGTGCGCTCCTGCGCGACGGCATCGTCGGCGACTGCGCGACAGTGTTCTACCGCGAGGATGGATCGAGCGACGGCATCGACCTGAACCGGCGCTCCAGCGGACCGAGCTTCACCGCGATCCGACGCATCCCGCGACGGGTCTGCGTCGTGTCGAGCCTGTCGAAGCTCGCTGCGCTGCGCGGCGCGCTCGCGGCATCCCTCGTCACGGACCTCGTCGTCGACGAGGGAGTCGCGCGGGCCCTCGTCAGCTCGACGCCCGCCCGGACGACCCGGCGCTGAACGTCACCGCGGGCCGAGGATGAAGTTCCACGTGCCTGCGAACACCGCCGCCGCGACGGCGAGCGCCGAGATCGCGGCGCCGATCGCGATGAGCGTCCACTCGGGGGTGCCGAAACGTGAGGGTCGCGCCCAAGTGCGCCGTACAGGCGCGCCGAAACCGCGCGCCTCCATCGCCGTCGCGAGCTTGGAGCCGCGTCGGATCGACAGGACGAGCAGCGCGAACGCCATTCCGACGAAACGCCGAATGCGCCCTCGGTCGGCGACGCCCCGCGCCCGCCGGGCGAGTTCGAGGGCGCGCCAGTCGTCGAGGAAGAGCCCGACCATCCGCAGGCCCGCGAGCGCTCCGAGGACGAAGCGCGCGGGCAGGTGCGCGACCTGCGCGAGCCCGTCGGCGAGGTCGGTCGGGTCGACCGTGACGAACAGCACGACCGAGGGCAATGCGACGGCGAGCACCCGCAGGAAGGTCGCGAGCGCGAGCGCCAGCGACCCCTCGCTGACGCGCACGACGAACCATTCCAGATAGACCTCGCCGGATGCCTCGCCGTACAGCGCGATCGTCAGCGCCGTCAGCGGCGCCGCGAGCCACACCGGCCACGTGCGCACCCAGAATTCGCGCCAGGAGAGCCCCGCGAACGCGAACAGCACGCACTCGAGCACGAGCGCGACGGCCGCCGACACGGGGTCGAGGGTCAGGATGAGCGGCACCGCGATGAGCGCGCTCGCGGCGAGCTTGGCGACGGGATTGATGCGCGCGACGACGCCCGTGCGGGCACGCGTGTCGAGGAGGGTCACGGCGCCTCCCCCGCACCCGGTCGCGGCGGCGCGGCGAGTGCGAACCGCTCGGCGTGCAGTGCCGTGACGACGGCCTCGTCGTGCGTGACGGCGACGATCGCCCCGCCCTCGCCGCGCAGCGCCGCGAGAAGCGCGACGAGCTCGGCCCACGTGCGGGCGTCCTGCCCGAACGTCGGCTCGTCCAGCACGAGCACGCGCGGAGACGTCGCGAGCGCGGCGGCGACCGTGAGGCGCCGCTTCTCGCCCCCCGACAGCGTGTAGGGGTTCGCGCGCGCGAGCGGCGCGAGCCGCAGCCGCTCGAGCAGGTCGTCGGTGCGGGCGGCGATCTGCGCGTCGCTCGGGCCGCGCCCCGCCCGCTGCAGTGCGCGCGGGCCGACCTCGAGCTCGTCGCGCACGGTCGTGCGCAGCAGCTGGTGCTCCGGGTCCTGGAACACCGTCCCGATGCGGGTCAGCAGGTCGCGGGAGCGCCACCGGATCGGGCTGTCGCCAGCCCCGGCATCCAGCGCCTCGGCGGCTACGACTTCGCCCGCGGCGGCGGGCAGGAGCCCCGCGAGTGTGAGCGCCAGCGTCGACTTGCCCGCGCCGTTGGGGCCCGTGATCGCGAGCGCGGCCCCCGCTCGCACGTCGACGTCGAGCCCCGACGCGACCGGCACTCCGCGCACGCGCGCGACGGCGAGGCCGCGCCCGTGCAGCAGCACCTCTCCCGGGGCGCGGGCCGGGGCGGGCGGCAGCGCGGGCGGGATGCCGGGAACCCAGACCCCCGCCGCTGCGAGCTCCGCTCCGCGGGCGCCGAGCACGGCGTCCGGCGCGCCGTCGGCGACGACGCCGTCCGCGCCGAGGACGATCACGCGGTCCACGAGCGGCAGCCACACGTCGACCCGGTGCTCCACGACGATGAAGGTGGCGCCCGTGGCGTCGAGCACGCGTCCGACCGCGTCGCGGACCTCCGCGACGCCCGCGGGGTCGAGGTTCGCGGTCGGTTCGTCGAGGAGCAGGAGTCCGGGTCGCATCGCGAGCGCGCCGGCGAGCGCCAGGCGCTGCTTCTGCCCGCCGGAGAGCGCCTTGGTCGGGCGGCCCAGGGGCACGTCGAGACCCACGGCATCCAAGGCGTGGTGCACCCGCGGCCAGATCTCCTCGCGCGGGATGCCGAGGTTCTCGCACCCGAACGCGACGTCATCGCCCACCCGCGCGAGGATCACCTGCGCGTCGGGGTCCTGAAGGACGAGACCGGCGCGACCGCGCGCCGCGATCGGCGCCTCTCCGTCGATGAGCAGCTCACCACGGGATTCGCCCTCCTCATCTCCGCCGAGAACTCCCGCAAGAGCATGGAGGAGCGTCGACTTGCCCGCGCCGGAGGGGCCCAGCAGGAGCACACGCTCGCCGGGCTCGACCCGCAGGTCGACGCCGTCGAGCGCCCACGCCCGCCGCGACGCGTGCCTCCACCCCCACCCCCGCGCGGCGATGCGCGCGGGGGTGGGGGTGGAGGTGCCCGTTGTGGACCCGCGCATCCCGTCAGACGAGGTCGCGCCGCTCGCGGCCGGACGCGAAGCGCTCGAGCGCTCCGGTCGCGGCGATGCCGCGCGCGAGGAACCATGAGAGCGCACCTGCGATGACGGCACCCGAGACGGTGGTGCTGATGAGGTAGATGACGGTGAAGGCGGCATCCGCCCCGGCGTACCACAGGATGAGGTTGTTGATGCCGCCCGCGATCGCCGCTCCCGCGCCGGCGAGGATCGCGACCGGCAGGCTCCACGCGCGGTAGAAGAAGATGAGGAAGATGAGCTCGGCGCCGAGGCCCTGCACGAAGCCCGCCTCGAGCGTGAGGAATCCGCCCCACTGGTTGCCGATGAGCGCCGAGACCACCGCCGCGAGCGTCTCGGTGTAGATCGCCGCACCCGGCTTGCGGATGATGAGCGCACCGAGCACACCGGCGAACAACCACGGCCCGTCGAGAAGACCCTGCAGACCCGGCAGCAACGGCTCGAGAATCGACTTCGGGCCGAGATAGCCGATGTTCCAGAGCAGGAAGATGAGGCCGGATGCCACACCGATCACGCTCGCGACGACGATGTCGACGACCCGCCAGCGCAGGCGCCCGGAACGGGGGCCGTTCGTGCTGGTGCCGCCGGCATCCGAAGAGTGGACGGTGGACGGGGACGCAGACGCGTGCATATTCTCTCCTCCCTGCGCCGGCATGATCCGGATCAGGTTCGACGGTCGAAGCGTGGATCGCTTCCTCTCAGCCCGGCTCACCGGACTCCCGTGGTTGTGACGACGAGTATAGCCGCGCACCGGGTAACTTTGGTCGGGTGACCATCGACGACGCCCCCGTGACCTCTCGGCGGGCGCATCGCGACGCGGTGGCGGCCACGGCGGGTGAGAACGTCGCGGCATCCGACCCCGACGCCATCGTGGTGCGCAATGCGCGCGGCCGGCAAGCGCTCGGCTGGCTCGACGACGGCGCGGTCGCCGCGCGCACGACACCCGGCACCGAGATCGCGCCCGATCTGCTCGCGCGACGCCCGCACCGGTCGCCCCTCCGACCCGGGGTCGTCGTGCCGATCCTCTCGGGCCTCGGACTCGTCGGTGCGTACGCGGCGACGACGCTGCTGTGGCCGCTGTGGGCGGTCGCTCCGCACATCGAGCCCGCCGCCGTCGCCGATCTCGTCGGGGCACCGACGGCGGTCGTGTGGCCCGCCGAGGGCTCGGCGGCCGTCGGCGTGGCCGGGATCGACACCACGCCCGCCTCGACGGGCGACGCCGTCCCGATGGCGAGTATCACCAAGCTCGTGACGGCGCTGATGGTGCTCGATGAGATGCCCCTCGCCGTGGGCGAGAGCGGGCCGTCGTTCACCTTCGACGAGAGCGACCAGGAGACGTACTACGAGGACCTCACCGAAGACGAGTCGGCGCTCGACGTGCCCGTCGACGGCAGCCTCAGCCAGTACCAGATGCTGCAGGGCATGCTGATCGGATCGGCCGGCAACTACGCCGATCGCCTCGCGAGCACGATCTGGCCGACCGACACGGTGTTCGCGAAGGCGGCGCGCGCTTGGCTGGATCGCAAGAACCTGCCCGGCATCACCGTCGTCGAGCCGACCGGGATCGACCCCGCGAACGCCGCCGACCCGGCATCCCTCATCACTCTCGCACGCCTGGCACTGGCCGACCCCGTCATCGCGGAGATCGTCCGGACGCCGGTCGTCGACCTTCCCGGCGCCGGCCAGGTCGTGAACACCAACGACCTCCTCGCCGACCCGTCGGTCGTGGGGCTGAAGACCGGAAGCCTCACCGACCTCTACAACCTTCTCGCCGCGAAGGTGCAGCCGGTCGGCGACACGACCGTGCGGGTCTACGCCGTCGCGCTGGCACAGCCCGACGACGCCGCGCGCGACAGCGAGACCGCGCGCATGCTGAACGAAGTGGCCGCCGAGGCATCCGTGCCGACGACCCTCCCGACCGGCACCATCGTGGGCGCCGTCACCACGAAGTGGGGTGCCACGGCGCAGGTCGTCACCACGGGCGACCTGTCACTGCTGCTGTGGAACGCGCAGACGGCGCCGGTGACTTCCGACCTGGCGCTCGGCGACGCTCGCACCGCCGGCGCCGAGGTCGGCACCGTCTCGACGAAGGGGCCCCTCGGCACCGCGTCGACGAGCGCGCACCTGACCGCCGACATCCCCGACCCCGACGCCTGGTGGCGGCTCACCCACCCGCTGCAGCTGTTCGGTCTCGCCGACTGACCGGTCAGAACGGCCAGACGAGCGGCACGTAGAGCACGGCGACGGCGAGGTAGACGATCATCAGCGGGATGCCGAGACGCCAGTAGTCGCCGAAGCGGTAGCCGCCGGGCTGCAGCACCATGAGGTTCGCGGGGGTCGCGATCGGGGTGAGGAAGGACGCCGCGCCGGCGACCGTCAGCGCCATCATGAACGGAAGGACGCTGAGGTCGAGCGACTGCGCGATCGCGAGCGCGATCGGCGTCACGATGAGGACCGTCGCGACGTTCGAGATGAACTGACCGAGGACCATGGTGACGACGCACAGGACGAGCAGCGCGAGCTGCGGTGCACTGTCGCCGATGACGCCGAGAACGACATCCGCGACTCGCGTGGCGGCGCCCGTCGAGATGAAGGCGGCCGACAGGGGCACCATTCCGGCGATGAGGATGACGGTCGTCCACTCGATGGCGCGATACGTCTGCGGCACGGTCAGCACCCGGGTGAGAATGATCGCGCCCGCCGCCAGCAGGCCCGCGACCGCGGGCGGCACGGCCCCGGTGGCGAGGAGCACGATCATGATGCCGAGAATCACGAGAGCGCGCTTCGCCCCGCGACCGAGCGGCACGGCGCGCTGCACGGCCTGCGGCGGGGTGACGGCGATGACATCAGCCGACCGCGTGTAGTGCGTCAGCGCTCCCCACGGGCCCTGCACCAGCACGGCGTCGCCGGCCTGGAGCGTCAGCGTCCCCGGCCCCGTCGTGCGCGTCGCGCCCGCGCCGTCGTCCTCGCCGCGGCGGAGGCCGAGGATGACGAGGCCGTCGTCGCGCGTCGTCATCCCGACCGTCACGGTACGTCCGATGAGGCTCGACCGCGGGGCGACCAGCACTTCGGCGACGCCCAGCCGCGCGCTGAACAGTGCGCCCGTCTCGAGGGAGACGTCGTAGCTCGAGCGCAGGGCGCGGGCGAGTTCACTCGCGTCGACGGCGTCGGCGGCATCGCCGAAGTGCTCCGGCGTGCGCGCGGGCAGCAGGCGATCGCCGCCGAGTGCCACCGTCGCGATCGTGAGGAGGACGAGCGGGATTCCCGCGAGCGCGAACTCGAAGTAGCCGAACTCTCGCCCGCCGGCCGCCGCGGCGGCCTCCGACACGACGATGTTCACGGGCGTGCCCGTGAGGGTGAGGAGCGACCCCGCGCTCGCCGCGAACGCGAGGGGGATGAGCATCTTCGACGGGACGAGTCCCGCCCGCACCGCCACCACCACGACGACGGGGAGGAGGGCGGCGACGGCTCCGTTGATCGAGATGAACGCCGACAGCACCGCCACCATCGCGCCGATGACGACCGTCAGCCGCATCCGTCCCGTTCCCGCCCGGGTCACGACCTGCTGGCCGAGCCAGGCGGTCACGCCCGTGGCATCCAGCGCCTCGCTGACGACGAACAGGCTCGCGATGAAGAGGACGGTCGGATCACCGAACCCCGACAGGGCTTCGCCGAGCGTCAGGACACCCGTCGCCCACAGGGCGAGGGCGACGCCGACCGAGACGACGGCGAGCGGGATCCGCCCACTGACGAACGCGACGACCGCGGCCCCGAGGATGAGGAAGGTCCACGCCGCGGCATCCATGGCACGAGCCTAGCCAGGCCCGCGCTCAGCGGGCGAGGTCACGCAACAGTGCGGAGACGAGTTCGAGGTCGTCGGCGCTCCAGGCGTCCAGTCGCGCGCCGAGACGGGCCTCGCGATCGCTGCGGGCCGCCGCGATGCGCTCACGCGCGAGGTCGGTGACGGCCAGGACGCGGGCACGGCGGTCGACGGGGTCGGGTCGACTCTCGACGAGGCCGAGCTCTTCGAGCTGGCGGAGCTGACGACTGACGGCCGACTTGTCGGTCTGGAAACGATCGATGATCTCACCGGCCGATGTCACGGTGCCGTCGGCGAGCGCTGCGAGCACGCGATAGCCGAGCGGCTGCAGATCGGGGTGCACCGTTGCGGCCGCTTCACGCCAGTTCACGCGGATGCGGGCGAAGAGGGCCCCGAAATCCTGCTCGAGACGCGCGATCGCGGCATCCCGATCGGAAGTCGCGCTCATGCCCGCAAGTGTACGGGGAGAAGGTCGCGGGTCTGCTCTTGCTCCAAAGAAAACCCCCGACGAGTCGGGGGTTTTCGTGGCGGTGACGGTGGGATTTGAACCCACGGTAGGGGGTTACCCTACACAACTTTTCGAGAGTTGCACCTTCGGCCGCTCGGACACGTCACCGTCGTCCATCCTACGACAGTCGGGCGCATGCCGCGAACCGGCCGCGGGCTGCGATGCGACGACTGACCCCACGACGTCCGCGCTGCCCCCTAGCGTGGAGGCATGACCGATCGCATGACGTCGCAACAGCGCCTGGTCGTCGTGATCGCGGTTCTGGGCTCCTTCGTCGCCTTCCTGGATGGCACGGTCGTGAATGTCGCCCTGCCGGCGATCTCGCGCGAGCTCGGCGGCGGGCTGTCGACGCAGCAGTGGACGGTCGACGCCTACCTCGTGACACTCGGCGCCCTCATTCTCGTCGCAGGTGCAGCGAGCGACGCCTACGGGCGCCTGCTCGTGCTGCGTATCGGACTCATCGGCTTCGGCGTCGCCTCGGTGGCCGTCGCCGCCGCTCCGTCGATCGAGCTCCTCATCGTCGCGCGCGCCCTGCAGGGCGTCGCGGGGGCGTTCCTGGTGCCGAGCTCGCTCGCTCTCATCACGTCGACGATGGCCGAACCCGTGCGCTCGCGCGCGATCGGACTGTGGACGGCGTTGACCACCGGCGCCATGATCGTGGGGCCACTCCTCGGCGGCGTCATCGTGGACCACCTCTCCTGGCGCTGGGTCTTTCTCATCAACGTCGCACCCATCGGGGTCGCCCTCGCCCTCCTGCCACGCCTCGAGGCGCGCGACGAGCGGCGCCCGGGTGCCCGCATCGACTGGACGGGCGCCGTGCTGTGCACCGCGGGTCTCGGGCTCGCGGTACTCGCCCTCATCGAACTTCCCAACGCAGGCACCGCGAGCGCCGCAGTCCCCTGGCTGTGGGCATCGCTCGGCCTCGGCATCCTTCTGCTCGCCGCGTTCCTGCTCCGTCAGCGCAGCGCGTCGCAGCCGCTCCTTCCGCTCGACCTGTTCCGCAGCGGCACGTTCTCCGCCGGCAACCTCGCGACACTGTTCATCTATGCCGCGCTCTCGCTCAACGGCTTCGTGGTGTCGGTGTACCTCCAGCAGGGCGCCGGATTGTCCGCGACTCTCGCGGGTCTCGCGAGCCTGCCCACGACGATCCTCGTCATCGCGCTCAGCTCGCGCATCGGCGCACTGTCGGGACGCCTCGGGCCGCGGCTGTTCATGACCGTCGGCCCCCTCGTCATGGCGGTGGGATGCCTTCTCCTGCTGCTCGTCGGCACCGATTTCGACTACTGGTGGCAGGTCCTCCCCGCCATGATCGTCCTCGGACTCGGTCTCGCGATCACGGTGTCTCCGCTCACCGCGGCGATCCTGGGATCCGCCGACCCGGCGCGTTCGGGCATCGCATCGGCGGTCAACAACGCGGTCGCACGCGTCGCGGGCCTTCTTGCGATCGCCTCGCTGTCGGCGATCATCGGCGGCACGCTGGATCTCGACGGATTCCATCGTGTGGCTCTCGTCACCGGAGCGCTGCTCGTGGCGGGGTCGGTGGTGTCTGCGATCGGCGTGCGCAACCCTGCATCGGGCGGTGGCACGACACCGGGGGCACTGCCAGACTGAACGCATGAGCGTGATCGAGAACTCGAAACTGACCGTCGTCGGAGCGGGAGCGGTCGGCTCGTCCGTCGCGTACGCCGCCCTCATCCGCGAATCGGCGCGCCACGTCGCCCTATACGACATCGCCGCCGCGCGCGTCGAGGCCGAGGTGCTCGACCTCGCGCACGGCTCGCAGTTCACCGGGTCGAGCGACATCATCGGCGGCGCCGACCTCGACGTCACCGCCGGCTCGCACGTCGTCGTCATCACCGCGGGCGCCGCGCAGAAGCCCGGCCAGACGCGCATCGACCTCGCCGGTGTCAACGCCAACATCCTGCGCTCCCTCGTGCCCGACCTCCTCGAGCGCTCCCCCGACGCCGTCTTCGTCGTCGTCACGAACCCGGCCGATGTCATGGCCGTCATCGCGCAGGAGATCAGCGGCCTGCCGCGCGAGCGCGTCTTCAGCTCGGGCACGGTTCTCGACACCTCGCGACTGCGTTGGAAGATCGCCCGGCGCGCGGGTGTCTCGATCTCGAGCGTGCACGCCTACATCGTCGGCGAGCACGGCGACACCGAGTTCCCGCTCTGGTCGCACGCCACGATCGGCTCGGTCCCCATCCTGGAGTGGCAGCCGCTGGACGGGCAGCCGCGCTTCACGAAGGAGGAACTCGACCAGATCGCCGTCGACGTGCGGGATGCCGCGTACAAGGTCATCCAGGGCAAGGGCGCCACGAACTACGCGATCGGTCTCTCCGGCGCGCGCATCGTCGAGGCGATCCTCGGCGACGAGCACACCGTCCTGCCCGTCGCGCCGGTGCTCGAAGACTTCCACGGCGTGAGCGGCGTCGCCCTCTCGGTGCCGGCGGTGCTGTCGGCGTCAGGCGCGCAGCCCATCCGTGAGACGACGTTCTCGCCCTCCGAGCTCGAGCTCTTCCACCGTTCCGCCGACGCGCTGCGTGAGGTCGCCGACTCGCTGCGCTGAGGCCGCGCGCGACACCGCGCGCGCACGAACGGCCGTGTCGGATGGCGCGGTTAGCCTTGCTGCATGGCATCCAAGCGCGCGGCGACGACCCTGGCGTACCGCTGCACCGAGTGCGGCTGGACGAGCGCGAAGTGGGTCGGCCGGTGCGGCGAGTGCCAGCAGTGGGGCACCGTCGTCGAGGCGGCGACGTCGACGGGCATCGCCGCCTCGTCCGTGACGGCCCTCGCACCCACGCGCTCGGCACGCCCCATCACCGAGATCGACACGCGCGAGACCCCGCGCCGGACGACCGGTGTCGGCGAGTTCGATCGGGTGCTCGGCGGCGGTGTCGTCCCGGGGGCCGCGATCCTGCTCTCCGGCGAACCGGGCGTCGGCAAGTCCACGCTGCTGCTCGAGGTCGCGGCACGGACCGCCGCGGCGGGCCGCCGAGTGCTGTACGTGAGCGCCGAGGAGTCGCTCGGACAGGTGCGGCTACGTGCCGAACGCACCGGCGCGCTGAACGACGAGCTGTACCTCGCCGCTGAGACCGACCTTGCGACCGTGCTCGGTCACGTCGACGAGGCCGGCCCGGACCTCCTCGTCGTGGACTCGGTGCAGACGGTCTCATCCAGCCTCGTCGACGGATCGGCGGGCCATCCGAGTCAGGTGCGCGAAGTGGCATCCACGCTCATCCGCGTCGCGAAGGAGCGGGATCTCCCCGTGATCCTCGTCGGCCACGTCACGAAGGACGGCCAGGTCGCGGGCCCCCGCATCCTCGAACACCTCGTCGACGTCGTCTGCCACTTCGAGGGCGACCGGCAGACGTCGCTGCGGTTCGTCCGCGCACTGAAGAACCGTTTCGGGGCGACCGATGAGGTCGGCTGCTTCGAACAGACACAGCACGGCATCGCCGAGGTGCCTGACCCGAGCGCGCTGTTCCTCGGCCACGGCTCGCGCGAGCCGGGCACATGCGTCACGGTCGCCCTCGAAGGTCGGCGAGCGCTCCCCGTCGAAGTGCAGGCACTGACGCTGCCCGGGTCGGGCCCGAATCCGCGTCGCGTCGTGAGCGGCGTGGACGGTGCGCGCGTCGCGATGATCCTCGCCGTGCTCGAGAAGCGCGCGAACATCCGCGTCTCCGACCAGGACGTGTACGTCTCGACCGTGGGCGGCGTCCGCCTCGTCGAGCCGGCCGCCGACCTCGCGATCGCCCTCGCTGTCGCGAGCGCGGTCTCCAACCGCCCGAACCCCGCCAAACTCGTCGCGATCGGAGAGCTCAGCCTCGCGGGTGAGGTGCGCGCCGTGACGCAGCACGACCAGCGGCGCGCCGAAGCGGCGCGCCTCGGCTACCGATCCGTCGTCGACACGGCATCCACCGACCTGCGCGGCGCGTTGCGCGACCTCGCCCGGTTGCACCCCATCACCCCGGGCGACGAGCCGTCGTTCTGACAGCGCCGCACCCGCACGTCAGGCGTCGAGCGCGGCGATGAGATCGGCCGGAGTCGCCTGCATCGGATGCGGCCCCGCGATATCGAAGAACACCGTCGTGATCTCGGCCTCGTGCGCACCGAGGAACGCCCGCAGCCACGCGGGCGACTGCAGCCCGACAGCGGGCGGCAGCGCGGCCGGCTTGTGCGCCGCGTCGCTGAACAGCAGCAACGCGACATCGCCCGTGTTCGGATCGCGATAGGTCCACACCTCACCGCCATCGCGCGGGTCGTCTCTCTGCCCCGGGCGCATGAGCGGGACGACGGTCGGTCCGTGTCGCAGCGCAAAGGCGAGCGCCGCCATGTCCTGCGTCTGCAGAGCGTCCGCCAGCGGGGTGTTGCGGAACTCGAGGGATGCCTTCGCGCGCTTCTTGCCGGCCATGACATCCAGCCTAGGAGGGTGTGCGGCGGCGGCGGAAAGAGAGGCCCTCTCGATCCTCACATTGGGGACTGGGAGGATCGAGAGGGCCACGCTCACTCGCCGGACGGTCCGAGATTCGAGCCGCTGGGGTACGGCACCGTGCCGCTGCTGGGGACAGCGGGGACATCCGCCGAGGAGCTCCTTTCGAGGGTACGCATCCCTGAGCGAGGTGTCTGCGCCGCAGGCTCCCGAGCGGATGAGAATACTCTCAGAATGCGGTGTGCGCACCCCGATAGGGCGTCACTGGAGCTCGAACATCTTGGTGTCCGCGCCGACGATCCCGCCGATCGACACCTGCAGGTGGTAGTACCCGGCCGCGGCGGACGGGCGCGACGTCGAATCGCAGGTGTCCACCGACGAGCGCGTGCGGTCCCAGACGAGTGGCGTGACGCTGCCGACGGTCTGACCGGCCGCGAGCTGCACCACCTGATCGCTCGACTCGCTCTGGCAATCGGTCGACCGCCACCAGGTATCGGTCCCACTCGTGATGACGAACGCCTGCGTCGCCGTCCCGACATTGATGAGGCACGGCGCGCTCGACGTGTTCGACAGCGAGATCGAGAGTTGCGGCTGCTCCCCCGCTCCGTAGGAATCCTTGTCGGTGACGGCCAGCACCGAGATGTCCGAGGTCGTGCACGCGGCGATCGCCGGGTCGGTGCCGGACGCCGAGGGCGCCGGGTCGGCCGCGGGCGCGGTCGCCTGCCCGCCCCCGGTCGGTGTCACGGACGGGCTCACCGAAGCGGCCGGCGCGCTCCGCGTCGGCGATGGCGTCGCGCCGCCCGCAGCACTCTTCCACGGTTGCCAGATGGCGAGCACGACGGCCGCGACGATCACGAGGACGATCAGCACCGCGACGAGGCGCCGCCGTCGATACACGGCGGCGGACGGGCGACGGCGCGCGGCCTCGGTGGGTCGACGGGTGCTCACCCGTCCAGGCTATGCGGCCCGCGCCGTCAGAGCTGCTTGAGCATGCGGGTGTTGCCGAGCGTGTTCGGTTTGACGTGGGCGAGGTCGAGGAACTCCGCGACGCCCTCGTCCGGCGAGCGCAGCAGCTGGGAGTACACGTCGGGGTCGACGACCTGCTCGCCGATGGGGGCGAAACCGCGCCGTGAGAAGAAGTCGACCTCGAACGTCAGACAGAACAGCCGCGACAGGCCGAGCGCTCGCGCGTTCTCCTCGAGGCGCGCGACGACCGCGCCGCCGACACCGTGATGCAGCCACCCGTCGGCGACGATGAGGGTGCGGATCTCGCCCAGGTCCTCCCACATGACGTGCAGCGCGCCGCAACCGATGAGTTCGCCGTCGGCCTCGGCGACGACGAACTCCTGCACCGCCTCGTACACGGTGACGACGTCCTTGCCGAGCAGGATCCGCCGTTGCACCCACGGATCGAGAAGACCCAGGATGCCGCGCACGTCGGAGGTGCGCGCGGCGCGGACGGTGAAGGCGGTCACGGACCCACTGTATTGCCCGCCGTCATGCCGCTGCGCCGTGCCCGCCCCCGGGACCCCTACGCTGGAGCCTGAGCCGGCGACTTCCGCGGACCCGTCACGGAAGCGCCGCAGCTCTTGCCGAGGGGAGGCGCCGTGAGCGTGCTGCGCGACTACGCGGCATCCGTGTCTCAGCCGACGTTGGCGTTCGCGGGCGCCGGTGAGCCCCGCTACGACGAGGTCGTCGACGACGGCGGCGCTCTGCGCTCGGGGTGGAAAGCACTCGCCGAGCACGCCCTCGCCCTCACCGCCGACGATCTGCGCCGCATCGACGGTGAGATCACGCGCTTTCTCGCCGACGACGGTGTCTCCTACGTGCGCGCGGACGCAGGTGCCGACGGCGGCGCACAGCCGTGGCAGCTCGATCCGATGCCTCTCGTGCTCGACGCGCCGTCCTGGGCGCCGCTCGAGGTCGGGCTCGCCCAGCGCGCCGAACTGCTCAACGCGATCCTCGTGGACGTCTACGGCGAGCAGCGCCTCCTGCGCGAGGGCATCGTCCCCTCCGCCGTGATCTTCGGCCACAGCGGGTTCCTGCGCCCCCTCGCCCGCGCGAGCGCGAGCGATCGGCATCCGCTCCTCCTCTCGGCCGTCGATCTCGGTCGCGACGCGCACGGCGAATGGCGGGTGCTGACCGACCGCGTCCAGGCACCGTCGGGGCTCGGCTTCGCCGCCGAGAATCGTCGCGTCATCTCTCAGGTGCTCCCCGACCTCTTCCAGGAGAGCACGCTCCACCACATCGACCCGTACTTCGCAGCGCTGCGCGCGGCTCTGCTGACGTCGGTCGCAGACACCGTCGACGACCCGCGCGTGGTCGTCCTCTCCCCCGGAACGCTCAGCGAGACGGCGTTCGATCAGGCGTTCCTCGCGAACGCGCTCGGGTTCCCCCTCGTCCAGGGCAGTGACCTCGTCGTGCGCGACGGGTACGTGTGGATGAAGCCCGCGCGCTGGCCGGACAAGCGCCCCACCGACCGGATCGACGTCATCATCCGGCGGGTGGATGCCGCCTGGTGCGATCCGCTGGAACTGCGCGGCGACTCGCGACTCGGCGTGGCGGGCCTCACCGAAGCCGTCCGCCGCGGCACTGTTCGGCTCGTCAACGGGCTCGGCGCAGGCGTCCTCGAGAACCCCGCCCTCATGCCGTACCTCGCCGGCGCGTGCGAGCTGCTGCTCGGCGAACAGCTGCGACTTCCGTCCGCACCGACGTGGTGGTGCGGCGACGCGGCATCCCGCGCCCTCGTTCTCGACCGCCTCGCCGCGGGCGACCCCACTCTTCTCGTGCGGGCGATCGACGAACCGCGCCGAGCGGTCACGAGCGCCCCCGCCGATGAACTCGCCGCGCGCATCGCCGCGGCACCGCATCGCTACGTCGGCCAGGATCAGCTGCCCCTCTCGCAGACGCCGGTGTGGGATGCCTCGGGAACCCACCCGCGGGCAGCGTCGCAGTCGCTCACCCTGCGCGCCTTCACGCTCCGCTACGGCTCCGCCTACCGCCCACTCGTCGGGGGCCTCGCGAGCGTGCGTGCCCACCCCGACGCGCCGCCGCGCGCCAAGGACGTGTGGGTCCTCAAGAGCGCCGAGACCGACCCCGACCAGAACCTCACCGAGATCGCCCCGCTGCCGACGGCGCGCTCGACACCGCCGCTCGCTCCGCGCGCGCACGCCGACATGTTCTGGACCGGTCGCTATGCCGAGCGCACCGAAGATCTGCTGCGCCTGCTGCTCGCGGCGCAGGCCGAACTCGACCAGCCGGGCGCCTATACCGCGGGCGTCATCGCGGAGAGCCCACGGGTGCTGCTCGACGCCCTCGCCCGCCTCGCCGGCATGCGGTCACTCGATCCGGAGGCGGAGTTCCGGTCGCTCCTGCTCGACTCCCGACGTCCCGGATCGGCGGCGCACGGTGTGGCACGCCTCCGCGAAGCGATGGAGGGCGTCCGTGATCAGCTGTCGGGCGACACCTGGCGGGTCTTCGCGAACATCGACCGCGCGACGCGGGCCCTCCGCAGCTCGGCGCACCCGCACCGCACGGCGGAGTCCGGCGGGCGCATGCTCGCCGCGATGCTGTCGCTCTACGGAGTGACGGCGAACATGATCCGCGACACCGGCTGGCACATGATCGAAGCGGGTCGTTACCTCGAGCGCGGCCTGCAGCTGTGCGAGCTGCTGACGGCAGGCTTCGCGGAGCGCCGGGACGGACGCGCGGCGCGGAACGTCCTCGAAGCCGTGCTGATCGCTTCGGAGAGCGTCGTGACCTACCGCCGGCGCTACCGCGGATCGGCGCGCGCGGCGGACGTTCTCGATCTCCTGCTGCTCGACCGCAGCAATCCGCGCTCCCTGCGCTTCGCGCTCGACGAGCTGCGTACGCATCTGGCGGCCATGCCCGCCTCGACGGGATCCACCCGCGCGGAGCGCCTACTCGACCACCTCGAGACCGAGCTCGGCGTGGCCGATGTGTCTTCGCTCGGCGCGGCGACCCACGGCCGTCGCGACGTACTCGTCGACTTCCTCGCGCACGTGAAGGAGCAGCTCGAGCGCCTGTCCGATGCCGTACGCCACCTGCACTTCGAGAGCGGACCGCCCGCCGTGCCGCTCTCGGAGCTGTCGCTCATCGAAGTCATGGAGAGCCGCGGATGAGGGCGTATCGGGTGTGGCATCGCACGGCGTACACCTACAGCAAGCCCGTGCAGGACAGCGTCGGCCAGTTCCACCTCGTGCCGCGACCTCTGCCGTGGCAGCGCGTCGAGGCATCCGACGTCGTCGTCTCACCCCCGCCCGGCGATCTCTTCGCGGATCGCGACTATTTCGGCAACTCCTCCACCTACTTCCACGTGACCGATCCGCATGACGAGCTGACCATCACCTCGTCGAGCGAAGTGACCGTCGACGACCCCGCCTACGATCAGGGCGCTCTCGACCAGCCGTGGGAGCGTGCCCGCCCGCTTCTGCATCCCGAAGTGCCGGGCGCCTGGCGCGCGACGGAATACGCGCTCGAGTCGACGCGTGCGCGGCACGTATCGGAGGCGACGGCGTACGGCGCCGAGTCGCTCACGCCGGGGCGGCCTCTCGGCGAGGCCGCGACCGACCTCATGCAGCGCATCTTCCGCGACTTCACGTACGACAAGACCGCGACGACGGTGACCTCGACCGTCGCCGACGCGATGCGCAAACGAGCTGGCGTCTGCCAGGACTTCGCGCACGTCGCCCTCGCGTGTCTGCGGGGCAACGGCGTGGCCGCGCGATACGTCTCCGGGTATCTCGCGACGGAGCCCGCACCCGGCAAAGAGCGCGTCTTCGGAGCGGATGCCTCGCATGCCTGGCTCGCCGTGTGGCTGCCCGCGACAGGGTCTGCCGAAGACCGCACGAACGACCTCGCCGATGAGGGCGGCCAGTGGCTTGCGATCGATCCCACCAACAATCAATGGGCGAACGACCGCTACGTCACGGTCGCGTGGGGGCGCGACTACGGCGACGTCTCCCCCGTGAAGGGCATCATCTTCACGAAGGCGAAGCGCTCGACCCTGCGTGTGCAGGTCGACGTCGCGCCGCGCGACTGACGACGGCGCGATGCGCGGGTCCGCGAGCGCGCGCGGATCGACACGACGAAGGGGGCTGGATGCCTCGGCATCCAGCCCCCTCGTGTGCGCTCGGTGTCAGCTCCCCGCGACGATGTCCGGGGTGGCCTCGATCTCGCCGGCAGCTCCGACGCCCACGGCGACGCGCTCGCCGCGCGGGCCGTGCTCGAAGAGGAACTTCCCGCCCTCGGCATCCACCTTCACGTGGTCGCCGGGGTTGAGCTCGCCGTGCAGGATCCGCTCCGAGAGCTGGTCCTCGACCTCGCGCTGCATCGCGCGGCGCAGGGGCCGGGCGCCGAGCGTCGGATCGAAGCCGATCTCGATGAGACGGTCCTTCGCGGCGTCCGTCAGCTCGACCGTCATGTCACGGTCCAGCAGACGCTCGCTGAGGCGCTTCGTGAAGAGGCCCACGATCTGGCGGAGCTCATCCTTGTTCAGCTGCGGGAAGACGATGACGTCGTCGACGCGGTTGAGGAACTCGGGCTTGAAGTGACGCTTCAGCTCCTCGTCGACCTTGCCCTTCATCCGCTCGTACGTCGTCTGCGCGTTGCCCTCGACCTGGAACCCGACCGGGCCGCCGGCGATCGCCGACGAACCGAGGTTGGTGGTCATGATGATGACCGTGTTCTTGAAGTCGACGACGCGGCCCTGACCATCGGTCAGACGACCCTCTTCGAGGATCTGCAGCAGCGAGTTGAAGATGTCGGGGTGGGCCTTCTCGATCTCGTCGAAGAGCACGACCGAGAACGGCTTGCGGCGCACCTTCTCGGTGAGCTGGCCGCCCTCTTCGAAGCCGACGAACCCGGGAGGGGCACCGAACAGCCGCGACACGGTGTGCTTCTCACCGAACTCCGACATGTCGAGGGAGATCAGCGCGCCCTCGTCGTCGAAGAGGAACTCGGCGAGCGCCTTGGCGAGCTCGGTCTTCCCGACACCGGTGGGGCCGGCGAAGATGAACGAGCCCGACGGCCGCTTCGGGTCCTTGAGGCCGGCGCGCTGGCGGCGGATCGTGCGGGAGAGGGCCGCGATGGCTTCTTCCTGCCCGATGACGCGCTGGTGCAGCGCCTTCTCCATGAAGACGAGACGGCTCGTCTCCTCCTCGGTGAGCTTGAAGACGGGAATGCCGGTGGCCTGCGCGAGCACCTCGGCGATGAGACCCTCATCGACGACGGCGTGGCTCGCGACGTCACCCGAACGCCACTGCTTCTCGAGGCGGAGGCGCTCGGCGAGAAGGGACTTCTCCTCGTCGCGCAGCGATGCGGCCTTCTCGAAGTCCTGCTCCTCGGAGGCGAGCTCCTTGTCCTCGCGGACCTTCGCGATCTTCTCGTCGAACTCGCGCAGCTCCGGCGGGGACGACAGGATCGACAGGCGCAGACGCGCGCCGGCCTCGTCGATCAGGTCGATCGCCTTGTCGGGCAGGAACCGGTCGGAGATGTAGCGGTCGGCGAGGTTCGCCGCCGCGACGATCGCGCCGTCGGTGATCTGCACCTTGTGGTGCGCCTCGTAGCGGTCGCGCAGCCCCTTCAGGATGTTGATCGCGTGGGGCAGGCTCGGCTCGGCGACCTGGATCGGCTGGAATCGGCGCTCCAGCGCGGCATCCTTCTCGAAGTGCTTGCGGTACTCGTCGAGGGTCGTCGCACCGATCGTCTGCAGCTCGCCACGAGCGAGGAGCGGCTTCAGGATGGAGGCCGCGTCGATCGCTCCCTCCGCAGCGCCCGCACCCACGAGGGTATGGATCTCGTCGATGAACACGATGATGTCGCCGCGCGTACGGATCTCCTTCGTGACCTTCTTCAGGCGCTCCTCGAAGTCACCGCGATAGCGGGACCCCGCGATGAGCGAACCGAGGTCGAGCGAGTAGACCTGCTTGTCCTTCAGCGTCTCGGGGACGTCATTCTTGACGATCGCCTGCGCGAGGCCCTCGACGACGGCGGTCTTGCCGACGCCGGGCTCGCCGATGAGGACGGGGTTGTTCTTCGAGCGGCGCGACAGGATCTGCATGACGCGCTCGATTTCCTTCTCGCGCCCGATGACGGGGTCGAGCTTGTTGTCGCGCGCGGCCTGCGTGAGGTTGCGTCCGAACTGGTCGAGCACCGCCGAGCCGCCCTGGGCGGACTGGCTCTGCTGCTCGCCGGCACCGGTCGCGACGCCCGCGGGCTCTTTGCCCTGGTACCCCGAGAGCAGCTGGATGACCTGCTGGCGCACCTTGTTGAGGTCGGCGCCGAGCTTGACGAGCACCTGGGCGGCGACGCCCTCGCCTTCGCGAATGAGGCCGAGCAGGATGTGCTCCGTGCCGATGTAGTTGTGACCGAGCTGCAGCGCCTCTCGCAGCGACAGCTCGAGCACCTTCTTGGCGCGCGGCGTGAAGGGGATGTGGCCCGTCGGCTGCTGCTGGCCCTGGCCGATGATGTCCTGGACCTGCTCGCGGACGGCGTCGAGGGAGATCCCGAGGCTTTCGAGCGCCTTGGCCGCGACACCCTCACCCTCGTGGATCAGGCCCAGCAGGATGTGCTCGGTCCCGATGTAGTTGTGGTTGAGCATCTTCGCCTCTTCTTGGGCGAGGACGACGACGCGACGGGCACGGTCGGTGAATCTCTCGAACATGTCTGGCTCCTCCGGATGCCGAGACTTCTGGCATCTACGTAGAGGCTAACGAGGGAAGGATGCCGGTATGCCCGTGTTCGCCGTCGGCGTGATGCCTCGGCGCGGGTGGAGCCGGGGTCGCCCGAGCGATGTCCTCGGCCCACTGGAGCGGATCGGTGAGGTGATGCTCCCCCTCGTACTCGATGGCGATCCTCAGCTCGGGGTAGGCGAGGTCGACCTGTCCGAGCCATCGGCCGGCCTCGATGACGTCATAGTTGACCTCCGGCTGGGGCAGCCCGGCATCGATCACGGTCAGCCGCAACCACGTCTCGGCGCGCGAGCGCGTCCGCGTCGAGACCCTCGGAAGGGCGGCGCGCAGTCGGTCGCGACCGACGCGACGGCCGGCATCCAGCGCGCTCGTCAGACTCTCGAGCGACGTGAGCGCGGGCGGATCCCTGCGGTGGAGCGGCTCGCGCACCGCGGCATCCGCCAGTGCGACGAGATCGTAGGCATGGGGCACCCGGCCGGCGAGCAACGCCACCGTGGATGCCGGGGTGCTCACGCGCACCCCGCGCGCCGGATGCGTCACGACGTGGGCAAGCCCCGGCGTCACACTGTGACCGGACACGCCGGCGGCTGCCGGCGCGCGTCGCGGCGCGAACACCGAGACGTCGAGCGAACCGGCGCGCAGGGACGCGATCGGCAGCGGCAACCCCCAGAGCACCGCGGCGGCGGTGTGGCTGAAGAACTCGTGCTCGGTCATCCGACACGCGTACTGCGCGATCAGTCGGAGCAGTGCGGCCTCCGGGCCCGCGTCGTGCGCTTCGATGACCTTCCGCTGACGCACGCCGTGGAAGGGGCGCGCGAGATCGAGAGCGCGCAGCCGCGACGGCGTCGCTCCCGCGGCGAGCGCGTCGGCCACGGAGAAGGACGGGCCGAGTTCCGCAGGCAAAGGGGGACGATGCATGCCGACACTGTGATACACGTCGGTGGCTCGCGTGCGGTTTTCCACAGGATCAGATCGAGGTCTTCACTCCGGGGCCGCTGGGGAGAAGGTGTTGCGCAGTGCGGAGGCCGGATTCACCGGCGCCGAACTGCGGGTTGGAGTGCGCGGCATCCACAATTCGACGCCGGCGAACCGAAACGCCGTCAGCCGACGACCCCCGCTGAACCCCCGCGTCAGCCGATGACGGCGACCGTGACGGGCGTCGCGAACTGAGCGTCGCCGCCTGAGAGCGTCACGGAGGCACCGTCGTCGTCGACGTCGAGTCCCGCGACCGAGATCAGCGTCGCGCGCGGCGCCATGTCCATCGTGCACGGCTTGTCACCGAGGTCGGCGAAGGTCACCATGACGTTCTTCGAGTCGGATGCCGTGACGTCGCCGACGACCGGGGCGCACGTGGACGAGCCCCAGGTCAGGATCGCGATCTGGTCGTCATCGACCCACCCGGCGGAGGGGAGATAGTCGGTCGCGCCCGTCTTCACCTGCGATGCGTCGAGGCCGTCGAGATCGGCGTCTCCGCGGCCGCCCTGCGCCATCGTGACGACGATGTCGAGGTCCTTCGTGGGGTCGACGCCCTCGGGGACCCCGACGAGGCTCACGCGCGGGACCATGTCGGCGGTGCAGGCCTTGTCGGCCGGGCCGTTGTCGAGGGTGACGGCGAGCGTGCCGTCGGCCTGAACCGTGGCATCCGTCGCGGTCGGGACGCAGGTCGAGGAGCCGTCGGTGACGATGCCGATGAACCGCCCGCCGTCGAGCCATCCGGCCTCCGTGCGGATCTCGCCGCCGATGGGCGTCTCGCTCGCGCTGCCACTCGACGCGGGGACCGCCGCACCCGATGCGCAGCCCGCGAGAAGCAGGGCTCCGGCGCCGATCAGGGCGAGAAGCGAAGAGGTGCGGCGTGCGGCGGTCATGGTGTCATCCTTGCGTAGTCGTGTGCGCGGACGCCACGTCGATCGGCATCCACTCCGACAGTGTCGCAGCGGCCCGAATCGTCTCACTGCAACGCCGACGTGAGCCGCGCGAGGTTGTCGAGCACAGTAGAGCGCAACGGCTGCTTCTTCCATTCCTCGAGCGTGAGCTCGCGGCTGAACGAACGGTAATCGTCTTCGACGCGGCGCAGCTGCTGCACGTACTCCTCGCCCCGCACGAGCAGTGAGATCTCGAGGTTCAGACCGAACGATCGCATGTCCATGTTGCTCGAGCCGATGACGGCGACGTCGTCGTCGACCGACATCGACTTGGAGTGGAGGATGAAGGGCTTCCGGTACATGAAGATCTTGACGCCGCCGCGCAGCAGCGCTTCGTAGTAGCTGCGCTGGGCGTGGTAGACCATCGCCTGATCGCCCTCCTCCGAGACGAACAGCTCGACATGCACGCCGCGCTGGCAGGCGGTTTGGATCGCGAGCAGCAGGCCCTCGTCGGGCACGAAGTACGGAGAGACGATGATGAGCTTCTCCTTCGCCGCGAACAGCAGCGACATGAAGAGCTTGAGGTTGTTCTGGTACTCGAACCCCGGTCCCGACGGGATGATCTGGCAGTCGAGATCACCCGTCCCCGGTCGCACGTCGAACAGCTCGATATCGTCGACGATCTCGTCGGTCTCGCTGTACCAGTCGCTGAGGAAGACGGCGTTGATGGATGCCACGACCGGCCCGTCGACGCGCGTCATCATGTCGACCCAGTGCAGGCCGCGACGGATGTTCTTCTTCAGGTTGTAGGTCGAATCGGTCACGTTCTGCGATCCGGTGAAAGCGACGCGCCCGTCGACGACGAGGAGCTTGCGGTGATTGCGCAGGTCGGGCCGCGTGTAGGCGCCGCGGAACGGCTGCACGGGGAGCATCAGGTGCCAGTCCGCCCCCATGTCGGTCAGCCGCTTCAGCGTCTGCTTGTAGAACGGCTTGCCGCGGTTGGCCCAGTGGTCGAGCAGCACGCGCACCTTCACGCCCCGCGATGCCGCCTCCTCCATCGCGGCGAAGAAGCTCTCGGTCGTGGCGTCCGCTTGCAGGATGTAGAACTCGACGTGGACGTACTCCGTCGCTTCACGGATGGCCGATGCCATGGCGTCGATCGAGTCCTGATACCCCGAGATGAGCGTCGCCCCGTTGTCGCCTGAGATCGGCATGGCTCCGAGATTGCGGTTGAGGCGCACTGTCGCGCGGAACCAGTCGGGCGCGTTCGGCCGCAGAGTGCCGAGGTCGAGCCCGTGACTCATCGTGCGGATGCTCTCGTTGATGACCTCCTGCTTGCGCCGGCGCTTGCGCGGCAGGCGCGGGTTGCCGATCAGGAGAAAGAGCAGGACCCCGACGATCGGGATGAAGTAGATCGCCAGCAGCCACGCCATCGCCGCCGTCGGTCGGCGATTGCGCGGCACGAAGATCACCGCGAGGATGCGCACCGTCACATCGGTGACGAAGACGAGGATCACCCAGACGAGCGCCCACCCCGTTTGTTCCACGCCTGCTCCCCCGCTGTTCGGTTCGGTTCAGCGTAGCGGGCGCGTGGGACTCTCACGGCGCTCACGGCGCGCAGCGCGGGGTGTCACGCGACGCGCTGGTCGCCGTCCTTCGGAGCGAGGCCACGCTTGGCGCGCTCCTCGGCCTCGATCTTCGCGTACGAACGCCGCTCTGTACGGTCCATCCGCAGGATCGAACGCAGAACGAAGACGAACAGCCCGAGCACGACGACGGTCGGCAGCAGCGACCAGATGACGGCCGCCCAGTAGGAGTCCATGGCATCCATCGTACGGAAGTTATCCACAATCGGCGACTTCATCGACCTGTCCACGGATCGAGGCTCGCCGCTCCCACGCGCTCCGGCGCGTAGGCACCCTCGTGCCATGTCGATCACCGTCAAGGCTGCCGATGCGGCGCACTTCCTGTCTCTCGTCCCGGGCCTCCTCGGGTTCACTCCCACGCAGAGCCTCGTGCTCGTCCCGATGTCACGCGGGCGCAGCCTCGGCGCGATGCGCCTCGATTTGCCGCCGGACGGTCCCGACGACGTCTCGTCACGCATCGACGCCGTCGCGTCGGCGGCGATCGGCATGATCTGTCGTCTCGACGAGGCCGACGCGCTCATCGCCATCGTGTACACGGAGGACGCGATCGGGGCGAGCACCGCGCTCCCGGGTGCCGCGATCATCGCGGCACTGCGCGCTCGCGCCGACGCGAGCGGCCTGCTCCTCGTCGATGCGCTGACCGTGGCATCCGATGGCTGGGGTTCGCACGACGACGTCGATCTGCCTCCCGGTGGGCGATCGCCCGCGGACCTCTGCGAGCGTGGACCGGATGCCGCGGCGCGCGCCGGTGCGGGACTGCGCACGCCGACGGGCGACCAGAGCTCGGGCGCAGTGCTGCCGCGCGTCGGGCAGCCCGCACGGCGCGCGGTCGGGCTGGCGATGCGCTCGCTGACGGCGGCGCTCGAGGTGATCTGCGGCATCCCCTCGATGGGATCCGCGGCGCCGCGCATCGATCCCGCGGCACTCGAGGCGGCCTGCGAGCTCGACGACCTGCCGAGCCTCTTCGAGCACGCTCTCTCCTGGCGACCAACACAGTCGCCCATGCGCGCGGCGATGCTCGGCTGGTGTCTCAACCGTCCGGGACTGCGCGACATCGCGCTCGTGCAGTGGGCGACCGACCAGTCCGGTGGCGACATCGCCTCCGACGCGCAGCGGCGCTGGGAGGACGGCGAGGAGTACCCGGTCGACCTCGCCCTCGTGATGTGGGGCGATGCGCCGCGGCCGGACCGCGTCCGGCTGGAAGCGGCTCTCGCGGTCGCGCGGGATGTCGCCGCGCTCCTGCCCAAGAAGCACCGGCCCGGGCCCCTCGCGGTCTGCGCCTGGTTGTCCTGGGCGCTCGGCCGGTCGACGCACGCGCACCGCTACGCGCGGAGCGCGCTCGCGATCGACCCGCGCCACGGCCTCGCCGACATCGTCCTCGCGTTCGTGCAGGCCGGGCACCTGCCCGAGTGGGCCTTCCGTGTCGAGTGAGGACGCGACACGAGGCGGGAGTCAGTGCAGGAGGGCGAGCAGGAGCGCGACGGCGAGGAACAGGATGCCGAAGATCACGTCGATCGTGCGCTGCCCGCGCGCGCTGCGCGTGAATCTGCGGAAGCCGTGCGCCGCGACGGCGAAGAACCCCCACATGACGGCGATGTCGACCGCGACGGCGGTGGCCGCGACGGTCGCGTACTGCGGCAGAAGCGGATCGGCGGGCCGAATGAACTGCGGCAGGAAGGCGAGGAAGAACACGATCGCCTTGGGGTTCAGCAGGTTGACCCAGAGCCCCCGGCGGAACATCGACCACCGCGACTCGGTCGGGACGGCCGCCGGAGGCGCAGCCGCCACCGCGGCATCCGCCTCGTTCACGTCGCCTGCATCGCCTCCGCCCTCCCAGGCTTCGACGCCCTCCGCTTCGCGCGCGGGCCGCCGCAGGATCAAGCGCAGTCCGAGGTAGGCGAGGTATGCGGCGCCCGCATACCGGATGACGTTGAAGAGGACGGGCGACGATGCGACGAGCACGCCGACGCCGAGCGCGACGACGGCGATGTGCACGATGAGTGCGGCCTGCTGGCCGAGGATCCCCCAGATCGCGCGACGAAACCCGTGGTTCAGCGCGTTGCCCATCGTGTTGATGGCGCCGGCTCCCGGCGTGAAGCTGATGACGACGCAGGCGACGAGCAGCGTCAGCCAGAGCGAGAACGCCACCGCGGTGCTACTTCACGAGCGGGAAGAGGATCGTCTCGCGGATGCCGAGGCCCGTGACGGCCATGAGCAGTCGGTCGATCCCCATCCCCATGCCTCCCGTGGGCGGCATGCCGTGCTCGAGGGCGCGCAGGAACTCCTCGTCGACGCGCATCGCCTCGTCGTCGCCGCGCGCCGCGAGCTTCGCCTGCTCGACGAAGCGCTCGCGCTGGATGACGGGATCGACGAGTTCGGAGTACCCCGTCGCGAGCTCGAAGCCCCGCACGTACAGGTCCCACTTCTCCACGACGCCCGGAATCGTGCGATGCTCACGCACGAGCGGCGAGGTGTCGAGCGGAAAGTCCATCACAAAGGTCGGACGCTCGAGGCCGCCCTTGACGAAGTGCTCCCACAGCTCCTCGACGTACTTGCCGTGCGTCGCCACCTTTTCGGGCACCTCGACCCCGACTTCGGCGGCGAGTGCCCGCAGTTCGGCGAGCGGAGTCTGCGGCGTGATCGTGCGACCGGATGCCTCCGACAGCGAGTCGTACATCGAGATGCGGTCCCACTGACCGCCCAGGTCGAATTCGGTGCCGTCCGCCCACGTGACCGTCGTCGATCCGGCGACCGCGATCGCGGCGTTCTGAATGAGCTCCTGCGTGAGGTCGGCGATGCCGTTGTAGTCGCTGTACGCCTCGTAGGCCTCGAGCATCGCGAACTCGGGGCTGTGCGTCGAATCGGCCCCTTCATTGCGGAAGTTGCGGTTGATCTCGAAGACGCGGTCGATTCCCCCCACGACGGCGCGCTTGAGGAAGAGTTCCGGCGCGATGCGCAGGTACAAGTCGGCGTCGAACGCGTTCGACCGCGTGACGAAGGGGCGCGCCGCGGCCCCGCCGTGCTGCACCTGCAGCATGGGCGTCTCGACCTCGAGGAATCCGTGGCGCTCGAACGTGCGGCGGAGCGATGCGTTGACCTTGGCGCGCGCGATGACCGTCTCGCGTGCCTGGTCGCGCACGATCAGATCGAGGAAGCGGGAGCGCACCCGCGTCTCTTCCGAGAGCTCGGAGTGCAGGTTGGGCAGCGGCAGCAGCGCCTTCGAGGCGATGGCCCACGACGAGACCATGATCGACAGCTCGCCGCGGCGGCTCGAGATCACCTGGCCCGTCACCGACACGTGGTCGCCGAGATCGACGAGTTCCTTCCACGCCTGCAGCGACTCCTCGCCCACTTCGGCCAGCGACACCATCGCCTGGATGCGCGCGCCGTCGCCCGACTGCAGCGCGGCGAAGCACAGCTTGCCCGTGTTCCGGCTGAAGACGATGCGGCCCGCCACCGACGCCGTCACCCCCGACTCAGCACCCGCCTCGAGGTCCGCGTACCGCTCGCGCAGCGCCGCGATCGTGTCGGTGACCGGGACGGCGACGGGGTAGGCACCGCCCGCGGCATCCGCTCGCTCGGCGAGCAGCCGCTCGCGCTTGCCGAGACGAACGGCCTTCTGCTCACTGACGTCGTCGGCGAGCAGGTCGGCGGTCGGGTCCGCAGCGGCGGGGGCGTCGGTCATGGTGAAGGGCTCCTCGGGGATCGACTCGCGAGTCGCCGCAGGGATCGACTCGGGTCAGCCCCCGATTCTACCGAGGCGCAGCCGAGCGCTCACCGCGCGCATCATGACGACGCAGCTCTCGCAGGTCAGGTCAGGTCGTCCTCCGGCGCACCGTCGCCGGCCTCGATCAGCGCGCGATCGACTGTCGAGTGGACGAGCGGCGTCAGGAACCTCCCGGGCGCACTCACCCCCGCCTCCTGCAGCAGGCGCGCCGCCTGGCCGACGATGGATGCCGAGAACTCGGTCGCCGTCGCGATCGCCTCGCCGTACGCGGCGCGATCGCCCTCGGCGACGACGACCGGTTCGCAGCCGAGTTCGACGGCGAGGGCCTGCGCAATCGGCAGCACGGCGGCCGGCGCGGTGACCGCCGCGAAGGCGTCGCGCAGTTGACGCAGGTCGATCGATGTTCCGGTGAAGGTGATCGCCGGGTGCACGGCGAGCGGGATGGCGCCGCGGGATGCCGCCGGCGCAAGCACGCCCGTGCCGTGCGCCGCAGCGGTGTGCAGCACGAGTTGGCCCGGCTGCCAGGCGCCGAGGTCGGCGAGGCCGGCAACGAGTCCCGCGAGCTCAGCGGTGGGGACGGCGAGGATGACCAGTTCGCTGCGCCGCACGACCTCGTCGGCGGCGAGAACGGGCACGCCGGGGAGCACGGCTTCGACACGATCGGGGTCAGAGCCCGCCGTGATGCCGGTGAGCGCGTGTCCCGCGCCCGCGAGGGCGGCGCCGATCACGGGGCCGACACAGCCCGCGCCGACGATCCCCACCCCGAGGCGACTGGCGTGACTCATGAGAACTCCTCCCGTCCGCGCTCGTCGGGTCCGCCGGGAGCGTCCTCGGCATCCCTCTCGCTCCATCGGTGCGAGCGGTCGGCGGCTGAGGCGGCGACGACGGCATCGGCCGTACGCTCCCAGACGGAGAGCGCGGCGTCACGGTCGATGACGCCGAGGCCGCCCGACACGGGCCCGAGGACCGTGTGGCCCGTGAGATTGGCGAGGCGCAACGGGCGATCGACCGGGCCTTGGCTGATCCGCACCGACTGCAGCCGCGCGAGCGGCAGGATCACGAGAGCCCGCCTCAGTACTCCGCGCCGTAGGAGCAGCGCCTGCGGCGCGAGCCATGCACCGTTGCGCCGCCACGACAACGGGCGGAGCCACCGCGCGCGGCGCGGCGTCGTCGCGAAGGGGTCATCGCCGTGCCGAGACGAGCCGAGCAGTCCGCGGGTGAAGAGCTCCGCGACCTCCGCATCGGAGAGTCCGGGCAGGAGCAGGCGCAGCACGCGCTCGAGGTCGGCGGGGGTCCCGACGGGCAGGACCTCCGCGAGCTGCAGCGCCTGCGCGTCGTTCGCCGATCGACCGGAGAGTCGGTTGACGCGGATCGCCCACCAGCCGAACCGGCGCCACAGGAGCGGCTGGAAGGTCTCGACGGCGTGCACGCGGCCCGGCGGCAGCGTCTCGGTGACCGTCGTGAACAGCCCGAACGTCACGCGCACCCCCGCGTGCGTCGGCGCGATCGAATAACGCAGCGATCGGGTGATGCGGCGGAACCAGTACGCGCCGAAGCCGAGCAAAGACGGCACGATCGCGAAGAGCACCCACGGCGTCCCGACGATCGCTCCGACGATGAGCGCGGCGATCAGCGCGAGCAGCCAGAGCGTGGACCCGGAGAGCAGGTGCGCGGCGATGAGCCGACCGGGCGGGATGTGCACGACGGATGCCGGTTCGACATCGTCCGCGGCATCCACGCCATCGATGAGGCCCGAGAGGCCGGCCGTCACGACGCCGGCCGCGGCGCGCGTGCGACCGGCGGCCCCGCTCGTGCGGGCGTCCGCCGCGCGCGCCTCGGCGAGGCGACGCCCCGACGCGAGGCGCAGGATGTCGGCGCGCACCGCCTCCGCGTTGGCGGTGGAGAGGTACTCGAGCTTGACCCCGGCATCCGCCCCCGCGCCCACGACCTCGAGCTTCGCCGCTCCCAGCAGACGCGCGACCATCGGGCGGGTCAGGTTGACGCCCTGCACGCGGTCGAGCGGGGCACGGCGGTGAGTACGGAAGAACACCCCCGAGCGCACCTCGACGTCGTCGCCCGTGATGCGGAAGGTGTGGAAGCGCCACGACAGCCAGAAAATGCCGAAGAGGAGAAGCAGCACGCCGAGGACGACGAGCCCCGCGACGAGGAGCAGGTTGTTCGTGACGACGTAGTCCACCGGATCCTGCTCGTAGCGCTCCCAGTCGTCGAAGCCCGGCAGGAGCCACGCCACGATGCGGTCGCGGAGGTTCGCGATGACGAACCCGGTGACGACGATGAGGAACAGTCCGCCGCGCAGCACGGGCGTCAGCGGGTGCAGTCGATGCCACTCGCCATCGCTCAGCGGCGAGCGCACGTCCGCGACGGCGCGCGGAGCCAGCGGGTCGCTCACAGACCCGTCCGGCGGGTCTCGGCGACGGCGATGAGGGTGTCGCGCAGGCTCTCGGCCGCCTGCTGGCTGAGCCCGGGGATCGTGACACCGGTCGCGGCGGCGGCCGTCACGAGCTTGAGCTGCGCGATGCCGAAGCCGCGGTCGAGCGGCCCGTGCGTGATGTCGACGAGCTGCATGCGACCGTAGGGAACGGCGACCATCCGCTGCCACAGGATGCCGCGGCGGAACACGAGATCGTCCGCCCGCAGCTGATAGCCGTAGGCGCGCGCCTGGCGGGGCAGGATGATGAGCGTCCACGCCGTGATGACGAGCACGACGCCCGCGGGGATCCACACCCACGTCTGGTGGAGGACGAGCGCGAGGACGAGGGCGACGGCGAGTACGAGCGCGAGGAACGCCCCCGTCGAGATCAGCTGCACCGTCACGTAGCGGCGCGAGATCTGATGCCACACTCCGTCGCCGACCGCGAGGCGCAGCGGCAGACGGGCCGCGCCGCGCGGCTCGAGGATCGCATCGTACGTGCCCGCGTCGAGCGCCGAGGCGGCGTGGCCGGTCGCGGCGGGATCAGTCGTGGTGTGAGAGTCCGAGTCCGGGCTCCGGGGGTCCGGGCTGTTCGTCATCGTCGTCCTTCCGAATGGTGCAGAGGTGCTCGGCGACGAGGGCCGCCACGAGCAGCACCGCGGCGGCGACGAGGGTCGCCGCGACCGTCACCACCGAGCCTACGGGGGTCACCGGCCGGGTGAGCAGAAACACGAGCAAGCCCACTGCGATGCCCCCGATGACGGCGCCGACGACGCTCGAGGCTTTGGCGAGCATCGCGACGCGGACGGCCCGGAACGGGTCGACGGGTCGCGGATCGACGCCCGTGATCGCGCGACGGATCGGCAGAGCGAACGCGATGTCGGCAGCGGCCAGAAGGATGAGGAGCACGGGGAGGAGGAGCGACGGCGTGAAGGTCGCCCGGCCCGCGCCGGTGAGCAGCTGGTCGACGACGAAGCCGACGACGGCGCCGACGAGAGCCGCGACGACGAGCACGCCGGTACTGGTGCGCTTCATCCCCGGCCCGCTTCCGCCGCGCCGCCGCGGTCGTCTCGGCTTCTCCGCAGGCCCGCCAGGAGGGCATCGACGCGCCCGGCGCCCGGCAGCACGGCATCCGGGTCGACGACGAGCCACGGTCCGAGCACGAAGTCGCGCTCGGCGGCACGCGGGTGCGGAAGCAGCAGCGCGGGATCGGCGCTGCGCACGTCGCCGAACGCGATGAGGTCGAGGTCGAGCGTGCGGTCGCCCCAGCGCTCACGGCGTTCACGGCCGTGTCGCGCCTCGATCGCGTGCAGATACGACAGCAGCACGCTCGGGGCGAGGCGCGTCGTCACGAGAGCGACCGTGTTGAGGTACGCGGGGGCCTCGGCATCCGGCCCGTCGGGCTTCACCGCGACCGATTCGACGGGCGCCGCGGCGCGGATCTCGGTCGTCAGCGGCATCCGACCGAGGTCGCGGAGCGCCTCGTCGATGGTCGCGGAACGGTCGCCGAGGTTCGCCCCGAGCGCGACGACGGCGACGGTCTCGGGGCGCTGCGCATCGTGCGCGTCGCCCTGGTAGCCCTGCGCCAGTCGGCGGTTCATCGGGTGCCCCCCGTCACGCCGGCCGCAGCGCCGTCGGGGCGCGCCCGCCGGATCGTGACCGACACGTCCGCGAACGGGACGGTGATGGGTGCCTGCGGCTTGTGCACCGTGATCGCGACCGTACGCACGCCGTCCCGCGCCAGCAGGTCGTCGGCCAGGCGCGCCGCGAGGGTTTCGAGGAGGTTGACGGGCTCCCCCTGCACGAGAGCGACGATGCGCTCGGCGACCTCGCCGTAGTGGATCGTGTCGACGACGTCGTCGGATGCCGCGGCGCGCGCCGTGCTCACGTACATCGTCGCGTCTACGACGAACTCCTGCCCCTCCCGGCGCTCGTCGGGGTAGACACCGTGGTACCCGAAGGCGCGCACGCCGGTCAAGGTGATCTCGTCCAGAACGTCCATCTCAGGCTCCTCCCCGCTCCCATGCCCGCGCGACCGCGAGCGCGTCACGCGTCGCCGCGGCGTCGTGCACGCGCACGGCCCAGGCGCCGGCGCGAGCGGCGAGCACGCTCGTCACGGCCGTCGCGAGGTCGCGTCGCGCCTCGTCATCCGCACCGTCGGCGGCGAGCAGCTCACCGAGGAATTTCTTGCGGCTCGTGCCGACGAGCACCCGCGGGCCGATGGCAACGATCTTCTCGAGCCCGCGAAGTGCCTGCCAGTTCTGGTCGCCGCGCTTGCCGAACCCGATGCCGGGGTCGAGGACGACCCGGTCGGGCGAGATCCCCGCGCGCGCGGCGGCACGCACCCGGTCCTCGAGCTCGACGACGAGCTCGGCGACGACATCGTCGTACTGGGCGCGCGCGTACATGTCGCCGGACGGTCCGCGCCAGTGCTGCAGGACGACATCGGCGCCGGATGCCGCGACGGCCGCGAGCATCTCGGGGTCGGCGAGCCCGCCCGAGACGTCGTTGACGAGGCGCGCCCCGGCCGCCACGGCGGCGACGGCGGTCGACGCGTTCATCGTGTCGATGCTGACGATCGCGCCGTCTGCCGCGAGGGCGGCGACGACGGGCAGCACCCGCTCGCGCTCCAGGTCGGGATCGACGCGCTCCGCGCCGGGGCGGGTCGACTCGCCGCCGACGTCGAGGAGGTCGGCTCCCGCCGCGCGCAGCGCACGCCCGTGCGCGATGGCGGCCTCGGCGTCGAGATAGCGTCCGCCGTCGCTGAAGGAGTCGGGCGTGACGTTGACGATGCCCATGACGAGGGTCATGTCAACGGCCCGTCCCGGTGAGGACCATCATGATCTCGGCCCGCGCGGCCGGCTCTGCGAGCTCGCCGCGCGCCGCGATCGTGACGGTCGCGGCATCCGGCTGACGTCCGCCGCGCATCGTGACGCACTCGTGGTGCGCGTCGAGCACGACGACGACCCCGCGCGCATCGAGCGCACCGGCGATCGTGTCGGCGATCTGCTCGCCGAGCCGCTCCTGTACCTGCGGGCGGGCGGCGAGCGTCTCGACGACCTTCGGCAGCGCGCCGAGCCCGACGACCTGCTCGCCCGGCAGGTACGCGATGTGCGCGCGCCCCGCGAAGGGCAGCAGATGGTGCTCGCAGACGGAGCGGAACCGGATGTCGCGCAGCACGACGGCTCCCGAGGGGAGCGTGTCGGGCGCCGGGCCCCGCGAGACCGAGATCGTGTGCGCAAGGGGGGCCGCGGCATCCTCGCCGATGCCGGCGAAGAACTCCGCGTACGCGTCGGCGACGCGCTGCGGGGTCGCTTTCAGCCCCGGACGAGCGGGATCCTCCCCGATCGCCACGAGGATCTCGCGCACCGCAGCGGCGACGCGTTCTCGATCGACAGGCACTTTGCCGAGCCTAGGCGATCGGGCCCTCAGGCGGTCGCCGGGCGGGCCTGGCCGGCCGGGCGGTGCGCGGGAGCCTTGTCGGCCGCGGTCGCCGGCGCGGTGGCGTCTGCCGACGTGGATGCCGCGAGCCCGGCATCCTGCCGACGCGGCACCTCGACGGGCGGCAGCGACGAGACGGGACGCTCCTGGCTGGAGAGCCACTGCGGGCGCGGCGGCAGCTTCTTGACGTCGGTGAAGATCTCGGCGAGCTCGAGGTGGTCGAGAGTCTCCTTCTCGAGGAGCGCCAACGCGAGGCGGTCGAGCACATCACGGTTGTCGTTGATCACCTGGTAGGCCTCGTTGTGGGCCTGCTCGATGAGCATGCGCACCTGCTGGTCGACGCGCTCGGCGATGCGCTCGGAGAAGTCGCGACCGTGACCCATGTCGCGCCCCATGAACACCTCGCCCGACGACGAGCCGAGCTTGACGGGGCCGACCTCGGTCGTCATGCCGTACTCGGTGACCATCTTGCGGGCGATCGAGGTCGCCTTCTCGATGTCGTTGGATGCCCCGGTCGTCGGGTCGTGGAAGACGATCTCCTCGGCGACGCGGCCACCCATGGCGTAGGTGAGCTGGTCCTGCAGCTCGTTACGGGTGACGGAGTACTTGTCTTCGAGGGGCAGCACCATCGTGTACCCGAGCGCCTTGCCGCGGGGCAGGATCGTGACCTTCGTCACAGGGTCGGTGTTGTTCATCGCGGCGGCGGCGAGGGCATGACCGCCCTCGTGGTAGGCCGTGATGAGCTTCTCCTTGTCCTTCATCACGCGCGTGCGGCGCTGCGGACCGGCGATGACGCGGTCGATCGCCTCGTCGAGGGCGCGCATGTCGATGAGCTGCGCGTTCGAGCGCGCCGTGAGGAGGGCCGCCTCGTTGAGGACGTTCGCGAGGTCGGCGCCCGTGAAGCCCGGGGTCTTGCGCGCGACGACCGAGAGGTCGACCGAAGGCGACAGCGGCTTGCCGCGGCCGTGCACCTCGAGGATCTTCTGGCGGCCCTTGAGGTCGGGAGCGTCGACGCCGATCTGCCGGTCGAAGCGGCCCGGGCGCAGGAGCGCGGGGTCGAGGATGTCGGGGCGGTTGGTTGCGGCGATGACGAGCACCGAAACCTTGGGGTCGAAGCCGTCCATCTCGACGAGCATCTGGTTGAGGGTCTGCTCGCGCTCATCGTGCCCGCCGCCCATGCCGGCGCCGCGGTGGCGACCGACGGCGTCGATCTCGTCGATGAAGATGATCGCGGGGGCGTTCTCCTTAGCCTGCGTGAAGAGGTCGCGCACGCGGCTCGCGCCGACACCGACGAACATCTCGACGAAGTCGGAACCCGAGATCGAGTAGAACGGCACGCCCGCTTCGCCGGCCACGGCACGGGCGAGCAGGGTCTTACCCGTTCCGGGCGGGCCGTACAGGAGCACGCCCTTCGGGATGCGCGCACCCACGGCCTGGAACTTGGCCGGGTCCTTCAGGAAGTCCTTGATCTCCTGCATCTCTTCGATCGCCTCGTCGGCGCCGGCGACGTCGGCGAAGGTGACCGTCGGGGTCTCCTTCGTGACGAGCTTCGCGCGCGACTTGCCGAACTGCATGACCTTGCTGTTGCCGCCCTGCGCGGCGGAGAAGAAGAACCAGAACAACAGGCCCAGCAGCAGCAGCGGCAGCAGGAGCGAGATCATGCTCTCGAAGAAGGTCGTGCGCGGGACGACGTCGTTGAAGCCGTCGGACGGGTTCGCCGCCTCGATCGCCGAGACGACCTCGTCCGCACGCGCTCCCACGTAGTAGAACTGCACCTGAGTGGCGCCCTCGAAGGGCTTCGAGAGCGTCAGATCGACGCGCTGGTCGCCGTCGGTGGTCGTCACCTCGGTGACGGAGCCGCCCTTGAGGAGGGTCAGACCCTCCTGGGTGGTCACCTGCTTGGCGCCGGTCAGCGACGTGATGAGCGAGACACCGAGCACGAGAAGGGCGCCGATGAGCAGCACGTACACGAACGGGTTGCGCGTGAGCTTCTTGAAATCCATGGTCCGCTCAGGCTACCCCGCGCTCACTATGGCGTGACTGTGCATTCGCCCACGGCGTATTCAGGCATACACGTGCGGCGCGAGCACCGCGACATCCCGGAGGTTCCGGTACCGCTCGTCGTAGTCGAGGCCGTAGCCGACGACGAACTCGGTCGGGATGTCGAAGCCGACGTAGCGCGAGTGGATCTCGACCTTCGCCGCTTCGGGCTTGCGCAGGAGCGCGAGGATCTCGATGGATGCCGCGCCGCGGGCCGCGAAGTTCTCGAGCAGCCAGCTGAGGGTCAGCCCCGAGTCGATGATGTCCTCGACGATGAGCACATGCTTGCCGGTGAGGTCGGTGTCGAGGTCCTTCCGGATCTGGACGACGCCGCTCGACTTCGTGCCGGCGCCGTACGACGAGACAGCCATCCAGTCCATCGTGACGTCGCGCTCTAGGCGACGTGCGAAATCGGCCATCACCATGACGGCGCCCTTCAGCACGCCGATGAGGAGGAGGTCCCTGCCCTCGTAGTCGCGTTCGACCTCGCGGGCGAGCTCGTCGAGCTTCGCGTGGATCTGCTCCTCCGTGACGAGGACGGTGGTCAGCTGGTCCGAGATCTCGGCGGCGCGCATGCATCGATTCTAGGCATCCGGCGCGCAGGTCGAGGGGTCAGGTCGCGGTGAAGGCGAGGCGCGCACCCGAGCGGACCGCGCGGCAGCCGGGCAGGTCGATGGGTCCCTGACCGCGCCAGTCGGTGACCAGGCGCGCCACCTCGAGAGTCTGCGCACGCGTCAGCGAAACGCCGAACTCGCTCGCCACGACGTGCCGGATGATCCGGTGGCGCAGCGCCGGCGGGTTCGCGGCGAGCGCCGCCACCGAGATCGCGATCCCCGCCTCGACGTGCTCCACGATGTCTTCGATGGTCTCGTCGATCATGTCGGCGAAGGCGGCGGCATCCTCACGCAGCTGGTCGCTCGTGCGGGCGAGGGCGTCGGCGACTCCCGGACCGAGCTCGGCTTCCAGGACCGGCATGACGTCCTGACGGATGCGGACGCGCAGGAATCGGCGGTCGAGGTTGTGCGGGTCCTCCCAGACGGGCATGCCCGCGGCGGCGCACGCGGCGCGGGTCGTCGTGCGGCGCACCCCGAGGAGCGGACGGAGGATGCGGATGCCTTCTTCTTCGCGATCGGGCGACATGCCGCCGAGGCTCGCGGCCCCCGACCCGCGGGCGAGGCCGATCAGCACGGTCTCGGCCTGGTCGTCGAGAGTGTGGGCGAGCAGGAGCGCGACGGCGCCCGCCTCGCGGGCGGCGTCGAGAAGCGCCGCGCGGCGGGCGTCGCGGGCGGCGGCCTCCGGGCCGCCGGCCGCGGTCGGTGGGGCGACCTCGACGCGCACCGCGTGCGCGTCGAGGCCGAGCCGCTGCGCCGTGGCAACGGCGCGAGCGGCGACGGTGTCGGAGCCGGGTTGCAGACCGTGGTCGATGACGACGGCGCGCGCGGGGAGCCCGGCCTTCGGGGCTTCGAACGCGACCGCGGCGGCGAGTGCGAGCGAGTCGGCTCCGCCGGAGAGCCCCACGAGGATCGGCCCGTCGACCGTCGCGAGCGCCGCGCGCACGGCCCGGCGGATGTCGGCGGTGGCGGGGTCGAGGCCGGGGCGCGCGTCGGAGCGTTCAGGGGCATCCACGTGTCCACGCTATCCCCGACCCGCGCGACTAGGCTGGACGCGGCCATCCCAGACTTTCCGAAGGAGCACCAGCATGGGCGCATACGACGCCGTCATCGAGATCCCGCGCGGCAGCCGCGTCAAGTACGAGGTCGACCACGGCACCGGTCGCGTGTTCCTCGACCGCGTCCTGTTCACCCCGATGGGCTACCCGGCCAACTACGGCTTCTTCGAGGACACGCTCGGCGAGGACGGCGACCCGCTCGACGTGCTGCTGCTGCTCGACCGCGACCTGTACCCCGGCGTGATGGCGAAGGTGCGCCCCGTCGCCGTGCTGAAGATGCTCGACGAGGCGGGCGGCGATGACAAGGTCGTGGCCGTGCTCGCGAAGGACCCGCGCTGGGACCACATCCAGGACGTCTCGGACCTCGACGAGTGGACCAAGGGCGAGATCGGCCACTTCTTCGAGCACTACAAGGACCTCGAGCCGAACAAGTGGGTCAAGGTCGACCAGTGGGCCGACGCCGCCGAGGCGGAGCGTCTCGTCGCCGAGGCCTTCCAGCGCTTCCAGGACGAGGGCGCGCAGACCGCCACGCAGGGCGAGGGGCACGCACCGAAGACCATCTGACGACCATCTGATCGGTCGGTTCAGACGAGAAGAGCGGATGCCTCGGCATCCGCTCTTCTGCGTTCGTGGGCGTCGAGGTCAGTAGACGTTGATGCCGTGGTCGAGGAGGACGGGCGCCGGATCGATGCGCGTGCCCCACTGGTAGACCTCGAAGTGGAGGTGGCAGCCGTCGGCGAGGCCGGTCGCTCCGACGTAGGCGATGACGTCGCCGGCGTTGACCCACTGGCCGTAGCCGACGTTGAAGCCGCCGCTCACGATGTGGGCGTAGCCGGTGACGATGCCGCCGCCGTTGTCGATCTTGATGTAGTTGCCCCAGTCGCTCGTGTACGCGGCGAAGATGACGGTGCCGGACGCCGCGGCGTAGATGGGCGACCAGCAGCCCGTCGCGAAGTCGATGCCGCGGTGCCCGCTGCTCGTGCAGCCGTTCGGGCCGCACACCGAGCCGCGGCTGCCGAACCAGGAGGAGATGTAGCCGGATGCCGGGCGGACCCATCCGCCCGTACCGGCTTGGCCGCCGCCTCCTCCGCCGCCACCACCACCGCCGCCACCACCGCCGTTGTTGGCGTTGTTGGCGGCTTCTTCGGCGGCCTTGCGTCGCTCTTCGGCAAGGGCGGCCTGACGAGCGATCTCGGCCTGACGGGCGGCTTCGACCCCGGCCTCGTAGTCGGCGACGGTCTTGGCCGTCTCGTCCTTGAGTGCGGCGAGCTGAGCCTGCAGCGTGCCGAGGTTCTGCGTCTGCGCGTCGAGGGCGGCCTGCGCGGCGGTCGCCGCGTCTTGGGCGGCGATCATCTTCTGCTGCGCTTCTTGCTGCAGGCGATCGCGCTCGTTGCGGGCGTCCTGCGCGAGGTTGCTGAGGTTCTGCGCGTTGTTGCGGGCGCTGACGGCGTCGGCGTAGACGCCCTTGTTCGCCGCGACGACCCGGTCCATCGTGCCGAGCTTGGCGAGCAGGTCGTCGGCGCTCGCGGCCGAGCCCGAGAAGAAGAGTTCGAGAGCGGCGTCGTCGCCGCCGTTGCGGTACTGCTGGGCGGCGAGGCGGCCGAGCTTCTGGGCGGTGGCGGTCGCGCGCGCGGATTCGGCGTCGGCCTGCGACTGCAGCGCGTTGGCCTTGTCGACGGCGGCCTCGTAGGCGATCTGGGCGGCGACGTACTCGTCGGCGAGGCGCTGCGCTTCGGCCTGCTTGGCGGCGACGTCGGCTTGGAGCGCGGCGATGAGGCCTTCGATGCGGGTGATCTCGGAGGCCTTGGCGGCCTCGTTGTTCTTCGCGTTCTGGACGTCGTCCCACGAGGGGTAGTCGGCCGCGAAGGCAGCGGGGCCGAGGCCGAGCGCGAGCGCGCCCATCCCGAGGACGCCGAGCCCGCCCAAGCCGATCGCCATGCGGCGCGAGACGGGGTTCTTGAGGGTGCGCAGCTCAGCCGCGGTCGGCGCGCAGCCGCAGTCTTCTGCCGATCCGGCCTCGTTCCTCACCGTGCCCGCCCTCTCGGTCTGCTGTCGCTGTCGTGCTGCGCGGATGCCGCGTGCGCGCGCTCGGGTATGGAAATCACACGCACAACACCAGTCACACTAACAACATTCGCGGCGTCTGCCCAGGGCGTTCTCACGGTTCTCACGCCTTCTCGGGGCATCCACTCCCGCGGCCATCCTCCCCTTCGACGCGCCCGGGATGCGGAGCCCACGCCCTCGATTTCCCATTTAGTGCGCGATCTCGTATGCTTGACCCTCGGTAAGCGTGAGCCCCAGGGTTCGCTCGGCCCCATCGTTTAGCGGCCTAGGACGCCGCCCTTTCACGGCGGTAGCACGGGTTCGAATCCCGTTGGGGTCACTCTCCGACACACAACTGAATACGCATGGCCCTGTAGCGCAGTTGGTTAGCGTGCCGCCCTGTCACGGCGGAGGTCGCGGGTTCAAGTCCCGTCAGGGTCGCTCATAGCGACGGGCCCTTTGTTAGCAGAGGGCCTTTCGTCTAGGACATGGCTCTTCGGATGCCATGCGGCTCTGTAGCTCAGTTGGTAGAGCGCACGACTGAAAATCGTGAGGTCACGGGATCGACGCCCGTCGGAGCCACAAGGACCGTCGTTACAACGGTCCCAGAAACCCTCGCCTAGCTTCTACATGGCGGGGGTTTTGCTTTTGGCTGGTCAGAGCCGGTTTTTCTGCTTTCACTGGGGGCTCCGATCCCCCGGTCGTTGAGCGAGCGCAGCGAGTCGAAACGGCTCTGACGGATGCCGATTCGCTGGCCTCTGCGGAGGCTTGGGCCGGTCTGGGGCCGGTTCACCTCGAGAAGTCGACTCCGGAAGCGTTGCGACTGGGAGGATGAAGCATGCCCTCCCCGCAGTCGCTGAGCGATACGAATCGACGACTTGTCGCCGCCTGGGCCGCGGATTGCGCCGAGCACGTCGTCGACTTGTTCGAGGTCGAAACCCCTGACGACGGCCGTCCGCGAGACGCGATTGCTCGGGCGCGCGCATACTCTCGGGGCGAATTGGACGCAGCAGGTGAGATCCGACGTCGGTTCGTCGCAGGCCGTGCGGCTTCTGGAGGGGTGAGTCCAATAGCGTGGTGTCAATTCCCGCGGGGTTCTCGTCGTCGTAGACGGTGAAGGGCCATCGTGGGATGACCAGTTGTTTCCGCCAAGAAGCAAGAAGAGTGA
>NZ_JBBCUU010000006.1:0-177396 GCF_037147735.1 Microbacterium sp. MMO-20 | reverse complement strand
TCACTCTTCTTGCTTCTTGGCGGAAACAACTGGTCATCCCACGATGGCCCTTCACCGTCTACGACGACGAGAACCCCGCGGGAATTGACACCACGCTATTGGACTCACCCTGCGCGCGTACTTCGTCCCGGTGGGCGTGGCCCGAGACGGCGACGTAGTCAAACGGATGATGACGATTCCCGGGTCGTTCGAGATCCGCCAGCTCGGCGATTTCGCCCGCGTGGGTTCCGAGTCGTACCCGGCGAAGGCGATGAAGCAGAAATGGTCGGAGCTGCGCATCTATGGCTCGTACGGAGAGTTCTCGCAGGCGCTGTTCTCGAGGCTCGGGATCGGGCAGGGCGGCGACGGGGCGAACGCGCTCGCACTGCTCGCCCGCATCCAGGCCGGAACGATGTCGCCGACCGTCGACGACCTCTACAAACGGCTCGTCATCGAGATCCCGGAGACGTTCCGTGTCGCCGACGAAGCCATCGCGACATTCGATGAACTCGACGAGATGTATCGGAAGATGGAGACCTCCCAGCACCAGGCAGATCTCCTGGCGCCGGTGCCCGACCTCTATGAGGAGATGGTCGCCGCGCAGCGCGACATCGCGCAGGCGCGCGCACTCGGAGCGGTCGACGACGACAACACCCCGGCGGGTCTCTGGCGTCTTCGCACCCACTCCGCCATCCTCGAGCGCGAAGACGGCCTGCTCCGCGAGGAGGCTGCCGCGCTCCAGGAGCAGCTCCGTACCGCGACAACGGCCACCGACGAGGCGGAGCGGTTGCTCGACGTCGCGAAAGCCGACTACAACGCCGGCGGCGGGGACCGCGACAGGCAGCTCACGGATGAGATCACTCGGTACGAACAGGCAGCCGAAGGTCGCCGGGGGATGCGCGCGCGACTCGATGACGCTCTGGCCGATCTCGATCGCGTCGTGGAGGGGGAGGGCGACCTTCTCACCATCCGCTCCGAAGCCCGCGCATTCCCTGAGCGCGCCGCGGGGCTGAAGGCGGAGCTCGAGAGTAAGCGCGAGCAGATGATCCGCGACGAGCACCCGCTCGGCGAGGAGCTCAAGAGCGTCCGGGCGGAGCTTCGCTCGCTGGAAGGCCGCTCTGGTCGCGTGGATGCATCGATGGACGCTCGGCGCCGCGAGGCCGCCGACGCTGCCGGACTCGACGTGGCCGACCTCCCGTTCGTCGCCGAACTCATCGACGTTGCTGATGGAGAGGAGCGGTGGCGGGGCGCAATCGAGACGGTCCTGTACGCGAGCGCGCGGATCCTGCTCGTGCCCGGCGAACACCTTGAACGCTTCTCCCGGGCCATCGACCCGATCCGGTCGTCGCTCCGGCTGAACTTCGAAGGCGTTGACCGCAGTGTCGTCGCGCACACCGCTCCGATGGACCCGCAACGGATTGCTGGCAAGTTGGACTACCAGGACTCTCCGTACCAGGCATGGATCATCGAGCATCTCAGCTCACCGGCCAGGAACGCCCTGTGCGTCCCGAACACGGACGGGCTCGCTGGTGAAGGTCTCCGCGTGACGCCCTCGGGTCAGACACGCCAACGAGGGCGAGGGGCGCACGGAGGGAACACCGCGCGTCCGATCATCGGATTCGACAACACCGGCCTGAAGGCGTCGCTCGAGGCGCAGCAGAAGGACCTTCGTGCGCAGCTAGCAGAGGCCGAGCGGGCCAGGGCTCGGGTCGCCGCGGAAATCCAGGCAGTCGACAAGCGGCACGCCGCCTACCTCCGAACCCTCGACTTCTCGTGGGTCGACGTCGATGTGGACACGCCGATTCGTCACATCGCCGAATTGCGTGCGCTGCAGGAGAAGCTGCTCGCCGACGACGGCGTCCTCGCCGCGCTGAAGAAGCAGGTCGAAACCCTGTCCGCGGTCGCCGACACGGCCCGACGCCTACAGCACTCGCTCGAGAGCAAGCTCTCAGAAGTCGCCGATAAGCGAGGTGACTTGGCGGACGTGATTGACACCGTCAACGACGTCCTGTGGCCGCTCGAGGAGAACGGATCGGTGACGCTCGACGAGGCTCTAGCGGGGGCCCTCGACCAAGCATGGGAGCGCGCACTTGCGAGCGAGGCGCCGACGAGCGGGACCTGGAAGGCAGACCTGCGACGGCTCGAACGAGCCCTCGCGGATGGGGTCTCACGCGCAGCCGAGAAGGAAGCGTCGAGCCGCAAGCAGATCGAGCGCGCCTTCGAACAGTTCCAAGAGCGATGGAACGATCCGACGCGCGGTCAGACCATCGACTCCTACCGTGAATACGTTGCGATCCTCGACGAGATCCAGCGGGTCGGGATCCACGAGCAGCGGGAGCAGTGGCGGAAGACTGCGCTGCAGTGGAGCGGAAGGAGTCTTCGACTTCTGGGCAGCGCGATGAGCTCGGCCGTCGACGACATCCAGGCCCGCCTCGACGCCGTCAATTCGATCCTCGAGCGCCTGCCCTTTGGGCCCACAGACGGACGCTTGAAGATTGACATGCGGCGACTCGCGCCGCAGACGGTCACCACGTTCCGGCGCGAGCTGGAGGGGTTCAAGAAGCTCGCTACGCAGGGCGCGCCTGAGGAGCAGCTCGTACAGCGATTTACGCAGATGAGAGTGTTCGTCGCCAAGATCCGCAAGCGCGACGACCCCGCTCTCACCGCTGAGCTGCGAGCTCAAGTCGTCCGCGAGGAGATCCTCGACGTGCGCCGACATGTAGAGATCACAGCGAAGCAATATGCCGATGCGCTCGACACAGATCCAGTCGCCGAGTATTCCTCGCTCGCAGGCAAGAGCGGCGGAGAGATGCAGGAGCTCGTCGCGTTCATCGTCGGAGCCGCGCTTCGGTTCCAGCTCGGCGACGAACTCGGACACCTTCCACGCTTCGCCCCGGTGTTCCTCGACGAAGGGTTCATCAAGGCGGACTCCGAGTACGCGGGCCGGGCAGTCGAGGCATGGAAGGGACTCGGGTTCCAGCTCATCATCGGGGCGCCGTTCGACAAATACACCGGGCTCGAACGCCACGTCGCCCAGACCATCCTCGTCTCGAAGAACCGCCAAACGGGGCACTCGTTCGTCGACCACGCCTACCACCAGCGCCAAGAGAGCTTCGCGTGAAGACGGTCGCAGAGGTCGAACGACGTATCCGACTGCACGTGACTGAGCGGTGGGCAGAAGAGGTCGCCTCGGAGAGCACCGGAGGGCAGAAATGGTGGCCGCGGGCATACCCACTTGGCCGCCCAGACGCCCACCTGCTCGAGACCGGATTCGGCGACCTCATCGAACTCGTGGACGCGTGGCGAACGCAGGCATCCGGATGGGGTGCGGACATCGCAGAGAAGAACATCCGCGCCGACGGCACCGCCTATCCGATGCCGTCCCACATCATCATTCCCAGCATCGATGTGGCGTCCGCCATCGCCGGGCCCGAGTGGACGGCACGGTTGGCCCGCGGGCGTGAGTACCGCAGCATCATCGACGCCCATTTCCCTCATCGCCAAGACGTCCTGGCCCGCACGATCCTCGCGACGGCGGATTGGGCGCGCGTGGACGTCGAGCTCCTCGCCCAAGCGGCCTCATGGTTCGAGCGGCATCCCAACTCGGGCCTCAGCCCCAGAGAGGTTCCGTTGGAAGGGCTTCACACCAAGTGGCTCGAGTCCCGCACGCAGACCGTCGCGCGCCTCGCAGGCCTCAGCGACCTCGGGCTGCGCCCGCCCCACCCCTCCCGCATCCACTTCACCTACCTCGACCCGGCACACCTGGAAGCCGGCAACCGACGCCACGACTCGGCAACAGTCGGAGACACATTCAGGCCGGCGTACCCGCCACAGATCGTCATCATCTGCGAGAACAAGGACACTGCGATCCATTTCCCGGAGGTCTGTGGAGCGATCGCGGTTGAAGGCGCCGGGTCGGGAGCGGGGGCATTTGCGGTTACCGACTGGCTGCGCGAGGCGCCTTTGGTCATCTACTGGGGTGACATGGATGCCGACGGGCTCCGTATTCTCGCCCAGTTCCGCGACGCCGGCATCCCTGCGCGGTCGCTGTTCATGGACGTTGCCTCATATGAGCGGTGGGAGGTGTACGGGACGAACAGCGACAAGCGTGGGAATCCGATCGCCGCCGATGGCCGCCCCGCGCCCGCGAGTCTCAAGGATGACGAGCGGGCGTTGTACGGGCTCCTCAACGACCCGTCGTCCGCGAGGTACCGACGTGTGGAGCAAGAGCGAATCCCGCTCGACATCGCGTCCGACACCGTGCGGCGGCTGCAGGCCCAGAATGATATCCAGGCGAATGCTGCGGAGCAGCTATCTGACGCTCAGTGAACGCGCCCTATAGGGCACGGCGCGCGCTCGACGCCCATGACACTGAGCGCGCTTCTCGAATCGCGGACTTCGTTATCAGTACGTGGCTGGCGGCGGATTGTGTCGGAGGTTCCTCACCTGATCTTGAGCCGCGCTGGGATCACACTCGGCGAGTAGTCGCGACGGCTTCGTGTCGGACGGCCGCTGACGATGTCAACGGTGCGGCATCCCCCGACATCAGCGCGAGGTCCGAATGTGAGTTGGTGCAACGGCTCGTTGCGCAATTCGAGGCGGGTGATGATGGCCTAGTAGCTGTCCTTCTCCCAGAAGATGTACTCCTGGTCGTCGTCGGTGAGGCCCCATTCGATGCCGATCGACCGCAGCCAGGCGTTCATCAGCCGACAGAGATCGGCCAGCACGGCGCCGAGCTCGTCGGTGGTCATGGGTTCGTCGACCGGCCGGAGCCGGTGGAAGGTCAGGCTCCAGGCGTCCCAGCTGTCTTCGACGTAATCGGTCCAGCCCGCAGGCAGCGGGTCGGGACGGCGGGGCTTGCCGCTCTCGTCGAGGCCGAGTTCGGGGGCGAGGTAAGCCAGGACGCGGACCAGGCCGTTCGCGGCGTTGAGGGTCCGGTAGGCGGCCTCGCCGATATCGGCGCGCCAGGTGCGTTTGGCCTCGTTGAGCTCTGAGCGCAGGTGCGCGATCGCGTCGGTGAGGTGGTCGACGTGGTGCAGCGGCGACGGCGCGTGGACGGCGGTGTATTGTTCGATGCGGTTGTCGTCGACGTGCGCGGCGAGCGGCTTGCGGCAGGCCGCGTCGCTCTTGCTCAGGCCCCCGACGTCCTCGTAGGCGTCCGCGTCCTCGCCACGCAGCCGCAGCGCGGCATGCCCAGCCTCGTGCCGGCTAAGGTGCGCGGCCGCGGCGATCACGTGGGCGATGAGCGCCTCGACGGACTCGACGTCTTCCCGGGTGGCGAACAGGACGTTCGCGGAGACCACGATGTCGAATGTGCCGTCCTCGTGCGGGAGCGTGATCGCCCCGGCATGCCCGGCGCCACGGTCCGTGGTGTAAGGGTTGTCGTCGGCGCGGTTGGTGACCCGATTCACCGTCGTGATCATGTCGCCGGTGAGTGTCAACCGCCAGAGCGACGTGTCTGGGAGTAGCTCGACGATCCCGGTCACCAGGGTCTGCAGCAGACCCTGCTGCTCGATCATGAACGACAGCGCGCCGGCCAGCTCTGGGTCTTCGTAGTCCTCGGAGAATCCGTCGAGCGAGATGCTGATTGGTGAAACGGGCGTGTCGGTCATCACCGTCACCATAGACGCCGCGGCTGACATCACTTCCTCGTCGTGAGGGGCGTGCCAGGAACAAGGAACCCAATTGGTCGGGTTGTCGCCCTCGCCAGCTTGGTCGCGGGACCGTCCGCCCTCATCGATAGTGTTTCCGCGTGGGCCACAAAGAACCAATGACGATCGCTACCGCGCTGAAGCTGATCCAGAAGAACGAGTTGATCCTCCCCGCGATCCAGCGTGAGTACGTGTGGAAGCCGTCACAGGTGATCAAGATCTTCGACTCGGTGCTGCGCGGATACCCGGTCGGCAGCTTCCTGTCCTGGAAGGTCGCGCCGGAAACCGTAGGCGCATTCAAGTTCTACGGGTTCTTGAAGGACTACAGCGGCTACGACAAGAAGCACAACCCGGTGGTCGACATCCCGACCGACCGTGAGGTGATCGCGGTTCTCGACGGTCAGCAGAGGCTCACTTCGCTGAACATCGGCCTGCGGGGCACCTACGCCTACCGCAACCCGCGCGCGTGGGCGAACAAGGCGTGGTCGTACCCCGAGCGGCGGCTATACCTGAACCTGCTTGGCGAGGCGCCTGAGAACGAGGCCGGTCTGAAGTACCACCTTGCGTTCCTTACCAAGGAGCAGATCACGCAAGCCGCTGAGGACGACACAAAAAAGTGGTTCCCCGTGAGTGACATCTTCGACGCCAGCGAGGCCTACCAGATGGCGCAGATCCCCGTGAAGTACGGCGTTGGCAACGAGGCCAAAGCTGTCGAGATGATCAGCCTGCTGTGGCAGGAGGTCCACCACAACCAGAGCCTGCACTTCTACGAGGAGACTGACCAGGACATCGAGCGCGTTCTCGACATCTTCGTCCGTGTGAACTCGGGAGGCACCGTTCTCTCCTACAGCGATCTGCTGATGTCGATCGCAACTGCCCAATGGAAGGAGAAGGATGCTCGCGCGGCCGTCCACGACCTGGTGGATGCGCTGAACACCACCGGCCAGGGGTTCGACTTCTCACAGGACACGGTGCTGAAGTCCGGGCTCGTGCTGGCCGATGTCGGAGACGTCGGCTTCAAGGTGAAGAACTTCACGACCGCGAACATGGCTCGCCTTGAGTCGAGATGGGACGACATCAGCACCTCGCTGCGCATCGCGGCCGAACTGCTCGCGGACTTCGGCTTGTCGGGCGGCACGTTGACGGCCGATAGCGTGCTCATCCCGGTCGCGTACTACGTGCATCGCCGAGGACTTACGCCGTCATACCGTGTCTCCGACAAGCAGGATGACCGCGAGGATCGCGCCGCGTTGCGCTCGTGGGTGCTGCGTTCGCTGATTGTCCGCGGCGTGTGGGGATCAGGCCTTGACACGCTCTTGCGCGATCTCCGCGAAGTGCTGCGGAGCGACGGCGCGCGGGCATTCCCACTGGCCACAATCGAGCAGGTGATGGCGCGACGGGGAAAGTCGCTCGAAGTGACCGACGCCCTCATCGAAGACATTCTCGGGCTCGCATACGGCGGTGGACGCACCTGGGCAGTGTTGGCGACTCTGTTCGACCACGTCGACACGCGAATGCAGTATCACGTCGATCACGTGTTCCCGCAGGCGCAACTTGATGCCCGCGCGCTGAAGACGGCGAAGTCTCCCGAAGGCGTTCGCCGCTACAGCGATGAGTTCGTGGAGGAGCTTGTCGGCCGGCGAGACCTGCTGCCGAACTTGGAATTGCTGCCGGGCCCAGAGAACATCGGCAAGTCCGACACGGCGCCGGACTCCTGGGTGGTCGAGCACTACCCCGGAGCCGATGAGCACGCAGCATTCGTGAAGGCCAATGCTCTGCCGAGCGTTCTGCCGCACGACGCCGACAGCTTCCTAGACTTCTACGACGCGCGACGCGATCTGCTCATTGCGCGAATCAAGGACAAGCTGCAGACGCAGGTTCGCACGGCGCCGACGTTCGAGTCGCGGCGCTCGACTGACATCGACGCGGAGCTTGGAGAGGGTGACCTCGACGATTGAGGGCTGCGTTCAGTACGCGATCCCGTGCGACCGGAAGATGGCCTCAACGCTCTCGCCGGCATCGAGGGCAGCGCGCACGGTGCTGCGCGTCGCGGCGTCATGAACGGATAGCAAGAGCGTCTTCCCCTCGATCTGCGTGATGGGCCAGATCGCGCGGTACTCGACCGCGTGGTCGTCGGCATAGTCGAGATAGCCCCGCAGCTTGTCGGCCGAGTCCCCGAAGTGAATGCCGTGCGGATCGATGATCGTCGGTCGGATGCCGCCACCGACCTCGTGGAACGTCACGAAATCGGGGAAGAGTCGGGCCCAAGACCCCGTTCCGCTGTCGCGGTAGGGGATGCACAGCGCTCGGTCGCCGCCAGTCGGGTTACGGTACCAAGCCACGAGGGTAGGTTCCTCGAGTTCGGTTGTGAGCACCTTCCGCTCGAGCCCGTCGGTCGCCGATGGCTTCTTCCAGTAGCGACCGTCGCCGTCCTGATAGAGGTGCTTCGGCCAGCGGTTTGCTTCGTCGTCGCGGATGTCGGCGCGGAGCTGTGTGTCGGATGAGTCGGGCTCCATCCGGATCGAGATTGCGTCCTCGATCGTTCCATCGATGATGATGCTGGGGCGCCGCGCCGGCTCCTTCGCTTCCGCCTGGATACGCGCGTAACGCGACCGGTCAGCCTCAGGGAGGAGGGAGATCGCCTTCGCATGCTGCTTGAACCAATCGGCAACGAGTGATGCCGCCGCGGTCTCGACGTTGTCCACGACGCTTTCGGTAAGCCCGAGGGCTGCGACGGTGATCTTCGCTTCGATCGGGTCCTCGTCGGGATCCTTATCGACGAGGTAAGCCCAATACGCCTCGGCCGTGCCGTCCTTGAGAGCGCGGCTCGCGCGCTTGAAGACATCATCGATGTTCTTGGCGTCGAGGCGGGTGCCGGTAACGAGTCGCTCGCCGTCGATGACCGACCCGTCGATCGAAGTCAGCAGCTCGAACACCGACGCGCTAGACACCGCCTCACGCTTTGGCTCGAGTTCGCCGGATGCGTCGAGCTTCCCTCGTTCGTCGTCGAGCTTGCCATTGAGGAACGCTCGAGCGTGGGCGGCGGCATTCGGCCGGACCCCATCGTTCTCGAGCAGTGTCGCCAGTGCATGTAGGCGCCGCACATCTGGTGCGGATGACTGAGAGGGAACCACATAGGTGGGTAGTTCGGCGAGCACCTTCAACGCCGCCTCCATCCCGCTGGGCGCGTGATAGTCGAGGGTCAGGCGCACGACCTCCGCGGTCGCGCCCGCCTCCCCTCCGGCGAACTGGCCAACGACCTGCATGACCGTCTTTCGGTCGAACCGCGGGAGGTACGCCTGGACACGGTTCAGCGACTCATCTGACGCAATACGCCGGGCGAGCGGCTGACGAACGATCCGGCCGATCAACTGGGCGATAGGCGTGTAGTCGACCGACGCGCGGAGCGAGACGAGCACCTCCGCGCGAGGACAGTCCCAACCGGTCGTGATCGCATTCTTCGCCAGCACGACGCGCACGTGAGTTGCATCCTGGATGTCCTGCGGGGGCATGTAGCGCACCGCCCGATGCGGTCCGAGGTCGATCGGGGCACGTTCGGCGAACGTGTGCACGATGTTTGACGCGACGAGCCCGGGCCACTCCTGGGTGATGGCATCGATCACTGCTCGCACGAGCTCGAGGAACTCGCCATCGTCGGAACGTTCATCGGGGAGCTGTACGACAAGCGCCGGCTTCACCGCTGCTTCCCCCTGCTGCTCTGCGTAGGACGCCCAACGCTGCTCGAACTCGAGTGTCTTCTGGACCGCCAGACGAACGAATGTCGTGTCCGCGGTGACCTCACCCTGCACAGCCGCTGGCGCCAGTACGATCCGGTCCTTGACGAGCCCGGAGTCACGGACCTTCTCGATCGGAACGACGTAGTTCTTTCGGAACCGGTTCTGCTGCTCGAGTGCTTTGTTCAGCCGTTGTGCGGTGGCCGAGATCCCGACGAAAACGGGGATCGGGACGTCGCCGTTGATGATCTTGTTCACTACCGTCGGAGAGCCGCCCGGCTTCTCCGTCACTCCGTAGTGGGCCTCGTCGACGACCACCAGGAAGCGGCTCCCGCGCAACCGCACGGTGTTGGCGATCGTCTCCCAGATCGTGTACCGCTGACTGTCGGACCGTTTCGTGATGCGCGCAGACGCGGAGGCGGCTTGTGTGTTGAGGAAGTAAATCGCGCCTGCCTCGAAGTACTCCTCGTCAAACGAGGCGCCCTGCCCGATGAGGCGGATGTCGCTGATCCTCTCGCTGGCCTCCTGCATCTTGCGCGCCGTCTGGGCGTTGAGGCTCGGATCGTTCGTCACCCACAGGATGGTGGTTCCCTCGATGGGATCCGTGAAGTCAGACCCGAAGATCAGCTGCTCAATGACCGACGTCGCGATCACCGTCTTCCCGGCCCCCGTTGCCGCCTCCAACACCACGGCGCCGAGAAGTTCCGAGTCGTTGTCGTAGCGCGCTTGCGCCTTCTTGATCTCCGTGATCAGCGCCTCTGATGCAGTGCGCTGAAAGTCGAGGAGGTGGAACTTCACGCCTCAGCCCTTCCCATTGATCTCGAAGGAGTGCAGATAGTCGGCGTAGAGCCTGGTCGTCTCAAGCCGCAACTCGACGGGGAAGTACCCCACCGCCTCCTGGAACTCACTCTCCGAGTCGGTAACCACGAACAGGTGTTGCAGCCGACAGTCATGGACAGACACGAGTTCAGCAAATGCCTTCGCTTGGGCAGGAGCGAAGAGCACGCCGTAGGTCGCCCCGCTCTGAAGTGCCCACAGAGCGTCCCCCTTTCGCCGGATGACGGGACCGACTCCGCCCGCTTTCATCCAGAGCAGCGGTGCCACCGCATCGAAGCGGCGACCGAGGGCGATGAGGTTCTCATCCTCATAGGTCAGCTTGAAGAATGCGACGTTCTCGTCCAAGCCATCTGAGAACGTTGATCCGTCAGGACGAGTCCCCGTCACGACAGTTTCAACGCGGGGGCGAGTGACCTTCTGGAACACACCCTCCGCTTCCCACTCCTGGTCGCCCGGGGCGAGTCCAGCACGACGGAGTTCACCGGCCTTCTTGGCGCCCACCTCATTGTTCGTGACCATGAGGCATTGCCGCGTCCCTCCATCCTCAGCGTTGAGACGCATCACAGCCTCAGCCGTCGACCCGGACCCCGCGAAAAAGTCGAGGACAACTGCATTGCGAGGACCAGTCATTCGGAGCCACCGCATCAGGACTTCGTGATCCTTCGGGAACGGAAACAGCCTCCCGCCAAGAACTCGCTCCAGGTGGGTGTTCGCCGTGTTGCGTGAGTGGCTGAAGGTCGGCACCGGCATTTCGTAGATGTACTCGGTGAGCGACTTCTTCTTCCGCGGCCGCTTGCCGAAAGCTATGAGACCTGACTCAACCCACTCCTTCATCACTTCTTGTCTGACGGTCCAACCGTTCTCCGGTGGGTCGTAAACAGTCCCTGTCTCTGGATCGGTGACGCGATACTTCAAGTTGGGTCGATACAGGCGATTTGTGAGATCCGCGGTTTCGTAGATCACGCCGTTCTCGTCCACGTTGTTGAACCGAGTTAGGCCCTCCGACATCTGCCGAGCGTTCGCCCTGATGAAGGCGCGGACGTGGTCCTGCGCCTCAGCGGCCGAAGCGCCGGCCGCCATATCCTCCTGCACGAGGCGGACCATTTCAGCCGCGAACGGCTTGGGGTCGAGGAACTTCCCAACCCTTTCCGCGTTCGTGCCGTAGATGAGCATGTAGTCGGAACCACCCGCGTGGTGACGCGCGAGAGCCGATCCACCTCCTTGCCAAGTGACGTTGGCAATGAAGTTCTGGGGGCCGAAAACCTGATCGAGCAGCATCCGTAGCCGGTGATGTTCGTCGTCGCCAATTGCCACCACGATGACGCCGGTGTCCTTCAGCAGGCGCTTCGCGTGAATGAGCCGCCGCTCCATGAACGACAGCCATTTCGAGTGCCTGTAGGCATCCGTGCTCGCTACGAAGCGGTCGTTGTAAATCCAGTCGTCCGCGCCAGTGTTGTATGGCGGGTCGATGTAGATCAGATCGACCTTGCCCTCATGGGTGTACAGCAGCGTCTCAAGCGCGTAGTAGTTCTCGCCTTCGACGACGATGTGGGTTGGCTTGTCGCCTCCGCGATTGATCTCCCCGAGTGGCTCGAGGCCGGGGTAGATCGGGACGCTGAAGTCCTTGACAACGACCAGTTCGTCGAACGCATGTGTCGCGGGTTCCATCCCGTCGATCGTTTGCTTGGTTGCGTCTACTGCAACGATCGTGGCTCGCCCGTCCTTCGTTGCGAGTACGACGTTGTTCTGCTTCGCAGGGTCGGCGCGCAAGCGCACGATGTCGCCTCGTCGCGGCCGGGTTCCGGGAACCTCAAGGTCCTCCGGAAGGTGGCGCTGAAAGACGAGGCCGAAGTCCTTGTGCTCGACGAGCTTGGCTACCTCTTCAGCGATCTGGGCCCTGAGGTGAGGGTCGGGGATTCGCTCGATGAGGTTGTCGACGTGGGCCACGAGTTACACCGTACCGGCGCCGCCGATCCCAATCGTGCGGGCTATCGCAGTGTCAGATCAGAGGCGCGTGCTGGCCTTCGCGAGCAGTTCTCGGACCTGCGCCAAGCGGTTCACCGAGAGCCGCCGGCTACCTCAATGTCGATAGCCTCCATGACGGTCTCGATCCCGTCGAGCGCCAGCACGTCAATAGGGCGCGCTCCGTCCAGATGTGCGTTGGCGCTCGTGAGCCAGGTGTCGATGGCGGGATCGGCCCAGAGGGCGGACAGTCGCTCTCGGACCGCCTCGACATCGGACGCGATGGCTTGCGCCCCGAGGTCACGCCCCAGTCGCGCGGCATCCTCGCCGAACACTGCCTCGTCACTGCCGTCGCTCATAGGCCGAAACTATCGGACACGAGGCGGCGCCGACAGGCTCGTAGTCGCCTGACGCCTTCTGGCGGCTGTCAGCGCGCAGTAAGGTCTGGTGTGCCTTCGGGGAGGAGGTCGTCGAGCGGAACTTTCAACACCTGCGCGATCGCGAGAAGGGTCATCAGCCTGGGATTCGAGGTGCGCTCGGGGCTCGACCGGCCGCGCTCGAGCTGTTGGTATGTGTAGCGGCTGAGGTTCGCCTCGTATGCGACGCGGTCTTGGCTGTATCCGCGTGCGATCCGAAGGCGGTGGATGTTCGCGCCGATCTCGGCGACGTACGCGTCCCAACCGGACTGAAAGGCCAGAGGACTACGCACCTTCTCAGGCTGACGGCGAGGCCTGCCTGCGATGGCTCGATCTATCTGGCATTCTGCTCATATGGCGACGCAGCTCGTCGAGGTCGAGTCCTTTCAGATGACCGTCCGCGATCCCTTCCTCGAGGCGCTGATCAGTGTGGTGTCCGAGCCAAATGGCTCGTCCACAGCGCAGCAGGCATTTGAGACGACGCGGGACTGGTGGGACAAGCACTCGGACGGCCCAACCGTCGCTGAGCTGCTCGACGCGATGTTTGAACCGGCGGACTGGCTGAGCGTCATCGCCGACCACAACAGACCGCTCGCCGGACAGGAGGCGCAGCTCGAGCTCATGCGCAGTTGGCTTCTGCTCTACTGGTGCAGGCTCGGGGCAATCAGCTTCGTCGCCGGGGTCGACCTGGTCGTCCGACCCGGCGCCGCTGTCCTCGTTGGCGGTGTAGCGAAGCCCGCGAACGATCTGGGTGTGTCCAACGGTCCGTTGGACAATTGAGCAGCGCTCCTGTCCGAGCCGGGTCACCAGGGCCGGCGGGGTCGCGGATGACCGAGGTGGTGAGTCTATGGCGGACGAGTATCCGACGCTTGACTTCGATCAGGTCGACTACCTCACGTCCGACACGCACTTCAGTCATGCGCGGATCAGCGAGCTCGCTGATCGCCCGTTCGCGTCAGCTGCGGAGATGGACGCTGAGCTCGTTCGCCGATGGAACGACACTGTCGGCCATGACGACGTGGTCCTGCATCTGGGTGATGTCGCTTTGGGACCGATCGCCGAGTCGATACCGCTGACTGCGTCGCTGAACGGCCGGAAGTTCCTCGTCCCGGGCAACCATGATCGAGTGTCTCCGGCAACGCAATCTCGCGCCGCGATCGAACGCTTCACACCGCTCTACGAGCAAGCGGGTTGGACCGTCCTCCCCGAGGTCATCGAGGGCACACGGCACGGGACTCGCGTGCTGGCCTCGCACTACCCATACGCCGGTGATACTCAGGACTCCGACCGGCACACCTCGCATCGCCCTGTCGACCGCGGCATTCCTCTACTTCACGGTCACACTCACGACCGGACGAACGGTCCAGTCGGGCATCAATTCCACGTCGGCCTGGACGCTTTCGACTACGCGCCCATCCCGTTCTTCCTCATCGATGCGTGGCTCGCGGACCTTCGTCGGGAGGATGACGAGATTGTTACGCTCGTTCGTGAGCGGACAGCGGCCGGCGAGAGTCGGCCTCTCGCGGAGCTCGCAGCGAAGTCGGTGTCGATCTCGCGGCGCTCCACGACCCCGCGCATTCCCTCGGCCACAGCTTTGACGTCGAGGGAACTTCAGAGCGGTGACGAAACTCCGTGCTTGTTCTGCGAGCGGCAGTGCGGGCAGCCAACCCCTTTCGATCGGCTCGCGACGGTTGCCTCCCACGAGTGCCCTCGAGCGCAGAGCCACTTGACCTTTCGTTTCGCGAATGGCTTCACAGCTGTTGGCTTCAGCGCGTTGTCGGGGCTCCACTCCTTGGCGATCTCTGGGCTGACGGAAGCCAAGTCCGTCTCGCCTACGATTACCCGGTTGCCCGCGCAGTAGGGGCAGCCTCGGCCGTTCGATCGCTTGTGAGGTGTCGTTTCCCAGGTGTGGCCCCTCGCGCACCGCCACATCGCTCTGCTTCCGGATTTCGGGAGCACCTGATCCGGGCGAAGCTGATTGCTCACGTCCCACTCGGCGGCGAGGTCTGGGCGTATGGTGGCGAGATCGTTGTCGCCGGGCATCACTCGCTTTCGTGAGCAGTAGGGGCAGTTCTGTCCGGCCGAGGCGCGTTTGCTGACCATCGCTTGCCAACCGTGACCGCACGAGGCGATCCACCATGCCTTCTTGCTTGAGCCGATCCCGACCATCGTTGCTGTCAGGTCGCCGTTGCGTTCCTCGTCCCACTCGGCGGCGAGATCCGGTCGGAGGGTGACCAAGTCAGTCTCGCCGGCGATCGCGAAGTACCCGGAGCAGTATGGACATCCCGCACCGAGTCTCGTCCGGTTCCTAATGGTCGCTGTCCACTGGTGGCCTCTTGTGCATCTCCAGGTCGCTCGGCGGGCGGACTGAGCGCCGACGTGGTCGGGATCTCCCGCGTTGGCGCCAGGGGTGTCGTCCCATTCGGCGGCGACGGCAGGATGGTGCGTGCGGAGATCGTTGTGCCCGGGCCAGACGGATTGACCCGCGCAGTAGGGGCAGCCTGCCCGTGCGCGGGTCGCGATGACGGCTTCCCAGGAATGGCCGATGTCGCAGACCCACCAAGCTCGCTTGGACGAGTTCGACGCCTCCCACGGGTCCGAACTCGGGTCGTTACGAACCCAGTCCCATTCGGCGACGGCCTGTGGGCGGCGCTGTATCCACCTCGGATACTGCCCGGCGGAGCAAACGATCCTGGGCGTGTCTACGAGATCCATTGGCACATCCAGTGGTTCGCGACGGGTTTCGCGGAGCACACGGCGCATCGGCCTGAGCCACAGGACAACCCGCTCTACGAGGACCTCACAACTCCCGATGTCGGCGGGGAGGGATCGGGCGATCTCGCGTCGAAGAGTTGCTGGGGATTCGGATCGCCAGCCGTCGATGGAGGCATTGTCGGACAAGGCCGTCATGAGGGCGACAGTTCGCGGGTACTGCTCCGCACGTGCTCGGACCTCAAGGGCATCGTCGTCAGTTGCGCCGCAATCCTGGTGGTGCCCATCGGATACGAGCCGAGTACTGTCGCGCACCATCTCCCACACACGGGAGTGCAACCGGGCATTCACGCGACCCGAGGCAACCATCCGCCGAAACGCGCGCTCAGCTTTTGCTTGGATGCCGTCGTAAGCGAGCACGAGCTGGGATTCCGGAGTACTGCCCGGCCCTGTCCACACCATCTGCCCAGGGTGCCGCAGGCACCAGTTCTCGCGGTCGTGGGGAATTTGCTCGACTCGATCACCAGCGGCGCATAATCGACAGAGGAACCGCGGGTGATACTTCACGGCTTGGTCGGGCTGGGCGATGCGCCGGAGCCGAAGATAGTGGCCGGGGGCGCGTCCAGCGGCAGCCTCTACGGTGACCGCTGCTGCGGCCTCGTCCTTCCACACCCGATAGATGTACGGCTGTGCCGGGGAGGTGAGACCTCGTTCGACGTCCTCGAACGGAACGCCCGCGGCTCGACATTGGCGTTGGGCGTATGAGCGCGGTGACTCCAGTCGATGCCACTTGGGCCGGATCGGCCACGCTCGGGTGTCGGTCACGCGGCGTCGACCAGGTCTTCGAGTCTCACCTTGTGGCGGATCGGAGTGGTGTGCCGGATTCCATCCAAGACAGCGAACAGCTGCTGCTTGGTGACGTCTTCGTGTTGACGGAAATCGTCGTCGAGGATCGATGCGACCAGGCGCTCGACCACCAAAGCAAGCACCGCGAGTCGCCCTCGAGTCGCTTTATGGAGCGAGAGGGCGTTGCGGGTGAGCATGCCGGGGGTGTGACCACAGAGGGGGAGATTTCTGTCGAAGGTTGCCACCCAGAGAGTCCAGAGCGCGAGTCCCGCGTCGTTCTCGATGTTCACTTCACGCAGCTCGACCATGTCGCATCTCATGGTGACCTGCATCCCGTGACCCGATCCGAATGCCGTGCCACTGCCGAGGTCGATTCCTACCAGGGCGACTGTCGTCGTCGACTCGTTCTGCAGTGCCTTGATGACGCTGGACGGCTCTTTTCCTCCCAAGTGGTGCGCCTCGTCGATCACAAGCAGCTTGGTTCGATGGGCGCGGAGAAGGTTCACCGCGAGCACTCGGAGTACATCTGTGTTGCTCGATGCGGCCACGGTCGCCGTCGGCGCCAGGAACCGGATGATCTGCGTCAGCAGCGACTTCCCCGTTGCGTTCTCCGTCATCTCCACCCAGACAACTGGCACTTCACCGTCGACGCGGTAGTTCGGGGCGTGCTTTGCGTGATCATTCTCAACGGATCGGGCGAGGAGGAGGGCGAGCTCGGTCTTCCCGTAGAACAGTGGCGCTGAGATCATCAGGCCGCGGCGCGAGTTCTTGCGTCGCGGGTTCGATCGGATGAGTCGCGCCAGGATGCGTGTGCTGAGATCCTGCTCCGGGGTGGGCACCCTCAAGGTCAGGCGCACGAAGTCATCCCGCGCCTGATCGTGGAGCTCGCGTTGATCCGCAGGCAGTGCTTGGTAGTCCGTGAACGAGATCGAGGGGGGCGCTGCTGGCAACGCGAAGAGCGCCTCGCGCAGACCGGGGAGTGTGGTCTTGCTCGCGTGCTCAAGCACCAGTGCGTCGAGAGTCACGGGCGCAGATCCTTCACCGTGACGATGTCGTAGCGCGCGGAGCTCCAGTCGATGTCGTCGATGCTGATTGGTGCGGTCCCGTCGACGAGCTCGAACGCGACGGGTTCTACGGGGGGAGTTACGGCGTCCTCGAGTCCGGGTGAACCTCCCTTGAGTTGGCGGCTTCGAGCCCGCTTGTCGTTGCGAGCCCGCCGTTCGATCTCGTCGAGGAGCTCAGCCGTCATCGGCCTCTCGCTCGGCGCGCCGGTTCCAAAGCGCTCAACCAGCCGGACCTCGGTCTCGGCCGCCATCCACGCGCCCCGATCGTCGATCCCCTTGTCCCAGCATTCGATCCATTCCTCCGTTTCGGGATGCTGAACCCAGACGGCATTGTCGTTGCAAGGATCGAAGCGGATAGCGAACGTGCGCGCCTGCCGCGAGCCGGCGGGAGCACCTGAGAGAGAGCGGTTTCGAAGGTCCGCCAACAGCGGCGAGTCGTACTTGCGATTCCGGAACTCGATCCCTTCGTCGCTGATGATTCGGCCTTCGGAGGGAAGGAGAGCAAGGAAGTCCTCCGCTCGGAACGGAAGCTGAACTCCGGGGCCGACTTCGAACAATGCCGCGTACATCTGGTTCGGTGTCCACTCGCGACCGGGGAACAGCGGAGAGCGCAGTCCGCCGTGCTGCTTGTTCAAGAAGACCGTCGTAATCCAGGCATCGAAGGCGAGCCGTACCGAATCCAGCGTGAGAGTCGGATTGTCGCGCTTCCCACGGTTAGCAACCGAGTTGCCCGTCGAGCCGACCAACCACTGTGCGAAGTCCGTCGACGTCGTGCCGAAGTTTCGTTCGACGTGGGGCTTTGTGGCCGCGGCGTTCGGCGGGGCGAGGACGAGCGTGATTCCGTAGGCCCGACAGGCGGCCTCGAAGGTTGCTGACCGGAAGTCGGCGCCGCCGTCGACGGTGATCGCGTGCGGAAAGATCCATGGCACGGCGAGCGATTCGTCGTCGAGGTAGGGATTGATCCTCTTCATCAGCTCCGCGGGGAGCGTCGCGGAACCCGAGAGCGCAGCGGCGGATGAGCCGGGCAAGGCCCTGCGTCCGACAATCGCTCTGGCCAGGAGCAGCGCGTGATCGAACCCGTTCGGCCGATTGGCGTGGATTGCCCACGCCAACGGAACTCTGCTTGCGACGCAGAAGAGCGCGGTCACGACGGGGCGGAACTCGTTGCCCTTCTCATCCCACACCAGGACGTCCAGCGTCGTCGAGTCGATCTCGCACACCTGTCCGAGACGATGAGTGTTGCCGGAGAAGTACTCCCGATCCGGACTGTTGGATGTGTTGCGACGCGTCGTCGCTTTCGCGAAGCTGTATCGGCCGGCATCCCGCTCGTTGATGTATCCCTGGAGGGTTGTGGCCTTCACATCGCAGATCGCGTCGCCTGGGTACATCGCCTCTAGCGTGCGCCGCACGAGGGCGGCGCAGTGACGGCGGCTGCTCGTGTGCAGGTTGGTTCGACGGTCGAGCTCGCGATCGATGACGGCGACGAGGCGAGGATCCGCCTTGCTGATCACCAACTGTTTCTTACCCTTCGGGTGCAACCGAGCATCCACCCCGGCGACGCCCTCCGACTCGTAGACCTTCCAGTAGTTGAACAGCGCTTTGCGGCTGCGCGCAAGCGAGGTCCCAGCCAACTCCGCGACCTTCGCAGTGATGCGCTGCTCCTGCGTCGTTTGGGTGAGGTCGTACCCCGGACGCGCCCCGACCGCGTTCGGGTCCATTGGCACGCCGCGGAAGACCTCGAGCAGGTGCTTTTCCATGTCGAGCACGTCAGCCGGCCAGTCCCCTGCGGTGGGGCGAAGCGGCGTGCTCGACTGTCGACGGGCGGTGCCAGCGAAGCCGATGAGTTCGGGCATCGAGATGACCAGCCAATCGTCCTCGGCGCCGTCGCGTCGAAGTGTTGCCTCCACACCTCGGCGCACCCGCTCCCATACCCAAAGATCCCCATCTATCTCGACCTTGTCGCCGAGCTTGAGCTTGTACTCCTCGCTGGTCATGCCGCCGCTCCTGTCGATGCCGCTTCGGTTGTCGTATAGACCGTCTCGCTACTGAACACACCACCGAGATCGACGTGAAGTAGTCGGCGCCATGCAAGGTTGTCGACCCACGCGCATGCGAGTGGCGGGCAATCGGGAGAGGCGATCTGACAGAGATCGCCGCGGCTTCGCCCTCCGCGCGCTGCGCTCAGGATGAGCGTTTCCGTCTGGTGGCCAGGTCGGCAGCGGTCGTGGCGAGACGCCGACAAGCTGTCGAGGTTGCCGGTCGCCCGTGTGTCGTGGCCTGTCAGCACCCGGTAGCGCCACCCGAGCGCATCGCAAACGGCCGCGGTCTCACCGAACTGAACGCGCGCCGCGTCGTCGATCAGATCGGCGGGACGCACGTCGAGCAGGCCGTACGAGCCATCTGTGAAGAGCGCCATCAGATCAGGAAAGTGCGAGTATCCCGATAACCGCGATCCGTGCCCGAAGGTAATCGCTACCGGCTGCGCCCACAGCTTCTCAACCTGTCCGCTGAACTCCAACCAGAGGACCTCCCAGCGCTCCTCCTGAGACTCGCACCACACGTGTGTCCCGGTCGGCTGCCAGAAATACAGGCTGGGCGTGAATCTGAAGCGGACGCCCTTCGACCTGCGCAAGGGCTGAGGATCGATCGCCGCCCAGTCTCGATCGCCGAGATCCCGTCCGACGACAGCCCATCCGTGATGGCCGGACTTCTGATGCGTGCTGTCGTCCTGGCGCGAAATCCAGTGGAGCTCAGTCGACGATGTCTGGCGTCGGGGGACGATCCGCTGAGGCCCAGCTACTGGGAGCACCCGCATCACCTCTCGCAAGCGAAGTCGGTGTCTGACGTTGCGAGGATGATGGGCTGATCGGAGCCCCATCGCTCCTCTATCCAGTTCCGATGTTCTTCCTCGGCGAAGAACTACCCGTCGTCGTCATCGGCGTGTCGTGACACTCGATGTCATTCGACCGCCCGCCTGTGTCACGCATCGCCGGTTTGTGTCACCCGAACGCATTCCCGACAATTGTTGTCGGGAACGCAGTGAGATGACACCGAATGTCACGAAAGTTGGCGAGGTTGAGCCGCTGATATCGAAGTTGGCGTGACACATTCCGGCCCGCTCTTTAGATCGTTCCCCTCAACGCGGTGACTGTCTCGTCCACCGCTGATCGGGGTGTCGACGAGTTCTCAACCCTTTCGGAAGCGCTACGACGCCTCTCTACGGTGATCTCAACGGCGCCGTTTACGACAACTGGTCTTATCGTCGACGGAAGGTGTCGAAGAAGACCCGAAGTGCGAGGACGCCGCATCCGACGAGCAGTAGGTATCCGAAGATTTGGAAGAGGGTGAGGGTGGGGGTGACCACCGGTCCACCAGTGCTTGTGAGGAGCATCGCGGCCATGATTCCGAAGACGCCCGCGAGGAAGGCAATGGCGGCGAGGTTAACGAAGTCGCGAAGTACACGGCGATCACGGCGGTCGGCGAGCAGACGCACGTTGACGCTCAATCGCCCGGCGGCCAGGTTCCCGGTGATTCGATCGATGCGTTGCGGAAGTTTTCGCAGGAGCGGGAGCAGGCTGAGCAGTTCGTCGGCGGCGGAGCGGGCGACAGCGGCGGGAGTGCGTGCGGCGCCGGCACGGGTCTCTCCATATGCGGTGGACGCCTCGATGAGATCGAAGGATGGCCACAGGATCTGGAGTGTGCCCTCGACCGTTGCGATCGCACGGAACGGCACGGTTAGCTCAGCGGGGACGGCGAGTCCGTGCGCGGTGAGTATCGAGACAACTTTGGCGAAAGCGGAGGCATCCAGTGCCGCGCCCGGCCCGAGGTGGCGGGCCATGAACTCCCCGATTTGTTGTCGTAGAACGAACTCGTCGAGGTCGTCAGGGGCTTCGACAAAGGCGAGTAGTGCGTCGGAGAAGGCGGTCGCGTCGCCACGGGAGTAGGCGAGAAGGACGTCGGTGATCTGGGCGCGAATGGTGGAATCAAGCCGTCCCACTGACCCGAAGTCAAGGAGTGCAAGATTCCCGTCGGTGGTGAGCAGCACGTTTCCAGGGTGCAAGTCCGAGTGGAAGACGCCTGCGTCCATGATTTGCGCAAGCGTCGACCTAAAGAGTCGCGTAGCCAGCGTCTGCCGGGTCTCGTTACTTAACTCGGCGAGAGCGGTTGGACCGGCGGCGAGTGTGCGACCTTCCATGTACTCCATGACGAGCACATCTTCGGTGCACAATTCGGCGGTGTGTCGGGGAATGCGTACGCGGGTGTCGGCGGTGAGCCCCTTGTTGGTTGCCTCGAGTGCGGTCATGTTCATCGCTTCCACCCGGTAGTCAACCTCGTCTCGGAGGCTCTGCGTGAGGCTGACTGCGAGGTCCTCGATTCCCATCTGGCGTGCCCATCCGGATGTTTCACTGAGCCGCCGTGCGACTCTAAGCGCGATGTCGGCGTCCCGCTCGATGAGGTCAACGATCCCCGGCCTGCGCACTTTCACAGCGACTCGTTCGCCCGTGGCCAGGATGCCGAGGTGTACTTGCCCGATGGACGCCGATGCGAGCGGCTTCTCGGCGATCTCCGTGAACACTGCTGACCGCGGCAGTGGAAGTGCGGCATCGATCACGGGAGAAATTTCTTCCCACGGGACGGGGGGGACCTGCTGCTGAAGCTTGCTGAGAGCGTGGATGAACTCGACAGGCAGGATGTCGGATCGCGTCGAGAGAAGTTGACCGATTTTGACGAAGGCTCCCCCCGCTTCCTCGAGGGCGTCTGCAAGAGCGCGCGCCTGGCGGGCACGCTCGCGAGAGGCGGTTTCGGTTGATGCAGGGTCGATCGTGAACGGGATGAGTTTGTGTCGGAACGCGATGCGGGACAGCTCGGAGTATCGCCTAGCACGCTGCAGGGTCCGCCTGACGGATGAGCCCCACTGGTCTGGTCGGGACAGAGAGCCCTGTGGTACTAGCAGCTCGGCGAGCACGAGGAACGTCGTCGCGGTGAAGAACACGATCGCGAACTGGACGGGAATGAGCGCCGGGCTGTATTGGGCGTTCCCCCACACGAACTGTGATTCGAATCCGATCTCCGCGGCGAGTCCTAACAGGCCGGCGATGAGGATGCGGATGATGCCGACCCGCACACCGAGCAGACGCCGAGACAGCGCACCGATCAGCAGCATTGTGACTATCGGGGCGAGCACGATCATCACAATGTCCAAAACGACAACTGAAACATTCATCCGTCAGCACCTCCTCGTTGGGGTGTTCAGGTTCGCTGGGCAACGATGCGCAGGCGAACTGCTCCCACAAATCCGAGGATAAGGATACCGGAGGCGACGAGCAGGGACCATCGCGTGCCGTCCGCGAATCCGCGCGCGAGCGCGTCCACAGCAGCCTGCGTCTGGTCGCCGAGGGGGCCAGTGGCCCCTTGGGCTTGAAGCTGGGTGATCGTGGTGCCGGCCGACTGCCGCGTGGCGTCGGCTAGCTGATCCGCTTCCGTACCGGTGAAGCCGGCGTCGCTGAGTGCCGCGGGAAGGGTGAGAGCGAGCGCGATCGACAGTGCCGCGCCGGCGAACGCGGTGCCGAGCGCGGAGCCGACCTGCCGCACGGTGCTTTGCGTGGCCGAACCTTGCCCGGATGCGTCTACCGGCACGTCACGCAGCACGGTCCCGGTGAGCTGCGCGGACGCAAGCCCGAGCCCTACCCCGTAGACGACGAGCGGCAGAGCGAGCAGCCAACCCGGCGTGGTGGAGCTGATGATCAGTGCGAGGATTACGATCCCGATCACTTCGAGGGCAAGGCCGAGCAGCACGGTTCCGGGGGACCCGAACCGGGCGGCGAGATGACGGGCGGATGCACCGGAGAGGAATGCTCCCACAGCCATCGCTGCGAGTACGAGGCCGGCGGTCATGACGCTGAGCCCGAGCGCGTTGATCAGGTAGAGCGGGAGCACAAAAATGATCGCGAACTCTCCCACCGCGACCATCGCTGCGGTGAGGTTGCCCCAGGAGAAGGTGGGCAAGACGAAGAGGCCGAGATCCAGCAGCGCGGAACGCTGCACTTTTTCGCGGTGGCGTTCCCAGATCACGAACAGGGTCAGCGAAACGGCCGAAACGGCGAACGCGACAGGCACAGCTGAGACCGCCGCATCCGCCGGCCACACCCAGCCGAAGATCTTCAGCTCCCCCTTCGGCGTCCACCACCCAAGATCCGGGCCTTCGATGACGGCGAACACGAGCGTTCCAAATCCGATCGCCGACAGAAGAGCTCCATCGACGTCGGCGCCAGGGCGGTGTGACCCGGCACGCGTGGCCGGGACGGTCAGGATGCCGGCGACGAACACGAGCGCGCCAAGCGGGATGTTCACGAGGAAAATCCAGTGCCAGGACGCCCACTGCGTGAGCGCCCCGCCGGCGAGGGGTCCGATCGCGGCCGCCCCGGAGATCACCGCGCCCCACACACCGAACGCTGCGGCGCGGTAGCGGCCGCGGAACACGGCGTTGACCGTCGACAATGTCGCGGGCATGATCAGAGCCGCGCCGACAGCCTGCACCGCGCGGGCCGCGATGAGGGGTCCGGATGCGTCGGCGGCGGCGGCGAGCAGACTGCCCAGCATGAACACGACGAGGCCGGCAAGGAACAGTCCTTTCCGACCCCACCGGTCGGCGAGTTTTCCGGTGGACAGCAGCAGGGCTGCGAGCACGACCGCGTAAAGGCTGTTCACCCACTGCGCATCGGTGAGATCCAGGTGCAGATCCGCGATGATGTTCGGCAGCGCCACACCGACGATCGTGCCGTCCAGCACGATCAGGCCGAGCCCGATCGACAACACCGCCAACGCGACCCATTCGCGCCGGGTCGGCGGTGTGTCGATGCGAGCGTCGGCAGTTGTCATGACGGGTCGACGACTGCCCGGTCGCCACTGATGGTGTTCTGGGCGCGGTCACGCGTGATGGCACGACCGAGCGCGAGGAACAGCAGCACCATGGCAGCGGTGAGGAGGATATGGCCGGTGCCGGCGATCCCGGCGATCATCTTGCTGGACTCCTGGCCGAGGACGGTGAGGCTGCCGTGCCAGATCAGCATCGCGGAGGTGAGGATCACGCCGGCGTTGTACAGCCAGAAGAACCAGCCGAACAGCTTGCTGCGCGAGAGGGTGAATACCTTCTCGAGGACGAGCACGATCAGCAGCACGATGAAGCCGAGGGTGAGCAGGTGCGTGTGGGCGAGGCCGAGCTGGGTGAACTGGCCCTCGGGGAAATCGTTGAGCTTCGTGAACTCGCGGTAGAACAAGCCGGAGAGCACCCCGATGATCATGTAAGCGAACGAAGCGTAGAACAGGCGGCGCATGCGGATTCCTTTCAAGATCACTCTCCACCCTCGCCGTCGTCGGTCATCGCCGGATCGTCCAAAGGGTGGAGATCGTGACGGTCATGCTGGGTTCAGAGGATGCCGGTCTCCCGCGCGGTCGCGACGGCACGGGAGCGACTGTCGACACCGAGCTTGTCGAATACATGCACGAGATGAGTTTTAACCGTCGCTTCGGTGACAAACAGTGTTTTCGCGATGTCTCGGTTGGATGCGCCGCTTTCCAGCAGTCGTAGCACCTCGAGTTCACGATCGGTGAGTTTCACACGTGGGGTGCGCATGACCTGCACCATGCGGGCGGTGAGCTCGGGTGACAGTACAACCCGCCCGGCTGCCGCGTCGCGGATCGCGGCGGTGATCTGCTCCGCGGGGGTGTCTTTCAGTAGGTAGCCAGCGGCGCCGGCCTCCACCGCCCCGAGGATCTCCGCATCCCGGTCGAAGGTGGTGAGGATCACGACGGCAGGAGGAGCGTTCAGGCCACGGAGCTGCCGGGTCGTCTCAACGCCGTCTATCCCCGCGCCTAGACGCAGATCGCACAGCACGACGTCGGGATGCAGGTGCCGGGCGAGCGCGATGGCCTCTTCCCCGGTAGAGGCCTCACCGACCACGTCCACGTCTCCACCGGCGGGGAACAGGGAGCGCATGCCCGCCCGGACGATGGGATGGTCATCGACGAGCATCACGCGCAGGACGCTCATCATGCCTCTTTCGGCGCGGCGATCGGGAGGGACGCGGACAGGGCCACCCCGTCGCCCGGGGCACTTTCCACATCGAGGTCGCCGCCCAACTCCCGCAGACGGGACCGCATCGCGCGCAACCCATAGCCGGAGCCATCGGAACGACCCGACGACCGGGCGTCCCATCCGGTGACATCGAATCCCGCGCCGTCGTCAACGATGTCCAGGCGGATGCTGTCACCAGCATCCGCGATGGTCACCACGACCCTGGTCGCGCCGGCGTGGGCGCGAATGTTGGCCAGGGCCGATTGCGCTGTCCGCAGCAGCGCAACCTCCGCGCCCATCGAGACAGCTGGAAGGCCGTCATCGATATGCAGGTCGGTGCGGATGCCGGTCTCGTTTTGCAGCCTGGACAGCATCCTGCGTAGCGCGTCACCCAGCGCTGACCCCTCCAGTTCCGCGGGGGTCATCGCGTTCACGATCCGCCGCGCGTCGACGAGGCCGTCGCGGGCGAGCTGATCGATCTGCCCCAAGGTGACCCCAACCTGATCGGGGGATGTCGTCTGCGCGGAGCGCGCCAAGATCCCGATCGACGACAGCGCTTGCGCGACGGTGTCGTGAATGTCCCGTGACACACGGACTCGTTCGATCCCCGCCCCGGATTCCCGTTGTGTGCGGGCGAGTTCGTCCTGCAGCTGTGCCGTCTCCTCCTGCGCGGTGACCAGCGACGCGATCAGGCGTTTCCGCTCACGGCCGTCTCGGACCAGCTCGAGGTAGCCGCGGGCGATGCCGAACGCGAAAACACCGCCCACGAGCGGGCCGATGACATTCGCATACGTGGTGGACCCGGTATGCAGCAGCGGCGCCGCGATCACCACGACAAGAATGATCACACTGAAGGGGATCGCCCATCGCAGGTGCAGGATGAACCCGGCCAGCAGCCATAGCGGGAACGCCAGCCACACGAACTCGGCTGACACGGTGACGGTACCCACCCAGATCAGCGCCAGCCCGGTGAGCCACCAGATCGCGAGGACAGGATCGCGGGTGCGGCCGGCGAGGATCAACCCGCCGAAGTACCATCCCGCGAAGATCAACGACAACGCCAGCGCCCACGGCACCGGGGTGCCGTCCGCGACGGCACGGATCGCGGCGATCACCACAAGCACCACAGTGATGACCGACTGCCCGAGCCGGATCGCCCAACTCACCCGATCCCCGCCTCCACGGTGCGTCGACGAGTCATCGGGACTCGGCAACGGCGCTCTGAGGGTCGGCATGCTCCGATTCTCCCGCGCCCGACTGCAGGGCGTGAGCCGCCGGGCGGCTGGGCAACCACATTCGATCCCCGAAGAGAGAGAACAATGCGGGGACGACAAGGGTGCGCACGACGAGTGTGTCGACGAGGACACCGATCCCGACGATCAAACCGATCTGTCCCAGCGTGACCAGCGGCAGCAGCCCCAGCGCGGCGAACACAGCAGCAAGCACAATGCCTGCGCTGGTGATCACACCGCCCGTCGTCGCAAGGGCCGTCACCATCCCGGCACGGGTTCCCTCCGTGCGCGCCTGAGCAAGCACCCGATGCACGAGAAAGATCGTGTAGTCCACGCCGAGCGCCACAAGGAACAGGAACGACAACAGCGGCACCTGAAGATCCAGGGCATCCCATCCGAACAGGACACGACCCAACCACGCACCGGCCCCGATCGCGGCGACCGCGCTGAACGCATTGACGATCAACAGCACCAGGGGCGCCACCAAAGCTCGCAGCAGCACCACGAGCACCAGGAACGTGAGGATGAGGATCAGTGGAGCGATCACCAGGAAGTCACGCAGGTTCCCTTCGCGTGCATCCACGTCTTCGGCGCCCTGCCCGCCCACCAGTGCATCCGCACCAGTGACGGCGTGTACCGCCTCCCGAAGCTCGCCGACCAGCACCCGGCTCTCCGGTGTCCCCGGGGCAGGCTCACCCACCACCGACAGTCGCACCAGCTCACCGTCAGTGCTGGTGCCCGAGGCCGTCACCCGAACGACCCCCGACACCGTCTCGGCCGCGTCGGTCACTGCCGCCGTGTCGGCTTCCCGCGCGATGACGACGAACGGCTGCGCCTGGCCGGCGTCGAAATGCTCCCCCAGCACCACGAGCCCCTCGGCCGAGTCCGAAGGGACACGGAACTTCTCCACCTGACTGAGACCGATCGACGCACCGAACAATCCCGCCGCCATCACCGCCAACAGTGCCACCCCGCCGACCAGCGGCAGCAGCGGCCGACGCACCACCCGCGCCGCTACCGTCCGCCAGACCCTACCCTGCGACCCCGTGCCCTCTCCCGCGCGGGGCACGAACGGCCAAAACACCCCACGTCCACTCACCGCCAACGCCGGGGGCAGCACCAGCAGCACCGCCGCGAGGGCGATCACCAGCCCCAGCGCACACGCGATACCCAGCCCACGGGTACCCGGGATGACCGCCAGCACGAGCGTCAGCAACGACAGAACGACCGTCACATTGGACGCCAGAATCGCCGGAGCCGTTCCGCGCCACGCCGACGCAAGCGCACGGCGATGATCCGGCTCCACCACGAGGTTCTCCCGGTAGCGGGAGATCAGAAGTAGCGCATAGTTCGTCCCCGCGCCGAACACCAGAACACTGACGATGCCCGTGTCAAACGACAACCCCAGCGCCCCACCCAACGCCGTTGTCACCTTGCTCGCCGCCTGGTCAGCCACCGCCACAACTACCAGCGGAAACAGCCACAACAGTGGGGAACGATACGTGAAGATCAATAGAACGGCGACGATTCCGATCGTCACCAAAAGCAGCGTGAAGTCCGCACCATCAAAAGCGGACGCCACATCCACCCCGAACGCCGGGCCTCCTGTGACGTGCAACGTCACACCACCGACACGTTCGTGGGCAACGAGTTCGCGCACCTTCTCGACAAGCACGCGGTCCGCGGCCGTGCCCTCGTCCGTCACCGGTGCGGTGACCTGTACCACCGCAGCGCGGCCATCGTCGCTCGGAAACGGTCCGAGCACCTTCGCCTCTTCGAGCTCTCCGAGATCAGCAGCAACTTGCGCAAGCTCCTCGCTCTGCGCATCGCTCAACGAGGCACCGTCAGTGGTGGAAGCCACCACGATCAACGTGCGCTCGTCCGCACCGGGAAACTCATCCGTCAGCGCAGCAACCCGCGCGGACTCCGAATCCGGCGGTGCGCTCTGGTTCGATGCCGTCATCGAAGCACGACCGAAGCCGCCGATAAGCGCCACCAACACCAGAGCACCGGCGACAAGCCACACCCACGCACCACGGCGTGAGGTCAACGAACGGGATAAAGACTCTGAGAACGAACGCACCCACTCATCCCAGCCGCCCTTGGCCGCAGTGCCATCATCCGTCCCGCCGACCCCAAAATCCATCAAAAGGATGACGTCACTCCGTAGAGAAACGCGCTGAGCGAGGGACGATCAGGAACTCGTTCGTCCCCTACCGCGAGCGTTCTGCTGACACTTGTGCACTCGGAACGTGAGCCTGTGTCATTCAAAGTCCATCTGTGTCATCGCAACGCGATTCCGACAATTGTCCTTGACACGCGGCATCCCGCGCTCTAACGTACAACCAAATGGTTGTACAAAACGAACTGAGCGACGATGAGATCGACCGTGTGTTCCACGCCCTCGCGACGGCGACCCGCCGCGACATCCTGCGGCGCACGATCGAGGCGGAGCAGTCGGTGTCGGCCCTGGCCGCCGACTACGACATGTCCTTCGCCGCGGTGCAGAAGCACGTGGCCGTCCTCGAAGCCGCGCACCTCATCGTCAAGCGCGCCGAGGGGCGCGAGCGCCTCGTCCGCGCGGACCCCGTCATGATCGCCCGTGCCCGGGCGCTCCTCGCCCGCTACGAAGACCTCTGGCGCGCTCGCATCGATCGACTCGATGCACTGCTCGCCGAACCCGAGAACCGCACGACCTCACACGAAGGAGAGTGACATGCCCGTCACCGACATCACGACCGACCCCGAGAACCTCACGATGACGCTCGTGGCCGATGCCGCCGCCCCCGTCGACCGCCTGTGGCGCGCGTTCACGCAGCCCGACCAGCTGTCGCGCTTCTGGGGCCCTCCGGGGTGGCCGGCGACGTTCACGGCGTTCGACCTGCGCCCCGGCGGCCGTGCCGAGTACCACATGACCGGCCCGAAGGGCGAGCGCTCAGGCGGCGCGTGGGAGGTGCTGAACGTCGACGAGGGCCGGTCGTTCGAGGTGCTCGATTCGTTCGTCGGAGAAGACGGCGAGAAGCTCGACGGCTTCCCCTCGATGCGCATGGTGTTCACGTTCGAGGCGACGGGTGCCGGGTCTCGCCTGTCGAACACGACGTACTTCCCCTCGGCAGAAGCGCTCGAGCAGGTCGTCGCGATGGGCGCCGTCGAAGGCTCGCGCATGGCGATGAACCAGCTCGACGCCGTGCTCCAGGACCTCCGCGACTACGCCGAGGGCAAGGGCACCCGCACCGAGATCCTGAGCGACCAGCACGTGCGCATCACCCGCCTCATCGACGGGCCGCGAGAACTCGTGTGGCGCGCGCACCACGAGCCGGACCTCCTCAAGACCTGGCTCCTCGGCCCCGACGGGTGGCAGTTGATCGAGTGCGAGGTCGGCGACGCGTACCGCTACGTGTGGCAGCAGGGCGACGACGAGGCATCCCGCTTCGGCTTCGAAGGCGAGACCGTGCTCTCGGCGCCCACGTGGCGAGAGGTCACGACCGAGCGGATGATCGGGATGGAGGGCCCGACGACGCTCAACGACCTGCAGCTCTACGAGGAGGACGGTGCGACGCTCCTCACTCTCGTCATCGAATACCCCGACGCGGCGACGCGCGACATGATCCTCGCCACCGGCATGACCGACGGCATGGAGGCGAGCTACGCGCGCCTCGAGGAGGCGGTGCGCGCCGCCGCGTGAGCCGCGCCTACGATGCCGCGCAGACCTGCGCGGCATCGTAGGCTGCGCGCCAGCGCGCGCGGTGCGTCGCGGCGTCGATCCTGCCGGCGGCGAGATCCGCGTCTGCGTCGTCGAGTTCGTGGACGAGGCGGTCGAGATCGCCCCAGCGGTGATCGTGGGTTCCGTCGCGGCGGTCGTTGGACCACAGCTCGTGGATGCGGCTGGACAGAGACCCCACCGACAGCCACATCGCGACGATCGGCGTGCCCCATCCCAGGATTGAGATGGAGACGGCCGAGGGTGTCCCGAGAACAGGGGCCAACAGCACCGCGGCGACCACCGCGAGTACGAACCCCACCCCGGGCCACACGTGCAGAGCCCGCCACAGCCGCCGCTCGCGCACGGTGATGTCGGGTGGGAAGATCCTCAACCGCACGTGCGCGCCGCCGTAGCGGCCGGGGTCCGTCTCGGACGTCCCCCAGGTCCGTCGAGACCGGGCGAGGGCGGGAGAGTGGGCGGAGGAGAGGATCATGACCGTCATCGTCTCTCCGCTCCCGATGCCGGCCGCCGGATCCTCACGGCATCCATGCGGCAGCATGCCCGCCGCTCACGGGATCCTCTCGCCGGAGCGATGCGCGCTCAGTCGATCACGAGGCGATAGCCCATGCCCGATTCGGTCAGCAGATGACGCGGCGCGGCCGGGTCGGCCTCGAGCTTCTTGCGCAGCTGCGAGACGTACAGCCGCAGGTAGCCGGTGTCGGCGACCTGCTCCGTTCCCCAGATGTCCTTCAGCAGTGTCTGCCGCGTGACGAGGGCGCCGGGATGCCGCGCGAGGAACTCGAGCATGCGCCACTCGGTCGGGGTGAGGTGCACGGGCGCCCCCGCGCGCGTCACGATCTTCGCGGCGAGGTCCACCGTCACGTCGCCGAAGCGGACGACTGGATCGGCGCTCGCCCCGGCGGACGGCGTGGAGCGCCGTGCGAGGGCACGCAGCCGCGCGAGCAGCTCGTCGACCTGGAATGGTTTCGTCACGTAGTCGTCGGCCCCGGCATCCAGGGCGTCGACCTTATCGGCCGATCCGGTGCGCCCCGAGACGACGATGATCGGCGCGTCGGTCCACCCCCGCAGCGCCTCGATGACGCGGATGCCGTCGAGGTGCGGCATACCGAGGTCGAGCAGCACGATGTCGGGGTGCGCCTGTGCCGCAAGCGTCACCGCGGCAGCCCCGTCGGCGGCCGCGACGACCTCGTAGCCGTGCGCGGCAAGGGTGATCCGCAGGGCCCGGACGAGCTGCGGATCGTCGTCGGCGACGAGGATCTTCATGCGTCCGATCCTCTCCCACGGGGCGACCCCGCAGCGCCGGTGCCGGCATCCGTTGCGGGCGCAGCGACCGGCAGCTCGATCACCATCGTGAGGCCACCGCCCGGGGTGTCCTCCGGCGTCAGCGTGCCGCCCATGCCCTCCGTGAACCCGCGGGAGAGCGCGAGCCCGAGTCCGAGGCCCGTCGTGTTGTCGGTGTCGCCGAGCCGCTGGAACGGCGAGAAGGCCTCGCCGCGGCGCTCGGGGGGCAGCCCCGGGCCGTGGTCGACGATGCGGATCTGCGCGCGATCCTGGAGCCTGCTGGTCGTCAGGCGCACGCGCGTGGTGCTCGAGCCGCCCCGCGCGTCGGAACGCGGCTCGTACCGCAGCGCGTTGGCCAGCACGTTCACGAGCACGCGCTGCAGCAGGACGGGGTCGGCCAGGAGCGGCGGCAGCTCGTCGTCGAGCGCCAGATCGACGTCGGCGGGGCCGAGGCCCAGCTCGTCGACGGAGGCCACGACGACGGCTGCGGCGTCCACCGGCGTGAGAGACACCGCGAGCACACCGGCCTCGACCCGCGACACGTCGAGCAGGTCCGTGACGAGCGACGTCAGCATCGCGAGGCTCTCGTCGGCGGTCGCGAGCAGTTCCGCGCGGTCGGATGCCGAGAGTCCAGGCCCCGCCGCACGGAGGCCCCCGATCGCCGCGACGGCCGCCGCGAGGGGACGGCGGAGGTCGTGGCTCACGGCGGACAGCAGGGCGCTGCGCACCTGATCGGCCTGCGCGAGGACATCGGCCGCCTGCGCGGTCTGCTCGAGCCGCCGCTGATCGAGCGCTCCCTCGAGCTGGGTGACGATGACCTGCAGGAGCCGCCGCTCCGCGGCATCCAGCGGCGCGCCGTGCAGCTCGAGGACGGCGCTCGAGCCGACCGGGATGGCGACCGGCTCGACTTCGCCGTCGCGGCCTCCCGCGGAGCCGCCCCCCGCAGCCCCGCCCCGCGCGCGGAGGGGCTCGCCGTCGCTCGCGACCGTCTCGCCGTCGACGACGAGGCGCACGCCGGCGAGCGAGAACGCCTCGCGCGTGCGCGTCACGAGCGCGGGGAGAGCGCCTTGCCCGCGCAGCACGCTTCCGGCGACGGTCGCGAGCAGCTCCGACTCCGCGGCGCGCCGCCGCGCGAGGCGCGCCGCTCGCGCGGCCCGGTCGACGACGATGCTCACGAGCAGCGCGATCACGACATAGAGGACGAGCGCCCACGCGTGCCGGGGGTCGGCGACCGTCACGGTGTAGAACGGCCGGACGAAGAAGTAGTCGAGGGTGAGCCCCGACATCACCGCCGCGAACACGGCGGGCCAGATGCCGCCGACGAGCGCGACCACCACCACGAGAAGCTGGTAGGCGAGGACGTCGGTGGTGATCGTCTCGTCGGTGCGGAACGAGGCGATGAGCCACGTGAGGAGCGGCCCGCCGACGAGCGCGACGGCGAAACCCGCGATGCGGCGCCGCGCGCTCAGCGCTGTGCCCGCCAGCCGCGGCAGCGCGGGGCGCCCGCCGGCGGCGGAATGGGTCACCATGTGCACATCGATGTCGCCCGACTCGCGGATGACCGTCGAGCCGATACCCGGCCCGGTGAGGGCGGCGGCGAGCCGCCCGCGGCGGCTGACCCCCACGACGAGCTGCGATGCGTTGACCGACCGCGCGAACTCGACGAGCGCGCGGGGGACGTCGGCGCCGACCACCTGGTGGTAGCTGCCGCCCAGCTGCTCGACGAGGGCGCGCTGCGCCGCGAGGGCCCCCGGCGTCTCGTTGCGCAGCCCGTCCTGAGTCGTCACGTGCACGGCGAGCAGCTCGCCGCCGGCGGAGCGGGCTGCGATCCGGGCTCCCCGCCGCAGCAGCGTCTCGCCCTCGGGTCCCCCGGTCAGCGCGACGACGACGCGTTCGCGTGCCTGCCACGTGCCGGTGATGCCCTGCTCGGCGCGGTAGGTGTTGAGCGCCGAGTCGACCTCGTCGGCGAGCCACAGCAGCGCGATCTCGCGCAGGGCCGTGAGGTTGCCGAGGCGGAAGTAGTTCGACAGGGCGGCATCGATCCGCTCGGCGGGGTAGACGTGGCCGGCCGCGAGGCGATCGCGCAGCGATTGGGGGGCGAGGTCGACGACCTCGATCTGGTCGGCCGAGCGCACGACGGCGTCGGGCACGGTCTCGCGCTGCGCGACACCCGTGATCTGCAGTGCGACGCCGCCGAGAGACTCGATGTGCTGCACGTTGACCGTCGTGATGACATCGATGCCGGCATCCAGCAGTTCTCCCACGTCCTGCCAGCGCTTCTCGTTCCGGGAGCCGGGGGCGTTCGTGTGAGCGAGCTCGTCGACGAGAGCGAGCTGCGGAGCGCGGGCGAGCACGGCATCGAGATCCAGCTCGTCGAGCGCGACGCCGCGGTGGCTGACGTGCCGTCGCGGCACGATCGGCAGGCCCTCCGTGAGCGCGGCTGTCGCGGCTCGGCCGTGGGTCTCGACGACGGCGATCACGACATCGGTGCCGGCATCGCGCAGCCGCCGGCCCTCCTCGAGCATCTCGTACGTCTTGCCGACTCCGGGGGCCGCGCCCAGCAGCACTCGCAGCCGTCCGCGTCTCATGGCTTCACCCTAGTTTCCGGTCGCGCTCAGCGCGTCGAGGGCCAGGTTCAGCTCGAGGACGTCGACGCGCGGGTCGCCGAGGAAGCCGAGGTCGCGGCCGGTCGTGTGCTGTGCGACGAGCTGCGCGACCACGTCGACCTGCAGGCCGCGCGCGGCCGCGACGCGCGCGACCTGCAGGTCGGCGTACGCGACCGAGATGTGGGGGTCGAGGCCCGAGGACGACGCGGTGACCGCGTCGGCCGGCACGGCGCTCTCGGGCACGCCCTCGAGGGCGGCGACGGCGGCCCGGCGCTCGCCGATCGCGGCGATGAGGTCGGTGTTCTCGGGCCCGAAGTTGGACCCGCTCGACGCGCCGCCGTCGTACCCGTCGCCCGCGGCGGAGGGCCGCGACTGGAAGTACTCCGGGAGCGCGTCGCCCGCGGCATCCGTGAAGGACTGCCCGATGAGCGCCGAGCCGACGACGGTACCGTCGCGGTCGATGAGCGCCGAGCCGTTCGCCTGCCACGGCAGGAGCACCTGCCCGATGCCGGTGACGAGCAGGCTGTAGCCGACGCCGAGCACGAGAGTCGCGACGAGCATCGCGCGGACGGCGACGCCGGCGGTGCGCAGGGTGGTGCGTGTAGAGGACATGGGGTGCCTTTCCAGAAGGGCGGAGCCGGGTCAGAACCCGGGAAGGAGGCTCACGATGAGATCGATGAGTTTGATACCGACGAAGGGCGCGACGACACCGCCGAGGCCGTAGACGAGGAGGTTGCGGCTCAGCGTCTTGGACGCGCTCTGCGCGCGGTACGTCACGCCGCGGAGGGCGAGCGGGATGAGGAACACGATCACGATCGCGTTGAACACGATCGCGCTCGTGACGGCGGATGCCGGGGAGTGCAGCTGCATCACATTGAGCACCTGCAGCCCCGGGAAGACCCCTAGGAACATCGCCGGGATGATGGCGAAGTACTTCGCGATGTCGTTCGCGAGCGAGAAGGTCGTGAGCGCCCCGCGCGTGATCAGCAGCTGCTTGCCGATGCGCACGATGTCGATGAGCTTCGTCGGGTCGGAGTCGAGGTCGACCATGTTGCCGGCCTCCTTCGCCGCCGACGTGCCGGTGTTCATCGCGACGCCGACGTCGGCCTGCGCGAGCGCGGGCGCGTCGTTCGTGCCGTCGCCGGTCATCGCGACGAGGTTGCCTCCCTGCTGCTCGCGCTGGATGAGCGCGAGCTTCTGTTCGGGTGTCGCCTCGGCGAGGAAGTCGTCGACGCCGGCTTCCTTCGCGATCGCGGCGGCGGTGAGGGGGTTGTCGCCCGTGATCATGATCGTGCGGATGCCCATCGCGCGGAGCTCCTCGAACCGTTCGCGCAGCCCCTCTTTGACGACATCCTTCAGGTGCACGACGCCGAGGACGCGCGCGGCGGTCGCAGAAACTCCGGTGATCGGGCGATCGAGCGTCGCGACGACCAGCGGAGTTCCGCCCCCACCGGCAATCTCGTCGACGATCTTCAGGAGTTTTGTGCGCGTGGGTGCCGGCAGCGTGACCCCTTCGGCATCCAGCCAGGCGAGGACGGCGGACGCCGCGCCCTTGCGCACCATCGACGTGCCGCCGTCGCCGGTGGCGAGATCGACCCCGCTCATGCGCGTCTGCGCCGTGAACGGCACGGGTGTCGCACCCGCCGGGGTCTCGACGTGGACGCCGCGGGTCGCCGCGAGCTCCACGATCGACACGCCCTCGGGCGTCGGGTCGGCGAGCGACGAGAGCGCCGCGGCGCGGGCGAGATCGGTCTCCTCGACGCCGTCGAGCGCGACGAACTCCGACGCGCGGCGGTTGCCGTACGTGATCGTGCCGGTCTTGTCGAGCAGCAGCGTCGTGACGTCTCCCGCCGCCTCGACGGCGCGTCCCGACATCGCGAGGACATTCCGCTGCACGAGTCGGTCCATCCCGGCGATGCCGATCGCCGACAGGAGCGCCCCGATCGTCGTCGGAATGAGGCAGACGAGGAGCGCGACGAGGACGGGGATGGAGACCGGGGATGCCGCGTAGGAGGCGATCGGGTTCAGCGTGAGCACCACGAGCACGAACACGATCGACAGGCTCGCGAGCAGGATGCCGAGGGCGATCTCGTTCGGCGTCTTCTGGCGCGACGCGCCCTCGACGAGCGCGATCATGCGGTCGACGAAGGTCTCGCCGGGCTTCGACGTGATCTGCACCACGATGCGATCGCTGAGAACCCGCGTGCCGCCCGTGACGGCGGAGCGGTCGCCGCCCGATTCGCGGACGACCGGCGCCGACTCTCCCGTGATCGCCGACTCGTCGACGGTCGCGATGCCGTGCACGATGTCGCCGTCACCCGGGATGAGCTCGCCCGCCGACACGACGACGACGTCGCCGAGTGCGAGGTCGCTCGAGGGCTTCTCGTCCGTCGGGGTGCGCAGCGCCGCGGCATCCTCGTCCGGTTCGTAGCCGATGACGACGCGCGCGAGCGTTGCCGTGCGGCTCGCGCGCAGGGACTGGGCCTGCGCCTTGCCGCGGCCCTCCGCGACCGACTCGGCGAGGTTCGCGAAGACGACCGTGATCCAGAGCCAGATCGCGATGCCCCACGTGAACCCGAAGGGCACCGGGCTGCCGCCGGAGGCCTCGGGCCCGCCGAGGAACGGCTCGGCGATCGCGATCGCGGTCGTGAGCGCCGCGCCGACCCAGACGAGGAACATGACGGGGTTCCGCCACAGCGCCGCGGGGTTCAGCTTGCGCACGGCGCCAGGGAGCGCCTGCCACAGCTGGGCGAGGCTGAATGCGCGCGCCGGTGTCGGCCGTTCGCCGGCCGGCTGCGGCACCGGGGTCGAGACGTCGGGAGTGGTGAGGGTGGACATGTCAGACGAGCCCTTCCGCCAGGGGACCCAGCGTGAGAACGGGGAAGTAGGTGAGTGCCGTGACGACGACCGCGACGACGGCGAGAAGGCCCACGAACTGCGGTCGGTGGGTGGGGAGGGTGCCGACGGTCGTCGGGACCCTCTCCTGCGCCGCCAGCGAACCGGCGAGGGCGAGAGCGAACACGATCGGCACGAACCGGCCGAGGAGCATCGCGGCGCCCAGTGCGGTGTTGAACCACGGCGTGTTCGCCGTGAGGCCCGCGAAGGCCGAGCCGTTGTTGTTCGCCGCTGAGGTGAACGCGTAGAGGACTTCGCTGAGGCCGTGCACGCCCGGGTTCCAGATCGACGTCGAGGTCACGTCTTCGCGAACGGCGGGGATCGCGAAGCTGAGTGCGGTCCCGCCGAGGACGAGCGCCGGCGTCACGAGGATGTACAGGCTCGCGAGCGTGATCTCGCGCGGCCCGATGCGCTTGCCGAGGTACTCGGGGGTGCGGCCGATGAGGAGCCCGCCGACGAAGACGGCGATGACGGCGAGCACGAGGATGCCGTACAGGCCCGTGCCGACCCCGCCCGGGCTGATCTCGCCGAGCATCATGTTGAGCATCGGCATCATGCCGCCGAGCGCCGTGTACGAGTCGTGCATCGAGTTGACCGCGCCTGTCGAGGTGCCTGTCGTCGCCGTGGCGAACAGGGTCGATCCCCAGATGCCGAACCGCACCTCCTTGCCTTCCATCGCGCCACCCGCGAGCTGCGGCGCAGAGCCGGCCGCCCGCAGCTCCAGCCACGTGACGAGCGCGAGGGAAGCCGTGAACAGGGTCGCCATGACGGCGACGATCGCGTAGCCCTGGCGGTGATCTCCCACCATGCGCCCGAAGGTCCGCGGCAGAGAGAAGGGGATCGCGAGCACGAGCAGGATCTCGACCAGGTTCGTCCACGGGGTCGGGTTCTCGAACGGGTGTGCCGAGTTCGCATTGAAGAACCCGCCGCCGTTCGTGCCGAGCTCCTTGATGACCTCCTGGGATGCCACGGGCCCGCCCGGGATCGTCTGCGTGCCGCCCGTGATCGTGGTCGCGTCGGTGAAGCCGGCGAAGTTCTGCACGACGCCCCCGGCGATCAGCACGACCGCCAGCACGATCGACAGCGGCAGCAGGATGCGGCCGAGGCCGCGCACGAGATCGACCCAGAAGTTGCCGATCGTCGCCGAGCCGCGCCGCGCGAAGCCGCGGACGAGCGCGATCGCGACGGCGATGCCGACTGCGGCCGAGACGAAATTCTGCACGGCGAGGCCCGCGAGCTGCACGGTGTAGCCCATCGTCAGCTCGGGCGAGTAGCTCTGCCAGTTGGTGTTCGTGACGAACGAGACCGCGGTGTTGAACGCGAGTCCCTCGGGCACCGCAGGCAGTCCCAGCGAGAAGGGCAGGAACGCCTGCAGGCGCTGCAGGGCGTAGACGAACACGACTCCGGCGAGCGAGAAGAGCAGCACGCCGCGCGTGTACGCGGGCCAGGTCTGTTCCGACGCGGCATCCACGCCGATGACGCGGTAGATGCCGCGCTCGACGCGCGCATCGTGCGTGCTCGTGAAGACGCGCGCCATCCCGTCGCCGAGGGGCCGGTAGAGGAGGACGAGCGCGAGCGCGACGGTCGCGATCTGCAGGATGCCCGCCCAGATCGAGGCGGTATCGGTGCCGGTCATCAGAATCTCTCCGGCAGCACGAGCGCGATGACGAGGTAGACGACGGCGGCGACGCCGAGGAGGGCGGCGAGGGCGGAGAAGACGATCACTTGAGCTTCTCCACCCCCTTCGCGATGAGCGCGACGAGCCCGAACAGGGCGAGCGTCACGATGAGGAAGAGGATGTCGGTCACGGCATCCGATACAACTCCCGCGCCGACTCGGGGCCGGGCGTCCTCACGGATTCCATACGGGCGTCGCGGGGGTCCTCACGCGTTCCATGCGGCGACAGACGCCGCGTTCTGTTCATAGAAATCGCATAGTCGGATCATCGTTCCCTCCTGAGAGAGCGGGCGAGAGTGAGTGTCATTCACCCCACCCGCGACCCAGGAGGCGACCATGATCCGCATCCCCGAGCCCGACCAGACTCCCGACGGCCCCGCCTACGAGGGGCGCCTGCTCGACCGTCCCGACGACGAGGTCGTCGATCAGGGCGCCGGCTTCGACATCAGAACCCTCGTCACGCGGCGGTCCGTGCTCGGGCTCGTCGGCCTCGGCGCCGGCAGCGTCGCGCTCGCCGCCTGCAGCGCCGCCGCGTCAACGACCGCCTCGCCGTCGGCCACCGCCACGGTGACGGCGACGCCCACCGCGACGGCGACCCCGACACCGACCCCGACGGCGACGGTCGACTCAGCCACCTCCGAGATCCCCGAAGAGACCAACGGCCCCTACCCGGCTGACGGCACGACCGACGTCAACGTGCTCGCCGACTCGGGCATCGTCCGCAGCGACATCAGGTCGAGTCTCGACGGCGGTACGACGGTCGCCGGCGTCCCCCTGACCATGACGTTCAAGGTCACCGACCTCGCGAACGGCAACGTCCCGTTCGCCGGGGTCGCCCTCTACGCCTGGCAGTGCGACGCGCAGGGTCTGTATTCGATGTACTCCGAGGGCGTCGAAGACGAGACGTACCTGCGCGGCATCCAGATCGCCGACGCCGACGGCCTCCTCACCTTCCAGACCATCGTGCCTGGCTGCTACCGGGGACGCTGGACGCACATCCACTTCGAGATCTATCCGGATGCCGCGTCAGCCACCGACGTCGCCAACGTCATCGCGACCTCGCAGCTCGCCTTCCCCGCCGACATGCTCTCGGGCGTCTACGCTCTCGACACCTACTCCGGCTCGGCGGAGAACCTCGCCGACGTCGGTTCTATCGACAACGACAACGTCTTCGGGGGCGGCGACTACAGCCTGCAGATGCCGACCTTTTCGGGCGACATCACCTCGGGCTTCATCGGCACCCTCGCCGTCGCCGTCGACACCACCACCGCGCCCGGCGTCAGCGGCGGCGGCGCCCCGCGCTGATCCCCCCTCCACCACGTACTACCGCTAGGAGAAAAACCATGTTGCAGAACCTCACCGGATGGCACGCGCTGCTCATCCTCGCCGTCGTCGTGCTCATCTTCGGCGCCGCGAAGCTTCCCGCCCTGGCGCGCAGCGTCGGGCAGTCGGTGCGCATCCTCAAGGACGAATCCCGCGAGGATGCCCCGGACGCGTCTCGATCGTCATGACGACCGTGACCGGTGCCGTGCCCGAGCGCGGGACGATGCCTCTGGCATCGCACCTGCGCGAGGCGCGCACCCGATCGATCCGGGCCGCGATCGCGCTCGTGATCGGCGTCGTCGTGGGCTGGCTGCTGTCGGAGCAGGTGCTCGAGCAGATCGCGCAGACGCGCAACGCGAGCCTCAACTACGACAGCGTGACGGGCGCGTTCGATCTGCGGCTGAAGATCGCGCTGCTCACCGGCATCGTGATCTCGAGCCCCGTATGGCTGTTCGAGACGTTGCGCTATCTCGCGCCGGGCCTCACCCGCCGTGAACGCAGATTCACCTTCGGGTACGTGCTCGTGGCGGTCACGCTGTTCCTCGCGGGAGCGGGGTTCGGATTCGCGCTGTTCCCGCACATGGTCGAGCTGCTCGCGAGCTTCGCTTCCGATCAGGACTCGACCATCCTCACCGCGTCGACCTACGTCGACTTCGTGCTCAAGACGATCGTCGCGACCGGCATCGCGTTCGTGCTTCCGGTGCTCATCGTGCTGCTGAACGCGCTCGGCATCGTGTCGGCGGCGACTCTGCGGCGGGGCTGGCGCCTCATGGTCGTGGCGATCGTGCTGTTCAGTGCGATGGTGACCCCGGCTGCCGACGTGCTGTCGATGTTCCTGGTCGCCCTGCCGATGGCGGCCCTGTTCGGATCTGCGCTGCTGATTGCGCACGTGCACGACCGCCGCCGAGAGCGGCGAGGCGCGCCATCAACGGCATCCATGCGCCGTCGCCGCGCCCGCTCCGACCACTAGGAGGACCTCATGTTCGGACTCACGCTGGACAAGCTCGTGCTGGTCGCGGTGGTCGCCGGCCTCGTGATCGGCCCCCGCCGGCTCGGTGACGCCACTCGCACGCTCGCGACCACGATCCGCTCGCTGCGCGCGTTCGTCGAAGCATCCCGAAGCCGCGCCGCGGAAGACCTGGGGCTTCCGCTGACGCGCGCCGAGTGGGAAGAGCTCGATCTGCGCCGCTTCGACCCCCGCCGCATCGTGCGGGAAGCGCTCGACGACAGGCCGAACGCGTCGGCACGCGACACCGAGGCCGGAGGGACCGATGCCGGAGGGACCGATGCCGTGTCGACGGATGCCGCTGTCGCGGACGGCACGGACGCCCCAGCGACCGGGTCTGGCGCGGCCGCGCCCGTAACGCTCGATGCTGCACTGTACCCCGGCCTCGACCGCGTGCGTCCTGGGCAGCGCTACCTGGTGTTGGGCGATGCCGCGCACCCTCGGCGCATCGCGCTCGCCTCACTTCCCGTCGACGACCCGCGCCGCGTGCGGGCCGAGACGGTCATCGGACCCGCGGCGGTCGTCGTCCCCGAGGCGGCCGCCGCGGCTGACGCGACGCTCGGCGCGCCGGCGGGATCAGTCGTGTGAGCCGTCGTCTTCGGCGATGAGCTCGGCCACCTCGTGCTGCTGCGCGGGGGAGAGTCGACGGCGCTGCGCCTTCGCGGGGCGGATCGCGGGCACATCGCCCACGATCGGCACGGGCGCGCGATGCAGGCGCGGGCCGTAGCGGGCGACGAGGCCGACCATCACCTGCAGCTTGTTGCGCGGGCCGAGCAGGCTCGAGATGTGCACGAATAGCCACACGAACCACGCGGGGCGCCCCGTCAGCGGCACGATCCTGCGCAGCAGCGGCACGCGCTGCAGGATGCCGAGGCTGTGGAGCACGGGAAGGTTTGCGACGCCGGGGACTTCGCCGATCGCCGAGCGGCGCCCGATGATCGCGAGCTGGCCCTTGTCGTAGTAGATGAACGGCTCGGTCGGCTGCCCGTGCAGCAGCCGCACGATCTGGCGTGCCACGTGCTCGCCGCCCTGGATGGCCGGCTGCGCAAGCTGGGGGAAGTCCTGCGGGGTCTTGGCGACGTCGCCGGCGGCGAACACGCCGTCGAGCCCCTGCACCTGCAGGTCCTCGCCGACGAGGATGCGGTCGTCGTCCGCGAGTGGCAGGCTCCACTCGCCCACCTCTTCGTGCGGTGCGACGCCCGTCGCCCAGATGGTGAGGTCGGAGGGGAGCACCGTGCCGTCCGACAGGCGCACTGCGTCGGTGCACACCTCGTCGACGCCCGAGCCGAGCCGCAGTTCGACGTGGCGGCGCCGCAGCTGCGTCGCGGCGTAGGCGCGCAGACGCGGGAGGAACGGCTTCAGGATCTCGCTGCGCTGCACGAGTGTGATGCGGAACGCCTCGCCCTCGAGCTCCGGGTAGGCCGGCTCGAGACCCTGATCGCGCAGCTCCGCGAGGGCGCCCGCCATCTCGACGCCGGTCGGGCCACCGCCGATCACGACGACCGACAGCCCCTTCGTGCGGTCCTGTGCGGCCGCGGCCTTCTCGAGGCGCGTGAACAGCGCGTCGCGGATCGCGATCGCCTGCGACCGCGAGTACACCGCGAAGGAGTTCTCCTTCGCGCCGGGCGTGCCATGGTAGGCCGTCGTGACGCCGTTCGCGATGAGCAGGTAGTCGTACGGGATCTCCTGGCCGTCGAGGAGGCGCACGGTGCGGGCATCCGTGTCGATCTCCATGAGGTGCTCGTGCACGACGTCGAGGTTCGGCTGTTGGACGCGCAGGCTCCGGAGGAAGTGGGTGACGTCGCCGGGGTTCAGCCCTCCCGTGGCCACCTGGTAGAGCAGCGGCTGGAAGGTGTTGTAGATGCGGCGGTCGACGAGGGTCACGCGCACGGGTGCGTGCCGCAGCGCGCGCGCGGCGCTGACACCGGCGAAGCCGCCGCCGATGATGATGACGTGGGGGAGGTGGGCCTGGGCCTCGGCGTGGCTCATGCCTTGGCGATCGCGTCTTCGAGGGCGACCCAGGCGAGCATCGCGCACTTCACGCGTGCCGAGAACTTCGAGACGCCCGACAGGGCCGCGGCGTCTCCGTAGATCTCTTCGTCGAGCTCGAGCTGTCCGCGCGAGCGGAGCGCCTCCCGGAACCCCTCGATCAGCGCGACCGCTTCGGCGCGGCTGAGTCCCTCCTCCGCGACGAGGTCGGCGAGCATGGATGCCGAGGCCTGCGAGATCGAGCAGCCTCGCCCCTCCCACGCCACGTCGGCGATCGTCTCGCCGTCCACACGCGCGCGCAGCGTGATCTCGTCACCGCATACGGGGTTCTTCTGATACGACTCGCCGACGCCGCCCGGGCCGGGCGCCGCGGCATCCAGCCCGAAGTGCTGCGGGTGCTTGGAGTGGTCGAGGATCAGCTCGCGATAGAGCGCGTCGAGCTCGTTCATGTGTTCAGGCTCCGAAATAGGGACGGATGCCGCTGACGGCATCGAGGAGGACATCCACATCATCGGGGGTGTTGTACAGGGCTGTCGAGGCGCGCACCGACGCGGTGACGCCGTAGCGGGCGTGCAGCGGCGCCGCGCAGTGGTGACCGACACGCACCGCGATGCCGCGCGCATCGAGGAACTGACCCGCGTCGTGCGCGTGCACGCCGTCGACGTCGAACGACCAGAGCCCGACGCGCGGCGCGTCGGCGTCGCCGAGCAGGCGGATGCCGGGGATCTCGGCGAGTCCCGCGCGCATCCGCTCGGCGAGCGCGACCTCGTGCGCGTGGATGCGCTCGAGGCCGATGCCGCCGAGGTAGCGGACGGCTGCGGCGAGTCCGATCGCCGGTCCGATCGGCTGCGTGCCCGCCTCGAACCGCTGCGGCGGGGGGAGATACTGTGCACCCTCGAGCGTCACGGTCGTGATCATCGACCCGCCGGTGAGGAACGGCGGCATCGACTCGAGCACGTCGGCGCGGCCGTAGAGGCCGCCGACGCCGTAGGGGCCCATCATCTTGTGGCCGCTGAAGGCAGCGAGGTCGACGCCCAGCGCGGGCAGGTCGAGGGGAAGGTGGGGGGCGGACTGGCAGGCATCCATCACCGTGCGCGCCCCGACTTCCCGCGCGAGTGCGATGAGCTCCTCGACGGGGTTGACGATGCCGAGCACGTTCGAGACGTGCGTGAACGCGACGATGCGGGTGCGCTCGCCGATGAGCTCGGCGGCGGCGCCCAGGTCGAGGGTGCCGTCCTCGTGCGCAGGGACGTACCGGACCGTCGCACCCGTGCGGGCGGCGAGCTCCTGCCACGGGATGAGGTTCGCGTGGTGCTCGATCGCTGTCGTGACGATCTCGTCGCCGGGGCCGAGGCGCAGTGCTGCGCCGAGCGAGTACGCGGCGAGGTTGAGGCCCATCGTGGCGCCGCTCGTCCAGACGAACTGCTCGGGAGCCGCCCCGACGAAGCCCGCCACCGTTGCGCGGGCGTCTTCGAACAGGTCCGTGGCCTCCGCGGCGAGCGTGTGCGCGCCCCGGTGCACGGCGGCGTTCGTGTGCGTGAGGAAGTCGCGCTCGGCATCCAGAACGGCGCGCGGACGCTGGCTCGTCGCGCCGGAGTCGAGGTAGACGAGCGGATGCCCGTTCACCTGCTCGGCGAGGATCGGGAAGTCCTGCTTCAACGCGGCGGCATCGAGCGGGTCGGTCGCCGCGGCGGCGGAGGTCTCGGAGGTCGCGGTCGTCACCCCTCTAGGCTACGCCCCGTGCGTCCGCCGGGCGCGGGGCATGACGCGGCATCCGCTCACGGAAACAGGTGGCGCGAACGCCGGGCTCCCCGCCCCTGACCCTCGCACACGCGCCACTTTTCCTTCACCGCCGCAGCGGGATGGGAAATGAGTGGCGCAGATGCTGGGGCCGGCGCGATTCACCCCCGCATATGCTCCACCTTTCCAAGAGGGCCGACGCCGGGGATGCCGGCGCCTACGGCTGATCGTCGGTGTGGGCCACCAGGCCGTACGTCGCGACGCGGCCCGCGCGGTCGTCGCCGGGCAGCGGGCGCGAGCGGCGGCCGTAGATGAGCTCCGACGAGTCGAGCAGCCACGGTACGAGCGTGATCTGCACGCCGTGCACGAGCATGAGCTGCTGCGCGATGCGGCGGGCGCGCCGGTTGTGCAGCATGCTCTCCCACCAGTGCCCGACGATGTACTGCGGCAGGTAGACGGTGACGACGGACGACCCGTGCTTTTCGCGGTACTGCGCGATGAACTGCGCGAGCGGCGCCGCGTACTGGCGGTAGGGCGACTCGATGACGAGGAGCGGAATGGGCATGTGGTGGAAGGCCCAGTCGTCCTGCACGGCACGCGCGTCGTCGTTCGTGACGGCGATGTGCACCGCGATCGTCTTGTCGTGCTTCGCGGCGAGGGCGTAGTCCAGCGCCTTCGCGACGGGCTTCTGCAGCTTGCCGACGAGGACGATCGCGACGTCCCCGGACGCGCCGAAGTGCACGTCGTCGTCCATCTCGATCTCGTGCTCGACGTCGCGGTAGTACCGGTGCACGCCGATCATGAGGAACGACAGCACGGGGATCGCGAGGAAGACGAGCCAGGCGCCGTGCGTGAACTTCGTGATCGTCACGATCACGAGCACGACGACGGTGAAGGTCGCGCCGAGCGAGTTGATGAACAGACCCGACCACGCCTCTCGGCGTTCGCCGACCGCCTTGGGCGAGAGCAGCCGCAGCTCGCGCCGCCAGTGCCTCACCATGCCGATCTGGCCGAGGGAGAACGACACGAAGACGCCGATGATGTAGAGCTGGATCAGCACCGTGAGCTTCGCCTGGAAGATCACGAGGACGAGCACGGCGGCAAGGCCCAGGATGATCATGCCGTTCGAGTAGACCAGACGGTCGCCGCGCGTGTTGAGCGCCTTCGGGGCGTAGCCGTCGCGGGCGAGGACCGAGCCCAGCAGGGGGAAGCCGTTGAACGCCGTGTTCGCCGCGAGGAGCAGCACCGCCGCCGTCGCCGCCTGGATCACGAAGAAGAGGATGCTGCCGTTTCCGAAAGTGGCGGCGGCGACCTGGGCCATGAGGCTCGGCTGCACCGCGGCTTTGCAATCGAAGCCGATCAGGTTGCAGGGATTCTCGGCGTAGTGCACACCGGCCACGAGGGCGAGGAGAGTCAGGCCCGCGAACATGATGATCGCGATCGAACCCATGAGCACGAGGGTCGTCTGGGCGTTGCGCACCTTGGGCTTGCGGAACGCGGGCACGCCGTTCGAGACGGCCTCGACGCCCGTCAGGGCGGAGCAGCCCGAGGAGAACGCGCGCAGGATCAGCAGGATCACGGCGGCCTGGCTGAGGTCCTCGGCCTGTACCGCGAACTGGGCGCTCTCCGCGATGGGCGCATCCCCCAGCATCCAGCGCACGAGCCCCGTGGCGATCATGAGGAGCACCGACCCGATGAACAGGTACGTCGGGATGGCGAAGGCGGTCGACGCCTCGCGGACGCCACGGAGGTTCACGAGGATGATGAGGACCACGAAGCCGACCGCGAGCTCCACCCGCCACGGGTCGAGCCCGGGCAGCGCCGAGATGATGTTGTCGACGCCGGATGCCACCGACACCGCCACCGTGAGGATGTAGTCGACGAGGAGCGCCGCGGCGACGACGACCCCCGCCTTCTCGCCGAGGTTCGTGCGGGCCACTTCGTAGTCGCCGCCGCCCGACGGGTACGCCTTGATGAGCTGCCGATAGCTGAGCACCACGACGATGAGGAGCGCGACGACCGCTGCAGCGACCCAGGGGCTGAACGCGAGGAACGCGGTGCCACCGATCAACAGGATCATCAGCAGCTCCTGCGGCGCGTAGGCCACGGAGGAGAGAGCATCGGAGGCGAAGATCGGCAGCGCCATCTTCTTCGGGAGCAGTTGACCTTCGAGCTCTTCGCTGGTCAGCGGCTCGCCGATGAGGATGCGTTTGGCGATCGGGGTCTCGTCCGCCGGCGCCCGGTCGTCGGCGCGATTGTCATCGGTCACGGCGTCGGACATTACGCGCCCGGCGGTCCGTGCGCAATCCAGGGGCCTGCGAGGATCGATGCATGGGCAACGAGGCGTACTCCGCTGCGGTCGCGATCGGCCTCGGCGTGCTCGTGGGTACCGCGCTGTTCGTGCCGTTCGTCGCGCTGAGCTATCGCCGTCGCGGGCGCCTCACACTGGGTCGATCCCTGCTCTGGGCGGCCGCCCTCGTCTACTTCCTCGCGCTCAACGTGCTGCTGTTCCTCCCGCTCGGGTTCTTCCTGCGGGTGCTGGGTGGGCGCGGCATCCTCGTCGCTCTCCTCGTCGGGTTCGGGGTCTCGCTCGTCGTCGAGACGACGCAGCTGACGGGGGTGTGGGGTCTCTATCCGTGCGCGTACCGCGTCTTCGACGTCGACGACCTTCTCACCAACACCGTCGGCGCCGTGCTGGGGTCGCTCCTGGCGCTCGTCGTCCCGCGGCGGATGCGCGGGCCCGCCGTCGTGGACGGTGCCGCGCGCGCCCGCCCCGTCACCCGGCGTCGGCGCCTGCTCGGCATGGTCTGCGACGTGCTCGGGTGAGTGCTCGTCGGTGGCGCTCTCGGCGTCGGCGTGCAGGTCGTGCTCGAGTACGTCGTGCGCTACCACGCCGCGGTCGTCGACCGCACGCTTGCGCAGGTGACGGCGAACGTCGTGCCGATCGCGATCTGGGGCGTGATGGTGCTCACGACGGGTCGGACGGTCGGCGACGCCGCCGTCGAGCTGCGCTACCGCGGCGGTCCTGTGCCGCAGCCGCTCGCCCGGCCCCTGCGATTCGTCGGCGGGATCGGCGGCTACCTGCTGCTGTCGCTTCTGCCGGGAGGCTGGGCGGCGCTGTCGTGGGTCTTCGCCGCGGCATCCCTCATCGTCATGCTCCGGACCCGGCGGGGCCGCGGGCTGCCGGGGCTCCTTTCCGGGCAGGACGTGGTCGACGCGCGCGAGGGCGCCGAGACGGATGCCGTGCCTCAGGAACCGGCGGCGAAGTAGTACAGCACCGCGGTGACGGATGTGCCGTCGGTGTCGACGACCATGCTGTACTGCACCGGCGGGCCGGCCTTGGAGCGCGCGAGGTCGAAGACGAAGCGGATCGAGCCGGCGCTGCCGCGGGGGATCTCCTTGTCGGGGCGGGCCGCACGTACGGCATCCACCGTCGCGCCGATCGCGATGCCGTGCTCGGCCGTCAGCCTGATCTCGCCGACGTCGGTGCGCGAGAACGTCGCGTAGGAGGGCTGCGTGAACGTCGCGCGCTGCGCGCCGCCGGTGCCGTCGACCATGTCGTACAGCAGGAATCCGTCCCACTGATAGATGGTGTAGTCGGGATAGCTCGTGCCGTCACCCGCCTCGACGCGCTGCGTCGGCGCGGCCCCGAACGCCTTCGTCAGCGCGGCGACGGCGCCGTCGACTTTATCGCGCCACTGGTAGGTGAACACCGCTTTCTTGTTCGCGTCGACGAGGGTGAAGCCGGTGCCGGCGAACTGCAGGGCGACGGGGGCGCCGACGTCGTCGGGCGAGGACGTCGCCGTACTCGTCGGCTGCGCCGTCGGCGCAGCGCTCGCGGGATCCGACGTCGGCGGGGTCGTGGGGTTCGCGTCGGAGGAGGGACGGGTCAACGCGATCCCGAGCGTCACGACGACCGCGACGAGGAGAACCCCCGCGATGATCCCGAGGATCAGCGGCGTCCGCGATCCGCCGTCGCCGTCATCGCCTCGATCGCGCGGTTCGCGCGGCGGCTTGGGCGGCTTCGGGGGCTTGGGCGGCTTCGGCTCGCGGCGGGGGCGCGGGGCGGGGGCCTCGTTGCCGCTCGGCTCGGGGGCCTCGGGAAGTCCGAGATCGGACCAGCTCATGCGAGGAACTCCCGCGCGGCGACGACGAGCGCGTCGACCCCCCGTTCGATCGTGGGGTGGAGGACGGGAGCGAAGTACGGCGAGTGGTTTGTCGGGATCTCCTCGTTGACCGCGCCACGGGCCACGGCGTCGGCGAAGCGTTCGGGATCGAGGCCGCCCCAGAACCAGTACACGAGCGGCACGTCGGCCTCGCGGGCGAACCAGGACACGTCCTCGCTTCCGGTGAACATACCGGGGTCGACGACACTGCCCTCGCCGAACGCACGCTGCCACGCGGCAACGAGGCGCGCCGTGGCATCCGCGTCGTTGATCGTCGGCGGCAGCGAGTGGAGCGTCGTGATGACGGGTTCCTCGGCGGCGCCGGATGCCGCGGCTTCGGCGCGCACGATGCGCTCGACGCGGGCGAGCACGTCGGCGCGGGCGGCATCGTCGGGGTAGCGCAGGCTCAGCTCGAGCGTCGCTTCGGCGGGGATGATGTTGTTCTTCAGCCCGGCATGGATCGCGCCGACGGTCACGACCGCCATCTCGCGCGGGTCGATCTCGCGCGAGACGATCGTCTGCAGGCGCATGACGGTCGCGGCCGCCATGACGATGGGGTCGACCGTCGCGTGCGGACGCGACCCGTGGCCGCCGCGACCGAGGAGGCGCACGGTGATCCCGTCGGAGGCGGCCATCTGGGTGCCGGGCCGCACGCCCACGACGCCCGCGGGGAGCGGCGTCAGATGCTGGCCGAGGACGATGTCGGGCTTCGGATAGGCACCCAGCACACCGTCTGCGATCATCGCCTGTGCGCCGGCGCCGTACTCCTCCGCCGGCTGGAACACCGCGACGACGGTGCCCGCCCATTCGTCCTTCGTCGCGACGAGTCGTTCGAGTGCGCCGAGCAGAGCCGTCACGTGCATGTCATGGCCGCAGGCGTGCATGACCGGCACGTCGGTGCCCGCGGGGTCGATCCCGCGGGCGGTGGAGGCGTACGACAGACCCGTCTGCTCCTCGACGGGCAGGGCGTCCATGTCGGCGCGCAGCCACACCACGGGGCCGTCGCCGTTGCGGATGACGGTGGCGACACCGGTCTTGCCGAGGCCCTCGGTGTAGTCGAGGCCGAGGCCGTCGAGCTCGCGCGCGATGACGCCGGCCGTCCGGGTCTCCTGGAACGAGAGTTCGGGATGGCGATGCAGGTCGATGTACAGGGCCTCGAGATCGATGCTCACCCTCCGACCCTAACCGCCCACGCTCCTCACGATCCGGGGGCGGCGGAGAGAGGGCGTGCAGAACTCCTCCGATTTCGAGGCCCGGCGCTCGATCGAAACGGTTCGACGAGCGGTTTCGTCACGGAGAGGAGGAGTTCTGTACGCTCGCCCCGGCGTCAGGCGCGCGGGGGAGCGGTGGTGCGGCGGGTGACCAGCGCGAACGGCAGGGAGGACGAGGTGTCGACCGGCTCGCCGTCGCCGGCCACGGCGGCGAGGATCGCCTCGCCGGCGCGCTCACCCTGCGCGTGCGGGAACTGGTCGATCGTCGTGAGACCGAAGAGCTCGGCGAAATCGTGGCCGTCGACGCCCATCACGGAGAGGTCCTCGGGCACGCGCAGTCCGATCTCGCGCGCCGCGGTCAGCGCGCCGTACGCCATCTCGTCGGAGGCGGCGAAGATCGCGGTCGGCCGCGTCGGCGCACTCAGCAGCGCGACCGCGGCGCGGCGACCGCCTTCGACCGTGAAGTCGCTCGGGACGAAGCGGGGGGTCGCCCCGGCATCCGCCATCGCGGCCTCGAAGCCTCGGCGCCGGCGCGTGGGGACGTCGTACGCCGGATCCGACGGGCCTCCCGCATCGACGCTCTGACCGATGTGGGCGATGTCACGGTGACCCAGGCCGAGCAGGTGCTCCGTCGCCGCGCGCCCGACCGCAGTGTCGTCGACGCGCAGACCGCCGAGCTCGCCCCGCGGCAGGCCGAGCCCGACGACGGGCAGCTCGAGCGCGTCGAGCGCGGCGATCTCGGCGTCGGTGAGGGCGACGGACAGCACGATCACGCCGTCGACGCGGCCGCGGCGGAGCGTGCGGTCGAAGAGTCGCTGCCGCTGCCCGGGGTCGGCGGCGACGTTGTAGAGGGTGATGTCGTACCCGCGCGGCGCGAGCCGCGAGGCGATCCCGTCGAGCACCGTCGCGAAGAACCACCGGTCCATGAGCGGGACGATGACGCCGATGTTCTCTGCGCGGCCCGAGGCGAGCGACGACGCCGAAGCGGATGCCACGTACCCGAGCGCGTCCGCCGCGGCGCGCACGCGCGCGCGGGTCGCCTCCGACGTGCGCCCGCGCCCGCTGAGGGCGCGCGAGACGGTCGCCGTCGAGACTCCCGCGGCGCGGGCGACGTCGTCGAGGCTCGCCACCTCAGTCGGCGATCATCCACACCGCGACGTCGACCGGGAGCGCGCCCCCTTCGAAGGGTTCGCTCGCGACCAGGACGGTTCCGGACGGCAGCGGAAGCGGTGCGTCCGACGCGTTCGCGATCACGGTCACATTCCCGTTGCGGAATGCGATGACGTCGTCGCCGTACCCGTTCAGCCACGAGAGCTCGCCGGCACCGAGTGCCTCGGCGCGTCGCGTCGCGAGAAGCGAGCGGTAGAGCCACAGCGTCGAGTCGGGGTCCGCCTCCTGCACATCGCGGGCGAGGGCGGCCCATTCGGCGGGCTGGGGCAACCACGCCGCCCCCGACGCGTTGAAGCCGTAGGCGGGCGCCGCGGCGGTCCACGGGAGCGGCACGCGGCATCCGTCGCGCCCATAGCGCTCGCCGTCCGTGCGGAACCACGTGGGGTCCTGCCGCACATCGTCCGGCAGCTCGATGACTTCGGGAAGGCCCAGCTCCTCGCCCTGGTAGAGATAGGCGGAGCCGGGCAGCGCCAGCATGACGGCCGTCGCGGCGCGGGCGCGGCGCAGGCCCACTTCGGGGATCGGCTTGCCGGGCGAATCCGGCCCGATGCCGTGTCCCTGCGGATTCTCGGCCGTGAGGGCGAGGCGGGATGCGTGGCGGACGACGTCGTGGTTCGACAGCACCCACGTCGCCGGAGCACCCACGGCGGGGAAGGCGCGCAGCGACTCGGAGATCACCTCGCGGATCGCGGCGGCATCCCACTCGGTCATCAGGTAGGGGAAGTTGAACGCCTGGTGCATCTCGTCGGAGCGCACCCACTCGGCGGTCCGGTCGACGGTCGGCAGCCAGGCCTCGGCGCAGAGCGCCCGATCACCGTCGTACTCGGCGAGCACGCGGTGCCAGTCGCGGTAGATCTCGTGCACGCCATCCTGACCCCAGTACGGCGCCTCGTCGTGGCCACCCATGCTGTCGCCGTCGACGGGGGGCAGGTGGTCGGGCAGTCCGTCGGTCTTCACCAGGCCGTGCGCGACGTCGACGCGGAAGCCGTCGACGCCACGGTCGAGCCAGAAGCGCAGGATGCCGCGGAACTCCTCCTGCACCTCGGGGTTCGCCCAGTCGAAGTCGGGCTGGCTGGAGTCGAACAGGTGCAGGTACCACTGGCCGGGCGTCCCATCGGCGTTGGCGGTGCGGGTCCATGCTGGGCCGCCGAAGACCGACTCCCAGTTGTTCGGCGGCTCGTCGCCCGCGGGACCGCGCCCGTCGCGGAAGAGGTAGCGAGCGCGCGCGGCGCTGCCGGGCTCGGCGGCGAGGGCCTCCTGGAACCACACGTGCTGGTCGGAGGAGTGGTTCGGCACGAGATCGACGATCACGCGGATGCCGCGGTCGTGCGCCGCGGCGAGCATCTCATCGAAGTCGGCGAGCGTACCGAACAGGGGGTCCACGTCGCGGTAGTCGGCGACGTCGTAGCCCGCGTCGTGCTGGGGCGAGCGGTAGAAGGGGCTCAGCCATACGGCATCCACGCCCAGCGACCGCAGGTCGTCGAGGTGGGCCGTGACGCCGGCGAGGTCGCCGATGCCGTCGCCGGACGCGTCGGCGAACGAGCGCGGGTAGATCTGGTAGATGACGGCGGTGCGCCACCATTCGGCGCCGGGGCGGTTCTCGCCGATGGGGGCGAGGGAGGTCGGGAGGGAAGAGGTCTGCTGCGACGTCATGAGACGAGTGTAAGCGCTTACGCAAGCCGAGGGGAAGCGTACGCTGGACCGGTGACCACCGAGGCCCTCGCCCGTGCCGAATCGCTCATCGCGACGATCCCCGACTTCCCCGAACCCGGCATCCTCTTCCGCGACATCTCGCCGCTGTTGGCGGATGCCGCCGCGATGCGCGCCGTCGTGGATGCCGTCATCAGCCCCTTCGCCGACGAGTTCGACGTCGTCGCGGGCGTCGAGGCCCGGGGATTCCTCCTCGCCGGCGCCGTGGCCGTCGCCGCGGGCGTCGGCATGGCTCCGATCCGCAAGGCGGGCAAGCTCCCGCGTCCCGCGGCATCGGTCGACTACGCGCTCGAGTACGGGACCGCGTCGATCGAGATGAGCGGCGACCTGGCACGCGGCACGCGCGTGCTGCTCGTCGACGACATTCTCGCGACGGGAGGCACCCTGCGCGCAGGCCAGCAGCTGCTCGGCGCGCTCGGCCTCGTGCTGGCCGGCACCGCCGTGATCATGGAGCTCGACGGGCTCGGCGGTCAGGCCGCGTGCGGGCCCGTGCACGCCGTGTTCCGGGTCTAGGTCTGGGATAATCGGGGTCGAGCGATCTCCGACAGAAGGGCTCCCGTGAGCACTGCGACCTCCGAACCGACCGTGATGCTGGCGTCGAGGACGCTCGCGCACATCCACCTCGAAGGTCAAGTCGACGAGGTGTTCGCCTCGACCGAGGACGCCCTGCGGGCGCGCATCGTCGAGGCCATCCGGCAGATGGCCGCGTCGGCCGGTGAACCCGTGACGGCGATCGTCGTCGACGGCGACGTGCGCTGGCCGCTCATCGTCCACCCCGACGGCACCTTCATCGAGGCCACCGCCCTCGCCGAGACCGCCGACGGAGAGCCCGCCTCCGCACCCGTCCCGGCCCCCGTGGCGGCACCGCGCGTCGAAGACACCCCTTCTCGCCGAGACGCCCCTTTCTCGACGGTCGATGACCGGCCGGCTCGTGAAGAACCGGCGGTCTCGGCATCGGCGTCGGCGTCTGCCGCGCCGCAGGATGCCGCGCCGACGCTGACGCCGACGCCGACGCCGACGCCGGCTCTGCGCAGCGACCTCGCGCGACGTGAGAGCGCGCAGCGCGACCCGATCGCGCGCGCCACCCCGACCGTCGAGGACCTTCTGAACTCGCGCGCCGACCGCGCGAAGCCGCGCGCGACCGAGGGCTGGCAGGGTGCGATCCGCCGCGCGACGGGTGGGGCGATCTCGCCGCGCCCCGGCAAGGCCGAGCAATCCCGCCTCGACCGCGAGCGCACGGTGCAGCGCCGCCTCGACGGCCCGCGCACGATCGTGATCCTCAACCCCAAGGGCGGTGCGCACAAGACCACCTCGACGCTCCTGCTCGCCGCGACGTTCGGCACGCAGCGCGGAGGCGCGACCCTCGCCTGGGACAACAACGAGACCCGCGGCACGCTCGGCTGGCGTGCGCAGAACGCCCCGCACCACCGCACCGCGGTCGACCTGCTCGAGCATCTCGACTCGTTCGCCGAGCCCAGCCAGGCGAGCCTCGCCGCGCTCGACACCTATGTGCGCACGCAGGTCGACGCGCGATTCGACGTGCTGGCGTCCGACGAGGATGCCGCGGCGTCGTCCACGATCGATGCCGCCGCCTTCGACCGGCTGCATGGCGTGCTCTCGCGGTACTACCGCCTGCTCATCGTCGACACCGGCAACAACATGCGCGCTTCGAACTGGGTCGCCGCGGTCGCCGCGGCCGACCAGCTCGTGATCGTCTCGACCGTCCGCGAAGACACCGCGGCCTCCGCTGCGTGGCTGCTCGACGGGCTGCGCGAGAAGGGCTTCGACCACAAGATCGACGAGGCCGTGACGATCCTCGCCGCGCCCTCGGCGAAGCCCGACCGCAAGCTCGCGGAGCGACTCGAGCGCCACTTCGCTCAGGTCACCGGTGACGTCGTGCACGTGCCGTTCGACGCCGCGCTCGTCGACGGCGGCCCGATCGATTTCGACGCGCTGTCGCCCGAGACGCGCGACGCGTGGCTGTCGGTGGCAGCGGCGATCGCGCAGCGCCTCTGACGCGGTACGGCTCAGAGCACGCCCGCGCCGAGGTTGACGGGGCTGCCTTCGATGTTGCCGACGATGCCGCGGATGATGCCGACACCGTCCGCGCCGCGGAGGCTCTCGTACCAGGCATCCGTCGCGGCCCTGTCGTAGGCGTGGGTCTCCTCGCCGCGTTTGCGCGCTCGCAGCACGAGCTCTCCCGCGCGTTCCACCCGGATCGCCTCGTACCGGCGGAGCGTGTCTTCGATGCCGACCGTGTTGGTGGCGAACGCGATGCCGAGCGCGAATGCGTCCTCGAGGGCTGAGCAGGCGCCCTGGCCGATGTCGGGGGCGGTGTTGTGGGCGGCGTCTCCGAGGATCGCGACGCGACCCTTCGCCCAGGTGGAGAACGGAGTGATGTCCCAGATCTCGACCCGGTTGAGCGATGCGGCCGGGTCGATCGCGCCGATCAGCGCCTGGACTCCGGGCGCCCACCCGGCGAAGGCCTGGTGCAGCGGCGCGGTGCCGTGGGCGGGGTCGTACGGGATGCCGTCCGGCTGCGGGACGTCGAACCAGAAGTAGAAGCGGTCGCCGGCGACGGGCATGACCGCGGCGCGCTTGCCGTCGCCGACGTAGGTGGTCCAGGCATCCGCCGCGCCGATCGCGGGGTTCACGGGCACGAGGCCGTTGAAGTTCGTGTATCCCGAGTACTCGCGCACGATCTCGGGCGCGCCTTCGGGCTGGACGTAGGCGCGCGTCAGCGAGCGCGCGCCGTCGGCGCCGATGACCATGTCGGCCGTGTCGGTCTCGCCGTCGGCGAACGTGACGGTGACGGATGCCCCGTCATCGGCGATCGCGACGACCTGCCGGCCGAGGTGGATGTCATCCTCCCCGAACGTGCGCATGAGGAGCGCCTGCAGCTCGGCGCGCGCGACCGGGTACGGCTTCTGGCCGGTCTGGGCGGTGACCGGATCGAGCGAGAAGTCGCACAGGACTTCGCCGGTGATCCCGTCGCGGTAGGCCATCGTCGCCATGTCCCCGCCGAGGGCGGCGACCTCGTCGCGCAGGCCCAGCCAGTTGAGCACCTTGACGCCGTTCGACCACAGCGACAGCGCGGCGCCCACGGGCTTGTTCTCGCGCATCCGGTCGTAGATGACGACGTCGTGGCCGAGCCGGCGCAGCGCGATCCCCGCGCTCGTCCCGCCGATGCCGGCGCCGATGATGATGACCTTCATGTCGGCACGCTAGGGCGAGCGTGTCACGCGCGCGTTTCTCGTCGGATGCTGAGGTGTTACGAGCCGTCCGCGCGTCAGCTGCCGCGGTAGGTGGAGTAGCCGAACGGGCTCAGCAGGAGCGGAACGTGGTAGTGCGGACGCTCGGCGACCGTGAAGGCGACCGTGACGCTCGGGTAGAACGTGGCGACTCCTCGCGCGGCGAAGTAATCGCCGGTCGCGAACGTCAGCGTGTGCGTGCCGGGTTCGAGGGTCTCGGGACCGAGGGCGAGACGGCCGTCCTCGTCGGTCCGGCCGGAGGCGATCACCGCGCCCGCGCCGTCGTGGAGCGTCACCTCGACTCCGGATGCCGGGGCGCCGGCCGTGGCATCCAGGATGTGCGTCGTCAGGCGGCTCATGCGATCGTCCCCTCCAGGCGCAGCAGGGCGATCTGACGCAGCTGGTCGAGTGCCTCTGCGGCCTCCGCCTCGTCGTCGTTGCCGAGGCGGCGAGTGAGCTCGGCGAGCATCTCCTCGGGGCTGCGGCCGGCGGCGCGGATGAGGAACACCCGTCCGAAGCGCTCTTCGTAGGCGGCGTTGCCGGCGGCGATCGCCTCGGTGGTGCCGTCCGACGCGGTCGACATCGACGCCTGCTCGCGGGTGCTCGCCGCCGCCGCGGCACCGGTGCCGCTCGGCCTCTGGCCGATGCGCGGATGGTGCGCGAGCGCGGCATCCAAGTCGGCGGGCGTCCACGCGCGGGCGAGCGTGTCGGCGCGCGCCGCGAGCGCGTCGACAGTGTCGTACGGCCGACCCGCGACGACGGCGTCCACCCACCCGGGGATCGCCGCCCAGACGGCGACGACTTCCGCGGCGGCGTCGGGTTCGAGGGCGTTGAAGACGCGGAGGGCGATGGGATCGAGGGCGGATGCGCGGCTCATGCCGAGATCGTAGCTTCGGTGCGGCTGGTCGCGGGGACGGGGCGGATGGGCGCGCGCACCGTTCCCGCGGCGAGTACGCGACCCCGCCGGAGCGGAAACACGGGCGAAACGCCCGCTCGGTACCCTCCGACGAAGACGCGAGAGAGGCGGCGGCATGGCAGCGGTGAGTGTGGTCCGTGCCGAGCGTGCCTGGATCGCCGGCGCGTTCGTGCCCGCCGAGATCCGCATCGTCGACGGGGTCATCACCGAGGTCCTGCAGGCGGGCGACGCCCTCGCCGCACCGGTGGCCGGGTCCGGCTCGCCCGAGATCATCGTGCTCGCGGACGATGAGGTTCTCCTGCCGGGCCTCGTCGACTCGCACGTGCACCTCGATGAACCCGGCCGCACCGAATGGGAGGGCTTCACCACCGGCACCGCCGCCGCCGCGGCGGGCGGCATCACGACCCTCTTCGACATGCCGCTGAACTCCGTGCCGGTGACGACGACGCCCGCCGCGCTCGCCGCGAAGCGCGCTGCGGCATCCGGCAAGCTCGCCGTCGATGTCGGATACTGGGGCGGCGCCGTGCCCGAGAACCTCGGCTCCCTGCGCGCGCTCGCCGATGCGGGCGTCGTCGGCTTCAAGTGCTTCCTCGTGCCGAGCGGTATCGACGAGTTCGGACACCTCGACGCCGCGGGGGTGCGCGCCGCCCTCACCGAGCTGGCTGCCTTCGACGGGCTGCTGATCGCGCACGCCGAGGACGAGGGCCACCTGCACGCGGCGGCAGGTGAGGTCGGCATCGCCGCCGACGGGTCGCTGGGTCGCGACTACGCCACGTTCCTGCGGAGCCGGCCGCCGGTCAGCGAAGAGGCCGCGATCGCGACGGTGATCGACGCCCTCCGCGAGACGGGCGGTCGCGGCCACATCGTCCACGTTGCCGACGGCACCGCACTCGGGCTCGTCCGGCAGGCGAAGGCCGACGGCATCCGCCTCACGATCGAAACCTGCCCGCACTACCTGACCCTCGCCGCCGAAGACGTCCCCGACGGAGCGAGTGCGTTCAAGTGCTGCCCGCCGATTCGCGATCGTGCCAACCAGGATCTGCTGTGGGAGGGCGTTCTCGACGGCACCGTGGACGCGATCGTGAGTGACCATTCACCGGCGACCCTCGCTCTGAAGACCGCCGGCGGTGGCGACTTCGGGCTCGCGTGGGGCGGCATCGCCGGCGTGCAGACGGGGTTCGCGAGCGTCTGGACCGAGGCCGCGCGTCGGGGCATCCCGCTGGAGAGCCTGCTGCCACTGTTCACGACGGGGCCCGCGCGGATCGGCGGGGTCGCCGGGCTCGGTGAGATCAGGCCGGGGGTGCGCGCGAACCTGACCGTCTTCGCGCCCGAGCGGGAGTGGACCGTCGACGCGCATCGGCTGCTGTACCGGCACAAGCTCTCCCCCTGGGACGGTCGCCGGCTCCGGGGCGCCGTCGAGACCACGATCGTCGGAGGCGAGATCGTCTACCGGGCGGGAGACGAGGATGCCCGGGCGCGGCCTGGGGCGGAGGTACTGGTGGAGGTGCGGGCATGAGCGCGAACGAGATTCTGCAGCCGGGCGTCGGCGAGGTCGCGGGCGACCACTACATCCCGGCGACACCGGCGACGGTGCTCTGGGGGCGCCTGCCGTGCGCGACGGATGCCCCGGTGCTGGCCGTCGCCGCGGGCGCCACGGTCACCTTCGACACCGTAAGCCACGAGGGGATCCTCCCCGACCAGGGTCAGGACCCGCGCGCCTTCTTCACGGCGCACGGCGTGCCGGAGAGCGACGTCCTCGTCGACGCGATCGAGATCGCGGCGGCCGTGACGAGGGATGCCGTCGCCGACGGCCCGCACGTCATCACCGGCCCCGTCTTTGTCGAGGGCGCCGAGGTGGGCGACCTCCTGAAGATCACGGTGCTCGATCTGCGGCCGCGCGTGCCCTACGGCGTGATCTCCAACCGGCACGGCAAGGGGGCGCTCCCCGGCATCCTGCCGCGCGGCCCGGAGAACGTGAGCGTCTTCACGCCCGTCGAAGACGGCGCGGGCGCGCTGCCGGTCGTCGCCGGCGGTGAGCGCGTGGTGCGCTTCCCGCTCGCCCCGTTTCTCGGGACGATGGGGGTCGCCGTCGCAGGTTCCGAGCGCCCGCACTCGGTGCCGCCCGGGGCGCACGGCGGCAACATCGACATCAACCTGCTGGTCGAGGGCAGCGTGCTGTACCTGCCGGTGCAGGTGCCCGGTGCGCTGGCCTACGTGGGAGACCCGCACTTCGCCCAGGGCGACGGCGAGGTGGCGCTCACGGCGCTCGAGGCCTCCCTCCGCGCGACCCTGCGGTTCGACGTCGTGCCGCGTGCGACGGCCCGTGCCGAGTTCGGCGACATCACCGGTCCCCTGGTCCGCACGAGCGACTACCTCGTGCCGACGGGACTCGACCCCGATCTCGGCGAGGCGATGCGCAAGGCCGTCCGCGCGGCCCTCGATCTGCTGCATGCCCGCTACGGCATGGACGAGCATCTGGCGTATGCGTATCTTTCCGCGGCGACCGATTTCGACATCTCGCAGGTGGTCGACATCGTCTGCGGTGTGCACGCGCGCATCCGCGAGTCCGACTTCGCGGCGGTCGCACCTGCGGGGTCGGGCGCATGAGCGCGGCGGCATCCGACATCCCCGCAGATCTGCGCGCCGCCTTCGATGCGTACGAACGGGCGATTCTCGCCAACGATCTCGACGCCCTGGATGCCGCGTTCGCGCCCGGCTCGGACACGCTCCGGGGTGACGGGGCGGGCCTGCTCGTCGGACACGACGCGATCAGCGCGTTCCGGGGGACCCGCGGTGGTGTCCCTCCGCGGGTGATCGAGAGCATCGAGTACCGGCCGCTCGCCGACGGTCTCGCTCTCCTCGTCTCCGTCTCCCGCTTCGCCGCGGGCGGCCGCGGCTTGCAGACGCAGCTCTGGCAGCGCATCGACGATCGCTGGCTCATCGCCGCGGCGCACGTGACGCCCCGCACCCCTGCGTTCGACCGCTCCATCTGGCGTACGGTCGGCGATCCGCTCTACCAGGGCGCCTGGGAGGGTCCGCTCGAGGGGCTGACGGTCGCCGTGAAGGATCTGTTCGCGATCAAGGGCTACCGCATCGGCGCAGGGAACCCCGCCTACCTCGACTCCGCTCGCGCCGAGACGACGAGCGCACCCGCGGTCGGTGACCTGCTGCGCGGGGGGGCGTCGCTGCGCGGTATCGCCCGCACCGACGAGATCGCCTACTCGATCGCCGGTGACAACGCGCATTATGGAACGCCGCCCAACGGCGCGGTGCCCGGCGCTCTGCCCGGAGGCTCGTCGAGCGGGCCGGCGTCGGCGGTCGCGCTCGGTCAAGCCGACATCGCACTCGCCACCGACACGGCGGGCTCCGTCCGCGTGCCCGCCTCATACCAGGGGCTGTGGGGGCTCCGCACGACGCACGGCCTCGTCCCGAGGCAGGGGCTGCTGCCGCTCGCCCAGTCCTTCGACACCGTGGGCTGGCTCACGCGCGACGGAGCGACCCTCCAGGCGGTCGCCGACTGGTGCCTGAGCTACGACGGATCGGGCTCGACCGAGTCGGTCCTCGGAGCCTCGGGCGACGACCTGCCCTGGCGGTTCCGCGTGCCGGTCGAGGCCCTGGTCACCGCCGAGCCCGCCACACGCGCCGCGTTCGAGGCCTTCATCGCGGCATCCGACCTGCCCGTCGAAGAGGTGTCGCTCGGCGATCTCGACGACTACCTGATCCCCTTCCGGACGGTGCAGGGCGCCGAGGCCTGGCGCAACAACGGCGAGTGGCTGCGCGCCCACCCCGGCGCGACGGGGCCTGCCGTCGCGGAGCGGTTCCGCGCGGCCGCCGCGGTGAGTGCCGCCGACGAGGCATCCGCCCGTGCCGCCCTCGCGCCGCTGCGCGAGACGCTGCACGCGCTCGTCCACGATGCCGTGCTGCTGCTGCCGACCGTCCCGGGGCCGGCGCCGGCGCGCACGGCGTCGGGGGCCGATGTGGATGCCGTCCGGCAGAACACGCTCCGATTGACGACCCCCGCGGCCGTCGGAGGGCTCCCCGCGCTGTCACTCCCCCTCCTGCGGGTCGCGGCGCAGGCAACCGCCCCCTCGGCTCGTCCGCCCCGCCCGGCCCCGGTCGGCGTGAGCCTCATCTCCCGGGCGGGCACCGACATCGCCCTCGTCCGTCTCGGCCGCGCCCTCCACGGCCACTCGATCGAAAAGGACTCCGCATGACCGACGCCTCCTTCCTCGGCGGGGCCGCACTCCCCGGACCGATAGACCCGCCCACCCGCCTCCTCATGGGGCCGGGCCCGATCTCGGCATACCCCAGCGTCCTGCGCGCGATGTCGGCCCCGCTCGTCGGGCAGTACGACCCGTTCATGACCGCGACGATGACCGAGACGCAGGAGCTGTACCGCGCGGTCTGGGCGACGCGCAACGACGCGACGCTGCTGGTCGACGGCACGAGCCGCGCCGGCATCGAGGCGGCGATCTTCTCGCTCGTGCGCCCCGGCGACCGGGTGCTCGTGCCGGTCTTCGGGAGGTTCGGGCACCTGCTCGCCGAGATCGCCGAGCGCGCGCTCGCCGAGGTGCACACGATCGAGACCGACTGGGGGCAAGTGTTCCCGGCCTCCGTCATCGAGGAGGCGATCGTCCGCGTCCGTCCGACGCTTCTCGCGCTCGTGCAGGGCGACACGTCCACGACCATGAATCAGCCGCTCGATGAGATCGGCGAGATCTGCCGTCGTCACGGCGTGCTCTTCTACTCCGATGCGACGGCGTCGCTCGGCGGGAATCCGTTCGAGGCCGACGCCTGGGGGCTGGATGCCGCGACCGCCGGACTCCAGAAGTGCTTGGGAGGACCGAGCGGATCGTCGCCGATCACGCTGAGCCCGCGGGCGGTGGAGGTCATCCAGTCGCGGAAGAAGGTGGAGGCGGGCATCCGCGAGCCGGGCGACGCCTCGTCTCCCGACTTCGTCCGTTCGAACTACTTCGACCTGGGGCAGATCCTCGACTACTGGGGGCCGCGGCGCCTCAACCACCACACCGAGGCGACGAGCATGCTGTACGCGGCCCGTGAGTGCGCCCGCGTGCTCCTCGCGGAGGGGCGGGATGCCGTCATCGCCCGCCACGAGCTCGCCGGGCGCGCGATGCTCGAGGGCGTCCGGGCGCTGGGACTCGTCGTCTTCGGCGACGTCGCCCACAAGATGAGCAACGTCGTCGCCGTCGAGATCCCCGAGGGCGTCCCGGGTGACGCCGCGCGCGCCGCGCTGCTGGAAGACTTCGGCATCGAGATCGGCACGTCGTTCGGACCGCTGCACGGCCGCGTCTGGCGCATCGGCACGATGGGCTACAACGCGCGGAAGGACGCCGTCCTGACGACGCTCGCGGCGCTCGAGACCGTGCTGCGGCGGTTCGGGGCGGCGGTGCCCGCCGGCGGCGGGGTCGAGGCGGCCGTCGACGTGTTCGCGGCGGCGGCATGACCGCGGCGCCTCTGCTGCGCGCGGCGCCCGACGCCGTCGCGACCGCCGCCCGCCGGGTCATGGCCCGCTGCGAGGAGCTCGCGCGGGTGAGTGCCGGCGCGGCATCCATCGAGCGCGTCTACCTCTCCCCCGAGCATGCCCGGGTGAACCGCCTCGCCGCAGAGTGGATGCGGGAGCTCGGCATGCGCACGTGGCAGGATGCGGCGGGCAATCAGGTCGGGCGCATCGGAAACCCCGCGGCGCCGGCGCTCATGCTCGGGTCGCACCTGGACACCGTGCTCGACGCGGGCCGCTACGACGGCATCGCCGGCGTGCTCATGGCGCTCGAGGTCGTGCGGCTGCTGCGCGTGCCGACGGGCGCGGGCGAGGGCGACGGCGGGGACGGGTGGACCGTGCCGCTGCCGTTCGCGATCGAGGTCGCCGCCTTCTCCGACGAGGAGGGCACGCGCTTCGGCAAGGCGCTGCTCGGGTCATCCGCCGTCGCGGGCGCGTGGAACGACGCCTGGTGGGACCTGACGGATGTCGACGGCGTGAGCCTGCGCCGCGCGTTCCTCGAGTTCGGGCTCGATCCCGGCCGGGTCGGCGAAGCCGCCCGCCGGCCCGACGAGCTCGTCGGATACCTCGAAGCGCACATCGAGCAGGGCCCCGAGCTCGATCGGGCGGGGGAGCCGCTCGCCGTCGTCTCCTCGATCGCCTCGGCGCGGAGGTTCCAGCTGGTCGTCGAGGGGGAGGCCCGCCACGCGGGCGGCACCCCTTACGACATGCGTCGCGACGCCCTCCTGGGCGCGAGCGAGGCGGCTCTGGCCGTCGAGCGGATCTGCTCCGCGGAGCACCACATCGTCGGCACCGTCGGGCGGTTCGAGGCGTTCCCCGGTGCGGTCAACGTCATTCCCGGCGAGGTGCAGTTCTCCCTCGACCTGCGCGGCGAGTTCGACGGCGAACGAGACCGCGTGTGGGACGAACTCGCCCGCGAGCTGGACGGGATCATGGGCCGCCGGGGGCTCCGCTGGCGCTCCCGGGAGGTGCACAGTGCGCCGGCCGTGTTCTGTGCGCCGCTCCTGCAGGACGTCGTGGCCGGCGGCATCCGCGGGGCCCTGCCCCCGCGCTCCGAGGCGCCCCCCGTGATCTTCAGCCGCGCCGGGCACGACGGGATGGCGCTCGGCGCCGTCACCGACGTCGGGATGCTGTTCCTGCGCAACCCCGACGGCATCAGCCACCACCCCGACGAGGCCGTTTCGGCGGGCGACGTGGCCCACGGCATCCGTGCCCTCGCCGAAGCAGTGCTCCTGCGCGGCACGGAGCGGGCGTGACGCCCGCTCCGTGCGGTCAGGGCTGCACGGGCAGGGCGAGCGCGCCCGTCATCTCCGCGCCGGGAGAAGCCTCCGAGCGCTCGGGGGGCACATAGTCGCGAAGGCGCGCGAGCGCCTCGGTCGCCTCGGTCGCGACGACGAGCATGTCCGTGTAGCGCGGGTGCGTGAAGCCCCGGTCGCGCATGTTCGCCACGAAGGCGAGCAGCGGATCGAAGTAGCCGGCGACGTTGAGGATGCCGACCGGCTTCTCATGGATGCCGAGCTGCGCCCACGTCCACTGCTCGGTCAGCTCCTCGAGGGTCCCGGGCCCACCGGGGAGTGCGAGGAACGCGTCGGCCCGGTCGGCCATGATCATCTTCCGCTCGTGCATCGTGTCGACGAGGATCAGCTCGGTGAGGTTGTCGTTGACCTCCTCCCGGGCCTGCAGGGCTCGCGGGATGACCCCGGTCACCTCCGCGCCGGCGGCGACGGCGGCATCCGCTACGGCGCCCATGAGGCCGACATGCCCGCCGCCGTAGGCGAGGGCCATCCCCGCGGTTCCGATCGCCGTGCCGACCGCGCGTGCCGCGTCGACGTAGACCGGGTCGAACCCCGGCGAGGATCCGCAGAAGACCGTGACTGTGAACCGTGACATGTCCCGACGCTAGGCGTCGCGTGTTTCCGCACCGTGACAGCCCGGAAACATCCCGTGATTAGCGTGGCGTGCATGTCGCTGCTCGTGATCCACGCCCGCCTCATCACCGTTCCGACCGGCTCGGCCGACCCGGGGTACATCGAGGAGGGCTGGATGCGCGTCGGCGACGACGGGCGCATCACCGCGCTCGGCGCGGGCGAGCCGCCCATCGGGACGACGGCCGACGAAACCCTCGATGTCGCCGGCGCGTTCGTCGCACCGGGCTTCGTCTCGAGCCACTCGCACCTGTTCACGAGCGGGCTGCGGGGGCTCGGCGTCGAGGAGACGCTCTACGGCTGGTGCGACGCGATGCTCGGTACGACGGCGCACATGACGCCCGACCAGATGTACTGGTCGACCCTCCACGGCTCGCTCGACTTCCTCTCGAACGGCGTGACGACCGCGTACAACTTCACCGACCCGCTCCAGGCATGGGAGTCGATGGTCGACGGCAAGCGCACCGGCACCGCCGGGCTGCGCGGCCTCGAGTACCACTTCCGTCAGGCCGAGGGCACGCGCGACGCGGGCATCCGCTTCGTGGATGCCGCGGGCATGGACGTCACGGCCGGCACCCCCGAGGAGGTGTTCGACCGGTTCGCGGCCGAAGTCGCCCACACGCGCACTTTCGACCCCGACTTCGCTCTCGGCGCCTCGATCATGGGGCAGGTGCAGTGGTCGCCGCACCCCGAGGCCGCCGAGCTCGAGGTCGAGGCGATGCGGCGCTACGGCGTGAGCAACCAGGCGCATCTGCTCGAGTCGCCCGAAGCGGTGCCGCACCAGCAGTCGAAATTCGCGCTCTACCGTCGCGCCGGAGCGCTCGAGCTCGGGCTGATGCTCGGGCACTTCATCCAGACGACGCCCGAGATCATCGATCAGGCGGTCGAGGGCGGCGCGTCGATGTCGTGGCAGCCGGCATCCAACGGCCGCCTCGCGTCGGGCGTCGCTCTCGTCCCCGAGATGCTCGCGATGGGGATGAAGGTGGGCGTCGGCCTCGACGACCAGGCCTGCACCGACGTGAGCGACCCATGGCAGAACATGCGGATGGGCATCTACATGCAGCGGGCGCGTACGCAGGACCCGCTGTCGATGACGCCCGAACTCATGCTGCGTCTGCACACTCTCGGCGCCGCCGAGATCATGGGCGTCGACGACCGCGTGGGCTCTCTCGAGGTCGGCAAGTTCGGTGATTTCGTCGTCGTCGACCCCCGGATGCCGGACGTCGGGCCGCTCTGGCATCCCGTCCGCTCCTACGTGCTCGCGATGAGCCCGCGGAACCTCAAGGCCGTCTACGTCGGCGGCCGTCTCGTGAGCGCCGACGGCGGGGTCTCGACGAATCCGCTCGCGGAGGAGGCATCCGCGAAGGTGCACGAGCTCCCCGCCGCCGTCGCGCCGCTGCGCGGCCACCCGCATTGAGGCAGGCCGGGCGGTCACGCGGTGGAGGTCGCCATGCCCATCCGGGCCAGGACGACGTTCTCCAGGATCTGCACGAGGTTGTAGAGCAGCAGGGTGATGATCGTGATGAGCGCGATCGACGACCAGAGCTGCGCGAACTGCGCCTGGGCGTTGAACTTGAGGATCGATCCCCCGATGCCCGTCCCGGTCGACAGCCACTCGGCGAGCAGCGCCCCCGTGACGGCGGCGGGCACCGAGACGCGCATCGCCGCGAAGATCGAGGGGAGCGCCCCCGGTAGGTTGACCTTGCGCAGCGCCGTGAAGCGTCCGCCGCCGAAGACGTGCACGACGTCGAGACTCTGACGGCTCGCGCGACTGAGACCGAACAGCACGTTCGCGAGCGCGGGGAAGAGCACGACGATCGTGCCGATGACGGCGACGGATGCCGGGGTCCCGCGCCCCGTGATGAGGATGATCACCGGGGCGATCGAGACGAGTGGAATGGTGCGCAGGAGCAGCACGAGCGGCATGACACCGGCCTCGACCGCCTTCGACAGACTGAACGCGATGGCGAGGACGATCGCGACGATCATGCCGACGACGAAGCCGATCAGAGAGTCGCCGAGAGTCTGCCCGAGGAGGGGGAGCAGCTGGTCGCGGTGCTTCTGGGCGTCGTCATCGGTGATCAGGAACGTCCAGACGTCGAGGGGTCCTTTCGCGACGTACGGCGAGATGCCCGTGAGGCTGACCACGGCCTGCCACAGCGCGATGAGCACGACGAAGGTCAGCAGCGCGTTCAGCAGCGACTTCCCGAGCGAGCGCGTGAGGGCCCGCCGGCGGTCGGCTCGCAGCCGGGCGAGTGCGGCGGGGTCGGCGCGCACCGCGACGTTCGCGGTGGCCGATGCGTCGTTGAGCGTGTGCGGCATCAGGCGGCCTTCCCGGCGGCGCCCGCCACCCACGGGGTGACGAGTCGGATGAGGAGTCCCACGAGACCGTAGGCGACGAGAGCGAACACGGCGCACAGGAGGAACACCGACCAGACACCCGCCGAGTCGAGCTGGCCCTGCAGACGGATGAGCGTCGGTCCGACACCCGCCGTGATCGCGCCGAGGTACTCGCCGAGGACGGCGCCGAGGAAGGCGGTCGGCACCGCGATCTGCAGGGCGTTGAGGATCGCGGGGAGAGCGGCGATGACGCGCACCTTGCGCAGCTGCGTCCAGCGTCCACCGCCGTAGACGTGGACGACGTCGAGGGATGCCTTGTCGGCCGCTCGGAACCCGAGGATGGCGCCGACGACGGTCGTGAACACGCAGACGAGGGCGGCCAGGAAGATCGCGGTCGCCGAGGGGTCACCCGGGCTCTTGGCCCCGCCGAGGACGACGATCGAGATGCCGCCCACCGCGACGATCGGCAGGCAGTAGCTGACGACGGCGATCTGCGTGATGACCGTCTCGGTCTTCGGGAACAGCAGCACGATCGTCGCGAGGAGCAGCGCGGTGCCGTTGCCCCAGAGATAGCCGATGCCCGCCGCGGCGAGGGTGGGGGCGAACACGCTCCAGGTGCCCGCGATGTTGCCCTGCACGAACAGCCACTGGAACACCGCGACCGGCGTCGGAACCGGTGTGAACGTGGTGCCCTCGGCCGGGGTGAACACCGTGAGGGCGAAGATCCACCAGACGAGGACCAGGGCGACGCCGCCGAGGAGCGCGGCGACCCAGCCGGGCCTGCGGGTGCGGGTCATCAGGCCTCCGCTTCGGCGCGTCCGTCCGAACCGAACAGCAGCTCGGACGCCTGGTCGACGTAGGCGTGGAACTCGGGCGTGCGCATGATCTCGGGCGTGCGCGGGCGTGGCAGGTCGATCTCGATGATCTTCTTGACGCGTCCCGGCCGCGGCGACATCACGGCGACGCGGTCGGCGAGGAAGATCGCCTCGCTGATGCCGTGCGTCACGAGGAGGGTCGTCGCGGGCTTCTCGGTCCAGATGCGCAGGAGCTCGAGGTTGAGGTTCTGGCGCGTCATGTCGTCGAGCGCGCCGAACGGCTCGTCGAGCAGGAGGACCGAGGGGCGGAGGACGAGTGCGCGGGCGATCGAGGCGCGTTGGCGCATGCCGCCGGACAGCTGTGCCGGCTTCGCATTCGCGAAGTCCCTCAGGCCGACGAGCCCGATCAGTTCGTCGACGTAAGCGGTGTCGACCTTTCGCCCCGCGACCTCGAACGGCAGCTCGATGTTCTTGCGCACGCTGCGCCACGGCAGGAGCGCGTGGTCCTGGAACGCGATGCCCAGTTCGCTCCCGGCACGCAGCTGGTCGGGTGTCTCGCCGTCGACGAGGGCTACCCCGCTCGACGGTTTCTCGAGGGAGGCGAGGATGCGCAGGATCGTCGACTTGCCGCAGCCCGAGGGGCCGAGCAGGGCCAGGAACGACCCCTTCTCCGTGTGCAGGTCGGTGTCCTGCAGTGCGGTGAGCGAGCCGCCTCCGCGCAGGGAGAAGGTCTTGGAGAGGCCGGTGATGTGGATGCCGGTGCCCGTGCGGGCACCGGCATCCACGTTCGTCAGATTCGACATGGGTTCGTGAACCGGGTCGTGCCGATCAGGGCAGGTACTTCTTGAGGTCGGGGTTCTCGGCGTAGATCTCGTCGATGATCGTCGTGTCGAACAGCTTGTCGGCGTCGAGCTCCCATCCCGAGGCCTTGAGCGAGGCGAGTGTCTGCTTCTTCAGCTCGTCGGAGATCGTGAAGAGACCGTTGGCCTGCGTCTCGTCGGTCGAGATGAGCTTCGCCTGCGCCTCGATGCCCGCCGCGGTCTTCTTCGGGTCGAGGTCGCCGAAGGTGAGATCGCCGGCCGCCGCCGACTCGTTGTAGTACTTGGTCACGAGGGCGACGGTGTCGTCGACCGGTTCGGTGAAGGTCTTCGTCCAGCCCTTGATCTCGGCGGTGAGGAACGCCTTCAGCAGATCCTTGTGCTCGGCGAGGTACTGGTCGGTGACGGCGTACGACTCGGCGACGTAGGGCAGGCCGTTGTCGGCGTACGCGAGGTTGGTGGTCTCGTAGCCTTCCATCTGCACCGTGATCGCCTCGTTCGTGAGGTACGCCATGAAACCGTCGACCTCGCCGTTGATGAGGGGGGTCGGGTCGAAGTCGACCGGGACGACCGTGACGTCCTTGGGGTCGATGCCGTTCGCGTTCAGGAGTGCAGCGAACACCGAGGCGTTGGAGTCCTGCACGCCGATCTTCTTGCCCTTGAGGTCGGCGGGCGTGGCGATGTTGCCGCCGCTCTTGAGCGAAAGGATCGTGAAGGGGTTCTTCTGGAACGTCGTCGCGATGATCTTCAGCGGCGCGTCCTGCTCGGCGACGGCGGCACCGACGGATGCCGCGTCGGTCAGAGCGACCTGCACCGAACCCGACAGCAGCTTGGCGACGCCGGTGTCCGGGCCGGCGACGCCGGTCACGGTGCCGAAGCCCGCCTCGTCGTAGTACCCGTTCTCGTAGGCGTAGTACTCGCCGGCGAACTCCTCGTTCTTGATCCACGAGTACTGGACGCTGATGTCGCCGTAGTCGGCCGACGCGCCGCCCGCGCTCTCGGACGAGGCGGGAGAGCTCGAGCCCGAGCAGGCACTGAGGGCGAGCGCGGCAACCGCGACGGCGGCGAGCGTCGCGCTCAGCCGGCGCAGGGTGGGGGACGATGACATGACTGCCTCCTGATGCTGTGACGGCCTCGCGGGCCGCGATGGGTGGCGGAGTGTCGCGCCGCCGTCGGGACGGCGGCATGGCGCGCATCCCGGATCGGATCGACGGTAGGACTCCGACGTTTCGCGGAGGGGGCGCACTGTTTTCGAGGCGTTACGAGTCGCCGACGGCGCGGTTCTGTACAGCTCGTGCGCACGGTCTTTACATCACCGACACATCCGTGGTGTTTGCTGTTGCCACTTCGCGAAAGGGGAGCCGTGGACCTGAACACCGTGACCGTGTACCGTGCCGCCCGTTCGCGCTCCGATCTCGACCTGGCACGGGGAGAGCGGTTCCTCGGAGGAGGCACCTGGCTGTACTCGGAACCGCAGCCGGAGGCGACCGGGCTCGTCGATCTCACCACCATGGGGTGGCCGGCGATCGAAGAGTCGGATGCCGGCATCCGAATCAGTGCGACGTGCACGATCGCCGAGCTCACCCGCTATCGCGGACCGTGGCGGGCGGTGCCGCTGTTCACCCAGAGCGCGCACGCCCTGCTCGCGTCGTTCAAGGTGTGGAACGTCGCGACCGTCGGCGGGAACATCTGCCGCGCGTTCGCAGCGGGGGCGATGGTGTCGCTGTGCACGGCGCTCGACGGCGTCGCCGAGGTGTGGACGCGGCCCGGCGACGCGCGGGGCGATGCGTACCGCATCGCCGTCGCCGACCTGGTGACCGGCGACGGCACGACATCGCTCGGCGCCGGCGAGGTGCTCCGCGCGATCGAACTGCCCGCGCGCGCCCTTCGTGCCCGGGCAGCCCTGCGCAAGATCGCACTCACCGATCTCGGGCGATCCGGGGCGGTCGTCATCGGTCGTGTCGACGACGACGGCGCGGCGGTCTTCTCGGTCACCGCGGCGACGTGGCGCCCGTCGGTCCTCCGCTACGAACGCATGCCGTCGGCAGAGCTTCTGCGCGCCGACATCGTGGGGCTCGACGGCTATTACACCGACCCGCTCGGCGCCGCGGACTGGCGTCGGCAGTGCGCGAGCGTGCTCGCGGAGGAGATCCGGAGCGAGCTGTCATCGTGAGGTTCGAGATCAACGGCGAAGACGTGGATGCCGCGCCCGCTCCCGGGCAATGCCTGCGCACCCTGCTGCGCGAGCACGGGCATACCGAGGTCAAGCGCGGGTGCGACGCCGGCGACTGCGGGGCCTGCTCCGTGTTGGTCGACGGAGAGCCGGTGCACTCGTGCATCTTCCCCGCGCAGCGTATCGACGGTCGGTCGGTGACGACCGTCGCCGGTCTCGGCATCCCCGGCGCGCTGTCGCCGCTGCAGGAGTCGTTCGTCGAGCACTTCGGCTTCCAGTGCGGGTACTGCACGCCCGGCATGATCGTGACCGCCTCGACCCTGAGCGAGAGCGACCTCGATGACCTGCCGCGCAGGATGAAGGGCAACCTCTGCCGCTGCACGGGGTACCGGGCCGTGGAGGAGGCGATCCGCGACGGGGTCTCGCGCCGAGCGCGCACGACGCCTGGCGCGCAGAACCTCGGTGCGACGGGGGTGCGTCCGGGCGATGCGGTCGGACATTCGGTGCATCCGCCGGCGGCTGAGCGCGTCGTCGCCGGCCTCGAGCCGTACACGTTCGACCTCAGCGCCGACGAGCTCGCCGGCCCCTTCGCCGGCGCCCTCGTGCTGCGGGTGCTCGGTGCGCCGCACGCGCACGCGCGGATCACGGCGATCGACACGGCTGCGGCCGAGGCGCTGCCGGGCGTGCACCTCGTGCTCGACCACCGCAACGTCGTCACGCCGCGTTTCTCGACCGGGCGGCACGAGCACCGCGACGACGACCCCGACGACACGCTCGTCTTCGACGACACGGTGCGTTTCGTCGGGCAGCGCGTCGCCGCGGTCGTCGCCGACACCGCCGCGATCGCGGAGGCGGCGCTGCGTCTCATCCGTGTCGACTACGACGTGCTCCCGGCCGTCTTCGACCCCGAGCTCGCGCGCTCCCCGGGCGCTCCGCTCCTGCACCCCGACCGCACAGCCGCGGACCGCGTCGACGATGCGGGGCGGAATGTGATCCTCTCCCTCCACGACGGCTACGGCGACGTCGCGGCGGGGATGGCCCGAGCGCACACCGTCGTCGGCGGCACGTGGAGCACCGGACGGGTCATCCACGCGCAGCTCGAGACCCGCGGTGCGATCGGCCGTCTCGACGACGACGGCCGCCTCGTCATCCGCACGAGCACTCAGGTGCCGTTCCTCGTGCGCGACGAACTCGCCTACATCCTGGGGCTCGATCGCGACCGGGTCCGCGTGCACGCCGCGCGCGTCGGCGGCGGATTCGGCGGCAAGCAGGAACTGTTCTGCGAAGATCTCGTCGCGCTCGGCGTGCTGCGCACCAGCCGGCCCGTCGCGTACGAGCTGTCGCGGCGCGAGGAGTTCGAGCGCACCGCCGTGCGCCACCCCATGCGGGTCTCGGTGACGCTCGGAGCGGACGAGCACGGCATCCTCACCGCGATGGAGGTCGACGTGCTCTCCGACACGGGCGCTTACGGCAACCACTCACGAGGCGTGCTCTTCCACAGCGTCGCCGAGTCGCTGAGCCTCTATCGATGCCCCGCGAAGCGGCTGGATGCCGAGGTCGTATACACCAACACCGTGCCCTCCGGCGCGTTCCGAGGCTACGGCCTCGGCCAGGTGATCTTCGCGATCGAGAGCGCCATGGACGAGCTCGCGATCGAGCTCGGCATCGATCCGTTCGAACTGCGCCGTCGCAACGCGGTGAAGGACGGCGACGACCTGCGCCACCACAGCAGCGAACCCGACGCCGACCTCGTCTGGGGCAGCTACGGCCTCGACCAGTGCCTCGATCTCGCGCGCGACGCGCTCGCGCGCGGTAACGGGGTCGCGGCGCCGGAGGGCTGGCTCGTCGGCGAGGGGATGGCCGTCGCGATGATCGCGACCATGGCGCCGTTCGGCCACATCTCGCACGCCACCCTCGACCTGACGCCCGACGGCCGGTACCGCGTCGGGATCGGCACCGCCGAGTTCGGCAACGGCACGACGACGGTGCACGCGCAGATCGTCGCGACCGACCTCGGGACGACCCCCGACCGGGTGTTCCTGCACCATGCCGACACGGATGCGGCGCGGCACGACACGGGCGCCTTCGCCTCGGCGGGCATCACGGTGGCGGGCAAAGCGCTGCACGCCGCGGCCTTGGCGCTCGCCCGCGTGCTGCGGGAGACGGCATCCTCTCTCACGGGCACTCCGATCGAGGAATGCGCGCTCACTCCGGATGGAGTCCAGGCCGGACGCCTCGTCGGCTTCGCCGAGATCATCGCCGCGGCGCCCCCGGAGCGTCGTCACGGCGATGGGCTGCGCACCGACGGAAGCGAGCTCGGCGAGCAGCGTTCGCTCGCGTTCAACGTGCACGCGTTTCGCGTCGCGGTGCGCCCCGAGACAGGAGAGGTGCGCGTTCTGCAGTCGGTGCAGGCGGCGGATGCCGGAACCGTGATGAACCCCGAGCAGTGCCGCGGTCAGGTCGAGGGCGGCGTCGCGCAGGGCATCGGCTCGGCGCTCTACGAAGAGATCATGGTCGGGCCGTCGGGGGCGCTCCAGACACCCGTGTTCCGCGTGTACCGGGTGCCGCAGCTCGCCGACGTCCCGCGCACCGAGGTCCTGTTCGCCGACACGAGCGACGACCTCGGGCCATTCGGAGCGAAGTCGATGAGCGAGTCGCCGTACAACCCTGTCGCACCTGCGCTCGCGAATGCCGTGCGTCGTGCGCTCGGGGTGCGGCCCTTCGAGCTCCCGATGTCGCGCGATCGCGTCTGGCGCCTCGCGGCGTCGAGGGCGGAGGTGCCGCGTGCGTGACATCCTCGATGACGCCGTCCGGTGGCTCGCGGACGGCCGCGACATCGCCGTCGCGACGGTGGTCGCGGTGCGCGGGTCGGCACCCCGCGAGCTCGGGGCGAGCCTCGTGGTCGCCGCCGACGGCGCCCTCCGGGGGAATGTCTCGGGCGGGTGCGTCGAGGGAGCGGTGATCGAGGCGTGTCTCGAGGCTCTGGCAGCAGACAGCGCATCGGTCGCGCGCTACGGCATCGCGGAGGACGAGCTGCTCGGCGTCGGACTCATGTGCGGCGGGAGCATCGATGTGCTCGTCCGACCCGTCCGGCGCGGGTCCGACGCGGCGGTCCAGCTCAGCCGACTGGCGGCGCTCGACCGCCCGCGCACCTTCGTGCTGACGGTGCGCGGCGATGAGCTCGGTGCGAGCGCCGTGCGGGACGAGGTCGGGCCCGGTGGCCGGGCGGAGGTGATCGGCTACGACGCCGCGGGCTGCCGTACCGACGCCGATCCCGTCACAGAGCATCTCGTCCTCCCCTTCGGAGGTCCGCCGCGTCTCGTGATCGTCGGCGCCGTGCAGCACGGGGTCGCCCTCGCGCGGATCGGCGCGGCGTGCGGCTACGCCGTCACGGTCGTCGACCCGCGCGAGGCGTTCACCGCCCCCGAGCGGTTCCCGGGCGCCGAGGTCGTCTGCGACTGGCCCGACCGCTGGCTCGAACGCATCGGGATCGACGTCGACACGGCGGTGTGCGTTCTCAGCCACGACGAGAGGATCGACGCTCCCGCACTGCGGGTCGCGCTCGCGAGCGCCGCCGGCTACGTCGGCGCGATGGGCAGCCGGCGGACGCACGACGACCGCGTGGCGCGTCTGCACGACGCCGGCGTCGCCCCGGACAGGCTCGCGCGATTGCGTTCGCCGATCGGACTCGACCTCGGCGGACGCTCGCCCGAAGAGACCGCGCTGTCGATCCTCGCCGAGATCGTCGCCGTACGGCACGGGCGCAGCGCGGGGCCCCTGCGCGAGGCATCCGGCCCGCTGCACGCATCGATATGAGCGGATGCCGGGGTGACGACGGCAGCGGCGAAGACCCCTGCCGCGCCAGCGGGGCGTGCGGGATCGTTCTCGCGGCGGGATCGGGCACTCGGTACGGCACGCCGAAGGCCCTCGCGGTACGTTCCGACGGCACCCCGTGGGTGCGGAGCGCCGTCGATGCGCTGCTCGCCGGCGGGTGCGCCCCCGTGTTCGTCGCCCTCGGCGCCGAACGCGAGGCGGCGGCAGCGCTCGTTCACGTCGACGAGCGCGTCGTCATCGTCGCGGTGCCGGAGTGGGCGCGGGGGATCTCCGCGAGCGTGCGCACCGCGCTCGCGGCCGCGGGGGAGACCGTGCGGGCCGCCGCCGTCATCGTTCCCGTGGACACTCCGGACCTCCCCGCGGCGGTCGTGGCGCGCATGGCGGAGGGCGCCGACGTGTCGACGCTGCGCCGTGCCGTGTACGACGGCGTGCCGGGCCACCCCGTCGTGATCGGGCGTCGACACTGGCCGGCAGTGATCGCCGGGGTCGCGGGCGACCGTGGGGCGGGCGAGTACCTCACGCAGAACGGTGTCGAGTGCGTCGAATGCGGCGATCTCTGGCACGGTGCGGATGTCGATCTGCCGACCGCACGCCGCTGAGCCCGGTAGCGTGCGGTGGGAAGGAGGTCGACATGATTCCCGAGATCAACTACTGGGCCGTGCTGGCCGCGACCGTCGCCGCTGTCGTGATCGGCTCGATCTGGTACACGCCGAAGGTTTTCGGTGCGCGGTGGAAGCGCTGGGCGCAGGTGCGCGAGCCCGAGACGGCGGTTCAGGCGTGGCTGCCGATCATGGTGTCGGTCGCCCTCGCGTTCCTCCTCGCGTGGGTGCTCGCAGGTTCGGTCGCGATCGCGTGGCACTTCTACGGGGGCGCCTACTTCGGCTCGGCGATCGTCACCGGCATCACGCTGTGGGCGGGATTCACTGCGGGTCGTGTGATCACCCACGATGTCTTCGCGGGTCGCCCGTCGCAACTGACGGTGCTCAATATCTCCTACGAGCTCGTGCTCGTCATCGTGATGTCGGTGATCATCGGAGTGTGGCCGCCGGCCGGGACGGTCTGAGGCGCACCGATCGCGTGCGCTACTCGCCCGCGGCCTGCAGGCGCTGTCGTTCGCGTGCGCGCGCCGCGATGCGGCTGAGCGCTTCCGGCGTGACGCCGAGGTACAGCGCCAGGTCACGCTGCGAGATCTGCCGGACGAGCGCCGCTTCCTCGCGCAGGACCTTCAGGTAGCGCTCTTCGGCGCTCAGCACGAGGTGATCGTTCAGCCGGAACGTTCGCAGCAGCAACAATTCCATGAGAAGCCGGAGAGCGAGAGTCGACCACTCCCGGTGGCGCTCCGCGAGTGCGATCGCCACGGCGCCGTCGAAGCGCAGCGTCGTCGTGGCGACGACGGCGGTCAGCTTCGCGTCACCCGGCAGTGGCTCCCCGGGGTCGTGTGACACCGGAATCGTCGTCTGGCTCGCCGCCGCGAGGAAGCCGAGGCTCGCGACGATGTCTCCGGTCCGGGGAAACGACATGATCCGCGGGCGTCCGGCGCTCGTCGTCACCGTCGCTTTCAGTACGCCGGAGGTGACCAGATGGATGCCCGGGCCGCCGGATGCGTCTTTGGTGGTCGGTGACAGGAGCTTTCCCGATGCCCCCGAGCACAGCTGTGCGGTCGCGGCGAACGACTCCCATTCCGGGAGGGCCGCTCCCGCGCGGCGCTCCAACTCGCGCCGGACCGGCAGGAGCTCTTCGGGCTGCGCGGCGCGCGTGCGGAAACTCGGCATGTCGTCCCTTCGACTCGCACGCACGGGAGCGAGGCCAGTCTTGCGGATGATCCTCGGTGGACCACCATCGTCACTATGTGTGACACCGCGACCGCCAGAAGGTGACGCGAGTTTCTGCATCGATTGATCGCGATCAACAGACTGATCCCGCCCGCTTGATCGCGATCAAGGTTTCGGAGAAGCGCGGCAGTCGCCGCCATGCCTGTCGCCTACGTTCGACTCGAGCAGGCGCGGACCCGACCGCGCATGCGCAGCGACGCTCCGCCGTGGAGGGACACGGCGTGTGATGGCGTTCGCCTATTGGGGAGGGGACCCTGTGAAAAGCATGCCTTCGAGCCGTGCGCGAAAGCGCGGTAACGACTCGACGACGTCCGCACCACCGACGATCCGGCACACCGCGAAGCTCGTGGTGGTCGCCCTGATCGCCGGACTTCTCACGATTCTCGGTGTGTCGGCGCCCGCGATGGCAGCGGGCACCGCAACCGTCACGGTCGTGCCCTCGGGTGAGTCCTACGACGGCACGCAGGTGTTCTCGCCGGGCACCGACTACACGCTCAACGTGCAGTACGGCAAGATGGCGAACGGCCAGCAGGTGCGCATCACCGCGCCCGCGGGCGTGACGATTCCCGACTCCTCGCTCGTGGTGCCCCCCGGCAACACTGCGGTCTCGACGCTCACGCGCGACGGCGGCGACATCGTCATCACCTTCGCCAACCCGTTCCCGACCAACATCGATCAGGGCCTCATCGGGGTGAAGTTCCGCTTCGACGAGGTCACGGAATCCGTCAAGACGAGCCTCCCGTGGGGGGTCGACGGCGTCCCCACCTCGTCGACGGTCATCATCAAGAAGCCCGGCGACACCTTCGAGAACGTCAACCCCGGCGCGTCGAAGAACGTCGACGGCAACGCGTTCGGCGCGATCTCGGGTCTCATCACGGTCGACAACGGACAGGTCGTGATCGATCCGTCCGCGGCATCCCAGCAGATCACCGACACGGTGCACGCGGAGACCGCTGACGCCGTCTCCGGCTTCACGGTCAGCGACACGCTCGGCACCTATCTCGAGCTCGTCGGCGGCTCCGGCGCGGCCACGCTCACGACGTGGGACGGCGCCGGGCTCAACAAGACGACGACGTCGCTCGGTGCCCCCGCCGTGACCGACGGCGCGACGACGTTCACCTTCACGACGGACCTCCCGGTGAACTCCGTCCTCGACGTCACCTACAAGGCGCGCCTCGATGCCGCGCAGCTGGGCGCTCTGCGCGACGCCCTGCAGGCCGAGTACGACGCGGTGACGTCCACGGGCGGCGACTGGAAGGTCGCGCTGTCCAACTCCGCCCTGATCGGTCCGTTCACCTCCGACGGCGCGAAGGTCGCGACGGGGTACGTCGGCGGCAACGTGGCCGGCCCGTGGCGGCCCGATCTGTGGGCGTTCTCGAAGTGGGGCTGGCTGACCGATGGCCCCGACGCGCAATGGGTGACGTCTTCTTCGACCTCCGCCCCCTACGTGCTGGACACGCCCGTCCGCGTGACGTGGGCGCTGAATGCCGACCTCAGGCAGTGGGACGGCTCGACGCCCGAGCGCACTCTCGGCCAGAACGTCGTCATCACCGACGCGCTGCAGGCCGGGCAGGCCTGGAACACGTCCGACCCGGCCGGCTTCATCCGGATGACCGACGCCGGTTCCGGCGCGCAGTTCACCCTGACGCAGGCGCCCAGCGGCACGACACGTGCGCAGATGTCCGACAACGCCCACGTCGACCAGTACCTCGTCGACGGCGACACGCTCGTCGTGAACGTCGGCACGTCCGCGCGCAACATCCGCATCTACGCCAACGCCACCGTCTCCAGCGTCGACAACCGCTGGAACAGCACGTCCGACATGCAGACCTCGCTGGCCCGCAACTCGGCGAGCTTCGACTGGAGCGCGGGCGACGACGTCACCCGAAACGGCGAGGTCTACCTCAACTACAAGCCGACCGCTCCCACGACCAACGTCGCGTTCTTCACGAAGACCACGAGCGAAGGCACGATCGAGATCGGGTCAGGCGAGAACGCCTGGGCTCCGTACCAGTTCGAGGTGTCCAACAGCCCCGGAAAGATCAGCGAGTCGACGATCGTCGACCACATCGATCACACCGTGTTCGATGTCACGAACGCCAACCTGGACGACATCCGCGCGACGATCGCGGGGTACTTCTCCGCGAACGGGCGAGACTACTTCAGCAACATCGGATGGTCCGTCGGACTCGATGCGAACGACTTCGCGCTCTCGCTCAACGGCGCCGGTGATCTCGTCATCCAGCCGAGCCAGGAACTGCTCGACTACCTGGCGGCCAACCCCTGGGCGGATACTCAGAACTGGCGTCTCGCGCTCAAGCTGCCGACGAAGAAGATCGACGGCACCCAGACGGTGCAGATCCACAACTCCGCATCGCTCGTCGGCTCCAAGAACAACCTCGAGTTCGTGTCCACGACCGAGTCCTACGCGACGACGTGGGGCGACGAGCTCGAGGTGCGCAAGTCGGTGTGGGATGCCGCGAACTCGCAGTGGACGACGAGCGTGCGCGTTCCCCTGAACGCCGACGGCTCGATGACGCAGGACACCTTCACCTACAAGGTGCAGGCGATGCCGCACGGTGACTACGCGAACGTCGCGATCATCCCGATCACCGACGTGCTCCCCGCGGGTGTCGACTTCGTCGGATTCGCCGACAGCCCCACGAGCGGGACCTCGACGTCGACCAAGCTGCTGGCGGGCAACCTGCAGGCGAGCTACGACGCGGCATCGCGCACCATCACGATCAAGAACCAGGACGGCACACTGCTCACCAAGCAGCAGTCGATCGACACCTACATCCGGGTGAAGGTCACGTCGTTCACCGCGGACACCGGCATCACGAACGTGGTCTCCGGCAACCCGGCGACGATCGTGCCGACCAACGACTACCCGCTGAACGTCCTGAAGAAGGACGCCAGCAACCCGACCAAGGCCATCACCGACCCGAACGCGGCGTTCGAAGTGCGTGACGCCGCAGGCGTTCTCGTCGCGACCGCGTCGGTCAAGGACGGCGTGCTCGTCGTCTCCGACGGCAACGGCGGCACGAAGGCGCTCACGGTGAAGAACCCGGGGACCTACACGATCACCGAGAAGAAGGCGCCGGCCGGCTACACGCCGACGACCGAGGTCTTCACGGCGGTCGCGAACACCGACGGTTCGTCTCCCCAGGTGACCATCACCAACGAGCCGATCGTCGACTACGCCGTGGGCGACCGCGTGTGGATCGACGCGAACCGCGACGGCCTGCAGACCGAGGGCGAGCCCTCGCTCGAGGGCGTCACGGTCGAGCTCCTCGACGGTACGGGCGCGGTCGTGAAGACTACCTCGACCGATGCGAACGGCCTGTACCTCTTCGACAACCTCGTCGCCGGCGACTACCGCGTGCGCTTCACGCTGACCGACGCGCAGGCGCAGATGTACGACTTCACGACGGCCAACGCGTCGGGGACGAACCCCCCGTCGACGCCGGATGCGACGGACTCGGATGCCGTGGTCTCGGGCGACCCGAAGGTCGCGACGACCCCGGTGTTCACCCTCGGTGCGTCCAACCCCGCGCTGACGAAGGACTACGAGGGCGTCACGGCCACCGAGGGCATCGACCCGACGTGGGACGCCGGCGTCGTGGTGAACAAGGTCTCCATCGGCGACTACGCCTGGTGGGACGCGAACCGCGATGGTCTGCAGAGCGAGGGCGAGAAGCCGGTCGCGAACCTGCCGGTCAGTCTGACGCTCGACGGAGACGTGGTCGCGACGACGACGACCGACGCGAACGGGTACTACGCGTTCGCGAACCTCGAGCCGTCGACGAAGTACACGGTCACGTTCGGCAAGCCCACGGGCACGACGAACGACGGCGCCGTCTTCTTCACGACGCGGAACTCCGGCGATGACGAGAGCAACAGCCCGACGGGCGACCTCACCGACTCGGACGCCGACCCGGCGACCGGCGAGGTGACGCTCACGACGCCCGAGGCGGGCTTCAACCTGACCGCCCCCGGCAAGGCCGACAACCCCGGCATCGACGCGGGCTTCGTGCGGTACAACCTGTCACTGACGAAGAACCTCGTCACGGAGGGGCCGTTCCGTCCGGGTCAGCAGGTCACGTACACGCTGAAGCCGCACAACGACGGCCCGACCGCGGCACTCGCCGGCTGGTCGGTCACCGACGTGCTGCCGACGCAGCTCACCCTCGATTCGATCGTCGGCGACGGCTACACGTGTGACGCCGCAACGGCGACGTGCGTCGCGGGCGCGGCGCTCGCCGCGGGCGCCGACGGCGCCACGATCACTGTCGTCGCGACGATCGGCGCGAGCTTCTCCGGTGTCGCGAAGAACGTGGCGTACGTATCGCCGTCGCAGAACGACGTCGCGGAGACGAACCCGCTCGTCACGCCGACCCTCGCCACCGACACGGCGAAGAGCGCGACCGACAACGACGCGCAGGCGCAGCTGGAGGTCCCGAAGGTCTCCATCGGCGACTACGTCTGGTGGGACGTCGACCGTGATGGCACGCAGAACGACGACAAGCCCGCCGCGGGCGTGGCCGTGCAGCTGCTGCGCGGCGGCGACGTGGTGGCGACGACGACGACGGACCCGGGTGGCTACTACGCGTTCACCGATCTGCTGCCCAGCACGCAGTACACGGTGAAGTTCGTGCCCCCGACCGGCGCGACGTTCACGACGCAGAACAAGACCGGCGCGACGGACAACAGCCCGTCCGGCGACCTGGTCGACTCGGACGCGAACCCCGCCGACGGCACCGTCGTCGTCACGACGCCCGCGACCGGGAACAACTCGGGTCTGCCCGGCAAGGCCGACAACCCGGGCATCGACGCGGGCCTCGTGAAGTACAACCTCAAGCTCACCAAGACGCGCACCACCACGGACGTCGTCTACAAGGGTGACACGGTGACCTTCACGCTCACCCCGAGCAACGACGGACCGGTCGACGCGCTCGCCGGCTGGTCGGTCACCGAGGTGCTGCCTGCCGAGCTGACGCTCGTGTCGATGACCGGTGACGGCTACGACGTCTCGGGCGCGACGGCGACGAGCCGCACCGCCCTCGCGTCGGGAGCCACGGGCAACCCGATCACCGTGACTGCGACCGTCCACACGAACCTCACCGGTGACGTGAAGAACGTCGCCTACGTGAGCCCGGCGCCGAAGGATGCCGCGGAGACGAACCCGCTCGGCACGCCGCCGACGAACACGACCGACACGTCGACGTCCCCGACGGACAACGACGCGGAGGCTCCGGTGAAGGGTGCATCGCTCGTCTCGATCGGCGACTACGTGTGGATCGATGTCAACCGCGACGGTGTGCAGAACGACGGGAACCCCGTGAAGGACGTGACGGTCAACCTGTACAAGGCCGACGGCACGACCCTCATCGCAACGACGAAGACCAACGACCAGGGGTTCTACTCCTTCGGTGATCTGCGTCCGAGCACCGATGTCGTCGTCGAGTTCGTGAAGCCGGACGGCTACTCGTTCACGAAGCAGAACGCGGGCGAGAGCGACAGGAGCGACTCGGATGCCGATGTCACGACCGGGCGCGTGAACGTGACGACACCGGCAGCCGGCGGCAACTCGCTGACGGCGCCCGACGACCCGACGATCGACGCCGGTCTCGTGAAGTTCAACCTCACCCTGGTCAAGGCGATCACCTCGAGCGGTCCGTACTACGAGGGGTCGACGGTGACGTTCACGCTGACGCCGCACAACGACGGGCCGGCGGACGCGCTGACGGCGTGGTCCGTGGTCGAGCTGCCGCAGGACGGTCTCCGGATCACCGCGCTCGACGGCGGTGAGGCGTACCGATGCGACGTGAGCCTTCTCACGTGTGTCGCGGGCGCCGCCCTCGCAGCCGGTACCGACGGCGCTCCCATCACGGTCACCGCGGTGATCGCGAAGGACTTCGTCGGCGAGCTCAACAACGTCGCCTACGTCGTGCCCGCCACGACCGATGTGCCGGAGACGAACCCGCTGCAGCGCCCCGAGAACGCGCTCGTCGACACGGGCAAGACCCCGACCGACAACGACGACTCGAAGCGCATCACGGTGGACTCCCTCGTGAGCGTGGGCGACTACGTGTGGTGGGACAACGACCGCGACGGCGTCCAGGGCGAAGACGAGCCGCCGGTGGCGGGCGTCACCGTCAACCTCCGCGACGTCGAGGGCGCGCTCCTGCGCTCCACCGAAACCGACGAGGACGGCTACTACGCGTTCGACGATCTCGTCCCGGGGCGTGACTACGTCATCGAGTTCGTGAAGCCCGACGGCACCGCGTTCACGACGCAGAACACCGGCGAAGGCGACGCCGTCGACTCGGATGCCGATGTGACGACCGGCCGCGTGAGCATCACTGCTCCCGCGTCGGGCAGCAACCGCACCGAGCCGGGCGAGGCCGACGACCCGACGATCGACGCGGGTCTGGTCAGCTACGACCTCACCATCACGAAGGAGCGCCTGGGCGACGAGAAGGTGCTGTCCGGTGCGACCGTGACCTTCACCCTCACGCCGCGCAACGACGGCCCGTCTGACGTGCTCGCGGGCTGGACGGTGGCCGACCAGCTGCCGACCGGACTGACGCTCGTGTCGATGACCGGCGAGGGCTACACCTGCGTCGACGGCACGTGCACGGCATCCGATGTTCTCGCCGCGGGCGAGGACGGAGAGCCGATCACCGTGATCGCCAAGGTGGGTGCGGGCGTGACCGGCACGCTCCTGAACGTGGCCGTGGTGGCGCCGTCGACGACGGATGTGCCGGAGCGCAACCCGAACAACAACACCGATGACGCGCCCGTCGTGGCCGTCGCGCCGCCGCTCGCGGTGACCGGTGGTTCGGCATGGGTGTGGGGCACTGTCGGAGGAATCGCCCTCGGGCTGCTCCTCCTGGGACTCGTGCTGCTGATCGTGCGTCGGGGGGCGCGCGTTCGGTGAGCCGAGCGGGCTCCGGTCGTCGCACCCTACGGCGGCCGGAGCCCCCGCGAACTCCCCATCGCGGAGCGTCTGCCCGGGCCTCGAGCCCGGGCAGACGTGCCTCCGGGGCCGGCCCGGTGTTGATTCCGGCGCTGATCCCGATCCGCAGATGCGGAGAGTGCGCGGGCGCGTTACGCGGCGGCGGTGGCCAGTGACGCGATGGCCGAGGCGAAGAACCCGAGGCCGTCGACGCCCGAGCGCATGGCGGCGGGCGTGTTCGGGCCGAAGCCCGGCTCGACGGCGTGTTCGGGGTGCGGCATGAGGCCGACCACGTTGCCGGTGGGGTTCGTGATGCCGGCGATGTCGTCGAGCGAACCGTTGGGATTCACGCCGAGATAGCGGAAGGCGACGAGGCCATCACCCTCGATCTGCTTCAGCGTCTCGGCGGAGCAGATGTAGCCGCCGTCCGCGTTCTTCAGCGGGATCGTGATCTCCTGCCCGACCTCGAACTCGTTCGTCCACGCGGTCGAGGCGTTCTCGACCCGCAGGCGCTGATCGCGACGGATGAACTGCTGGTGGGCGTTTCGGATCAGACCGCCCGGCAGCAGGTGCGCTTCGACGAGCATCTGGAAGCCGTTGCAGATACCGAGGACGGGCATGCCCTTCGCCGCGGCATCCTTCACCTCGGTCATGATCGGAGCGAGGGCCGCGATCGCTCCGGCGCGCAGGTAATCGCCGTAGCTGAACCCGCCGGGGAGGACGAGCGCGTCGACGCCGTCGAGGTCGTGCGAACCGTGCCAGAGGGCCACCGGCTCCGCGCCGGCGAGCCGGATGGCGCGCTGCGCGTCGCCGTCGTCGAGCGAACCGGGGAAGGTGATGACCCCGATGCGTGCGCTCACTCCGAGACCTCGATGCCGACGACATCCTCGATGACCGCGTTGGAGAGGATCTCCTCAGCGATCGTCTGGACGGCGGCGAGCGTCTCGTCCGAGACGTCCGCGACGGTCAGCTCGAACCGCTTGCCGATGCGGACGCCCTCGAACCCGGCGTGTCCGAGCCGCGCGAGGGCGCCGGCGACAGCCTTTCCCTGCGGATCCAGCAGCTCGGCCTTGGGCATGACGTCGACGACGATGGTGGGCATTCGAGGCTCCAGATATCGCGGGAAGAGGTGACAGCAGTCTATCCGGATCCGCTCGTGATCGAATCGTGACCAACGGTATGGGAGCGCTCCCTTGCGTTCGTGGGAGCGATCCCATAACGTGAGTCACGTCGGATGAGAGCGCTCCCACTGTTCCATGAGGTAGGGAGCGGCCCCACCGATGCAGCACCCCCGCACCCGCACACACAAAGGAGTGACCGTGAATTCACGCGCACTGCGTCGCATCGGCTTCGTGACCGGCGCACTGACCACCTCCGCCCTCGTGCTCGCCGGCTGTGCCGGTTCGAGCGGGGGAGCGGCGACCGCCGACCCGAATGAGAAGGTCACGCTCACCGTCGCGACCTTCAACGACTTCGGCTACACCGACGAGCTGCTCGCCGAGTACTCCAAGGAGCACCCGAACGTCACGATCGTCCACAACAAGGCCGCGACCTCCAACGACGCGCGGGCCAACTACTTCCAGAAGCTCGGCAAGACGGGCCTCGCAGACATCGAGGCGATCGAGATCGACTGGATGCCCGAGGTCATGAAGTACTCCGACCTGCTCGCTCCCGTCCCCGACAGCCTCAAGGGCCGTTGGCTCGACTGGAAGGAGAAGGGCGCGACGGATGCCAACGGCAACCTCATCGGCTACGGCACCGACATCGGCCCGGAGGGCGTCTGCTACCGATCCGATCTGTTCGCCGCGGCCGGCCTGCCGACCGATCGCGAAGAGGTCGCCAAGCTGCTCGAGGGCGACTGGGCGAACTACTTCAAGGTCGGCGCGGACTACACGGCCAAGACCGGCAAGGCGTTCTTCGACTCGGCCGGCGGTACCTACCAGGGCATGATCAACCAGGTCGAGGCGGCGTACGAGAACCCCTCGAGCGGCGAGATCGACATCGCTCCCGACGTCGAGAAGATCTACAACGAGGTCCTCGATGCCAGCGCGACGCAGTCGGCTCACCTCGGCCAGTGGTCGGACGACTGGATGGCCGGCCTGTCGAACGGCGCGTTCGCGACGATGCTGTGCCCGGGCTGGATGCTCGGCGTCATCTCCGGAAACGCGAAGGACGTCACCGGCTGGGACATCGCCAACGTCTTCCCCGGCGGCGGCGGCAACTGGGGCGGCTCGTACCTGACGGTCCCCGCCAACGGCAAGAACGTCGCGGCGGCGCAGGAGCTCGCCGACTGGCTCACGAGCCCCGACACCCAGCTGAAGGCGTTCGAGAACGCCGGCACGTTCCCGAGCCAGCTCGACGCGATGAAGAGCGACACGCTGCTCAGCTCGACCAACGAGTTCTTCAACAACGCCCCCGTCGGCCAGATCCTCACCGACCGCGCGAACGCCGTGACGGTGTCGCCGTTCAAGGGCCAGTTCTACTTCCAGATCAACGACGCGATGCAGAAGGCTCTGACCCGTGTCGAAGAGGGCACGCAGGACAAGGCGACGTCCTGGGCGCAGTGGAAGAGCGAAGTCGACGCCATCAAGTGATCCCCGCGGTCGGGGGGGGGGGGGGCCGCCCCCCCCCCCCCCCCCCCGACCGCTCTCATGAAAGGAGCCTGATGTGACCGCCACCGCCCCCTCCCGGCCCACCAAGCGCATCGGGTTCGGCAGCACGCTCAGCTCGTGGGACCTGAAGCTCTCGCCGTACCTCTACATCTCGCCGTTCTTCATCCTGTTCTTCATCGTCGGCCTGTTCCCGCTCGGCTACACCGCCGTGATCTCCTTCATGGACTGGGATCTCGTCCGCAATTCGGGGCAGTTCGTCGGGTTCGACCAGTACGCGACCGTCCTCGGCGACCCGAAGTTCTGGATCGCGCTGCGCAACACCTTCAGCATCTTCCTGCTCTCCAGCGTGCCGCAGCTGATCCTCGCGGTCTTCATCGCGGCGATGCTCGATCAGAACATCCGCGCGAAGACCTTCTGGCGCATGGGAGTGCTCCTGCCCTACGTCATGGCTCCCGTCGCCGTCGCGCTCATCTTCTCGAACATGTTCGGCGACCAGTACGGCATCATCAACACCTGGCTCGCGTCGATCGGCATCGACGCGGTCAAGTGGCACTCCAACGCCTTCGCCAGCCACATCGCCATCGCGACGATGGTGAACTTCCGTTGGACGGGGTACAACACCCTCATCCTCCTCGCCGCGATGCAGGCGATCCCGCGCGACTACTACGAGGCGGCCACGGTCGACGGCGCCGGCAAGATCCGCCAGTTCTTCGCCATCACGCTCCCGAGCCTGCGCCCCACGCTCATTTTCGTGATCATCACTTCGACGATCGGCGGCCTGCAGATCTTCGACGAGCCCCGCATGTACGACCAGTTCGGCACGGGCGGCGCCAACTACCAGTGGCTCACGATCACGCTGTGGCTGTACGACCTCGGATGGGGGCAGTGGAACTTCGGCCGCGCCGCGGCGCTCGCGTGGATCCTCTTCCTGATCATCCTGGCCATCGGCGTCATCAACCTGTTCATCACCCGCAGCCTCGTCCGTGACGAGGGTGCCCGCGGTGCCCTCACCCGCACGCAGCTGCGTGCGGCGCGGCGGGATGCCAAGGCAGCCGTCGCCACGGATCGTGCAGCTCGCGCCGATGGCGCGTCCCTCAAGGAGGCCTCCCGATGACCGCTCTGGATGCACGACCGGTGGTCGTGCCGGATGACGCCGAGCCGCGGCCGAACAAGCGCCCGCGGCACATCAAGGGCACGCGCCCCGGATGGTTCATCTACGCCTGCCTGGCCGTCGTGATGCTCGCGAGCGTCTTCCCCTTCTACTGGTCGCTGCTGATCGGATCGGGCGACTCGTACACGATCCGCGACCCCAACATGTCGTGGATCCCCGGCGGCAACTTCTTCGCGAACGCCGCCAAGGTCGTGAACGACCCCGCCGTGAACTTCTGGATGGCACTGTGGAACTCGATCGTGAGCTCCGCTCTGATCGCGGCATCCGTCGTCTTCTTCTCCACGCTTGCGGGCTGGGCGTTCGCCAAACTGCGCTTCCGAGGGTCGAGCTGGCTGCTCGTCTTCGTCATCGCGACGATGGCCGTGCCGACGCAGTTGGGCGTCGTTCCGCTGTACATCCTGTTCAGCGACCTCGGCTGGACCGGGCAGCTCGGCGCGATCATCGTGCCCGCTCTCGTGAGTGCCTTCGGCGTGTTCTGGATGACGCAATACCTGCGCCAGGCCGTGCCGGACGAGCTCATCGAGGCCGCCCGCGTCGACGGCGCGAGCTCGTTCCGGACCTTCCTCACCGTGGGCCTGCCGGCTGCGCGCCCGGCGGCGGCGATGCTGGCCCTGTTCACGTTCGTGTCGGCCTGGAACAACTTCTTCTGGCCGTTCATCGTGCTCGACCGACAGAACCCGACGCTACCCGTCGCGCTGTCGCTCCTGCAGTCGAACTACTTCGTCGACTACTCGATCGTGCTCGCCGGCGTGTTGCTCGCTACCATTCCTCTGCTGATCCTGTTCGTCTTCGCCGGCAAGCAGCTCGTCAGCGGCATCATGCAGGGTGCGGTCAAGGGCTGACGCCCGCCGTGCCGTCGGAAGGATTCTCATGACCGATTCCGCTCGCCCCTTCGCGCCCGGATTCCTGTTCGGGGCGGCAACCGCCGCCTTCCAGATCGAAGGCGCCGCGTTCGAGGACGGCCGCACCGCCTCCATCTGGGATGCGTTCTGCCGCGTGCCCGGCGCCGTGATCAACGCGGACAACGGGGATGTCGCCTGCGACCATTACCACCGCTATCCCGCCGATGTCGCCCTGATGAAGGAGCTCGGCCTCGACACATACCGCTTCTCGGTGTCGTGGTCGCGGGTGCGCCCCGACGGCGGTCCGGTCAATCAGAAGGGCCTGGACTTCTACAAGCGCCTCGTCGACGACCTGCGCGAGAACGACATCCTGCCCTGGCTCACGCTGTACCACTGGGACCTGCCGCAGGCGATCGAAGAGCGCGGCGGATGGACCGTGCGTTCGACGGCGGAGCAGTTCGCCGAGTACGCGCTCGACGTGCACGACGCCCTCGGCGATCGCGTCGCCAACTGGACCACGCTCAACGAGCCGTGGTGCTCGTCGTTCCTGAGCTACACCGCGGGCATCCACGCGCCCGGTCGGTACAGCGTCACCGACGGGGTGCTCGCTGCGCACCACCTGCTCCTCGGTCACGGACTCGCCGTGCAGGAGCTGCGGACGCGTGATGCCGCGCTGAGCCTCGGCATCACGCTGAATCTCACCGTGGCCGAGCCGGTCGACCCTACTGACCCGGCCGACGTCGACGCCGCGCGCCGCATCGACGGGCAGTTCAACCGCTGGTTCCTCGACCCGATCTTCCGCGGGGCCTACCCCGTCGACGTCGTCGAGGACATCCGCGCCGTCAGCCCGGAAGCGATCGATGCGCTGGATGCCGCGACCGCTCCCGGCGACCTCGACATCATCGCGACGCCGCTCGATGCCCTCGGCGTGAACTACTACCACGGCGAGTACGTCGGCGGATCTCCGGATCCGCACGCGCCGGCGTCGGGTGACGCGCCCACGGCGCGACGGGTCGAGTCCCCCTTCCCCTCGCACGACGACATCCACTGGCACGATCGCGGTCTCCCGCGCACGAACATGCACTGGGAGGTCGATCCCGCAGGGCTCACGACGCTCCTCGAGCGGGTGTGGAGCGCGTACGCAGCGCCCGCCGGGACCGTCCTCTACGTCACCGAGAACGGTGCGGCCTACGACGATGTCCTCGTCCACGAGGGCAGCCGGGCGCGGGTGCACGACGCCGAACGCGTCGACTTCCTGCGGCGGCACCTCGGGGCGATCCTCGACGCTCAGGATGCCGGGGTCGACGTCCGCGGCTACTTCTACTGGTCGCTGCTCGACAACTTCGAGTGGGCGTGGGGGTACGACAAGCGCTTCGGCATCATCCACGTCGACTACGACACCCAGGAGCGCACGCTGAAGGACAGCGCGCTGGAGTATCGTCGGGTCATCGCCGCCCGCGCGATCGACATCGCCCCGGCATCGCCCGCCGACGTCGCCACCGTTCCCGTCGTCATCCGAAGTGAGGTACCCGCTCCGTGAGCATCGATGCGCCGAAGGCGGCGGCGACGATCGAAGAGGTCGCGGCCGCCGCCGGCGTGTCGCGGTCGACCGTCTCTCGCGTCGTCAACGGGTCGACCGCCGTGAGTCCCGCCGCCCTCGCGGCGGTCGAGCGCGCCATCGCGGAGCTCAGCTACGTGCCCAACCGTGCCGCGCGCTCGCTCGCCTCGCGCGCGACCATGGCGATCGCGCTCGTGGTGCCGGAGGACACGACGCGCTTCTTCGGCGATCCGTTCTTCGCGGCGATCGTGTCGGGCATCAATGCGCGGCTGAGCCGCTCGGATTACGTGCTCAACCTCATCATCGCGAGCGACGATCCGCGCGACAAGACCGCGGCCTACGTGCGCAGCGGTGCCGTCGACGGCGCGATCGTCGTGTCGCACCACACGAGCGACACGTTCATCGACCGCATCGCGGCGTCGGTCCCCGTCGTCTACGGCGGGCGACCGTCGCGCGCGCGGGAGAACGACTACTACATCGACGTCGACAACACCGCGGGTGCCTATCAGGCGACGACCTACCTCGTCGAGAAAGGCTTCCGGCGCATCGCGCACATCTCGGGCCCCGTCTCGATGCCCGCGGGTATCGACCGTCTCGCGGGCTTCCGCTCGGCGCTGGCGGATGCCGGGTTGGTGCCGGTCGCCGTCGAGGACGGCAACTTCACGGCCGACGGCGGCTCGGCCGCCATGGCGCGGATCCTCGAGTCCGGGGCATCCTTCGACGCACTGTTCGTCGGGAGCGACCTCATGGCGCGCGGTGCGCTCGCAGTCCTCGCGCGCGCGGGCATCGACGTTCCCGGCGACGTGTCACTCATCGGCTTCGACGACTCACCCGTCGCGACGGCCGTCCAGCCGAACCTCACGACCGTGCGTCAGCCCTCGCACCTGCAGGGGCAGCAGATGGCCGATGTGCTGCTCTCGCTCCTCGCCGGCGGCACGCCGCCGCACGTGACCGTGCTCGACACCGAACTGATCGTTCGCGCGTCCGCCTGATCTCCGCGCCTCAGCCCGCGCTGGCGCGCAGTTCGCGCCCGCGGGAAAGGAGGTGGCGCACATGCCGGGGTGCGGCGCGTTGATCCCGGCATCCATGACACCTTCTTCCATCGAGCAAAAAGAAGGTGGCGCGAATGCCGTCTTGCGCGGTTGCGAAGCGCGCGTTCGCGCCCCCGCGTTCGAACGGCGACCTACTCGGGGTCGCCGCCCAGCTGGCCGATCGGCACGATGGGGCCGCCGTCGTCGGCGCCGGTCTTGCGCCAGCGGGCGATCGCGTTGCCGCCGTGGTAGATCACGAGCGCCGCGACGGTGCCCAGCACGATCGCCGAGAAGGTCAGCGCACCGAGGTTCATGGTGAATCCGGCGATCGCGATGACGAATGACACCGCCACCGTGTACTGGTTGACCGGGCGCGAGAAGTCGACCTGGTTGTCGACCCAGATCTTGATGCCGATGACGCCGATGAGACCGTACAGGGCCGTCGTGGCGCCGCCGATGACCCCCGCGGGAATCGTGTTGATCACGGCGCCGAAGGCGGGCGAGAACGACAGCAGGATGGCGAACGCGCCCGCGACCCAGTACGCCGCCGTCGAGTAGACCCGCGTCGCGGCCATGACGCCGATGTTCTCGCCGTAGGTCGTCGTGGCCGACCCGCCGAACAGGCCCGCGAGCGTGCTCGCGACGCCGTCCGCAGTGAGCGCGCGGCCCGTGTGCCGGTTGATCGTCGGGTCGCCGGTCATCGTCGCGACGCCGCGCACGTGGCCGACGTTCTCAGCGATGAGCACGAGGATGACGGGGAGGAAGATCGGCAGGAGGCTCCACGAGACCGGGTCGCCGAAAGCGGGGAAGTGGAACTCGGGCAGCCCGATCCACGGTGCCGCGCTGATCGCCGTGAAGTCGACCTGGCCCGTCAGGGCAGCCACGACGTAGCCGACGATGACGCCGAGGAAGATCGAGATGCGGCCGAGGAAGCCGCGGAACAGCACGCTGAAGAGGATGATCGCGGCGAGGGTGACCGTCGCGATGACCGGCTGCAGGGTGAAGTTGTTCCACGCGGCCGGGGCGAGGTTGAGACCGATGAGGGCCACGATCGCGCCCGCGACGACGGGCGGCATGAGCTTCTCGATCCAGCGCGTGCCGACCTTCTGCACGATGAGGCCCACGAGCGCGAGCAGCACACCCGTGACGGCGACGCTCACCATCGCCTGCGTGATCTGCGCCGTCGTCTCGAGCGTCTTGCCGCCGTTGTACGCCTGGATCGGCGCGATGAAGGCGAACGACGATCCGAGATAGCTGGGCAGCTTGTTGCGCGTGAGGAGCAGGAACAGGATCGTGCCGACGCCCGAGAAGAAGAGCGTCGTCGTCACGGGGAAGCCCGTGAGGATCGGCACGAGGAACGTCGCGCCGAACATCGCGACGACGTGCTGCGCGCCGATCGCGATCGTTCCGGGCCAGCTCAGTCGCTCACCGGGAGCGACGACGGCGCCGGGTGCGACGGTGCGGCCGTCGCCGTGCAGAGTCCAGATGGGCATGCGGGTGCTCCTCAGATCGGCGGGGATGTCCGACGATCAGATTATCTGGGAGAACGCTGGATGCCGTGTCGTCGGCTCACGCGGCGAGCTTGTCGAGCAGCTCGCGGTACTTCGCGGCGGTGCGCTCCACGATGTCGGCGGGGAGCTCCGGCGGGGTGCCCTGCTGGTCCCACGCGGAGGCGAGCCAGTCCCGCACGATCTGCTTGTCGAAGCTCGCCATGCGCGCGGCGGGGGTCTCGCCGGTGGCCCACGCCGCGGCATCCCAGTAGCGCGACGAGTCGCTCGTGAGCACCTCGTCGGCGAGCGTGAGCGTGCCGTCGGCGTCGGTGCCGAACTCGAACTTCGTGTCGGCGAGGATCAGTCCGTGCGCCTCGGCGATCGCGGCGGCGCGACGATAGATCTCCAACGACGCGTCGCGCAGCTCGGCCGCGCGCTCCGCCCCGACGAGCTCCTCGGCCCGCGCGAACGAGATGTTCTCGTCGTGCTCGCCGAGCGGCGCCTTGTAGGCGGGGGTGAAGATCGGCTCGGGCAGTCGGTCGCCGTCCTGCAGTCCCTCCGGCAGCGGGATGCCGCAGACGGTGCCTTCCGCTCGGTACTCCTTGAACCCCGAGCCGGTGAGGTAGCCGCGCACGACGCACTCGATCGGCAGCATGTCGAGCGACCGGACGACCATGGCGCGATCAGCGACCGCGGCGGGTGCCGCTGCGCCGGTGAGGTGGTTCGGGATCGCGCGACCGCCGTCCGCGCCCGCGAGCTGGTCGAACCACCACAGGCTGAGCGCGGTCAGCAGCGCGCCCTTGCCGGGGATGCCGGGGCTCAGCACGTGGTCGAACGCGCTCACCCGATCGCTCGCGACGACGAGCATCCGGTCGGGGCCGTTCGGCGCGTCGTCCGACGGGCGATACAGGTCGCGCACCTTGCCCGAGTACACGTGGGTCCAGCCGGGCAGGTCGAGAGCGTCGGTCACGCCTCCATTATGGTGGCCGGTCTCACGCATAGCCGATTCATCGATTCGCCAGGGGCGGTGCAGAAAGCGGCCCGCGATCCTGGGGTCATGATTCCCGCACCCGACCACACCCCCGACGGCCCGCGGTACGAAGGGCGGACCCTCGACCGCCCCGACGACGATGTCGTCGATCAGGGCGCGGGGTTCGACCTGCGCACCCTCGTGTCGCGCCGCGGCATCCTGGGGATCGCAGGGCTCGGCGTGGGCGCGGTCGCCCTCGCCGCCTGCACGGCGGTGACGGATGCCGCGGCATCGCCCTCGGCGACACGGACAGCGACCCCCACCGCGACGCCCGCGCCCACTCCGACACCGACCGCGACGACGCCCCTCCCCGCGGGTGAGATCCCCGACGAGACCGCGGGGCCGTACCCGGGCGACGGCTCCAACGGCCCCGACGTGCTGGCGCAGTCGGGCATCGTGCGCTCGGACCTGCGGACCTCGATCGGGGGCGGGATGACCGCCGACGGTGCACCCCTCACCTTCACGCTCCGTATCACCGACATGGCGAACGGCGATGCCCCGTTCGCAGGCGTCGCCGTCTACGCCTGGCACTGCGACGCGCAGGGGAACTACTCGATGTACTCGTCGGGCGTGGAGAACGAGTCGTATCTGCGCGGCGTGCAGGTGGCAGATGCCTCCGGTCAGGTCACGTTCACCTCGGTCGTCCCCGGGTGCTACAGCGGTCGGTGGCCGCACATCCACTTCGAGGTGTACCCGTCGGTCGACCTGATCACCGACTCGGCGAACGCGATCTCGACGTCGCAACTCGCCTTTCCGGAGGAGATGCTGGGCGGCGTGTACGCGCTGCCCGCCTACACCGGCTCGGCTCAGAACCTCGCGGGCGTCTCGCTCGCGACCGACAACGTGTTCGGCGACGACGGGGGAGCGCTGCAGATCGCGACGGTGACGGGTGACTCGTCGGCGGGCTTCACCGCGATGCTCACGGCGCGCGTCGACACGAGCACGGCGCCCACGGGCGGATCGATGGGCGGGGGCGCGGGCGGGCGCTGACACCCCCCCCGCGCCCGTCTCGGTCAGTCGCGCGGGGTGATCTCGTCGACGAACGCGAAGGCCTCATCGATCACGGTCGGCCAGAGGTCGGCGGCATCCGCCCCGACGAAGACCCACTCGCGCATCGCGCGCTCGCGCATCGTCATGCGCTGAGCGCGTCCGCCACTGTCGAGCTCGGTCACCCGCGCCTCCGGCAGCTTCGCGATGAGTCCGCCCTGGTACCCCTGGAAGGCGAACACCTTGCCCCGGATGCGCAGGCCCGCGCTTCCGAACATCGGGCCGATGTCGACGCCCTCCCGCTGCAGGTAGCGGGAGGCGACCTCGTCGAAGATCTCGTCGGGCGTTCTCGTCATGCTCGGACGCTACCGCGGCAAGGAGGTTTCGTGTATAGTCCAAATGGACTAATCGAGATGGAGTAACGGTGAAGGATGCCACCGCCCGCCTCACCCCGCTCGGGGTGATGGTGCTCGCGCTGCTGCGCGAGGGCGAGATGCATCCGTACGAGATGATCCGGCTCATGCGGCATCGACACGACGACCGCATCGTCTCGGTCACGAACGGCACGGTGTATCACACCGTCGCGCGGCTCGAGCGGCAAGGCCTCATCGCCGAGGTCGGCATCGACCGCGACGGCAACCGGCCGGAGCGCACGACGTATGCGCTGGCGGATGCCGGCGGCGCAGCCGTGGACGAATGGGTGCGGCGCGAACTGCCGGTGCTCGACCACCCGGTCGAGTTCCGCGTCGCGCTCGCAGAGGCGCACAACCTCGAGCGCGATGAAGTCCTGGCGCTCCTGCGCACGCGGCTCGCCGCGCTCGCGGAGGCGCGCGACTACCACCGCAGCGGGCGTGCGAAAGCGCTCGCCGCGAGGACCCCCGAGCAGTACCTCATCGAGGTCGACCGGCAGGGTGCGCTTCTGGCCGCCGACCATGACTGGCTCGCCGCATTCCTCGTGCGGTTGAGCTCCCCCGACTTCATGTGGGGAACACACGAAGTCGACGACCGCTACCTGGCTCAGAGAGAGGCCGCACGGCGATGACCGAACCGACCACCACCCCCGGAACCCACACGAACAGCGCTCCCGCGCAGACCCCGGCGCACGGGCCGGGCCACACCCAGCGCAACCCGTGGCCGGCCCTGTGGGCCCTCGTCATCGGGTTCTTCATGATCCTCGTCGACACGACGATCGTCTCGGTCGCGAATCCCGCGATCAAGGCGGCGCTCGACCCGTCGACGAACAACCTCGACAACGTCGTGTGGGTGACGTCGGCCTATCTTCTCGCGTACGCGGTGCCGCTGCTCATCACGGGTCGTCTCGGCGACCGGTTCGGTCCCAAGCGCGTGTACCTCGTCGGCCTCGCGATCTTCACCCTCGCCTCGCTCGCCTGCGGCCTGTCCGGGACGCTCGAGATGCTCATCGTGTTCCGTGCGGCGCAGGGCCTCGGGGCATCCCTCATGACGCCGCAGACGATGGCCGTCATCACGCGCACCTTCCCGCCGACCCAGCGGGGGGCGGCGATGGGGCTGTGGGGTGCGACGTCGGGCGTCGCGATGCTCGTCGGACCCCTCGCGGGCGGCTTGCTCGTCGACGCGTTCGGGTGGGAGTGGATCTTCTTCATCAACCTTCCCGTCGGCGTCATCGGCTTCGTCCTCGCGTGGATGCTCGTGCCCGACCTCGAGACGCACGAGCACCGCTTCGACATCCTGGGCGTCTTCCTCAGCGCGATCGCGCTGTTTCTCATCGTGTTCGGTCTGCAGGAGGGCGAGCACTACGACTGGGCGGCATGGGTCTGGACGATGATCGCCTCCGGCATCCTCGTCATGGCTCTGTTCATCTGGCAGCAGGCGAAGACGAAGAGCGAGCCGCTCGTGCCGCTCGGCCTCTTCCGGGACCGGAACTTCTCCGTCGCCAACTTCGGCATCGCCGCGGTCGGATTCGCCGTCACCGCGCTGTCGCTGCCGACGATGTTCTACTACCAGCTCGCGCGCGGCCTCACGCCGACCGATTCGGCGCTGCTGCTCATCCCGATGGCGGTGCTCGCGGGCGTGCTCGCGCCCGTCGCGGGCCGCATCCTCGACCGCGTCGACCCCCGCGTCCTGCTCGTCCCCGGCCTGCTGTTCACCGCGATCGCGCTGTTCTGGTACGCGGCGCTGATGAAGCCCGACACCGAGATCTGGATGTTCCTGCTGCCGTCGGCGCTCATGGGCATCGGCCAGGCGGGCATGTGGGGTCCGCTCGCGACGACCGCGACGCGCAACCTCGAGCCGCGCCAGGCCGGCGCGGGTTCGGGAATCTACAACACGACGCGCACGATCGGCTCGGTCCTGGGCTCGGCCGCGATCGCCGCCTTCATGCAGGCGCGGCTCGAGGCGAACCTGCCCGGCGCGGGTGACGCGGGCGGCGACTTCGGATCGGGTCAGCTGCCCGATGCCGTCGTCGGCGGATTCTCCGATGCGATGGCGCAGTCGATGCTGCTCCCCGCGTGCGTTCTGCTCGTCGGTGTCGTGGTCGTGCTGTTCATGCAGCGACCCGCGCACCTCGTGAAGCGCTGAGGGGCGCGGCCGGCCGGGCGCCGCGCGGGCTGGGCGCCGGGCGCGCGCGTGCCGCGGGCGCGCGCGTGCCGCGGGCGCGGGCGTGCCGCGGGCGCCCGGCGTCGGCCGGGCACTGGATTCGCAGATTCGCAACAGAATCGGATGCCTCGGCATCCATTCTCCGAATCCGTTGGTGATCTACGATTCCGTCGCGGGGCGCGGGGCGCGGGGCGCGGGGGCGCCGCGGGCGCGCGGGCGCGGCGCGCGGCGGAGGCATCCGTCGGGCACAATGGCGCTGTGAGCCGTACGCATATCCGGGATTTCCATGACGACGACCTCGACGCGGTCGTGCGGCTGTGGGAGGAGGTGCACGGCGCTGAGGAGTCTCCGGTGTATTCGCTCGCCGAGATGATCGCGTCGTGTCAGGCCGACCACGCCGTCGTCGCGACGCGTGACGACGTGCTCGTGGGAGTGGCCGTGGGCCGCGCCGCGCACGCGCAGGGCTGGATCGTCTTCTTCGGCGTCGCGCCGGTCGCCCAGCCCGACCAGATCTCGGCCGGGCTGCTCGATGCGCTCGAGCGGCGGATGGCTCCGCTCGGCCTCGGCAAGCTCTCGATCCTGCTCGCCGAGGGGCAGCAACCCCTCGCCGCGCTGACGGCGAACGGGTTCGAGGTGCGCGATCCGCTCCGCTACCTCGAGCGCGAGATGCCGGTGCAGCGCCGCGAGCTGGACCTGCTCAAAGAGGTGGGCGGGCGCATCCTGCCCCGGCACCTGTGGCGCGGGGTCAGCGGCATGCGTCAGGAGAAGGACCTTCTCGAAGAGCGCCTCGTCACGCCGCTGTCGCGCCCCGACCTGGCGGAGCGGTTCGGCGTCGTGCCGCCGCGCGCCGTGATGCTCTTCGGCCCGCCCGGCACCGGCAAGACGACGTTTGCGAAGGCCGTCGCCTCGCGCCTGGATTGGCCGTTCGTCGAGGTGTTCCCCTCGCGCCTGGCCGACGGATCGTCGAGTCTCGCGGGGGCGCTTCGCACGACCTTCGAGCGGATCGGCGAGCTCGAGCACGCGGTCGTGTTCATCGACGAGGTCGAGGAGATCGCGTCGCGCCGCGGCGGCACTCCGCCCTCGCCGACGCAGGGCGTGACCAACGAGCTGCTGAAGATCGTCGCGGAGTTCCGCGAGCGCGACGGGCGTCTGCTCGTGTGCGCGACGAACTTCGTGCGCGCCCTGGATGCCGCGTTCTTGCGCCACGGGCGCTTCGACTACGTGATCCCGATCGGCCTGCCCGACGGCGAGGCCCGCGCCGCCATCTGGCGCCGCTACATCCCCGCCGCTGCGGCGGAGGCGACCGACATCGCGGCGCTCGTCGCGGCGAGCGACGGCCTCACGCCCGCCGACATCGAGTACGCCGCGCGCCGCGCCTCGCAGGAGGCCCTCGCCCGCGCGCTGCGCGCCGGCGAGGGGTCTGCGGACGGTTCCGAGGGCGATGCCGGGGACGGGCCCGGGGAGGATGCCGGCGATGCGCCGCTCGCGACGGCCGACTATCTTCGCGCGCTCGGTGCAACGCGGGCGACGGTGTCGGCCGAGGCGGTCTCCGACTTCCTCACCGACATCGATGAGTACGCCCGGCTCTGACCGGCTCGGGCGAGTAGCCAACGCCCGCAGATTCGCAAAGTCGCAACAGAATCGGATGCCTGGGCATCCATTCTCCGAATCTGTTGGTGTTTTCCGAATCTGGTGACGGGGATGGGGGCGCACAACGCCCCCACCCGGTCACCGCTGGATCAGGTCGACGAACCGCTCGGCGATCAGCTGCAGTCCGGCCTCGTCGGGGTGCAGATCGTCGTAGAGGTGCGAGACGTCGGCGTGGCCGAACAGCTGCCGGCCGTCGAGATACGACAGCTGCGCGTCGTCACGCACCGACACGACCTCGGCGAGGATCTCGCGGATGCCCGTCAGGGTGAGCGCCCCGGTGTCGGGCTCGATCTGCCGCGCCGCGGCGTGCATCATGCCGGCGGCGTCGCCGTACACCGGCCCCGGCGTCTGCTCGTGGATCGGGCACGAGATCGGCGAGATGAGGACGATCGGCGGGTCGGGATGCCCCTCGCGAATCGTGTCGAGGAACGCGTGCACCGCGGGGCGGAAGGTGCGCTCGCGCATGCTGTCGGCGTTCACCAGGTTGATGCCCACCTTCAGCGTGATGAGGTCGGCGGGTGCGTCGCGGATCATCCGCGCGGCGAAGCCGTCGAGCTGCGCGTTGCCGGCGAACGACAGATTGCGCAGCTGCCAGTCGAGCGCCGCGGCCGCGCGCATCGGCCAGGGGCCGTCGGTTCTACGACGACATGAGCGCCCAGGGTGCCGACTCGCGGACGACCTGCTCAAAGCCCGACAGGTAGATCTCCCGCAGCGCGCGCTCGACCTCACCGCCGTCGACGCGCTGACGCGCCGGGCCTATGGAGTCGGCGTCGTCGCCGACGATGCCGATCCGGACGTCATCCTGTGCCGCGCATCCGCCGGTGAAGAAAAGGGGGCGGTCGGAACCGACCCCCGCCCGCCCGCGCGCGCGGGCATCTCCGAGGCCTACCGGGTGCAGGCCGACGGTGACGGAGTGCTCGTTACCGGAGCAGGAGACGAGGCGCTCTTCCGTGGGCTGCTGACCGTGGCCGCCCTGTCGTCGCAGGGTGAGCTCGCCGCGCTCGAGATCTCCGACGGCCCGCACTTCGCGTGGCGAGGCCTCTCCCTCGATGTCGTACGCAGATGGTTCCCCGTCGAAGACGTCGAACGGGTCATCGATCTGCTCGCGATCCACAAGTTCAACGTGCTCCACCTCCACCTCAGCGACATGCAGGGGTGGCGCTTCGTCGTGCCCGGCTATGACGTGGCATCCGGCGACGGCCACTACACGGCCGCCGACCTCGACCACCTCGTCGCCTACGCCGCCGCGCGACAGGTGACGATCGTGCCCGAGGTCGACATGCCCGGTCACGTCTCGCCCGCGGTCGGAGAGCGGATCGGCGTCGAGGTCGCGACCGGCCCGCACCCGCTCGTGCGCTACCTCGAGTGGCACGGTGAGGGCTTTCCCGCGTTCGTGCAGGCCGTGCTCGACGAGCTCGTCGCCCGCTTCGACGCGCCTTACCTGCACATCGGCGGCGACGAGGCGTTCGGCGACCCGATCGAAAGCTACGTCGCTTTCGTGCGCGCCGCCGTCGCCGAGGTTCGCGCACGTGGCCGTCGAGTGCTCGGATGGCAGGAGACGAGCCGCGCAGGCATCCTCGGCGGCGACGACCGCAGCCAGCTCTGGATCGCCGACCGGGATCGCTTCGACGCCGACAAGGCGCGTCAGGACCTCCCCGAGCAGTTCCACCCCTTCATCCCGCTCCTCGCGCAGACCTTCGCCGAGTCGACCGGCGACGCGGCGCGCCTGGGTGAAGCCGGCGTTCCGGTGATCGTGTCGTCGAGCGACCCGCTCTACCTCGATCGGAAGCCCTCCGAGGACTCCACCGACGCCGGCCAGCAGGAGCAGCGCGCCCGGCTCGGCCACCCCGGATACGAGGCCACGCCGTCGACGGACGTGCTGCGCTGGGACCCCACGCTGCAGGCCGACATCGCCGAGGCCGGTCTCACCGTCGCCGGGGTCGAGGCCGCCCTGTGGTGCGAGAGCGTGACGAGCTTCGACGATGCCGCGACGCTGCTGCTGCCGCGGCTCGGCCTCGTGGCTCAGGTGTGCTGGGGCGGGCCGCTCGGCGGCGACGTCGCCGAGGCCGACGTGCTCGCCGCGGCACGCGCTCAGGCGGACGCCTGGGATGCACTGGGCTTCAGCGCCTACTACCGCTCCGCCGGCGTCCTCGGCTGAGGCCCGGGCGCGGGGCGCCGCGGATTCGGAAACACGCAACAGATTCGGATGCCTCGGCATCCATTGTCCGAGTCTGTTGGTGTCTTCCGATTCTGGTGACCCGGCGCCGGGCCTACTCCGCGACGCGCGCGGCGATGTCGCGGCGGTAGTGGCTGCCCTCGAGCGTGATCTCACCGAGCGCGGCGTACGCGCGCTCGCGTGCCTGCGCGAAGCTCTCGCCCGTCGCGACGACGTTGAGCACGCGCCCGCCCGTCGAGATGAGGTCGCCGCCGGGCGCGTCCGGCCCTGCCGTCGCCGCGTGGGCGAGGTGCACGCCGGGCGTGGACGCCGCCGCGTGCAGCCCCTCGATCGGTCGGCCGGTCGCCGGCGACTCAGGGTAGCCCTCGCTCGCGAGCACGACGGTGATCGCCGGCGCGGGCGAGAACGTCGGCTCCGGCTCGTCTTCGAGCGTGCCGGATGCCGCCGACATCAGCAGGCGTGACAGCGGACTCTCCAGGCGCGCGAGCACGACCTGGGTCTCCGGATCGCCGAACCGGGCGTTGAACTCGATCACCTTGATCTCGGTGTCCGCGCCTTCGCCGGTGAGGATCAGGCCCGCGTAGAGCAGTCCGATGAAGGGGGTGCCCTCGGCATCCAGCTGCCGGATGACGGGCTCGGCCACCTCGGCGGTGACGCGATCGACGAAGGCGCGCTCGCTGCCGAACCGCTCAGCGAGCCACGGAAGCGGCGAGTACGCGCCCATGCCGCCCGTGTTCGGGCCGGCGTCGCCGTCATAGGCGCGCTTGAAGTCCTGCGCCGGCGACAGGGCGCGCACCGTGTCGCCGTCGCTGACGAAGAAGAGCGACACTTCGGGGCCGGAGAGGAACTCCTCGACGAGCACGGGACCGGCGCCCAGGAACGCGTCGGCGTGAGCGAGTGCGGCAGCGCGGTCGTCCGTGACGATGACGCCCTTGCCCGCCGCGAGGCCGTCCGCCTTGACGACATAAGGGGCGCCGTAGGCGTCGAGCGCGGTCTCGACCTCCGACCGTGTCGCGGCGCGGGCGGCGCGGCCGGTGGGGACGTCCGCGGCATCCATGATGCGCTTCGCGAACGCCTTCGAGCCTTCGAGTGCGGCGGCCGCTCGGCCCGGGCCGAAGACAGGGATGCCTCGTTCGCGCAGCGCATCGGCGACCCCGGCGACGAGCGGCGCCTCGGGGCCGATGATGACGAGGTCGATGGACTCGTCGTTCGCGTAGTCGGTGACGTCGCCGGGATCGTTGGCGTCGAGGCCCGGCACGAGGGTCGCGTCGGCGGCGATGCCGGCGTTGCCGGGCGCCGCGAAGAGCTGGTGGCCGCCCTCGCCCTTCAGCGCCAGGAGGATGGCGTGCTCGCGGGCACCGGAACCGAGGACGAGAATGCGCACGCGGCCAGCCTACCGAGCCGGCGGGGACGCACTAGCGTGGGTGCCATGGCCCGCAGGATCACGACCGACGCCGGGCGGGCAGCGCTCGCGGCGGTCGCAGCGGTGCGGGAGCAGGGCGGCGGTCTGCCGCGCGCCGAGACGGCGACGGCCGTCCGCTACCTCCTGCAGCTGCTCGTCGAGAAGGCTCCCGGCGGCACGGTCGAAGTGCGCGTGCCGCCGTACGGCGCCGTGCAGGTGATCGAGGGCCCGCGGCACACGCGCGGTACCCCGCCGAACGTCGTCGAGACGGATGCCGTCACCTGGATCGACCTCGCGACCGGCGCGAAGGAGTGGGGGGATGCCGCGGCATCCGGACGCATCCTCGCGTCGGGCACCCGGGCCGATCTCTCCGCCCTGCTGCCCCTCCGGCCCTGATCGCCCCGCCGCGTCCCCCGTGGGCCCGCCAGCGGTGGGACAATGGGAGCATGAGCGAACCCGTCGAGCACGCCGTGCACCGCATCGAGACGGCGCGGGTTCGCCGCAGCCCGCGCTACGCGATCTTCTGCGTGGCGGGGGCCGCCCTCGGCATCCTGGCCGCCCTCATCCTCACGTTCGCCTTCGACGGCACCGCCGAGGCGAGCGCGTCGACGAGCGTCACGTACTCGACGTCGCAGGTCTTCGGCTTCCTCTGCCTCGTCTGCATTCCGATCGGTCTCGCCGTCGGCGCTGTGGTCGCCCTGGTCCTCGACCGCAGCCTCGCGCGCCGTACGCGCGAAGTGCGCATCGACCACGAGCGGGTCGAACGGACCGACTGATCCGCCCTGCGCCGCCGCCTCCGCGCGGCGCGGGTCAGGCGATGTCGGCGATGATCGGTGCGATGGCGGCGTCGAACGCCGCGACATCGTGACGGAGACCGTCGGTCACGGCGATCGTCAGCGCGCCGATCCACCAGACGCCGCGTTGCGTCAACGGCAGGATCTGCACGTTCAGCTCGAACGAGTGTGCCCGCCGGCCGCTCGAGCGCTCGTGCTGGGCGATGGCACTCGCGTACGCGCGGTACGACGCTCCAGTGCCGACCGACTGCCGGTAGCGCTCGTTGGCGTCGCGGGAGTAGGCGACGGCGTCCGCGCCGAACGGCGCGATCGCGGCCTGCAGCTCGGCGAAGCCCTCCGTGGGCAGGGCGACCAGCATGTCGAAGCCGTCCACGAGTTCGAGGGGGACGGGGGAGGGGTGCGCCTGCGGCTCGACGGTCATGTCCCACAGCACGCGCCACTGCCGCTCGAGCGCGCTCGCATCGACGTACGCGTCGGATGTCGAGGAGGGGATGCCGCGCAGGTGCGGCAGCTCCTCTGGGTGGCGGATTCCGAGTGCCTGTCGCAGGTACAGCGCGACGAGCACGGGCAGCGCCGCGTCCTCGCGCACGACCCACGACGGTGCCTCCGCTGCCATGTCGCCATCCTAGGGATCCCGCGGTCGTGCGCGCGGCCCCGGCCGGACCCGACATCCGCACCCGGTAGGCTGTCGGTGTGGCCCATGCCCCACAGAATCCCTATTCCGAAGCCGGCGTCGACACCGCGGCGGGAGATCTCGCCGTCGAACTGATGAAGTCGGCCGTCCGGCGCACCCACGGCCCCGAAGTCCTCGGCGGCGTCGGCGGCTTCGCGGGCCTCTTCGACGCGAGCGCACTGCTCGGTTACACCAAGCCGCTGCTCGCGACCTCGACCGACGGGGTCGGGACGAAGGTGGCGATCGCGCAGACGATCGACAAGCACGACACGATCGGCCAAGACCTCGTCGGCATGGTCGTCGACGACATCGTCGTCGTGGGCGCGAAGCCGCTCTTCATGACCGACTACATCTCGTGCGGCAAGGTGTTCCCCGAGCGCATCGCCGACATCGTGCGCGGCATCGCGACGGGTTGCGAGCTCACCGGCACCGCGCTCGTCGGTGGCGAGACGGCCGAGCACCCGGGCCTTCTCGGCGTGAACGACTACGACGTCGCGGGAGCTGCGACCGGCATCGTCGAGGCGGGCGCCGTGCTCGGCGCCGAGCGGGTGCGCTCCGGCGACGCGGTCCTCGCCCTGGCATCCAGCGGTCCGCATTCCAACGGGTACTCGCTCATCCGTCACATCGTGAGTCGCGCCGGAATCACCTACGCGTCGGAGGCCCCGGACTTCGGTCGCACGTGGGGCGAGGAGCTCCTCGAGCCGACCCGCCTCTACACGCTCCCGCTCCTGCGTCTGCTCGACGCGATCCCGGGGGGCATCCACTCGCTCAGTCACGTCACGGGAGGCGGCATCGCCGCGAACCTCGCCCGCGTGCTGCCGAAGGGCTCGTGGGTCGACGTCGATCGTGCCACGTGGTCGCCGGCACCCGTCTTCCGCGTGCTCGCCGACCTCGGCGGACTCGAACTGGAGAGCACCGAGGGCACGTGGAACCTCGGCATCGGGTTCTTCGCCGTGGTCGCCGCAGACCAGGCGGATGCCGCGATCGCGACCCTCCGCGCGGAGGGCATCGCCACGTGGCAGGCCGGGGTCGTGCGCACCGACGCGGTTCCCGAGGACGGCCACGGCGAATTCGAACAGGGCGCGAAGGGCGTCGACGGCGGTGCCGTGCGCCTCGTCGGCTCGTATTCGACGGCGAATTAGGCGCAGAAGTCGGATTAGGCGCGGAAAAGGACTGAGCAACACCCATGTGCGGAATCGTCGGCGTCGTCTCGCAGGGGAACGTCAATCAGGAGATCTACGACTCCCTTCTTCTGCTCCAGCACCGCGGGCAGGATTCGACGGGCATCGCGACGGCGGAGCCCAACGGCGTCTTCCATCTGTTCAAGGCGAAAGGGCAGGTGCGCGAGGCGTTCCGCACGCGCGACATGCGCGCCCTTCTCGGCACGATCGGCCTCGGCCACGTGCGCTACGCGACGAAGGGCACCGCCTCGAGCGAGGAGGAGGCGCAGCCCTTCTACGTCAACGCGCCCTACGGGATCGTTCTCGTCCACAACGGCAACCTGACCAATACGCGCGAGCTCACTGACGAGCTGTTCCGCAAGGATCGCCGGCATCTCAACACGAGCTCCGACACGGAGCTGCTCGTCAACGTGCTCGCCAACGAGCTGCAGGCATCCATCGGCGGTCTCGAGCTCGATCCGGCGCAGGTGTTCCAGGCGGTCTCGCGCGTCCACGAGCGCGTCGAGGGATCGTACGCGTCGATCGCGCTCATCGCGGGGTACGGACTGCTCGCGTTCCGCGACCCGTTCGGCATCCGGCCCCTCATCCTCGGCACTCGCCAGGACGAGGACGGCCGCTACGAGTGGATCGTGGCCTCTGAATCCCTCGTGCTGGAGAACGGCGGATTCGACGTCGTCCGCGAGGTCGAGCCGGGTGAGGCCGTGTTCATCGACCTCGATGGCAACCTGCACACGAAGCAGTGCGCGAAGGATCCGAAGCTCGTGCCCTGCTCCTTCGAATACGTGTACCTCGCCCGTCCCGACTCGATCATGAACGGCATCTCGGTGTACGAGGCGCGACTGCGCATGGGCGACCGCCTCGCCGACACGATCGCGAAGTACACGCCGAAGGACAAGATCGACGTCGTCATGCCGATCCCCGACTCGTCCCGCCCGGCGGCGATGCAGGTCGCGCGCAAGCTCGGCATCGAGTACCGCGAGGGCTTCTACAAGAACCGCTATGTCGGCCGCACGTTCATCATGCCGGGGCAGGCGGTGCGCAAGAAGAGCGTGCGGCAGAAGCTCAACGCGATGTCGAGCGAGTTCAAGGGCAAGAACGTCCTCCTCATCGACGACTCGATCGTCCGTGGCACGACCTCCAAGGAGATCATCCAGATGGCGCGGGATGCCGGGGCGCTCTCGGTCACCTTCGCGTCGGCCGCGCCGCCCGTCCGCTTCCCGCACGTGTACGGCATCAACATGCCGTCGCGTCACGAGCTCGTCGCGCACGGCCGGACGATCCCCGAGATCGCCGCCGAGCTCGGCGCGGACTACATGGTCTACCAGGAGATCGACGACCTCAAGGCGGCGATCCTCGACGGCGCGCCCGATGTCGAGGACCTCGACATGAGCTGCTTCGACGGCCGCTACGTGACGGGAACCGTCTCGGAGGAGTACCTCGCCTGGGTCGAGGGCACACAGGAGTCCTGACCCCGCGCCGCGCCTGCAGCGACCGGCATAGGCTTGGGGAGTGACGGCAGCCCCCACCCGACCTCTCTGGCGGGGCCGAGCCCTCGCCTTCACCGGCATCGTTCTCGTCGCCTTCTCGCTGCGGTCCGCGGTCGCCGCGCTGTCGCCGATCCTCGCCGAGGTCAACGCCGATCTGCACGTGCCGACGTGGGTGGTCGGGCTCATCGGGGCAGCGCCCCCGATCTGCTTCGCGGTCTTCGGCATCGTGACGCCGACGCTCGAGCGCAGGTTCGGGCTGGAGCGGCTCGCCGCGGCATCCATGCTCGTCGCCGCCGCCGCGATGATCGTGCGTGCGGTCGCGGGCGACGGTGCGGTTCTGCTCATCGGCACCGTCGTGCTGTTCGCTGCGGTCGGCGTCGGCAACGTCGTGCTCCCGCCGCTCATCAAGGCGTACTTCCCCGATCGCACCGGCATGATGACCGCGCTGTACTCCTCGCTCCTCGCGATCGCCGCCTTCGTCCCGCCTCTCGTGGCGGTGCCGGTGGCGGATGCCGCGGGGTGGCGAGTCTCCCTCGGGCTGTGGGCGGCGTTCGCGGTCGCGGCGATCGTGCCGTGGGTCACGATGCTCGTGCGCGCGCGGCGCTCGAGCCCGCTCCCGACGACCGGCGCGATCGACATCGTCGAAGAGCCCACTCCTCGCGTCCTCGGCAGACTGCCGCGAATCCCTCTGGCGTGGGCGCTCGCGCTCACCTTCGCGATTTCGGCGGCGAGTGTCTACGCGTGCTTCGCGTGGCTGCCCGTCGTGCTCGTCGACATGACCGGCCTGGACCACGCCGCGGCGGGGGCTCTGCTCTCGCTGTTCGGCGCGATGGGGCTGCCGTGGTCGATCCTCGTGCCGATCGCCGTCACTCGCTGGAACCGCGTGGGGGTTGTCTACGGCGTCGCGCTCGTCGCGGGTGTCGCGGGGGTTCTCGGCATGGTCCTCGCGCCGACAGCCGCGACAGTGCTCTGGGTGATCCTGCTCGGCACGCCGCAGGGGCTCTTCCCCGCGGTTCTCGTGATGATCCAGCGCCGTTCGCGCACGCACGAGGGCGCGGTCGCGCTCTCGAGCTTCAGCCAGAGCGTCGGCTACGCCGTCGCGGCGCTGTTCCCGCTGGGTTTCGCGGTGCTGCACGAAGCGACGGGCGACTGGCGCGGGGCTCTCGTGAGCCTCGGCATCCTGTTCCTGTTCACGATCCCGGCGGGGATCATCGTGACGCGCACGCGAACGATCGAAGACGAATGGGAGCGCCGTCACGGCGCGTGGTGAACACGCGACCCGCTGAAGAGGTCGCCGTCGTCAGCGAGGTCGTTCAGACGCGCGCGGCGTTGTCGTCCTCGTCCTCGTCCTCGTACTGGTCGGCCCACTTGTCGACGTACTGATCGTCCTCGTGGTGACCGAGTTCCTTCTCAAGCGACGAGAAGTTCACGTTGTACGTGTCGTACTTGAGTTCGCGAGCGATCTTGGTGTGCTTCGCCTTCTGACGGCCACGCCCCATGCGAGACCCCCTCATTTCTGAGTCCTGGGCGGTGCGGCTGCGGTTCGCACTCGTCCGATGCATTCACGATTCGGCCAGGGGCCGGGAAGAGTAGCATTCAGGATAACACGGGGCCTTGTGACCCTCGCGGTTTTGCGGTCCCGACGGTGCGATTCGAGCGGAGAGTGCGACATGGCAGAGGGTGGCGCGGCAGAGGTTCCGCTGCACGCGGTGATCGTCGGTGTGATCCCCGACCAGCCGGCGCGGGTGCTGAAAGAAGCGGCGCGCTACGCGAAGCTCTTCGCTGCGCCGCTGATCGTGGCGCACGTCGACATCACGCGCTTCGTCACCTACGAGGACCCCGACGGCTACGTCCACTCCGCCCCGATAGATCTGGATGCCGCGACGGGCCAATCGCAGCTGGCGGCCGTGACGGATGCCGCGACGGCAGCCCTCGGTGCTGCCGGCACGGGGGGTGTCGACTGGTCGGTGCATCAGCTCGTCGGTGATCCGGCGCTGGCCATCAAGCACCTCGCCGAGCAGGCGCAGGCGCGGCTGATCGTCGTCGGCACCCGCCGCCGCGGATTCGGTGAGTCGGTGCGCGAGTTCTTCACCGGCTCTGTCGCCGCCCGCCTCGCGCATCGCCAGTCGCGACCGGTCCTCGTGGTGCCGCTGCAGGATCCGGCCGCCGACGACGAGGACCTGTGGCCCGATCTCGCCGAGGGCTGAGGTCGCGCGAGAGCGCACCGGAATCGGAGAACGGCGACAGAATCGCAGACTGGCGTCGCCGACGTCCGATTCTGTTGCGAGCCTCCGAATCCGTCAGCCGCGGAGCGCGCGGGTGAGGTCGTGTGCCGCCTCGTCGAGCGCCCGGGAGAGGTCGTCGACGACGGATGCCGCGAGCGCGCCCCCGCGCGCGACGTGCGTGCGCAGGTCGGCTCGGACGTTCGCGCGGAACTCAGCGACGAGCGCGTCGGCGCGGCGCAGCTGCTCGCGGGTATCGGCGCGCGCGGCATCCTCGGCGGTCACGGACGACGCGGCGCGGTGCTGAGCGGCGTCCCCGTCGGCGCGGGCGGCGGCGGCGAGGTCGGCGCGCAGGCTCTTCATGGCTTCGCGCACGCTGCCGCGCACCTCGTCGGCGATGAGGCGCACGCTGTCGGCGAGACCCGCCTCGATGCCTTCGAGGTCTCCCGTGCGGGCGGCGACCTCGGCCCGTCCGGCCTCCGTGATCGCGTAGACGGTCTTGCGGCCGTCGACGGTCTTGGTGACGAGGCCCTCGTCTTCGAGCTTCGCGAGGCGCGGGTAGATCGTGCCCGCGCTCGGGGTGTAGGTGCCGCCGGTGCGGTCGGAGAGTGCCTGCATGAGGTCGTAGCCGTGCCGCGGGGATTCGTCGAGAAGGCTCAGGAGATACAGGCGCAGGTCGCCGTGCGAGAAGACGGGCGCCATGTCAGTACTCCGGCTCGGTGAGAGATGCCGTCGGCTCGGCCGGGGCGACCGCCGCGCGACGCAGCACCGTGACGGCACCCGAGACGGAGTTCGCGCGCACGTCGGCGAAGCTGCCGCTGAGCTCGCCGACCGAGTCGGTCCAGTTCGTGGGGCCCGACCCCGAGCGCTTGACGCCGTCGACGAGGACCCGTCCGCTCACCGACCGCAGCACGTAATTGGCGGGCAATCCCTCGTCGAGGCGCACGGTCGTCTCGCCCGAGACGGTGTTGATGTTCACGGCATCCACGCGACCTGACGAGTCGACCAGGACATCTCCCGACACGGTGTCGGCGCCGGCTCTGCGGATCATGCCGGTCGCGGCGATCTCGCCCGACACGGAGTTCGCGTTCAGGGTGCCGTCGAGGCCACGGATCTGCACGTCGCCCGAGACGGCGTTCACGGTCAGGTCGCCGGTGAGCCCGTCGACGATGATGTCTCCCGAGACGGTGTTGAGGCGTGCGCCCGACGCGAGGCCCGACACGAGGGCGCTCGCCGACACGACCCCGAGCGTCAGCGCGACGCCCCGCGGGACGGCGACGGAGATCTCGGCCTTCGGTCCGCCCGAGCCGAAGTTGCGGAACACCTCGAGGAAGTTGTCCCACCGCAGCTGAGGGTGATCGATCTCGACGACGTCGCCGCTGGCCTCGATGCGCAGGTCCTTGATCGTGACGCTGTGCACCTCGATGCGCACGCCCGGCTCGTCGTGGGCGACGACGTCGATCTGCCCGCCGACGAGACCCACCTTGAGCTTTCGGATGTCCTCCAGGTCGATCACGCGGTTCTCGCCCGGCTTGATCAGCCACTTCTCGTCCGACATGTGTTCCTCCGTGTGGATGTGCGCGACTCGAGATATATCGCGTTAGGGTGACAATAACACGATATATCTCGATTCTCCAGAACGCGGATGAGAGAAATCTTGACATTGACGCAACGTCAAGATTTAACGTGGCATCCATGAATGATTGGTCGATCCAGCAGATCGCGAAGCTCGCCGGAACCACGAGCCGGACGCTCCGGCACTACGACGACATCGGACTGCTGACGCCCAGCGGTATCGGCGCGAACGGCTATCGACGGTATGACAGCGCTGCGCTCGTGCGGCTGCAGCGCATCCTGCTGCTGCGGGAGCTCGGACTCTCGCTTCCGCAGATCGCCGAGATCCTCGCGCGCCCGGCGTCGGAAGAGGATGCGCTCGCGCATCACCTCGCGTGGCTGCACGCCGAGCAGTACCGCCTCGGGCGGCAGATCGCGGCGGTGCAGACGACCATCACCGCATTGAAGAAAGGAGAGGAGCCCGTGGCGAAGGACATGTTCGATGGGTTCGATCACACGCAGTACCAGGACGAGGTCACGCAGAAGTGGGGTGCGCAGGCGTACGCCGATTCCGACCGCTGGTGGCGGGGCATGGATGCCGAGGCGCAGGGCGACTGGAAGGCGCAGACCGCGGCGCTGAACGCCGCCTGGCAGGACGCCGCCGCGCGCGGCGCCGACCCGGAGGGGCAGGAGGCGCAGGCGCTCGCCGCGCGGCACGTGGACTGGCTCCGCGGCATCCCGGGGACACCGGCGGCGGGGGTAGCCTCCGACGGCGACATCGCAGGTTACGTGCGCGGGCTCGGGGAGATGTACGTCGCGGATGAGCGGTTCGCCGCGAACTACGGCGGCGCGGCGGGGGCGGTGTTCGTCCGCGACGCGCTCGCCGCGTACGCCGCCGCGCATCTCTGACGCCTCCCCGACGGCAGACGAAACGGCCCCGGCAGTGCCGGGGCCGTTTCGTTGGTGCGGCCGAAGCCGCGGGCGTCAGGCCCTGCCGCCGCGCACCACGCGCAGCAGGAACGCGATCAGCGCGATGACGCCGACGATCAGCGCGACCCACAGCAGCCAGTTCAGAGCGGCGTTCATGCCGCCGACGATGGCGAGCACGATGGCGACGACGATGATGATGAGAAGGGCGATGTTCATGGGGGAACTCCTTTCGTGTCGGGCGTCTCTTGTGAAGCGACCCGGGCCTCCGGGGACGGCGGAGACACCCCGACGCTACCGCCGTCACCGCCCAGCGCCGCCCCCCTTGCGGCAGGTGAGAGTGATGCGATAGGGCCGAGGTATGCCACGAAACCAGACCCCTGCCAGCATCAAGGATCCCGACCTCTACGAGGAGCTCCGCGCGGAGGGCGCGTCGAAGCAGAAAGCAGCCCGCGTCTCGAACGCGGCCGCCCGTGATGGACGCGCGGCCGTCGGCCGCCGCGGTGGTGAGGCCGGCTCGTACGAGGACTGGACCGTCGCCGAGCTGCGTGCTCGCGCGAAAGAGCTCGGCCTCACCGGCTACTCCGGCAAGCGGAAGTCCGAACTCATCGACATGCTGCGCGAGGACTGATGCCGAGACTCAGGACTGTCCGGCCGGGCATCGACCTGGGCTACACCCGGACACGCTCGGGGAGCGGATTCCGGTACACGGATGCCGACGGCGCAACCCTGCCCGCCGCGGAGCGCGAGCGTGCCGCGGCGCTCGTGATCCCGCCGGCATGGACGGATGTGTGGATCAGCGCGGCATCCGACGGCCACATCCAGGCGACCGGCGTCGACGAGGCGGGCCGACGTCAGTACGTGTACCACCCCGACTGGGCGGCGGGACGCGACAAGGGCAAGTACGCCCGAGCGCTGCAGCTGGCAGCGTCGCTGCCGCACGCGCGCGGTCGCGTGACGACGTCACTGCGGCGCGACGACCTCGACCGCGAGCGCGTGCTCGCGACGGCATTCCGGCTGCTCGATCAGGCGGCGCCACGAGTCGGCAGTGCGAAGTACCTCGCGCGTCACGGCAGTCGTGGCCTGACGACGCTGCGGCGCCGGGATGCCGCCGTCGTCACCTCGGTCACGAGCCTGCGCTTCCGCGGCAAGAGCGGCAAACGTCAGAGTCTCAACATCGACGATGCCGAGCTCGCTGTCGTCGTCGCGGCGCTCGCGGCGGGGCGTCCGGCAGCGCCGCTGCTGGCCTACACGCGCGGCCGCCGGCGGGTGCCGCTCACGCCGAAGGACGTCAATGCCTACGTTCGAGCGATGACCGGGGGAGCGTTCACGGCGAAGGATTTCCGTACGCTCCGCGGCACGATCCTCGCCGCTGACGCGCTCGCCCGGATCGGCCCGGCCGGTTCGAAGCGAGATCGCAAGCACGCAGAAGTTCTGGCCGTGAAGGCCGCGTCGGACGCTCTCGGCAACACACCTGCGGTCGCGCGCAGCTCGTACATCGATCCGCGTGTCTTCGCGAGGTATCGCCGGGGCGTCGTGCTCGACACCGCCGTCTCGCCCGAATCGGCGATCCGCGCGCTGATCCTCGGGTGAGCGGACGATAGCCTGCGGTCATGGCCCGCGCCGCATGGTTCTCGCCCCTCGTGCTGATCCTCGTGATCTGCGGCGGGGCGGTGGGAGTCGCCGCGCGCGCCGCGCTCACCCTTCCGTTCTCAGCGGGTGCGCACCCCCTCCTCCTCCCCGCGCTCACGCTCGTCATCAACCTGGTGGGTGCGCTTCTGCTCGGCGTCGTCGTCGGAGCGCTCGACGACCGGCATCCCCGGTGGCGCTCGTTCCTCGGGACGGGCGTGATGGGCGGCTTCACGACGTACAGCGCCTTCGCCGTGCACGTCGTGACGACGGGCAGTTCCGCACCGCTCGTCGGACTGCTGCTGGCCGCCGTCACGATCTTCGGCGGGACGTTGGCCGGTGCTGTGGGCCTCGCTCTCGGCCGACGCATCGTCGACCGGCCGGGCGAGATCGAGTCCCCGGAGGAGGCGGAGTGAACGCTCTCGAGATCACGGCTCTGCTCGTCGGCGGCGGGATCGGTGCGGGAGCGCGATACGTGCTCGACGGTGCGATCATGCGCGGGCGCAGCGGCGCGTTCCCCCTCGGCGTCCTGGTCGTGAATGTGCTCGGATCGTTCCTGCTGGGGCTGCTCACCGGCATCCCGCACGTCGCAGCGGTCTGGCTCACCATCCTCGGCGTGGGCGTGCTGGGCGGCTTCACGACCTTCAGCACCGTCGCCGTCGAGACGGCGCTGCTCGCTCAGCGCGGCCGGCGCGACTGGGCGTGGGTGAACCTCGTCGGCACGCTCGTCGCCTGCGTCGTCGCGGCGGCGATCGGCTTCACGATCGGCGGGCTCTTCCCGCGCTGACGGATGCCGCGCGGCGCGCGCGTCAGCGCGCGCCGGGGCCGATCACCCGCGGCTGGACACCGAGGCTCGCGCGCCAGTCGCGGATGACCTGCTTCTGCGCGTCGTCGCATTCGACGCCGTAGCCGATGCTCACGTCCCAATAGCTCGAGTCGCTGTCCCAGACGCGGCTGTCGAGGGTCCAGCCGTCGAGGAAGGTCAGCGCGAAGCAGTCGGCCATCGTCTCGGCGTCACCGAAAGCCTCGAGCGCCGTCGCCGTGGGCTCGGGGTTCGTGAACTGCAGCACGTGCGCGAACTCGTGGTACGCGACTCCCGTGCGGATCCGATCCGTCATGTACGGCTCCGCTTCGCGCGCGACGTCGACGTGCACGACGCGGGGATCACTCGAGCGCACGCACGCGATGGCGTCAGCGGTGCTGCAGACATCGTCGAGCGACCACGTCACATACCCCTGGCCGAGAGCGTCGAGGGCCGCTTCGTACGCGCTGCCGGAGGCGTTCACGGAGGCCGCGTTCGCCGCGTTCGCGCGCTCTGCGGCGAGGCGGGTCCGCGCGTCTTCGACGGCGCGGATGCTCTGATCCATGCCCGCGAGGTCCCAGCGGCGGCTCCAGGCCTGCCACGCCAGCGAGTCGTACGAGTCCCACGGGACGACGGATGCCAGCGGCATCCCGCGAAGACTCTCCACCTCGCCGAGCAGGTTCTCGACGGCAGCGCCGAACGCCTCCTTGCGATCGATGAGGTCGCGTTGCTCGTCGAGCTGCTGCTGTTGTTCTTCGATCTCACGCTGCTGGTCGTCGATCGTCGCCCGATCCTGCGTACGCTCCACGTACAGCCACACGGCGACCGCGACGATCGCGATGAGCGACATGGCCAGGATGACGGCAGTGACGATCCATCCGACGGGGCGGCGGCGCGGTGGTGCGGGCTGCGGTGCGGGCGCGGGCGCGGCCGCGGCGACGGGGTCTGACACGCGGGCGCCTTCCTCGAGGTGTCGTCAGCCTACCGGTGACGATCCCGCCCGCGCGCGTGCCAGGATCGACGCATGACGGCGCGCGGCAGCGACGAGGAGCGTGTGGTCGCCTTCCTCGAGATCATGGAGCTCGGTGGTGATGCGCCGCGCATCGCGACCCGCGTCGACGCTGCGGAGCCGCCGCGGGACTGGGTGGATGCCTACGCGCTCCTCTTCCTCGGCCGATACGTCGAGGCGCTCACCGCCATCGCGCACGTCGACGACGGCTCGCCCGGAGCGCGCGGCACGCGGGCCCAGATCGAGGCGCTGTGCCTGGGGGCGACCGATGTGCAGCTCGTCGCCGCCATCCCGCCCGATACGACGGTGGGAGCCATGGCGCTCTTCCAGTTGAGCGAGGCGGCCCACCTCGTCGGTCGTATCGAGCAGTGCTCCGCGATGCTCGATGGCGCCCTGAGTGCAGCGGTGCCCCGCCGGGCCCGCGTCTGGCTGCGGCTCGCCGCCGCGCGGGCGCTCCTCTTCCGCGGCGAAGTCGCCCAGTCGGCGGAGCTCCTCGCGCTCGCCGCGCCCGATGCGCGGTCGCCGTTAGCGCGCCGCTCGGTCACGTGTCTGCGCGCCGTCGTCGCGGGATTCTCCGGCCGCGCCGAGGCCGTCGTCGCCGAGGCGTCCGTGATCCGTCGCGAAGTCGTTCCCCCGCGCAGCTACGCCGACTCGGGGATCGCACTCATGTGCGCGCTCGGGCTCGCCGGTGCCGGGATGGTCCTCGCAGCGGGAGAGCTGCTGCGGGAGGGCGGCGGGGGACCCGGACTCCCGCTCCTGCCGCCGACCCTCCGCGGTTACGCGTACGACGTGCTGGTCGAGGCGGCGCTCGCCGCCGGCAATCCCGAGCTCGCGGCGTGGATCATGGTCGACTTCGACCGCATCGACTTCGGCGCGAACGCGCAGTTCCGCGCCGCGCGCGAAGCCGCGCGGGCGCGGATCGAGATCGCGGCGGGTGCGCGGGGCCCCGGTGAGGAGCGCGCCGAGCGCGCCGCGCGCGCTGCGCTCGGCGCCGGCGTCGGACTCGTCGGGGCACGGGCCGCAGCCGTCGCGACGCACGCCAGGGGCGCCGTGCAGCGCGGCCAGGCATCCGTTGACCTGCTCGGGGCCTCCTCGGTCGATCTCCGTCGCTGGCTCGACAGCGTCGCACCGAAAGGCGACGAGGGCGTCCGCGACCGCCGCCTCGACGTCGAACCCGCGTGGGATCGCCTCACTCGGGCCCAGCAGGCCGTCGCGCGCCTCGCCGCACGGGGCCTACGCAATCAGGAGATCGCCGACCAGCTCGTTCTGTCGCGCCGCACGGTCGAGGGCCACCTCTCGGCGATCTTCGACCGCCTGGGCATCGCCGATCGCGTCGACATCGTGCGCGGCGGCGGCGACCGGCCCCTCGATCCCGCCGCGCTCGGCATGCTCACGGCGCGCCAGGCCGAGATCGCCCGCGAGCTCGTCGCGGGCGCGGGCAACGGCGCGATCGCCGAGCATCTCGGCATCCACGTCAAGACCGTCGAGAAGCACGTGCGCGGCCTCTACCGCGCTCTCGGCGTGTCGGGTCGCGCCGCCGCCGTCGGGCGGCTGCTCGAGTCCGATCAGCGTCGCGCCTGAACCATCTGTGCGAGGGTCTGCGCCGCCGCCTCGAGGGCAGGGTCTACGACACCGGTCAGGGCGAGGCGGAAAGAGTGCGTCGCGTCGGCGAAGTACGCGCCGCCGGGCGTGGTGGCGAACCCACCGCTCCCCGGGGCCGGAGCCTCGGCGGGTGCCGGGTTGAGGCTGCCGGCGGGCCACGCCGCGAGCTCCAGGAAAGCCCCCGGAGTGCTCGTCGATGCCCACACGCACTGACCGCCGGTCGCGTCGCCGAGCGACCCGAAGGTCAGGTTGGCGTCCACCGTCGCAAGCCCGATGACGCCGTTGACCTCCTCCTCGCTCAGCACCGCGCACACGTCGCTCGTGGCGGAGCTCGTGCCAGCCGGTGCGGTCGTCGGTGCAGCGGATGCCGGGGCTTCCGCTGCCGTTGCCGCCTCGCTCGGCGTCGTGGCGATCGACTCGGATGCCGGAGGGGTCGAAGCGCAGGCCGAGAGCGGGGCGAGAAGGAGCGCGAGCGCCACCGGGGCAGCGGCGAGGCGGGGGCTGATCGCGGTGGTCATGCGGGTCCTTTCGGTCAGGTGCGACCAGGGTAGAGAGATCCCGGAGCGCGCCGGCCGCGCGGACCCCGGTTCGCGGGTCGGCCCCACCGCGCGTGCGTGGAAACCCGCAGCCCGTCCCTCGCCACCGCAGCGGAATCGCAGATTCGCCCCGGAATCGGATGCCGCGCTCCGACTCGTCCGAATCCGGCGGCGTTCTCCGATTCCGATGACGGCGACTGCCCGTGTGCGCGTGCGAGAATGGCGTCGATACATCCGTGTATCGGAACCGCTTCCTTCCGCAAAGGTCCTCCGTGTCGAATCTCGCCGTCCTGAGCCTGAAGAACCGCGCGCTCATCGCGCTGATCACGATCGTGGCCGCGATCTTCGGAGGGCTCGCCCTCACGAACCTCAAGCAGGAGTTGATCCCGTCGATCGAGTTCCCGCAGCTCTCGGTCGTCACGACGTATCCCGGCGCCTCGCCCGAGGTCGTGAACAACGACGTGTCGACACCGATCGAGACCGCGATCCAGGGCATCGCGGGGCTCGAGTCGACGACGGCGACGTCGACGACGAACGCCTCGATCATCCAGGCCTCCTTCACTTACGGCACCGACCTCGCGACCGCCGAGCAGAAGATCCTGCAGGCCATCAATCGCATCAAGTCGTCGCTGCCGGACGGCGTCGAGCCGAACGTCGTCTCGTTCTCGATCGACGATCTGCCGGTGATCTCCCTCGCTGTCACGGGGTACGACGACGTCGACAAGATCCAGTCGCAGCTCGAGGCCAGCGTCGTCCCCGACCTCGAGGACGTGAAGGGCGTGGCCTCGGCATCCATCATCGGCGGCCAGGGACAGCGCGTGACGATCACGCCCGACCAGGCGAAGCTCGCCGCCGCCGGCTTTACCCAGACGGCGATCACCGACGCGTTGGACCAGAACGGTGTGCTCTTCCCGGGCGGGTCGGTCACCGAGGGCGACCAGAGCCTCACCGTGCAGACGGGGGCGAAGCTCACCTCGGTCGACGAGATCGCCGGCCTGCCGCTCGTGCCCTCGAGCGCCGCCCAGCTCGAGGCCGGTGCGACGACGATCGGCGACGTCGCCGCGGTCGCCCTCGCGAAGGACCCGGTGACATCGATCTCCCGCGTGAACGGAGAGAGCGCCCTCACCCTCTCGATCACGAAGCTGCCCGCGGCGAACACCGTCGACGTGTCCCGCGCCGTCACGGCGCTCCTGCCGAAACTCCAGGACGACATCGGCAGCGGCGCCCGGTTCACCGTCGTCTTCGATCAGGCTCCGTTCATCGAGCAGTCGATCGAGTCGCTCGCGCAGGAGGGTCTGCTCGGACTCGTCTTCGCCGTGCTCGTGATCTTCGTCTTCCTGCTCTCGGTGCGTTCGACGCTCGTCGCTGCGATCTCGATCCCGACGAGCGTGCTCATCACGTTCGTCGGCATCCAGGCCTTCGGGTATTCGCTCAACATCCTCACTCTCGGCGCCCTCACGATCGCGATCGGGCGCGTCGTCGACGACTCGATCGTCGTCATCGAGAACATCAAGCGCCACTACGTCGGCGACGCGGACAAGGGCGACGCGATCCGGCTCGCGGTGCGCGAAGTGGCCGCCGCCATCACGGCATCCACCATCACGACCGTCGCCGTCTTCCTTCCGATCGCGTTCGTGGGCGATACGACCGGTGAGCTCTTCCGGCCGTTCGCGCTCACCGTCACGATCGCGATGACGGCTTCGCTGTTCGTCGCCCTTACGATCGTGCCGGTGCTGGCGTACTGGTTCCTCAAGCCCGGTACCGAAGCGCGCGATGCGGCGGGAAACCCGATCGACCCCGAGGACCCGGCCGCACCGCCCTCGCGGCTGCAGAAGTCCTACCTTCCGATCCTGTCCTGGACGCTCACGCACTCCTGGGTGACGCTGCTCGTCGCCGTGCTCATCCTCGGCGGGACCCTCGCCGCCGCGCCTTTCATGAAGACGAACTTCCTCGGCGACAGCGGCCAGAACACCTTCACGGTGTCGCAGAAGCTCGACCCGGGCGCGTCGTTGGATGCCGAGGACAGCGCCGCGCAGAAGGTCGAGCAGGCGATCCTGGGGGTCGACGGCGTCAAGACCGTGCAGACCTCGATCGGCTCGACCGGCTCGGCCGTGCGCGACGCGTTCGCCGGCGGGTCGTCGGGCATCACCTACTCCATCACGACCGAGACCTCGGCGGACCAGGAGAAGGTGCGCCAGGAGGTGGAGGACGCGACCGGCGCTCTTGACGGCGTCGGCGACATCACGGTCTCGGCCGGACAGGGCGGGTTCGCCTCGAGCAACGTCGAGATCGACGTCACGGCGCCCTCGGCCGACACCCTGCAGACAGCGACGGACGCGGTCATGACAGCGCTCGACGGCAAGGACGGCATCGGGCAGGTCACGTCGAACCTCGCCGCCTCCCTCCCGTACGTCGCCGTCACGGTCGACCGGGCCAAGGCCGCCTCCCTCGGCCTCTCCGAGGTGACGGTCGGGGCTCTGGTGGCGAACACCATGCAGCCGCGCCAGATCGGCACGGTCGAGCTCGACGGCACCGCCGTCACGGTCTACCTGCAGGCCGCCTCCGTGCCGGCGACGATCGACGAGCTGAAGGCGCTGCAGATTCCGACGGCGGCCGGTCCCCTCACCCTCGACCAGGTCGCCACCGTGGCCGAGAGCCAGGGCCCGACCTCCATCACGACGCAGCGCGGACAGCGCACGTCGACGGTGACGGTGACCCCGTCGACCGACAACCTCACCGCCGCCTCGGCCACGGTCACCGCGGTGCTGAAAGACGTCGACCTTCCCACAGGTGCAGACGCGAAGGTGGGGGGCGTGCTCACGCAGCAGCAGGATGCCTTCGGCCAGCTCGGCCTTGCGATGCTCGCCGCGATCCTCATCGTGTACATCGTGATGGTCGCGACGTTCAAGTCGCTCCGCCAGCCCCTGCTGCTGCTCGTCTCCGTGCCGTTCGCGGCGACGGGCGCGATCCTGCTGCAGATCGCGACGGGCGTGCCGCTCGGGGTGGCTTCGCTCATCGGCGTCCTCATGCTCATCGGCATCGTCGTGACGAACGCGATCGTGCTCGTCGACCTCGTGAACCAGTACCGCGAGAAGGGGCTGTCGGCGCACGACGCCGTCGTCGCCGGCGGCTCGCGACGCCTCCGGCCGATCCTCATGACCGCGCTCGCGACGATCTTCGCCCTCACACCGATGGCGCTCGGAATCACGGGGCACGGCGGATTCATCTCGCAGCCGCTCGCCATCGTCGTGATCGGCGGTCTCATCTCGTCGACGGTGCTCACCCTGCTCGTCCTCCCGACGCTGTACAACCTCGTCGAGGGTGCCCGCGAGCGCCGGCACGCGCGGCGCGCGGGCGCGGACGGCGCGGACGGGGCGACGGATGCCTCGGCATCCACCCCGGAGGCGGAGCTGCACCCGCGGCGCGCCCTGCGCGAGCAGCACGAGGGCTGAGCGCCGGAGCGCAGACGCATGTCGGCGCATATTGTCGTGCGACTGTAACGCCGGCAGGAGTACCGTGAGGCCTCAACCCGCGACGCGGGCTGAGGAGGCGAACGATGGATGACGAGCTGACGGCGCGCGAGCGCGGTATGCGGCATGCCCCGCACGACCCCGAGCAGGCGCTCGAGAACGAGCGGGAGCTCACGGGCGACGTGATGCTCGCCGCCGAGGATTTCTCCAGCGAAGAGGCCGGCTACCACAAGACGCTCAAGCCCCGGCAGATCCAGATGATCGCCATCGGCGGCGCGATCGGCACGGGTCTGTTCATGGGCGCCGGATCGCGACTGAACACGTCGGGGCCGGCGCTCGTGCTCGTCTACCTCGTCTGCGGGTTCTTCGCGTTCCTGATCCTCCGGGCGCTCGGCGAGCTCGTCCTGCACCGCCCCTCGTCGGGATCGTTCGTGTCGTACGCGCGCGAGTTCTACGGCGAGAAGATGGCGTACACGGCGGGCTGGCTGTACTTCCTCAACTGGGCGTTCACGTCGATCGTCGATGTCACCGCGGTCGCCCTCTACGTCAAATTCTGGGCGCAGTACTGGGAGCCGCTGCAGGCGGTGCCCCAGTGGCTCATCGCGCTCGTGGCCCTTGCCGTCGTGCTCTCGCTCAACCTCGTCTCGGTGAAGGTCTTCGGCGAGATGGAGTTCTGGTTCGCGCTCATCAAGGTCTTCGCCCTGGTCACTTTCCTCATCATCGGCATCGTCTTCCTCGTCATGAACGGCAAGACGGATGCCGGCGCGACGGGCCTGTCCGTCATCGCCGAGAACGGCGGCTGGTTCCCCACGGGGGCCATCGCCCCCGTGCTCGCCATCTCGGGCGTCGTGTTCGCCTACGCGGCGATCGAGCTCGTCGGGACGGCGGCCGGTGAGACGGCGAACCCGCGCGAGGTCATGCCCCGCGCCGTCAACACGGTGGTGATCCGCATCGCCGTCTTCTACGTCGGCTCGGTGCTCCTCCTCTCGCTCCTGCTGCCCTACACGCTCTACAAAGCGGGCGAGTCGCCCTTCGTCACGTTCTTCTCCCACATCGGCTCTCCCGAGGCTGGCGCGATCTCGGCATCCATCATGAACTTCGTCGTGCTGACGGCCGCGCTCTCGTCTCTCAACGCCGGTCTGTACTCGACGGGCCGCATCCTGCGCTCGATGGCCGTCAACAGCTCGGCGCCGCGCTTCACCGAGGTCATGAGCCGGACGGGCGTGCCATACGGCGGCATCCTGCTCACCGCCGTCATCACGCTCTGCGGCGTCGGGCTCAACGCCCTCTTCCCCTCGCAGGCGTTCGAGATCGTCCTCGAGGTCTCGGCGCTGGGAATCATCGGCGGGTGGGCGACGATCATCCTCTGCCAGATCAAGCTGCAGCGGTGGGCGAAGAAGGGGCTCGCGGAGCGGCCATCGTTCCGACTGTTCGGGGCTCCGTTCACGTCGTACCTGACGCTCGCGTTCCTCGCGTTCGTCCTCGTCACGATGGGGTTCTCCGAGACGGGTAGATGGGTATTGGCATCCACCGTCGTCCTCGTACCGCTCCTCATCATCGGGTGGTTCGCGTACCGCCCGCGCATCCAGCAGGCGGCGCGGGAGCGCGAGGGGTACACCGGCACGCTGCCGGTGCTCTGACTCAGCCCTGCAGCGGCTCGGGCTGGTCGGCGACCCCCATGAAGCGGATGAAGACCGCAAGCCAGCCGAAGATCAGCGCGAAGACGATGATCTCGAACGCGGTCAACCCGAAGTAGCCGACGGCGAACAGGACGATCGACGCGACGAGCGCGGCGAGGAACGCCCACGCCGAGAGGAAGTACGCCCGCGGCATCCGCCGCACGATCCACGGGCCGCCGATGAGCAGCACGAGGAACATCAGCGCCATGCCGGATGCCGACAGGTTGTGCAGCAGCATGTTCACGTCGACGGGGAAGATCCCGACGCACGCGAGCATGATGCCCATGATCGCGAGGGCGGTGGTGACGATCCGTGTGCCGCGCGACGACTCGCCGATGCCCCGCAGGTCGTGGCCGACGTAGAGGGTGAAGGTCGTGACGAGCAGACCGCCCGCGATGAGCGTGCCGTTGAACAGGAAGCTCGACAGATCGTCGAACGTGCCGAGCTGACTGAAGTGGTACTCCCACCACTTCGGGTCGCTCGTCGTGAGCATGGCGGCGATCGTGCCGATCGCGATGAAGCTCACGAGGAGGCTCGTCAGGCGCTGCGTCGTGATGCGGGATGCCGACAGGTACGTCAGCCACGCGGCGATCCCCGCCGTGACGGCGAGCAGGACGGTCGTCCAGAACCCGTTCAGCTGCACGCCGATGAAGCACCGCGCGAGGACGGCATAGGCGGCGAGGGTCGCGATCGTCGCGAGCGCGACGTGCGCGATGACGACCGACACCGTCGAGATCACGTAGCGCACGCTCGTGATCTGCCGACGCCACAGCTCGCTCGACGTGGTGCGGGCACGCCAGTATCCGACCGCAGAACACACGGCTGCCGCGACCGCGGCGGCGACGGCGGCCCACACCGCGAAGCTCCACTCGCCCCAGAGCGCGGTCGTCGCCTGCGCGAGCCCGAGCAGGAGGCCGACGACGGCACCGGCGGCGCCGGAGATCATCGCCGCGAGAATCGCCTCGGACTCGGCGCGCAGGCTCGGCTGGTCGGGGGTGGCGTCGATGCCGGTGACGATGGCGCCCGGTGTGGTCATGGCGTCAGTGTAGAGCGGTGCGGCGGCTTCACAGGCGCGCGGGCTACAGTAGTCGGGTCGGCTTCGGACACCGCGTGCTGCGCGGGTGGGTTTGTGAGTCAGAGGGGCCGATGGTGAGCGCCGATCGGCGCGCATGAACCATCACTGAATGGCCCCGGCCGACGGATGTCCGGGTAGCTCGTCGCGTTCCCCACGGGAACGCGGACGGGCGCTGTTCTCGTGCGAGACAACCCAGAAGGATTCCCCATGCCCAAGAACAAGAAGCCCGCCGGCGGAAGCCGCGCGCAGAGTTTCGAACCGCGCTACGGCGCGAAGAAGACCTCCTACCAGGATGCGAAGCGCCGTCCCGGCCAGTCGTCCGCCGGCAAGCCCGGGTCCAAGAGCCCGAGCCACCGCGGGTACCGCCCGGAGCCGGAGAACGGCACCGGCGCTCCCGTGAAGAAGCAGCGCTGGAACGCGCAGGAGCGCGCCGGCCGCGACGAGGCCCGCGGCATCCGTTCGCACGCCGCCGGTCGCGATGATCGCGACGCGCGTCCGGCCCGCGACGAGCGCCGCGACCGGGGATTCGGCGACCGTCCGCGCCGCGACGAGCGTGGTCACGGCGACCGGCGTGTGCAGAACTCCTTCGATTCGGGCTCGGAGCGCCCGAATCGGCGCGAATCCGGTCAGAACGGCGGGGATCGAAGGAGTTATGACCGTTCCGCCCGTGGGTACGATCGCCCTGCCCGCGCTTTCGAGGACCGCCCAGCCCGGTCGTACGATGACCGCCAGCCGCGCGATGACCGTCCGCGGCGTTCGTTCGACGATCGTCCCCGCGGCGAGCGCCAGCCGCGCGATGACCGCCGCACCTTCGGTGACGCGCGCCCGTCGTTCCGTGACGACCGCCCGCGTCGCGATGACCGTCCGGCTCCGTCGTTCCACGACCGCCCGCGTCGTGGGGCGGGGGACCGCCCTGTGCGCAACTCCTTCGATTCGCGCCCGGAACGGCGCGAACGGCCCGATTTCAGCCCGAGCGGCTCGGATCGAAGGAGTTATGACCGCCCGGCTCGCTCGTTCGACGACCGCCCGCGTCGCGACGATCGGCCCGCATACGGCGGCAATCGCTCCGATTGGCACGCTGACGCGAAGGATGCCGCGAAGCGCAAGGCCTTCGAGGAGCATGCCGACACGGTCCACGAGAAGCTGCAGGCAGAGGCCATCCAGGCCGAAGAGGTCGCCGATGCGACGTTCGGTCAGCTCGGCCTCGGCGACAACATCGTGCGGGCGCTGGCCGACCTCGGCGCGGCATCCCCGTTCCCGATCCAGGCCGCGACGATCGCTCCGATCCTCGAGGGCAAGGACGTGCTCGCCCGTGGTCGCACCGGCTCGGGCAAGACGATCGCCTTCGGAGCGCCGCTGGTCGAGTCGATCCTGCGCAGCCAGGCAGGCAAGCGCCGCGAGTTCGGTCGCAGCCCGAAGGCGCTGATCCTCGCGCCCACGCGCGAGCTCGCGCTGCAGATCGACCGCACGATCCAGCCGATCGCGCGGAGCGTCGGCCTGTTCACGACCCAGGTGTACGGCGGTGTGCCGCAGGCGCGCCAGGTGGGCGCGCTGAAGAAGGGCGTCGACATCGTCATCGGCACGCCGGGGCGCATCGAGGACCTGCAGAATCAGGGCAAGCTCGACCTCTCCGAGATCCGCATCGTCGTGCTCGATGAGGCCGACCACATGTCCGAGCTCGGGTTCCTCGAGCCGATGCAGCGCCTGCTGCGCCTCGTGCCGTCGGACGCGCAGAAGCTCCTGTTCTCGGCCACCCTCGACCGCGAGGTCGCCGCGCTCGTCGACGAGTTCCTCGTCGAGCCCGCGGTCTACGAGGTGGCCGGCGAGGACCAGGATTCGGGCACGATCGACCACCGTGTCCTCGTGATCGACCACCGCGACAAGGCCGAGATCCTCACGAACCTCGTCGATCGCGACGGCAAGACGCTCGTCTTCGCCCGCACCCGCGCTTACGCCGAGATGCTCGCCGAGCAGTTCGACGATGCCGGCATCAAAGCGGTTGCCCTCCACGGCGACCTGAACCAGGCCAAGCGCACGCGGAACCTCGAGCGGCTCACCTCGGGCCGGGTCGATGTGCTCGTGGCGACGGACGTCGCGGCCCGCGGCATCCATGTCGACGACATCGACCTGGTGATTCAGGCCGACGCCCCCGACGAGTACAAGACGTACCTGCACCGCTCGGGTCGCACGGGTCGTGCGGGGCGCAGCGGCACCGTTGTGACGCTCATCACGCGCCAGCGTCGCCGGCGCATGACCGAGATGCTCGACCGTGCTGAGATCGATGCCCCGTTCGAAGAGGCGCGTCTCGGTGACGACCTTCTCGAGGAGCTGAGCGGACGTCAGCAGTCGCACGTCGACCGCTGATCGCCCGCTGATCGAACGCGGACCGCTCGCCGGTCAGAAGAGCCGGTCGCCGGTTGCCCGCCCCGTCGTCCTGACGGGCCCCGGGCGCGGCGGCCGGCTCTCGACGTCTTCCTCGGCGCCGCCGGCGAGTCGGTGTCGGCGCAGCAGCGGTCGCACACGCGCGGCGAGCTGCTTCCGGTAGCCGTCGGGCGCGTAGGCGGATGCTCCCGGGTAGAGCCCGCGGTACGCCGGGACGAGTTCGGGCCTCGTCTGAGAGAGCCACTCCCAGAACCACTCCTTCGCGCCCGGGCGCAGATGCAGCGCACCGAACACGACGCGCGCGCCTCCCGCTGCGCGGATGCGCGCGAGGGCGTCGTCGAGCAGCGGGGTGCTGTCGGTGAGGTGCGGCAGGACCGGCATGAGGAAGACCGTCACGCGGAACCCGGCATCGGCGGCGGCCCGCACCGTCGCGAGCCGGGCGGCGGCGGTCGGCGTGCCGGGCTCGAGCGACTGCTGCAGCGCATCGTCGAAGACGGCGATCGACATCGCGATCGACACGGGAACGGATGCCGCGGCATCCGTCAGCAACGGCAGGTCTCGGCGCAGGAGCGTGCCCTTCGTGAGGATGGAGAAGGGCGTGCCGCTCTCCGCCAGGGCTCCGATGATCCCGGGCATGAGCGCGTAGCGACCTTCCGCCCGCTGGTACGGATCGGTGTTCGTGCCGAGGGCGACCGGCTCACGCAACCAGGACGGCTTCGCGAGCTCGCGGCGCAGCACGTCGCCGACGTTCGTCTTCACGACGATCTGCCGATCGAAATCGGCCCCGGCGTCGAGGTCGAGATACGTGTGCGTGTTCCGGGCGAAGCAGTTGTGACTGATGACCCCACCCGCGACGAAGTCCCCTGTGCCGGTCGTGATGTCGACCATCTCGATATCGACGCCGAGGTCTTCGATCGACACGATGTGAAGATCAGCCGCTGTCTTCACCGCTTCTCCCGCAAGCGCGAGCTTTCTCGTGATGGCCGGCCGGGCGATGTCGAAGAAGCGGCGTCGCGACGGGAGTCCGCCGGTAAGACGCACCGTGACGACGCCGGAGGCGCGCGGCGGTTCGATCCGGTAGGGCAGGTCGAAGAGATCGAGCGCGTGCGCGATCGCCGTGATGAGCTCGGGACTCTTGTTGGTGATGCGCAGGATGCCACGTGAACACGATCCTTCTGCGTCGAAGATCCCACCCAGGAATCCCGCAGACCATGCCTTCGTCGGCGCCTCGGGGATCGTGGCGAGCTCCTCGATGCGCGCAACCTGCCCAGATCTGGCTGTATGCAGGGCGGTCATCGAACGTCGGACCGGGGATGCCGGGGTGAAGGGGCGTTCGGTGACCGTGATCCCTTCATCGGCGAGGTATCGCCGTGTGAGGTCGAGAGCCTCGTGATCCGCCAACGCCAGCCGGAATCGATGGATGTCCCGTGTGCGCTCGCCATCGTCGTAGGACCCGTGGAAGATCATCCCGTCGCCGCGAATCATCCCCGAGAGGTAGCCGCGGCGGAACTTCGCGTCGTCGGGCTCGACATCGGGCTCGGGTCGGCGGCCGAACCCCATCAGGCGATTCGACGTCGTGAGGTAAGGGCGGCGTCCCCGACCGGACATCGTACCTTTCACGTGCTTCCACCCCCGTTCGGTGAGGAAGCGGTGGTCGGCGCTGGCGACGATCTCCGTGCCGTCGGCCAAGGTCACCCGGTACGCCCGCTTCACAGAGGTCCACTTCGCCAGCACCGAGGTCGTGATGTACCGCCGGTACGTGCCCTCTTGCCGCGTGCCCATGATCCGATCTCCGACCGAGAGTTCACCGAGCAGGCGGTGGCGCCCATCGGCGAGCAGGATCGGGGTGTCGGGGGAGAGGCAGTAAGAGCATGCGTGTGTGCAGCCCCGATAGGGGTTGACCGTCCAGTCGAAGGGCATCGCCGAGCCGCGCGGCACGTGGTTCAGGGCCGACTTCGCGCGCACCTCGTGGAAGGTCACCCCCTGGAATGCGGGCGTTCGGACCGACCGCACGAGAGATCCCAGGGACTCGAGACCGGGGAGTGCCGCGGCATCCGTCTGTTCGAGAGTTTGTCCGTGCCACCGCATACAGTCAGTGGAACATAGATACGAAGATCGAGCAAGGGGTGAGGTCGTGAAGACGGAGATCTGAGTGCTCACGGCGGGGTCACGGGTGCGCACGTCAGAATGGGTGGGTGATCCCTCCCGAGCCGTTGCCGTCTCGACGCACGCTCCGCGCCGAGCGTGAGCGCTCAGGCGAGGCGCCCGAGACGGCGTCCGAGGCCACGCCCGCTGCGGCGCCGGAGGCGAACCCCGTCGAGCGGATCGGCCCACGGCGGGCCGGTCACGCCTCCGCGCCATCCGCGCCGCCTGCCGTTCGAGCTCGACAGCGCGCCTTGTCGCCCACGCGGCGCACACTGATCGTCGCCGTCGCGGCGGTGCTGCTCATTTCCGCCATCGCCGCCGCCGTCGCCCTCGGCGGGCGTGGCGGGACGTCGACCGCGGATGCCACACAGCAGACCCGCGTCGAGCCGGTCCCCGCGGCGACGTCCCTTCCGGTCCCGGCCCAATCCGCGGCGGCGGTCGTCGCCGCAGGGTGCGACGACCCGGCGGTGACGACGGCCCTGACGCAGGGATCGGATGCCGACGTGATCGCCGCGTTCGGCGGGGCGACAGCGTTCCGAGACCTGGTGGCGAGCGGCGAAGCGCCGTGCGTGAACCTCGCTGACCCGGTGCACGAGTGGCTCGTGGTCAACAAGCAGCGTCCCCTGAATCCGATCGAGTGGGAGCCGGACACCGTCGTTGCGCCCGCCGACATGCAGCGGACCGTCGACGGTCGGCTGCGCCCCGCGGCGGCGGATGCCCTGACGGCACTCGTCGCCGCCGCGCAGAACGAGGGCGTCGGTGCGATCGGGCTGAACAGTGCGTTCCGCTCGTTCGACTCGCAGACCCGCACGTACAACGGCTATGTGAACTCGCTCGGGCGCGAGGCGGCCGACCTGCAGAGCGCCCGCCCCGGCTTCAGCGAGCATCAGACCGGGCTCGCGACGGACGTTGCGGCGTGCGCCGGCGGCTGCGGGGCGATCGAGTCCTTCGGCGGGACGGCGCAGGGCGCCTGGGTCGCGGCGAACGCGTGGCGATTCGGCTTCATCGTGCGCTACGAAGACGGTCAGACCGCCATCACCGGGTATCAGGCCGAGCCCTGGCATCTGCGCTACATCGGCCCCGAACTCGCGCAGGTCTATCACGACGGCGGCTTCCACACCCTCGAGGACTTCTTCGGCCTTCCGGCCGCGCCCGACTACGTCGACTGACTCGCCGCGACCGCGTGCCACAGCGGATGAAACCCAGTACCATGAATAGCGGGACATGATCCCACCACGTCAGGCTCGACGACGAGACACGGAAGGCAGGCGCAGCATGGAGCGCAACATCTACGACGAGGACCACGAGGCGTTCCGCGACGTCGTCAAGGAGTTCGTGAAGCGCTACGCCACCGAAGAGAAGCGCAAGCAGTGGGAGGCGGACGGCGAGGTCGACCGCGCCACCATGCGGGCCGCCGGCGAGGCCGGCATCATCGGGCTCTCCGTTCCCGAGGAGTTCGGCGGCGCGGGCATGCTGCAGGACTACCGTTTCCGCGCGATCGTGCTCGAAGAGATCATCGGTGCGGGCCAGGGCTCGCTCGCAGGCGCCCTCGGCATCCAAGACGACCTCGCCGTGCCGTACATCGTCCACATGGGCACACAGGAGCAGAAGGAGAAATGGCTCCCCGGCATGGCGACCGGCGAGATCCTCGGCGCCCTCGCGATGACCGAGCCGGGTGCGGGCAGCGACCTGCGCGGCATCAAGACGACGGCGAAGAAGGTCGACGGCGGCTACCTCGTCAACGGGGCGAAGACGTTCATCTCCTCGGGCAAGACCGCCGACATGGTCGTCACGTTCGTCAAGACGGGCGAGGGGAACCGGCCGGATGCCTTCAGCCTGCTGATCCTCGAAGACGGGATGGAGGGCTTCGAGCACTCGAAGAAGCTCGAGAAGATGGGCTTCCACGGCTGGGACACCGCCGAGCTCAGCTTCACCGACGTGTTCGTCCCCGAGGCGAACCTGATCGGCGGCAAGGAGGGCCTCGGCTTCATCCAGCTCATGATGAACCTTCCCCTCGAGCGCCTCTCGATCGGCGTCGCCGCGGCAGCTGCGGGCGAGGCGGCTTTCGCCTGGACGCGCGACTACGTCATCAGCCGCGAGGCGTTCGGTGAGCGCATCGCCGACTTCCAGAACACGCGCTTCCGTCTCGCCGACATGGCGACGACGGTCGACGTCATGTGGGCCTACATCGACCGCGCGATGGAGCTCTACGCCGACAAGAAGCTCACGGCCGAAGAGGCCGCGAAGGTCAAGTTCTGGGCGACCGACCGCGAGGCGGAGCTGCTCGACATCGGCGTCCAGCTGCACGGCGGCTACGGCTACATCACCGAGTACCCGATCGCGCGCGCCTACCTGGACGCCCGCGTCCACCGCATCTACGGTGGCACGAACGAGATCATGCGAGACCTCGTCTCGCGCCAGATCGTCGGCAAGCGCTGAGCGCAGGGCGCGCCCCGCGCGTCGAAAGCAGGCTGGATCGACCGGAACGCGCGCCGCGAGGCGCGGATCCGTCGGTTCAGCCTGCTTTCGCGACGCCCGGGACCTCGGCGGGCCGCCGGCGGGCGAGCCGGGCGACGCCGGCCTCGCGCAGGCGATCGGCGATGACGATCGCGAGGAACGTCCCCGCGATGCAGGATGCCGTGCACAGCGCGATGAACCCGACCACGAGACCCGGGGCCATCGCCCACAGATCGAACGACTGCGCCGCGAGCAGCGGGTAGGCGACGCCCATCGCGAGCGCTCCCGCATAGTGGAGCCACGTGCTCCAGCGCCGGTACAGCGTCACGAGGAACGGCAGCTCGGGGAAGAACGACCAGAACAGCGTCGTCAGGATCGCGCTCGCGGTGTAGAACGGCGCGAGCGCGAGCCCCGAGATGAGGCCGACGAGCAGCCCCGCGAACGGGCGCTGCAGGAGCCGCAGCGCGATCACGGCGGGCATGACCCACAGCCCCGCGATCGCGACCGAGGCGAAGGGCACCGTCGCGAACAGCGCGACCGAGAGCCACCAGCCGACCGCCAGGACGATGCCGCCCGCGACGCCGATCGCGGCGCACGTCAGGAGGAACGCGGTCGTGACCCTGCCCATCAGCGGCCTCCCGCCGGCTGCGCCTGCTCCGATTTCGGGGCGGGCGACGCGGCGCCCACCCGCCAGTACCCGATGAAGCTGATCCGGTCCTTGCCCAGGCCTTGGGCGACGAGGCGGCGTCGCCCCGCGGTCGGCAGCGACTGCTCTCCGACGATGAAGGCATGCGTGTCGGATGCCGGGGCCTGGAGCTTCTCGAGCTCCGCGAGCGCGAGCGATCCGGGCTTCTGCCCGGCATCCCGCACCAGCCACCGCACGTTGATGCCGGCCGGCGCGTCGAACGGCAGGACGTCCTCGGCCGACGGGGCCTCGATCAGCGCGATGCCCGTCGCAGACGACGGCAGCGAGGCGCAGATGCCGGCCACGGCGGGCACGCCGGTCTCATCGGCGACGAGCAGCAGGTTCTCCACGCCGCGGGCGGGATTGAATCGCAGCCCCTCGTCGATGATGACGACGGACTCGCCCGGCTCGGCGGCATCCGCCCACCGCGACGCGGGCCCGGCCGTGGGCCCCGAGCCGTGCAGCACGAAGTCGACGTCGATCTCGGGCCCTCCCGACTCGCCGACAGCGCGGTACGCGCGCACCGTGTAGTTGCGCATCACGGGGCGCACGCCGTCGGGGATGCGCAGGTACTTGAGGTACCCGAAGATCTTGTTCGCCTTCGCCGGGATGCGCTCGAGGCCTTCGTCGCCGCCGTCACCCGAGTGGGGGAGGAAGAGCCGGAACCACTGGTCGTAGCCGAGCGCGGTGAACCGCGCGATGTCGCCGCCGCCGAGCGTGATGCGCATCCAGTGCGGGCTGAGCCGTTCGGTGCGCAGTACCTCGAGGCGCAGCAGCTCCTGCACCGCGGGGGCGACGAGAGCGGAGGTCCGGGCCATGCGGGGTCCTTTCGTCGGGTGGTCGGCGGCGATACCGCCGCGTCAGAGCGTCCAGGGGAAGAAGGCGACGAGGATGCCGGCACTCACGATCCAGAAGAGGGCGACGAACGTACTGTCGCGCGCACGCCACGGCACAAGGTGGCGCTCGGTGCGGTCGGAATGCGCGCCGAACGCGCGGGCGTCCATCGCGAGCGCGACGCGCTCGGCATGCCGGATCGCTCCGGCCAGCAGCGGCACGATGTAGCCCCACCAGCGGGCGACCGCGGCGAACGGACCCCGCCCGCCGTGCGCTCCGCGCACGCGGTGCGCCTGCCGGATGACGTCGAGCTCGTACCCGAACCGCGGCACGAACCGGAATGCGGCGAGAGCCGTGTAGCCGATCCGGTACGGCACGCGCAGCTGCTGCACCGCGGCCCGCACGAGGTCGGGACCGCTCGTCGTGAGGCCGGCGAGGAGGGCGAGGCTCACGATCGCGGCCAGTCGCAGGCCCGTCGCCATGCCGACGGCGAGGGCTCCGCCGTACAGCGACCAGTTTCCGATCTGCAGCACCGTGACGGACGTGTCGACGCGCGAGGCATCCGTCCACACCGACATGCCGAGGCCGAGGACGAGGGCCGCGGCGGGGATCGCGACGGCGAGGACGAGGGCGATCCGGGCGGTGAGTCGGGCGCCCGCGAGCAGGACGACGTACGCGATTACGAGGAACACGAGCGGCGTCGTCAGGTCGCGCACGAACACCAGCACGAGCATCGCGGGGAGTGGCGCGAGGAGCTTCGCGAGCGGATTGAGGGCGTACAGGAATCGGCCGGAAGCCTCGACGCGGGCGTAGGGATCGAACGCTGCGGCGGTCACGACGCGACCTCTGCGACGGGCGCGGGTAGGTCGGCCAGGCGCGTCACTCCCGCGAACTGCGGGTGCCGCGTCATGCCGGAGAACGCGCGGCGCAGCGGCGGCTGGCGCAGGCCCGCCGACCGGAGGAGCGCGTCGTCGGCGAACACGTCGTGCGTCGGGGCGTCGCGCAGGATCCGTCCGTCGCCGACGACGATCGTGCGGTCGGCGTGCTCCGTGACGAGCTGCATGTCGTGAGTGACGACGAGCACCGTCGTCCCCTCGCGTCGCAGCGCGTCGAGGAGGCCGAGGAGCTCGTCAGCGCGGGCGCGGTCCTGCCCGAACGTGGGCTCGTCGAGCGCGAGGACGGGCGCACCCGCGACGAGCGCCGTGCCGACGGAAAGTCGCCGCTTCTGCCCGCCGGAGAGGAGGAAGGGGTGCACATCGGCTTTGTCTTCGAGGCCGAACCGGCGCAGCATCTCGGTCGTGCGAGCGCGGACCTCGTCGTCGGGGAGGTGCTGCAGGCGCAGTCCGTGCGCGAGCTCGTCGAAGACCGTGTGTGCGATGAACTGGTGCTCGGGGTTCTGGAAGACGAACCCGATCCGCCGCGACAGCGTGCGCAGGTCGGTGCGGGCGATGTCGGCACCCGCGATCGTGACCTGGCCGCGCGGCACCGGCACCACGCCGGCGATCGACTGCAGCAGGGTGGTCTTTCCCGCGCCGTTCGCGCCGACGATCGCGACGAACTCTCCGGCGTGCACGTCGAGATCGATGCCGTGCAGGATCTCGGCCCTGCCGCGGCGGGTCCGCAGGCCCCGCACCCGGATCAGCGGTTCAGTATTCAGTCCCGTTGAGCGGCTGAGCCCCGAATCCGGCCGATTCCGGGCCTCGGCGGGCGGGGAGACTGAATTGCGAACGCCCGCGACGGATGCCGAGGTCGCCGCCGGGGCCGGGGCCGCCGGCGCATCCGCCGCGTCGAGTGCCGTGCGCAGTTCGTGGGGATCGATCGGGAGGGGATCGAGGGTCCATCCGGCCGCGCGCAGCCGCAGTGCCGCGAGCGTGGCGACCGGCAGCCAGACACCCATCGTGTGGAGTTCCTGCGCGCGTCGGCGCAGCACGTCGTCGACGGTGCCGTCGGCGTGCGTGCGGCCGTCATGATCGAGCACGACGACGCGGTCGGTGATGCGCGCGGCGGCGTCGAGGTTGTGCTCGATCAGCACGATCGCGCGGTCACCCGCCGCGACGAGGTCCTCGAGGGCGGCGTAGACCTCTTCGATACCCTGCGGGTCGAGGTTCGCCGTCGGCTCGTCGAGCACGAGCAGGGGGGAACCCATCGCAAGGGCGCACGCGATCGCGAGGCGCTGCCGGCCACCGCCGGACAGTCGATCGGGGTTCTCGTGACGGCGCTCCCACAGCCCCACGCGGCGCAGGGCGTCCTCGCTGCGCGAGAGGACCTCGTCCACCGGCATCCTGAGGTTCTCCGGGGCGAACGCGACCTCGTCGAGGAGTGTCCCGGTCACGAGCTGGGCATCGGGGTCCTGAAAGACCATTCCGACGTGCGTCGAGAGGACGGCGACGGGGGTCTGCTGCGTGTCGAGGCCGGCGACCTGCACCGTGCCGGTGAGAGATGCCGGAACCGCGTGCGGGATGAGCCCGTTGAGGGCGAGGGCCAGCGTGGACTTGCCCGCGCCGCTCGGCCCGAGGAGTAGGACAACCTCGCCGCGCGCGACCGAGAAGCTCGCCGCCGCGGGAGTCGGTGTCTCGGCGCCCTCATGACGGATGCCGACATCGCGCACTGCGAGGAGGGGCGGAACGGTGTCGCCGGAATGCCGGACGATCGCCGCTCCGGAGACGGTCGAGGTCACGGTCATCCCAGCTGATCGGCGGAAGGGGTCGGTGCTAGCTTAGGCGTGCCTAACCTGCATAGCCAACCGTCGACGATGGGCGAATGCGCTGCACGCGGCGGCGCGCACCGTCAGCGACCGGCGGCGGTGCGCGCGACGCCCGCGCGCCGCAGCGAAGCGCCGATGCCGAGCCCGACGGCCGTCCACGCGACGGGGCCGAGGACCGACAGCGCGAGGTACGCGACCTGCGCCCACAGCGGCAGCACGCTCATGTGGGCCGCGAAGAAGACGACGACGGCGACGAGCGCGCCGATGACGACGGCGGAGATGAAGAATCGCCACGCCCCCCACGAGCGGTACCGCGTGAGCGCGGCGACGCCTTCTTGGATGCCGCCGAAGAGCAGAGCCGTCCCGATGAAGCGCCCCGCCCATGCCGGGTTGAACGCGCTCGCGACGATCGCGGCCATCACGTGCGAGAGGACGGCGACGAGCGGGAGCCGCAGCACCTCCTGCGCGATGATCCCGGGAAGCACGTGCGCGCCCAGCAGCAGCCCGTAGGCGAACGGGAGGGTCGCCAGGATCACCGGCGTGAGAAGGCCTGCGATGCCGCCGACGATGCCCGTGGCGACGCCGACCGCCGCGCACACGAGAAGAACGCGCGTCGACAGGATCGGGTTCCGGGCCACGCCTCCAGCGTACCGGCGCGCGCGGGGGCGTCCGCCGGGAGAAATCCGACCCTCAGGTGCGGCGCCGGCGCGGCCTGCGCTCAGAGACCGAGAGTGGGCCGTCGGCGCGGAGTGAGGCGGACAGCGGGGAGGGGCGGCGCGGGGACCCGCTCGTCGCCATGCCCCACGACATGGCCGAAGCGCTCGGCGGCGCGCGCCGGGTCCTCCCAGGCATCCCGCGCCGCGACGATCTCGTCGTGCGTGCGGCCGACGAAGTTCCACCACATGACGATGTCGGCCTCGTACGGCTCCCCGCCGAGGAGGAAGAGCGTCGAATCGCGGTCGGCGCGCACATCGATCCGGTCCCGGCGGATGCCGAGATACAACAGGCTCTGATCGGGAAGAGGGGTGGATGCCTCGGCATCCGCCGCCACCTCCGGCGCCCCGCTCACTCCGACGAGCGCGTACTCCCACGCCGGGTCGAGCGGCAGCGAGACGGATGCCCCGGCGGGAAGATGCACCTCCACTCCCGCGATCGGCGTGTACATCGTGGCGGGCGATGCCACGCCCGCGAACGCACCGACGACGACCGTCGCGCGTGCCCCGCCGCGGAGGTCGACGACGGGGAGGTTCTCGTGGTGCTCGAACGCGGGGGCGCCGTGCCGGCGCGATTCGGGCAGGGCGACCCACAGCTGGAGGGCGTCGAGGGGGACGGCGTCGTCGCCGACGGAGTACTCGGAGTGGGCGATGCCGGCGCCGCTCGTCATGAGGTTGAGCGCTCCGCGCCGCACGATGACGTCACTGCCGAGCACATCGCGATGGCGCACGTCGCCGACGAACGGCCAGGTCACCGTCTGCAGCCCGATATGCGGATGCGGTTCGACGCGCATCTTCGCCGTCTGCGGGCCGAAACGGTCGAGGAAGCACCACGCGCCCACCATCGGCAGCGGTCGCTGCGGCAGGCTCCGATGCACCGACATCCCGCGAACACCCCCGAGCGGCACCTCGCGGGCCTCGAGCATCAGGGCGCGCGGGCCGTCGCAGACGACGGGCGCCGCGGCCTCGGGCGGCGGGACCGCCCCGCCGTCGAGGCGGGTCATCCGCGGCCGACGCCCTCGTCGGACGGGTCGCGGTCGTCGGTCGGCGCGTGCGCGGCGACGTCGACGTCGCGCTCGCGCCAGTGGACATCGAGGCCCGGCACGTCGTGCTCCTGCAAGTACTTCACGACGAACGGGCACACCGGAACGACCGTCTCGCCCCGGGCGGCGACGTCCGCCATCGCGGCGCCGACGAGGCGCGTCGCGAGGCCGCGCCCGCCGTACGCCGGATCGATCTCCGTGTGCGGAAAGACGAGGCGACCGTGCTCATCGGGGGCGAACACGCTGAAGCCCGCGACCGTGCCGCCCACGAGGATCTCGTACCGCTCAGCCGCGTCATTGCGCACGACCTCGATCTCGCCGTCGTTCCGGGTGTCGTCAGCCATGCTGCCTCCTTGGTCGCTGGTGCCTCCACGCTATCCCGGCCCGCTGTCCGGCGCACGATCGCGATGAGCGTCGGTCGGGCGGGGCCGCCTGGGGGCAAACTCGGGGGCAGACTCTGGGGCAGACTCGAGGGATGAGCCCGTCGATCGCCCCGACAACGCTGACCGAGGCCGTGCCGCCGGGGGCGTCGGCGGATGCCGCGTACGACGGCTTCGTGCGCTGGGCGGCCGGGCGCGGGCTCGAGCTGTACCCCGCGCAGGACGAGGCCGTCATGGAGCTCGTCTCGGGGGCAAACGTCATCCTGTCCACCCCGACGGGAACGGGCAAGTCGCTCGTCGCGATCGCCGCGCACGCGGCGTGCCTCGCCGCCGGGGGCCGCTCGTACTACACCGCCCCGATCAAGGCGCTCGTGAGCGAGAAGTTCTTCGCACTCGTCGAGATCTTCGGCGCCGCCAACGTGGGCATGGTCACGGGGGACTCGTCGGTGAACCCGGATGCCCCGATCGTGTGCTGCACGGCGGAGATCCTCGCGAACATCGCGCTGCGCCAGGGCTCGGATGCCGCCGTCGACCAGGTCGTCATGGACGAGTTCCACTTCTACGGCGACCCCGAACGCGGCTGGGCGTGGCAGGTGCCGCTGCTGCTCCTCACCGGTGTGCAGTTCCTCCTCATGTCGGCCACGCTCGGCGACGTCTCGACGATCGCCGCCGACCTCGCCCGCCGCACGGGGCGCGCCGTCGCGGAGGTCACCGGCGTCGAGCGCCCCGTGCCGCTGCATTTCTCCTACGAGCGACGGCCCGTGCACGAAGTGCTGACGATGCTCCTCAACGAGCGCGAAGTGCCCGTGTACATCGTGCATTTCGCGCAGGCGGCGGCCCTCGAACGGGCGCAGGCGCTGGCATCGCTCACCCTCACCTCGCGCGCACAGCGCGACGAGATCGCCGAGGCGATCGGCGCGTTCCGCTTCACGACGGGGTTCGGCAAGACGCTGTCGCGGCTGGTCCGCGCGGGGATCGGCGTGCACCACGCGGGCATGCTGCCGCGATATCGGCGCCTCGTGGAGACGCTCGCGCAGCGCGGGCTGCTCAAGGTCATCTGCGGCACCGACACGCTCGGCGTCGGCATCAACGTGCCGATCCGCACCGTCATGATCACGGCGCTGTCGAAGTTCGACGGCACGAAGATGCGTCAGCTGACCGCGCGCGAGTTCCACCAGGTCGCGGGGCGTGCGGGCCGCGCGGGGTACGACCCCTACGGCAACGTCGTGGTGATGGCGCCGGAATGGGAGATCGAGAACGCCGTCGCGCTCGCGAAGGCCGGCGACGACCCCGCCAAGCGCAAGAAGATCGTGCGCAAGAAAGCGCCGACCGGTGTCGTCAACTGGGGTGAGGGATCAGCGGAGCGTCTCATCGCCGCACCGCCGGAACCCCTCGTGCCCCAGCTGAAGCTGACGGCCGCGATGATGATCAACGTCATCGGCCGGGGCGGCGACGTGTTCGGCAACGTCCGTTCGCTCGTGTTCGACAACCACGAGCCGCGCGCTCGGCGGTACGCGCTCGCGCGCCGAGCGATCGCGATCTTCCGCACCCTGGTGGATGCCGGGATCGTCGAGATCGTCCGCGACCCGGAAGGGGCCTCGGTGATCCGGCTCACCGTCGACCTGCAGCCGAACTTCGCGCTCAACCAGCCCCTATCGCCGTTCGCGCTCGCCGCGATCGCGCTGCTGTCGCCCGACCCACCCGGCGAGGGCGGCGTCGGCACGGGGCACTACGCCCTCGATGTCGTGAGCATCATCGAGGCGACGCTCGACGACCCGCGCGCCATCCTCTCGCAGCAGGAGTTCAAGGCTCGCGGGGAGGCGGTCGCCGCGATGAAGCGCGACGGGATCGAGTACGACGAGCGGATGGCGCTGCTCGAGGAGATCACGTACCCGAAACCCCTCGCCGACCTGCTGGCGCAGTCGTACGAGGTGTTCGCCTCGAGCCAGCCCTGGGTGCGGGACTTCGCGCTGAGTCCCAAATCGGTCGTCCGCGACATGTTCGAACGCGCGATGTCGTTTGCGGAGTACGTGTCGTTCTATCAGCTGCAGCGCAGCGAGGGTCTCGTGCTGCGCTATCTGTCGGATGCCTACCGAGCCATCCGGCAGACGGTGCCGGCCGAGGCGCGCAGCGATGAGCTCGTGGACATCATCGAGTGGCTCGGCGAGCTCGTGCGTCAGGTCGACTCGAGCCTCGTCGACGAATGGTCTGCGCTCGTCGACGGCGCCGCGCACCTCCCCGAGGACGACACCCCTGTCGTGCCGCCGGCACCGCCGTCGATCCTCGCGAACCGGCGTGCGTTCACGGTGCTCGTCCGCAACGAGCTCTTCCGGCGCGTGCAGCTCGCCGCTCTCCAGGACGACGACGCGCTCGTCGCCCTCGACCCCGACGTCGATTGGCCCGCCGCCCTCGACGCCTACTACGACGAGCACGACGAGATCCTGACCGGAGCTGCGGCGCGTTCGCCGCGGCTCTGCGTCATCGACGAGGCTTCGGCGGTCGCGGGCCGGTGGCGGGTCGAGCAGACGATCGACGACCCGGCCGGCGACCACGACTGGCGGATCCGCGCGGAGGTCGACCTCGAGGCATCCGTCGCCGAGGGCGCGGCGATCGTCCGCGTCGTCGAGGTGGTGCGGCTGTGACGGCGGTGTCGGGTGCCGCGGCTAGCCTGGTGGGGTGAGCAGGCACACCGGCGACGACCCCTACGCGGACATCCCGTGGGACGTCGACGAGCTGACTCCGCCTGACGAGTACGACAGCGCCCCGCCGCCCGAGTTCGACGGATACGCCGGAGCGCTGGCGCGTGCGACGGCTGCGACACCACCCGCTGCCGACCCTTCCTCCTCCGCACCTCGACGCCCCCGCCTCGGACGGGACCGTACGGGGGAGGACGCGCGCGCCGTCCTCAAAGACGTCTTCGGCTACGACGACTTCCGCGGTGATCAGGCCGCGATCGTCGATCACGTCGTCTCCGGCGGCGACGCGGTCGTCCTGATGCCCACCGGCGGCGGCAAGTCGATCACGTACCAGATCCCCGCGCTCGTGCGTCCCGGGACGGGCCTCGTCGTGAGCCCCCTCATCGCCCTCATGCACGATCAGGTCGACGCGCTCGTCGCCAACGGCGTCAACGCCGCGTACCTGAACTCCACCCAGTCCGCCGCAGAGCGCGCGAGCGTCGAGCAGGCCTACCTCGCCGGCGATCTCGACCTACTCTACGTCGCACCCGAGCGACTGAGCGCGGCGTCGACGACGGCGCTCCTGCAACGCGGTGCACTGAGCGTGATCGCGATCGACGAGGCCCACTGCGTCAGCCAGTGGGGCCACGACTTCCGTCCCGACTATCTCGCGCTCGGCGACCTCGCGGGGCGCTTCCCGGGCGTTCCGCGCATGGCGCTCACCGCGACCGCGACGCGTGCGACGCACAAGGAGATCACCGAGCGGCTGCACCTCCCCGAGGCGCGGCACTTCGTGGCGAGCTTCGACCGCCCGAACATCCAGTACCGCATCGAGCCGAAGGTCGATCCGCGTCGTCAGCTGCTGCAGTTCATCCGTGCGCAGCCGGCCGGGTCGGCGGGCATCGTCTATGCGCTCAGCCGCAAGTCGGTCGAGCAGACGGCCGAGTACCTGCGCACGCAAGGCGTCGACGCGCTCGCGTATCACGCGGGGCTGGATGCCGGGGTGAGGGCCCGCAACCAGGCGCGCTTCCTCCGAGAGGACGGTGTCGTCATGGTCGCGACGATCGCGTTCGGCATGGGCATCGACAAGCCGGACGTGCGCTTCGTCGCGCACATCGACCTGCCCAAGTCGGTCGAGGGGTACTACCAGGAGACTGGGCGCGCGGGGCGCGACGGCGACCCCTCGGTCGCGTGGATGGCGTACGGGCTCGGAGATGTGGTCCAGCAGCGCCGCCTCATCGACCAGTCGCCGGGGGAGCGCGCGTACAAGCAGCGACTCGGCCAGCACCTCGATGCGATGCTCGCGCTCTGCGAGACGGTGTCGTGCCGACGGCAGAACCTCCTCGCATACTTCGGGCAGGAGTCGGGGCCATGCGGCAACTGCGACACCTGCCTCACCCCCGCCGACACGTTCGACGGGCTGGTTCCCGCGCAGAAGCTCCTCTCCACGATCATTCGGCTGCAACGCGAGCGCGGTCAGGCGTTCGGCGCGGGCCACCTCGTCGACATCCTGCGGGGGGCCTCGACCGAACGCATCCGTCAGCAGAAGCACGACACCCTCACCACCTACGGACTCGGCGCGGACCTCAGCGACCAGGACTGGCGCAGCGTCATCCGGCAGCTGCTCGCCGGCGGCGTCATCGCGGCCCAGGGCGACTACGGCGTCCTCGTCGCCGGCGAGCGGGCCGGCGAGGTTCTCCGCGGCGAGACCGCCGTGCCCCTCCGCCGCGACGTGCTGGGCCGATCGGGCGGGGCATCGCGCGTGCGGAAGGCGGCGGCATCCGACACGCTCGCCGACGGCGACCGCGATCTGTTCGAGGCGCTGCGCACCTGGCGCGCGGGCGTCTCGAAGGAGCAGGGAGTGCCGGCGTACATCGTGTTCGGCGATGCCACGCTCCGCGCCCTCGCCGAGCAGCGACCGACCTCGATGACGGACCTCGACGGGGTCACGGGCATCGGTGCGAAGAAACGCGAAGCCTACGGCGAGGCCGTCCTCGAGGTCATCGCCGCGGCGCAGTGACTCGACGCGAGCGCGTCGAGCTGCTGCTTCGCGCCTCGGCATCCCGGTGACGATCTCCACCGACCCGCGGCACTCCTTCACCGAGAACCCGGGCGCCGCGATGCTCTCGGGGCCCTTCTCGCAATGGCCCGACGCGCTGGGTCTCGCCGCGACGCGTGACGAGGAGCTCGTCCGCACGTTCGGCGACCTCGCGCGACAGGAGTACACCGCGGTGGGCATCCGCGTGGGGTCTCATCACCGACAGCGAGATCATGGGCACCCCGTTCCCCGCGCGCGCCTGGGGTGTCGAGCATCTCACTCCCGCCGAGCGGATGCAGAAGATCCTCGACGCCGGCGCCGACCAGTTCGGGGGCGAGAAGTGCACCGAGATCCTGCTCGGGCTCGTCGCCGACGGTCTGGTCAGCGAGGAGCGCCTCGATGTCTCGGCGCGACGCCTGCTGCGCGAGAAGTTCGTCCTCGGCCTCTTCGAGAATCCGTTTGTGGATGCCGAGGCCGCCGATCTCATCGTCGGCTCGGCTGCGTTCCGCGCTGCCGGAGACGCGGCCCAGCGCGCGTCGATCACGGTGCTGCGGTCGTCTCCGGCGCTGCCGTTCGCGCGTGGCGTGAGGCTGTACGTCGAGGGCATCGCTGCCGGGGTGGCGGCCGGGTACGGTGAAGTCGTCGCGACGCCGGAGGAGGCGGACCTCGCCGTTCTGCGCCTCGAGGCGCCCTATGAGGAGCGCGGATCGATGTTCGAGAACTTCTTCCACGCCGGCTCGCTCGCGTTCCCGGCGGAGACCATCGCGCATGTTCGTGAGGTCGCCGGCGCGGTACCCACGGTGGTGGATGTCTTCCTCGACCGTCCGGCCATCCTCACGCCCTTCGCGGAGGCGGGCGTCGCGCTGACGGCCAACTGGGGGGCGAGTCCCGCAGCGCTGTTGGACGTCCTGAGTGGTGCGGCGCGCGCGGAGGGTGCCCTGCCGTTCGATGTCCCGCGCTCGATGGCGGCCGTCGAGGCATCCCGTCCCGACGTGCCGTTCGACACGGCGGACCCGCTGTTCCGCTTCGGGCACCGCGTCGAGATCTGAGCAGACACCCACCCATCGTGACACTCAGTGTCACGATGGGTGGGTGTCGGTGTCATACAACCAACCGTGCACACGGGTGTGCACGGGTTTGTCGCTCATGTGCAACCCGTTTGCAGCTCGGTTGTGACCCTCCTACGGTCGAAGGTGATCTTCTCTGTCCGTCTCCTTCGAGAGGTGCACCCATGACCGACGCCGCCGTCCGCGAGAACATCCACCCGAAGAGGCCCGCCACCAGCAAGCGCACGCCCTCGGGAGGCGCCCCCGCCGCGCCGCACTCGGCGGAGGAGGCTCACGAGCCGCGTATCGACATCGACGCCGTCACAGATCTCCTCCTCGGCACGTGGGGCGAGACGCGGCGTGAGGCGCGGGAGATGATCAAGGACCCCGCGTTCTGGCGCATCGACGGCCAGCCCATGTCCGAGCATCGCGAGCGCGTGCTCAGTCAGCTGCGCCTCCTCGTCGAGAACAACGGCTCGCGCCGCGCCTTCCCGAAGGCCTACGGCGGTCTCGAGGACAACGGCGCCAACCTCGCCGGGTTCATGGAGCTCGTCCTCGCCGACCCGAGCCTGCAGATCAAGTCGGGTGTGCAGTGGGGCCTGTTCGGCTCGGCCATTTACCAGCTCGGCACGAAGAAGCATCACGATGCGTGGCTGCGCGATGTGATCGAGCTCGAACTGCCGGGCGCGTTCGCGATGACCGAAACGGGGCACGGCTCGGACGTGGCATCCATCGGCACGACCGCGACCTACGACCCGGAGACCGAGGAGTTCGTCATCCACACGCCGTTCCGCGGGGCGTGGAAGGACTACCTCGGCAACGCGGCGCTGCACGGGCGTGCCGCGACCGTGTTCGCCCAGCTCATCACGGGCGGCGTCAACTACGGCGTGCACTGCTTCTTCGTGCCGATCCGTGACGAGGCGGGCGAGATGCTCCCCGGCATCCAGAGCGAGGATGACGGCGTCAAGGGCGGCCTCAACGGCATCGACAACGGCCGTCTCGCCTTCGACCATGTCCGCGTCCCCCGCTTCAACCTGCTGAACCGGTACGGCGACGTGGCATCCGACGGCACCTACACGTCCGACATCCCGAGCCCGGGACGCCGCTTCTTCACGATGCTCGGTGCGCTCGTGCAGGGCCGCGTTTCGCTCGACGGCGCCGCGACGACCGGGACGGCCCTCGCCCTCTACATCGCCCTGACGTACGCGAACCAGCGCCGCCAGTTCGACTCGGGATCGGGCAGCGATGAGGTCGTGCTGCTCGACTACGGAAAGCACCAGCGGCGCCTGCTGCCTCTCCTGGCGCAGAACTACGCGCAGTTCTTCGCCAACGACGAGTTGCTGCGCAAGTTCGACGGCGTGTTCTCGGGTCGCACCGACACCCCGCAGGAGCGGGAAGACCTCGAGACGCTCGCCGCCGCGCTCAAGCCCCTCTCGACGTGGAACGCGCTGTCGACCATCCAGGAGGCGCGCGAGGCGTGCGGCGGATCGGGCTTCCTCGCCGAGAACCGCATGGTGGGCCTGCACCAGGATCTTGACGTGTACGTGACGTTCGAGGGCGACAACAACATCCTCCTGCAGCTCGTCGGCAAGCGCCTGCTCGCCGACTATGCGAAGCAGTTCAAGGGGGCGGATGCCGCGAAGCTCGCGTCGTTCGCCGCGAAGCAGACCGCCGGCAAGGTCTTCCACGGTGCGGGCCTGCGTCGACTCGGTCAGACGGTCGCCGACTTCGGCTCGACGGCGCGGTCGGTCGAGCTGGGGCTGCGCGCCGAGCAGCAGCACGAGCTGCTCGCGGGTCGCGTCGAGCAGATGATCTCCGACATCGCGGCGCGACTGCGCCCCGCGTCCAAGGCGTCGCCGGCCGAGGCGGCGGCCCTCTTCAACGCGAACCAGGCGGAGCTGATCGAGGCGGCGCGTGCGCACGGCGAGCTGCTGCAGTGGGAGGCGTTCAGCGACGGCATCGCGAAGATCTCCGACCCGGGGACCGCGCAGGTTCTGACGTGGCTGCGCGACATGTTCGGCATGCACCTCATCGAGAAGCACCTCGCCTGGTACCTCATCAACGGTCGCCTGTCGGCGCAGCGTGCGGCATCCGTCTCGCGCTACATCGACCGGCTTGCGCTGCGGCTGCGCCCGCACGCGCAGGACCTGGTGGATGCCTACGGCTTCGCGCCCGAGCACGTGCGCGCGCCCATCGCCTCGGGCGCCGAGCAGGAGCGTCAGGACGAGGCCCGCGCGTACTACGCGAACCTCGCCGCCTCCGGCGACGCGCCCGTCTCGGAGAAGTCGCGCGCCAAGAAGAAGTAGCACCGGCGCGCACGTGTGCGCGCACGAACTCCGCAGTCAGTCACGAACTCCGCATCGGATGCCGCGATCGGCTGCGGAGTTCGTGGCATTCTGCGGAGTTCGTGAGGCCCTCGCGCCGATAGCCTGGCGGGATGGACGACCTGCGCACCGGACCCGACGGCCTCGCCCGCTGCGCGTGGGTCGGCGACGATGCCGAGTACCGCCGCTACCACGACGAGGAGTGGGGGCGCCCCCTCCACGGTGATCGGGCTCTCTTCGAGAAGATGTCGCTCGAAGGGTTCCAGGCGGGACTCAGCTGGATCACGATCCTGCGCAAGCGTCCGCGCTTCCGCGAGGTGTTCGCCGGGTTCGAGCCCGATGCGGTGGCGCGCTTCGACGAGGCCGATGTCGAGCGTCTGATGGCGGATGCCGGCATCATCCGCAACCGCGCCAAGATCCTCGCGACGATGGGCAACGCCCGCCTCGTCGAGGCGATGGCGCCGGGCGAGCTCGATGCCCTGATGTGGTCGTTCGCGCCGAGTCCGCGTCCCACCGGTGAGCGGCCGGTGCGTTTCGCCGACGTGCCGGCGACGACCGCGGCATCCGATGCGCTCTCGAAGGCGCTCAAGAAGCGCGGGTTCCGCTTCGTCGGATCGACCACGATGTACGCGCTCATGCAGTCGGCGGGCATGGTCGATGACCACCTCGTCGGGTGCCATCGCGCGGCGTGACGGCGGCCCCGCGTTCCCGCGGTCCCGCGTTCAGATGCTGCGCGGCGCGAAGGCCGCCACCACCTCGTCCCACCACGCCGTCGCGTCGGCGCGGTGTGCCGGGTATCTCTGCGCGGCGGCGCCGGCGATCGCGTGTCGCCCCGACCACAGCTGCTGCAGCCGGGTGATCCCTTCCGAATCCGCCGCGACGATCGGCACCACGGCATCCTGAGCCCAGTGCGCGAGCGCGCCGCGCTGCTTGACGGCGGTGTACTCGTCGGTGACGAGTCCCAGCACCGGCACGCCGGTCCACGCCGACGAGCTGCGCCATCGCCGCCGGATCGCCCGAGGCAGCGCGGTCGCGCTCCATCAGGGCGGCATTCGCCTCATAGCGCTCGCCGGCGCGCACCTCGGCCCGGTGATGCAGCGCGTACACGCTGCCCTCGTGGCGCACCGGCGGCGCACCGAACAGCGTGCTGTGCGCGAGGTACCACGCGGCATCCTCGAATCCCCATCCGCGAAAGCGCTCGTCCTGCCCGCCGTGGGCAGCCCAGGTGCGGGGAGTCGTCACATACACTCCGGAGCAGGCGCCTTTCACGAGCTCGAAGTCGCAGTCTTCGGGAGCCGATCCCGACTGCAGCTGCGCGGTGCCCTCCGCCCCGAGCCAGTGATACTCGGTGTACGGCAGATGCACGCGGCCGCTCGTGCGGGCGGCTTCGACTGCGGCGCGCAGCACGTTCACCTCGGGGAACGTGTCGGCATCGTTGATCACGACGACCTCGCCGGGCGGGACCGAACGCACCGCTTCGTTGCGGCACGCGGAGAGGACGAACACGTCGTCCGCGGTGTCGATCGCGCGCACGGTGGCCTCGGGCACGTGGCGGGCGTACCAGTCGGTGACGAACGCGTAGGCAGGCTCACGCGTCGGCGCGGGGCGCCACGGGATGACGACGGTGAAAGGGGACATCAGGTCAGCGTAGACGCACGGCGCGTTCGCATCGCGTCCGATCGCACACGGTGTCGCCCGCGGCGGGCAGACTGTCCCCATGGCATCCGCACCCGGAACTCCCGCCCCTGTCCCCGTCGCCGACGCACATGACGTCATCCGCGTCGTAGGAGCGCGAGAGAACAACCTCCGCGGCATCGATGTCGAGATCCCCAAACGCCGTCTCACCGTCTTCACCGGGGTGAGCGGGTCGGGCAAGTCGAGCCTCGTCTTCGGAACGATCGCGAACGAGTCGCAGCGGCTCATCAACGAGACCTATCCGACCTTCATCCAGCAGTTCATGGGGCAGCTGAGCCGTCCCGACATCGACCGGCTCGAAAACATCAGCCCGGCGATCGTCGTCGATCAGGAGCGGATGGGCGCCAACGCCCGCTCGACGGTCGGCACCGCGACCGACGTGCACGCGATGCTGCGGTTGCTGTTCAGCCGCATCGGGCAGCCGCACGTCGGCTCGCCGCAGGCGTTCTCGTTCAACGTCCCTTCCGTCAGCGGTGCCGGCGCGATCACGATCGCGACCGGCAAGGACAAGGGCAAGAAGGAACGGCGCTCCTTCGAGATCACAGGAGGGATGTGCCCCGAGTGCGAAGGCCTCGGACAGGTCAGCGACATCGACCTCGACGAGCTGCTCGATCGCTCGCTGTCGCTGCGTGCGGGGGCGATCAAGGTACCTGGCTACACGCCGGACGGCTGGATGGTGAAGGGATTCGCCGACTCGGGCTTCGTCGACGGCGATAAGCCCATCGTCGACTACTCCGCGCAGGAGCTGCACGATCTGCTCTACAAAGAGACGACGAAGGTGAAGATCGCGGGCATCAACATGACCTACGAGGGTCTCGTCCCGAAGGTCACCAGATCGATGCTGCAGAAGGACCGCGACAGCCTGCAACCGCATGTGCGGGCGTTCGTGGACCGCGCGGTGAAGTTCATGCCGTGCCCGGCATGCGACGGCACGCGCCTCAATGAGGGTGCACGCTCGTCGAAGATCGCCGGAGCGAGCATCGCGGATGCCGCGGCCATGCAGATCACGGATCTCGCCGCCTGGGTGCGGTCGATCGACGACGCGCGCGTCGGTCCGCTCCTGCAGACGCTCCAGCAGACGCTCGACTCGTTCGTCGACATCGGGCTCGGCTACCTCTCGCTCGACCGCGCGAGCGGCACCCTTTCCGGGGGAGAAGCCCAGCGCACGAAGATGATCCGTCACCTCGGCTCCGCCCTGACCGACATGACGTACGTCTTCGATGAGCCGACGACCGGGCTGCACCCGCACGACATCCAGCGCATGAACGAGCTGCTTCTTCTCCTGCGCGACAAGGGCAACACAGTGCTCGTCGTCGAGCACAAGCCCGAGGTCATCGAGATCGCCGACCACGTGATCGACCTCGGCCCGGGCGCGGGGCGCCACGGCGGACTCATCACGTACCAGGGGGATGTCGCGGGCCTGCGCGCGTCCGACACCGTGACGGGGCGGCACGTCGATCACCGTGCAGCGCTCAAACCGAGCACGCGCGCCCACCGCGGCGCGCTCGAGATCCGCGGCGCGAGCCTGCACAATCTCAGGGATGTCGACGTCGACGTGCCCCTCGGCATCCTGACCGTTGTCACGGGTGTGGCGGGATCGGGCAAGTCGTCGCTCATCCATGGCAGCCTCGCGGGTCGCGACGAGGTCGTCGTGGTCGATCAGACGCCGATCAAGGGTTCCCGGCGGTCGAGCCCGGTGACGTACACGGGTGTGCTCGATGAGATCCGCAAGCTGTTCGCCAAGCAGAACGGGGTGAAGCCGGCTCTCTTCAGCGCGAACTCCGAGGGTGCCTGCCCCGCGTGCAAGGGCCTCGGCGTCATCATCACGAATCTGGGGTTCACGCAGAGCGTCGAGACTCGGTGCGAGCTGTGCGAAGGATCGGGCTTCAGCGACGCCGTCCTCGAGTACACGGTCGAGGGTCGCACGATCGCCGACGTGCTCGCGATGTCGGTCGAAGAGGCGATCGCCTTCTGCGCGGATGCCGGGCTGAAGGGCACGGCCGCCGCCACGCTCGCCCGCATGAGCGATGTCGGCCTCGGCTACATCACGCTCGGCCAGGCCCTCGGCACCCTCTCCGGCGGCGAGCGGCAGCGCCTCAAACTCGCCATCTCGATGGCCAAGAAGGGTGCCATCTACATCCTCGACGAACCCACGACGGGCCTGCATCTCGCCGACGTCGCGGGTCTCCTCGCTCTTCTGGACGCGCTGGTGGATGCCGGCAACTCGGTCATCGCGATCGAGCACCACCAGGCGGTCATGGCGCACGCCGACTGGATCATCGACGTCGGACCGGGCGCGGGTCGCGATGGCGGCACGGTCGTCTTCGAGGGCACGCCCGCCGACCTCGTCGCGAGCGGCGCAACTCTGACGGCGCAGCATCTCGCCGCGTACGTCGCCGTCGACTGACGGCGGTTGCCGCGTCCGTGCGGGTGCCGTCGACGCGGGTGCGAGACGCCGGCGGCGCACAACTCAGGCAGAATCGCCGGGTGGACGGCGTGAGTGCCGCGTGGCGCGGGTTCTGCCTGAGTTGTAACCCACCCGCCGCGCCGCCGGGCGCTTCTGCCACCGGCCGCCGGGCGCTTCTGCCACCGGCCGCCCACCACACGGCCGGCCGGCCGGCGCACAAGGAAGGCGGAATCGGGGTCAGGCGCGGGTGTGGCCGAGGACCTTCACGATGATGCCGCGGCGTCGCAGCTCGCCGATGGCGTGCGTCTCCTCCGGGACGGTGCGTCCGAGGGCGTGCTTGTCGGCGACGACCACGACGTCGCCTTCGACGAGCCGACCGAAGAGCCGCGTGAGACGCTCCGACCAGCTCTCGCCGGTCTCGGGGGCGGGGTGGCGGAAGCCTTCGATCGGCACCCCGAACTCCGCGAGCGCATCGCGCTGCGCGATCACCGACGGAAGATCGTCGCGCGCGACGACGAGCCCCACGAGGCGTGACCCCGCGGGCCGTGCCGCCCACCATTCGGTCCCCGAGACGATGAGGGGGACGGCGGCGGTCACGGCGGGCAGGGCGATCGACTCGGCGTAGTCGGCGGGGGCGCGCTCGCCGGAGGCGGGGACGTCGGAGGTCATGTCATCCATTCTGACCTAGCGCTGCGCGCTCAGCACCCAGCGTCTAGCGTTCCGTGTCCGCGCCCATGCGCTCCGTCCTCTACTCGTCCTCGCGCAGCCGCAGCTCGATGCTCAGCTGATCGGCGTCGAGCTGCGACATCGTGTGACGCAGCGTCGCCGTGGCGTAGCGTCCGCCCGAAGCGACGCGGTTGAGTCGCGTCCGCATCGCCTCGATCAGCGCGAGTCTCAGTTCGAGGACCTCCCGAGCGGAGCTCGTCCACTTCTCGTCGGGGGGAGCGGTGTAGAGGGAGCCTGCTCGGTCGACGATCGCGGCGTCGAACTCCGAGCCGTCGCGGCGGCGCAGGTCGCCCGAGGTGAGCGCGGCTGTCGCGGCGTCGCGCAGCTCCGCATCGAGGGCATGGCTGTCGTCGGCCTCGGGTCCCGATCCGGGGTCGGTCAGCTGCAGACGCCGCACGAGCCACGGCAGGCTGAAACCCTGCAGCAGCAGGCTCACGAGGGCGACGACGAAAGCGATGTAGACGAGCTCCGGGCGCGTGTCGATGGTGCGCGGGATCGTCTGCGCGGCGGCGAGCGTGACGACGCCTCTCATGCCGGCCCACACGATCACGGTGCCGTGCTTCCAGCCGAGCGGTGTCGACTGGTAGTAGTCCAGATCGGCGAGCGATCGTGAGATCCGGTGGCGCATCGACGTGAGGCGGCGTTCGGCGCGCGCAGGCGAGTTCGCGCGCCGCTGACCCAGACGCCCCGCGGGCATGGAGCGGGGCAGGTCCGCGTCGTCGGGGCCGCGGCGCGGCCAGCCGTTCTCGGCGATGGCCTCCATGCGCGCGTCCATGCTCTCCAGCCGTGCGCGGTCGGTGCGGCGCACGCGCGTGCGACCGATCCAGAGGATGAACGCGACGTACCCGGCGCGGACGACAAGGACGATCGCGAGAGCGACGAGGGCGGCGGCCGTCGGCAGCGCGATGCCCTCGTGCCGCGCCGTCACGGCCCGTACGATCTGGTCGAGCTCGAGCCCCATGATGAGGAAGATGCCGCCCTCGAGCACGAGCTCGACCGTGCGCCAGTTGACCTCGTCCGACAGACGCTGCTCCGGGGTGAACCAGCGCTGACCGCCCTGCCCCGCCACGATGCCCGCGACGACTGCGGCGACGAGACCCGAGCCGCCGAGGTGCTCCGTGGGCAGGTAGGCGAGGAAGGGCACCGTGAAGCCGATGGCCGTGGATGCCGCGGAGTTCTGCACCCACGAACGCAGGCGCACGGCGAGCAGGCCGAGCACGGCGCCGATCACGAGTGCGAGGAGCACTCCCCACGCGAAGCTTCCGACGGCGGAGCCGAAGGAGAACGACCCGGCGGCCACGGCGAGGAGCGCGGTGCGCAGGAGCACGAGGGCCGTCGCGTCGTTCAGGAGGCTCTCACCCTCGAGCATCGTCGTGACGCGCGGAGAGATCCCGAGGCGCTTCGCGATGCCCGTCGCCACGGCATCCGTGGGGCTCAGGATCGCCCCGAGCGCCACGCCCAGCGCGAAGCCGACGCCCGGGAGCACGAGGGAGAAGAACCAGCCGAGAAGAAGCGCCGTGATGACCACGAGGACGACGGCGAGCCCCGCGATCGGCGTGAAGTCGCGCCGGAACTCGATCGCCGGCAGCCGCACCGCGGCGGCGTAGAGGAGCGGCGGGAGCACCCCCACGAGGATGAGGTCGGGGTCGATCTCGGGCACCTGCACGAAGGGCAGCAGCCCCACGACGAGCCCCAACGCGACGAGCAGGAGGGGGCCGGCCACGCCGAGTCGCTGCCCCAGCGCCATCACGACCGCGGCGGCGACCACCGCGACGAGGATGACGAGGAGCAGGTCCATGGCGCTCAGATCAGACCGAGCCCACGGACGGCGTCGCGCTCGGCGACGAGTTCGGCGACCGATGCGTCGATGCGGGCGCGGGCGCGGTCGTCGACCTCGAGGCCTTCGACGATGCGGTAGCCCGAGCCGTCGCTCGTGACGGGGAACGACGAGTACAGACCCTCGGCGACTCCGTACTCGCCGTGCGAGAGGACGGCCGCCGATGTCCACGAGTCGGACGCGTCTCCCGTGCCGAGCACGCTGTCGCGGATGTGGGAGATGGCGGCGTTCGCGGCGGAGGCCGCCGACGACGATCCGCGCACGGCGATGATCTCCGCCCCGCGCTTCGCGACCCGCGGCACGAACTCGTCGTCGAGCCACGCGGTCGCCGCAGTCGGGTCGCCGAAGCGCTCGGCGAGCACGGCGCGCGCGGGGCGTCCGGCGATCGTCGCGTGGTCGACGTCGGGGAACTGCGTCGCGGAGTGGTTGCCCCAGATCGTGACCCCGCGGATGTCGGAAACCGCGGCATCCGTCGCCGCCGCCAGCTGAGCGCGCGCGCGGTCGTGGTCGAGCCGGGTGAGGGCGCCGAAGCGCTCGCCGGGGATGTCGGGGGCGGATGCCGCCGCGATGAGCGCGTTCGTGTTCGCGGGGTTGCCCACGACGACGATCCGAACGTCGTCCGCGGCGACGTCGTTCAGCGCGGCGCCCTGCGGGCCGAAGATGCCCGCGTTCGCCGCGAGGAGATCGGCACGTTCCATGCCCGCCGTCCGCGGCCGCGCGCCGACGAGCATCGCGATGTTCGCGCCGTCGAATCCGACGCGCGGGTCATCGGTGATCTCGACGCCGTGCAGCAGCGGGAAGGCGCAGTCCTGCAGTTCGAGCGCCGCACCCTCGGCGGCCTTCAGCCCCTGCGGGATCTCCAGCAGCCGCAGACGCACGGGGCGATCTTCGCCCAGCATCGCTCCGGAGGCGATGCGGAAGAGGAGCGCGTAGCCGATCTGGCCGCCCGCGCCGGTGACGGTGACTGTCGTGGCATCCATGCCCTGAGCTTACGGGCGTCGAGCCGACGGCTGCGCGATGTCAGGCGGTACGGTGAGGCCATGACGTTCAACAGCAACGCCGATGTGAGCGGGAGCGGCGCGAAGCGGCGCGGCCCCGGTGGCGGAGTGATCGCGGGAGGTGTCGGCGGCCTCGGAGCGATCGCCGTGATCCTGCTCCAGATCTTCACCGGCGGCGACTTCTCCAGTCTTCTGGGCGGGGGTGGTGGGCTGCAGGCGGGGCCCGGCACCGAGTCCGAGATTCAGAACTGCGAGACGGGTGCCGACGCCAACGCGAGCGTCGACTGCCGCCTCGCGGCGGGTTCGAAGGTCATCAATTCCTACTGGGCGACTCAGGTGCAGGGGTACCGGCAGCCGCAGCTCATCATCGTCGACGGGTCGACGCCGACATCGTGCGGCACGGCATCGAACGCGACCGGTCCCTTCTACTGCCCGCCGGAGGAGACCGTCTACATCGACCCGACCTTCTTCGACGTTCTCGAGCAGCAGTTCGGCGACAAGGCGGGCGACCTCGCGCAGCTCTACGTGCTCGCCCACGAGTACGGTCACCACATCCAGCAGATCACCGGCATCTTCGACCAGTACCCGAACAACGGCACCGGTCCCGACAGCAACGGCGTGCGCACCGAACTGCAGGCCGACTGCTTCGCGGGGGCCTGGGTCGCGGATGCCGCGCAGCAGACCGACGCGCACGGCGTCGCCTACATCCAGACGCCCACCGACGCGCAGATCGACGACGCGCTCGCCGCCGCGGCGGCGGTCGGCGACGACCACATCCAGCAGCAGTCGTCGGGCGTCGTGAACCCCGAGAGCTGGACCCACGGGTCGAGCGAGCAGCGTCAGCGCTGGTTCATGACGGGTTACCAGGGCGGCCCGCAGGCGTGCAACACCTTCGGCGTCTCGGGGGGCGACCTGTGACCCCGGCCGGAGATCACCTCGACGAGATCCTGTACCCGGCCATCGAGCCCTACGAGACGGGTTACCTCCTCGTCGGCGACGGCCAGCGCGTGTACTGGGAGCAGTCGGGCAACCCCGACGGCAAGCCCGTGGTGTTCCTGCACGGTGGGCCGGGCGGCGGTACGTCACCCTGGCAGCGGCGCTTCTTCGACCCCGAGATCTATCGCATCGTGCTCTTCGACCAGCGCGGCTGCGGCAAGTCGACGCCGCACATGAGCGAGCCCGATGCCGATCCCCGCTACAACACGACATGGCACCTCGTCGCCGACATGGAACTCCTCCGCAAGAATCTCGGCATCGACCGCTGGCAGGTCTTCGGCGGGTCATGGGGGTCTGCCCTCGCCCTCGCCTACGCCGAGTGCCACCCCGACGCCGTGACCGAGATCGTGCTGCGCGGCGTCTTCACCCTCCGCCGGCACGAGCTGGAGTGGTTTTACGAGGGCGGCGCATCGGCCCTGTTCCCGGACCTGTGGGAGTCGTACCTCGAACCCATCCCCGTGCTCGAGCGTTCGCGCATGATCGAGGCCTACCACCGGCGGTTGTCCGACCCCGACCCGGCCGTGCACCAGAGCGCCGCCCACGCGTGGACGGCGTGGGAGGCATCCACCCTCACGCTCGAGTCGGATCACGGGCTCGTCGACTCGATGACGGAGCCCGCGCAGGCCCTCGCCTTCGCGCGCATCGAGAACCACTACTTCCTGAACGGCGGATGGTTCCGCGAGGGCCAGCTCATCGAGGATGTGGGGGCGATCCGCGGCATCCCGGCCGTCATCGTCCAAGGCCGCTACGACGTCTGCACGCCGATCATGACCGCGTGGGATCTGCACCGGGCCTGGCCAGAGGCCGACTTCGTCGTCGTGCCGGATGCCGGGCACTCGGCCACCGAGCCCGGGATCGCCCGCGCGCTGCGGGCGGCGACCGACCGCTTCGCCTCGTGACGCGAGGCGTGCCCGGGCGCGCCTGCTAGACTGGAATCTCTTGACGCGCCGGCATCCGCCCGCGCGCTTGCGTCGTAGAGCGCTTCCCTCGCCGCCCGGTCCGCCGGATGCCGGCTGACATTCCCCATACGGCGACCCTGTGCGCATCCGCGCAGAGGCCACCGATCCGGGCGCACGCGCCCAGAAACATCACCATGTCTGACATCACTTTCCGCACGCTCGGCGTGCCCGCCCCCCTCGTCGAGGTCCTCGCGAAGGACGGCAAGACCGAGGCCTTCCCGATCCAGGTCGACACCCTGCCCGACACCCTCGCCGGCCGTGACGTGCTCGGCCGCGGCAAGACGGGCTCGGGCAAGACCCTTGCCTTCTCGATCCCCCTCGCCGCGCGCCTGGGCGGTGCGCTCGCCGGCGGCTCGCGCCGCGCCGGACGCATCCTCGGGCTCGTCCTCGCGCCCACGCGTGAACTCGCGACGCAGATCAACGCGACGCTCGAACCCCTGGCAGCCGCCTACGGCATGAAGACGACGACGATCTTCGGCGGCGTCAACCAGAACCGTCAGGTCGCGGCCCTCAAGGACGGCGTCGACATCGTCGTCGCCTGCCCCGGCCGCCTCGAGGACCTCATGAAGCAGGGCTTCGTGAAGCTGGATGCCGTGGAGATCACCGTCATCGACGAAGCCGACCACATGGCCGACCTCGGCTTCCTGCCGTCGGTGACCCGCATTCTCGCGGCGACGCCGGCCAGCGGCCAGCGGATGCTCTTCTCCGCGACGCTCGACAACGGCGTGGACAAGCTCGTGAACCGCTTCCTCGAGAACGAGGTGCTGCACTCGGTCGACGAAGCGCACTCGCCTGTCGTCGCGATGACGCACCACGTCTTCCACGTCGCCGGCGCCGACGAGAAGAAGGAACTCGTGCGCACGCTCGCGTCGGGCACCTCGCGCCGCATCCTCTTCATGCGCACAAAGCACCACGCGAAGAAGCTCGCCCAGCAGCTGACGGCGCAGGGCATCCCCTCGGTCGACCTGCACGGCAACCTGTCGCAGCCGGCCCGCGACCGCAACCTCGCGGCCTTCGCCTCGGGTGCGGCGAAGGTGCTCGTCGCGACCGATGTCGCCGCGCGCGGCGTGCACGTGGACGACGTGGAGCTCGTCATCCACGTCGACCCGCCCATGGAGCACAAGGCGTACCTGCACCGCTCGGGACGCACCGCCCGCGCGGGCGCCGAGGGCTCGGTCGTCACGGTCGTCATGCCCGGCCAGGAGAAGGACGTCAAGGACCTGCTGCGCAAGGCCGCCATCACGGCCACGCCCGTGAAGGTCAGCGCCACCTCGCCCGAGGTGACCCAGCTCGTCGGCGAGGTCGCCCCCTACGTCAAGCCCGAGCCCAAGGTCGAGCAGCCGCGTGGTGGTGGCCGCAGCCAGGGCGCTAACGCGCAGCGCAAGCGTGCCGCGCGCGAGGGCGGTGCGGGCCAGGGTGGTTCGGGCCAGGGCGGTTCGGGCCAGGGTGGCGGCGGTCGCGGACGCGGTCAGGCCGCTGCCGGTGGCCAGCCCCGCAAGGACCGCTCGGGTCGCCCCGCGGCAGAGCGGCCGGGTCGGCCGGCGCAGGCCGCGCACACCGACGCGCCGCGCGCGCAGCGACCGGCGCGCGATCACGGCGCGGCTCAGGGCTCGGGTAACCCGCGCACGTCGGGCCGTCGTGCGTCGCACGCGGGCGGTGCGGCCGGCGGCAAGCTCATGGTCGGCTCGGTCGTGCGTCAGAACGGGGGCCAGCGCCGCTCCGGTCGCTGACCCGGTCCGGTCGCTGACCCTCGGCGGTTGGTTCACGAAAACTCCTCCGATTCGCGCCGTCGGCGCTCGGCGTGCCCCGGATTCTCGGGCAACCGAGGGCTCAGACGCTCCCGATCGGAGGAGTTTTCGCGCGCGGGGTCCGCTCAGACCCTGCGGACGAGGCCGGCCGGCTCAGGCCCCGCGGATGAAGTCGGCCGCGCGCTCGCCGATCACGATCGCGGGGGCGTTGGTGTGGCCGCGGATGACGGTCGGCATGACCGAGGCATCCGCGACGCGCAGGCCCGCGACGCCGCGCACCCGCAGCTCGGGATCGACGACCGACGCAGCGTCAAGACCCATCCGGGCCGTTCCGGCGGGGTGGTAGAGCGTGTGCGAGTAGCGGCGCAGGGATGCCTCGGCCCGCTCGGCGGGCGTCATCGTCTCGCCGCCCTCGGGCTGCACCCATCCGCCGGTCGTCACGGCTCCGAGCGCGGAGGTCGCGATGAGTCGCTCACACTCGGCGAGCCCCGCGAGCATCGTCGCGGCATCGACTCCCTCGGAGTCGGTGAGATAGGCAGGGTCGATGACCGCGGCATCCGCCGGATCGGCCGACGCCAGCCGGATCGTGCCGCGGCTGCGCGGCTGCAGCAGGATCGCCCCGACGGTCAGCCCCTCGGCGGGCAGCGGCACAAGTCCTTCGCCGACGTAGGGTGCGGCCGCGAAGATGATCTCGATGTCAGGCAGCCCGTCGGGGGCGCCGGTCTCATCGGCGACCGGGGTGCGCACGAATCCGTATGCCTCGGCGACGTTCGAGGTCAGCATGCCGCGTCGCTGGGTGAGGTAGCGGACGAGTTCCGCGGGCTTCTCGGCGCCGTAGAGAGTGCCGTCGGATGCCGCGGGCGCGAGCCCCGCGACCAGGTGATCCTGAAGGTTCTCGCCCACCTCGGGGGCGTCGACGACCAGGTCGATGCCGTGGGATGCCAGGTGGTCGGCCGGTCCGATGCCGCTCAGCATGAGCAGCTGCGGGGTGTTGATCGCGCCGCCGGCGAGGATGACCTCGCGTCGTGCGCGAGCGTGGCGGGTGATTCCGGCGATGTCGACGTAGACGCCCGTCGCGCGCGGGAGTGCACCCTCGGCGGGAACGAGTGCACCCTCGGCGGGAACGAGTGCACCCTCGGCGGGGGGAGCGGCGGCGAAAGTCACACGTCGCACGAGGGCGTCGGTCGCGACGCGGAGGTTCCCGCGCCGTCGCCGCAGCGCGGGCCGCAGGTACGCGTCGGCGGTCGACGCCCGCCCTCCGCGGTGCTGCGAGACCATCGTCTGCGAGAAGCCCTGCCCGGTCGGCAGGTTCGCCTCGGTCACGGGGTGGCCGAGCTCGCGCGCCGCCTCGAGGAATGCCGCCGTGTGCGGCCGGGGATCGCGCTGGCGCGACACCGCCTGCGGACCGCCGCGCCCGAGCGAGGGGTCCGCGGCATCCTCGGTGTCCTCCACCCGCAGGAAGTACGGCGCGAGCGCCTTCCAGGCCCAGCCCTCGCCCGCGACTTCGGCCCACGCGTCGTAGTCGGCGGCGAATCCACGCACCCACATCATCGCGTTGAGCGACGACGAGCCACCGAGCGTCTTGCCCCGCGGCCAGTAGATCGTGCGCCCATCGAGAGCGGGCTGGGGCACGGTGTCGTAATTCCAGTCGTACGCGCCGCGGAAGAGCTTCGAGAACGCGGCCGGCACGTGCAGCTCGAGCGCACGGTCTGCCGGTCCCGCCTCGAGCAGCAGCACCGAGACGTCGGGGTCTTCGCTCAGGCGCGCGGCGAGGGCTGCGCCCGCCGAGCCCGCCCCGACGACGATGTAGTCCGCCTCGAGATCGGCGCGCCGCCCGCCCCGCCCCCGCCGCCCCCGCCGATCGCGCGTCATGCGCCGAAGGCCTTCACGAGCACGACCGACATGGCGGCCCAGTTGCCGTCGATGCGGAACCGGGTGAAGCCCTCGCAGACGGCCGCTCCCGTGCGCGACGTCACGAACCACGGCGGCTTCGGCAGCACCGACAGGCCGTAGCCGCGCACCGCCGACGTCGCCGACCGAGGGAACGGGCGGAACGGGCCGCGCACCACCGTGCGCTCGACGCGGTCGAGGAGGAACGCGTTGTGGACGATCCCGATGCCGCTCGGGGCGTCGTCGAGCGTCCCGCCGGGGTACGCGCCCCACGTCGCGGTCGGGGTGAGGAAGCCGAAGGCCGTCCACGCATTGATCGCGACGGTGCCGTAGTGGAGGTCGGCGATCGCCCGTTCGAAGCCGGCGCCGAGCGCCGACTGCGTCACGGGGTCGATCAAGACGTTCGCGCCGAGCGTGCCGGTGAGGCGGTCATTCGCGTGGGCGACGGCGCCGTCGAGGAACTCCTGTCCCGAGCCCGGCAGCGAGACCACGCCGAGCACCGGCGAGAAGTACTCGGTCGTCTCGACGGCGTCGGCCTCGGCGCCGTTCGCGGAGGTCTCGATCAGCACACGGGTGCCGTCACCGCAGCTGTCGGCCGCCGGGTAGGCCGCGCGCGCGGCATCCAGCTTCGCCGAACTGTTCGGGTACCAGACCGGCCGGGCGGGCGCGCGGTCGTACGCCGCGCGCAGCTCGTCGAGGAACTCGGCGCGCTGCGGCCAGTCGCGGCTGAGGATCACGACCTGCCCCGCGATGCAGTTGTGGCCGCTGTTGTGCAGGCGCATCGTCACGACGTGCTCGGCCTGGTAGCGCAGGTCGGCGCGCGACCATTCGCCCGGAACGATGATGATCGGCGAGACCCCGCCGAGCTCCGCCGTGATCGGCACGGAGAGTCCCGGCACGATCGCGCGGAACGTCGCTTCGGACCCCGTGATGTGCACGTGCGCGATGTCGGGATGCCGCGTAAGGTAGGCGCCCACGTCGCCGCCGCCCGTAACGATCCGCAGGAATCCGGGTTCGATGAGCGGCGCGAGGGCGCGTTCGAAGACGGGCACGAGCGCGTCCTGCGTGGGGTTCACCTTGAGGATGACGACGCGATTGAACGCCATCAGTTCGTAGAGCACGTCGAGGTAGGGGATCGAGGTGATGTTGCCCGCGCCGAGGACGAGCCCGACGCCTCCCGAATCGGTGGGATGCCGCTGGGCGAGGCCCGCCGCGCCGCGTGCGTCGGCGGGGGTCACGCCGGGTTCGAGCCACACCTCGGTCTCGTAGCCCGACAGCAGCAGCCGGTCGGTCGCGGTCAGGGGCGACGTGTGCACGACCGTGCGCCCGCCGGGCGCCGTGTCCATCTTCGCTCCAGCGATCGGCGAACGGCCGGCCGCGAGAGCCGCGAGGGTGTCGGCGTAGGCGTCGATCGCGACGAGCGCCGCGTACGGCCCCGACAGCCACTCCTCGCCGCGGAGCGGGTGCCCCGGCGCGAGTCCCTTCGAGGTGGATGCCGCGTCTGCCCACTCCTCGGCGACGGCGGCGGTCGTGGCCCGCACGCGCAGGAGCAGAGCGCGGCGCTGCGACAGCGTGAGCAGGCTCCAGGCGCGTGCCCCGGTCTGCAGCTGCGTGATCGCCTCGTCGAGCGGGGCGTGCTCCGTCGTCGTGGTCACAGCCTTCTCCTTCGAATGGGTGCCCGGGGCCGGGTCCCCGGCGGATGCCGAGGCGGGTGCCGGGCGGACTTTCGGGAGACCGCCCGACACCCGCTGCAAGCCTACGGCTGAAGTGGCACTCGATCCCAGTGAGTTTGCTCCTCGATGTCATCGCGGCGCAGGCGGTACCGCGCGAGCGGCACGAGGCTCGCGACGACGAGCGCCGCCGGCAGCACGCTGAAGCTCAGCACGATGCCGGCGATGGCGGCATCCGGCTGCGTGACGCTCGCCCCCGCGACGCGCTCGACGTAGCCCGTCGCCGCGAGGACGATTGCGAGTACGGTCGCGCCGAGCGCGAACCCCGTCGTCTCGCCGGCGGTCCAGATGCCGCCGAACGCGCCCGCGCGCCCCGCCCCGTACTGGCGTGCGTCGTGGCTGATGACGTCGGGCAGCATGGCCATCGGCAGCGACTGCATGCCCGCGTAGGCGATGCCCGCCACCGCGACCGACGCATAGATCCAGCCGCCGGGCGCCCACAGGGCGGCGACCGTCGAGAGCGCCGCGACGGCGAAGAGGATGCCGGCGAGAGCGAACGAACGCTCCTTTCCCGCCCGGCGTGCGAGCGCGCCCCACGCGGGAGCGGCGACGAGGGCGGGGGCGATCAGGGCGACGAAGAGGAGCGTCACGGCATCCTCTGAACGGAGCACCCACGTTGCGAGGTACTGCGCCCCCGCGAGCATGAGTCCCGTCGCGAGGGCCTGCAGGACGAACGTCAGCAGCAGTGCACGGAAGGGCTGGCTGCGACGGAGCGTGTCGAACGCGGCGCGGAAGTTGTCGCGGATGCCGCCACCGGGTGTCGAGGCGTCCGCGCCGACGCGATGGGCGGGCGCGGCGCCCGTGGCATCGGCGACGAGCTCCGCCTCCTCCGCGGTGCTCGTGCCGACGGCGGCCATCGCCGATCGCGTCCGGAGCCCGTGTCGCGCGACCGACGCGGAGACGAGCATGCCGACACCGATCGTGACGCCCGCGACGACACCCATGAGGAGGTAGCCGGTCGTCGGGTCGCCCGTGGCTTTGCGCAGCAGCGGTCCGCCCGCGCCGAACAGCAGGATCGCGAAGGTCAGCACGACGACGCGCCAGGTGAGCAGCCGCGTGCGCTCGTCGTAGCGGTCGGTGAGCTCGGCGGGCAGGGCGATGTAGGGCACCTGGAAGAGGCTGAATGCGGTGGCGGTGAGCAGGAACGCCACGAGCACCCAGGCTGCGCCGCTCGCGGGTGCGAGCCCCGGCGGCACGGCGAAGGTGAGGGCGAACAGCACCGGCAGGCTGACGCCGCCGATCACCATGAGGCGGCGGCGCGATCCGTGTCGGCGCAGGTCGTCGTCGGTGAGCGCGCCGACGACGGGATCGATGACGACGTCCCACACTTTCGCGGCGGTCACGATGACACCGGCAAGAAGCGCGGCGACGCCGAGACTGTCGGTCAGGTAGTACGTCAGGACGAGCCCCGGGAGCGTCGCGAAGCCGCCCGTGCCGATCGAGCCGGCGGCGTAGGTCGCGATCGTGCGGCGGCGCAGCCGAGCGCCGGCCTGCCGGGGTGCGTCATTGCCCATGCCGCTCACCCTAACGGGCGGGCGGCAGCACGGCGGATCAGATCAGCGCGAGCTCGCGCAGCTTCGCCGCGACGTCGTCGTTCGAAGGCTCGACGTGGTGCGTCGCGTCGGGGTAGACGACGACGGGGATGTTCGTGCGGCCCGAGATCTCGCGCGCCACCTCGGCGGCGGAGGGGTCGGCGTCGAGGTCGACGTAGGTGTACTCGACACCGAGGTCGTCGAGCTGCGCCTTGGTGCGGCGGCAGTCGCGGCACCATTCGGCGCCGAACATCGTGATCGTCGAGGCGGGGGAGTCGGAGGTCATGATTCCAGGGTACGACCGCTGGCCTGGGGGACGGCCGACTTCGCCACCATCTGCGGAGCCCGCTTCCTGGGCGCGTAGACGAACAGGGCGTGGTAGACGAAGCGCACGACGAAGGCGGCGGCGAGGGTGATCGCCGCGGCGAGCACACTCGGGATGTGCGCGCTCTGGACGAGGAGGGCCAGGACCGGGATGCGCACGATGGCTTCCGCGTTGTTGAACGCGAAGGACTTGATGAACCGCACCCACATCTGCCCGGACTCGGCGCGCATGTCGGCGAAGACGAGGTACTCGAGCAGCAGGAAGTTGCCGATGATCGTGACTTCGCTCGCGATGATCGCGGCAGGCAGGTAGTCCATGCCGAGGCGGATGAGCCCCCACATGATGACGAGGTTCGCGATCGCGCCGACGCCGCCGACGAGCGCGAACGCCGACATGCGGCCGAAGCGGAGCATCGCGAGCTGCGTGAGGAAGCGCATGCCCTGCGCGAAGCTGGCCTTCGACTCGCCCGCATAGCGCGATGCGAACGCGAACGGCACCTCGCCGATGCGCAGCTGCCGGCGCGCGAGGATCTCGAGCAGGATCTTGAAGCCCCGGGGGCGGAGGTCGCTGAGCTCGACCGCGTCGCGGTCGACGAGGAAGAAGCCCGTCATCGGGTCGGTCGTGCCGTGGAGCTTGCGCGGGAACATCGACTTGGTGAGGAGCGTCGACGCGCGCGAGACGGCGGTGCGGGTCGCGTTGGCGAGGCCGCCTGCGGTGCCGCCGGCGACGTAGCGGGATGCCACGACGATGTCGACATCGCCGACGGCGGCGCGGTCGAGCATGCGGGGAATGTCCTCCGGCGGGTGCTGCAGGTCGCCGTCCATCACGAGGCACCACCGGGAGTCCGCGGCGTGGAAGCCGTCGACGACGGCGCCGCCGAGTCCCGCGGTCGGGTTGTCACGGTGGATGAGGCGCACGGGGAAGTCCGCGGCATCCGCCGCCTGCCGAATGAGATCCGGGGTGTTGTCGGTCGAATCGTCGACGAAGAGGATCTCGAACGAGCGGCCGTGAAGCGCCGCGCCGACGCGGCGGACGAGCTCTGCCACATTGGGACCTTCGTTGAAGGTCGGAACGATGACGGTGAGATCCATGGGGGCTGCTCGCGTTTCGACGGCGGAGTGGGACTCCTCAGCGTAGCGAGGGGCACCTGCGCCTGTCCCGAGTGTGGTCTGTCAGTTCCCTATGTGCTAGCGATGCGTCATGTCCGGCTCATCGCACGTTCATCGGGGTGTCATCCGATGAGCCTCTTCACGTCGGGCACGCCCATGCCGTAGTTGATGCGGATGCACGGGAGCGTCATCTTGTCGGAGCCGATCTCGACGTAGCCCTGCTCGATCGTGCGGGCCATGTCGAAGCCCGCCATCTTCAGGCCCTCGTGCGAGCGTTCGTCGTTGTGGCCGTAGGGGTAGGCCATGATCTCGTGCGAAGCGGGTGCGCTCACACCGATCGTCTGGAGGGCGGCGGCGGAGGCCTCCATGTCGGCTGCGATCTCTTCGGGAGAGAGGTTCACCATCTGCCCCTTGCCGTTGGCGCCGGCGGTGTGCATGTTGTTGGTGTGCGAGCGGGGCAGCACGAATCTGTTCTGCTGCGCGACGCCGTCGCCGGTGATGTCGAAGGATGTCACCATGAGCTGCAGCTGCTCGTTGATCGGCGAGGCCATCGTGAGCCAGGTCGGGTCGGCGTCGTCGTCGGTGATGATGACGGAGTGGTCAGGCAGGTACAGCGCGCCGTCGATGAACGCGCTGAGCTCGTCCCACGTCGGCAGATAGAAGGCCGAGTCCTTGATGTACTGCATCGTGGCGCGGTAGTCCTCGATGTAGGAGTAGTTGCCGCGCAGCCAGCCGTCTTCGCCGCCGGGCTTGTCGGTGAACTGGTGGTACATCATGATCGGGATCCGTGCCCCGACCGCTGCCGCGGCGGCCGCCGTCGTCCACGCGCCGTACAGCGTCTTCTGCTGATCGGTGCACGAGACCAGGTCGGAGCCGTTGATGCGGATGGCCGGGTTGGATGCGCCGGTGGTCGGGTCGGCGGATGCCGCGGCCGCGGCGGACGCGTCGGCGTACCAGCCCGCGAAGGCGCGTCCGTCGGCGCGGGGGATCGGCAGGCGGTCGTAGAGGCGGTCCTGGATCTGCAGCTGCGGGTCGATCGTCGTCCCGTCGAGCACGAACGACACCGCGCACGCGCCGGGTGTGGCGGCGTTGTTCTGCAGGAGCTTCTCGGCCGCGGTCAGCGGGGTGGGCGTCAGCGTCGGGGTCGGGGCGTCGGACGGGGTCTGCGTCGAGGCATCCGTCGTCCCTGCCGTGCCGCAGGCCGACAGCGTCGTCGCGGCGACGACGACGAGCGCCGCCCACGCGGTGCGCCTCCACGGCGTGAGGTGTCCGCGACGTGTGCCCATGTTCTTCCCCCGGTTCGCGGCGCATGCGGGCGCCGCGCTCATCATAGGGGGCGGAGGCGACGAATGTCCGTCAGGCCGGGGGTTCTCCGCGGTTCGTTGATCCAGGATGCCTCGTCGGGAGCGCCCGTCCCCGCCGCGCCGGTCAGGGGACGAGGACGATCTTTCCCGGGTGGGTCGCGGCGCACAGGGCATCGACGGCGCGCGCCGCCTCCGCGAACGCGTACGTCGCGGAGCGGGTCGAGCGGAGGGTGCCGCCCCCGAGGGCGTCGGCGAGGGCGGCGATGTCATCGCCGTTGGTCGTCGCCACGAGCGTGGTGGCCTTCAGCCCCCTCGTGAACGGGGCCTGCAGGGACCGCGACAGGGGGCCGAGCACGGGGCCGCCGTTCTCGGCGCCGCCGAGGACGAGCCGTCCGCCCGGGGTGATGACCCGCCGCCAGCGGGTGAGGGGGAGGCCTCCGGCGAAGTCGAGGACGGCGTCGAAGCGCCGTGGAGTGCGGCCAGGATCGGTGGGGTCGGTCGTCGCGTAGTCGATGACCTCGTGGGCGCCGAGGTCGCGCACGAATGCCGCCTTCGCGGCGCTGCAGACGGCGGTGACGTGGGCGCCGCGCGCTGCCGCGAGCTGCACGGCGTACGAACCGACGCCGCCACCCGCGCCCGTGATGGCGACCGATCGCCCCTCGACGTCACCCGCCGCGCGGAGTGCCTGAAGGGCCGTGTAGCCCGACATCGGCACCGCCGCCGCCTGCTCGAAGCTCGTCGCCGGCGGGAGGGGCTGCAGGAGGTCGGCGTTCGCGGCGGCGCGCTCCGCCCACGATCCCTTCGCCGAACCGAAGACCGCGTCGCCGACGGCGAACCGCGTGACGCCTTCGCCGACGGCGCTCACGACGCCCGCGACGTCCTGCCCCAGCACCGGTCTTTTCGGGCGGCGGATGCCGAGGGCGAGGCGTGCGACGCTCGGCCGCCCCGCCATGAGGTGCCACTCGGCCATGTTCACGCCGGCCGCGGCGACGTCGATGATGACGTGGCCCGGCTCGAGGGCGGGTTCGGGGACGTCTTCGACGTGGAGGACGGAGGTGTCACCGTACTCCCGGCGGACGACTGCTCTCATTTCGGGGTCTCCTGATCGTGGGGGTTCGGGCCGTAGTGGAAGACGTCGTCGAGGCCCACGCCGAAGACCTGGGCGATCTGGAACGCCACCTCGAGCGAAGGCGAGTACTTGCCCTGCTCGATCGCGTTGACGGTCTGTCGGGTGACGCCGATGCGGTCGGCGAGGTCGGCTTGCGTCATCTCTCCCGATGCGGCGCGGAGGGCGCGGATGCGATTGCTCACCCGGGTCGGTTTGACCACGTCAGAACCCCCTGCGGTAGATGACGATCTTCGTGGTCGTCTCGAGGATCGCGGCGAGCACGAAGCCGAGGTAGAGCGTGTTGGCGATCAGGACGTGCGGCGCATCGACGAAGCACAGGATGAGCGCGCCGATGCCGCCGATGACGATCAAAGAATTGCCGACGCGCGAGCCGGCCCAGCCGATCTCGCGGTCGCGCCGGTCGATCATCGTGGCCCCGCGTCGCATCGAGCCGCCGCTCGCCATGCCGATCAGGATGCCGGCGACGATGCCCGCCACGATTCCGCCGCCGATCGCCCACACCATCGGCCACATGTACGTGTCCGGGTCGAGGGGACCGTTGCCGACGAGGAATGCCATGACGAGGTACGCCGCGTAGCCGAGCACGGCGATGATGCCGAGCGACCACGTGTTCTTCTCTTCGTACGACATGAGCCCTCCTCTGTGTGTCAAGTTTTCTTGACATGGTCACAGTAGGGCAGACGACTGTGGCGTGTCAAGAATATTTGACAAAGCGAGCAGATCGATCCGCAGGCGCCGCTGATCACCGACGCACGGATGGTGAGGTAGCGCGCCGGTCGGCGTGGCGTCTCAGCGCGCGCGGCGCTCGCCGAGGAGGGCGCCGACGTCGCGGCGGCCGCGTTCGGTGCGCCGGTGCGTCTCGATGATGTCGAAACCGGCGGCATCCAGCGCGGCGCTCAGCTCGCCCGCGGGCCAGCGATACGCGCGGACGACGGCGTGGTCGAAGGGCTCGATCGCCGTGCCGTCGAAGTAGCCGAGCAGCAGTGTGCCGCCGGGGCGGAGGACGCGCGCGAACTCGGTCAGCGGGACATGGATCTGCGCCGGCGCGTGATGGATCGTCGAGAACCAGGCCAGGATGCCGCCGAGAGACCCGCCACGCTCGTCGGTCGCGTCGATGTCACCGCGCTCGAAGGTGACGTCTGGGTGAGTCGCGCGGGCATGATCGACGAACTCCGGCGCGAGGTCGATGCCGCGCACGTCCACCCCGAGCGTGTGGAGGAAGCGGGTCCAGTGCCCGGGCCCGCAGCCGGCGTCGAGCACGCGCCCCGAGACGGTGCGCGCCCAGGTGGCGACGAGCTGCCGATCGCTCGGGTGCACGGCATCCATCGACCCGAGCGCATCCGCGTACTCGGCCGCTCGGGCGGAGTACGCGGTGGCGACGGCGAGCACGTGTTGAGGGTATCGGGATGGGGCCAGCGGGGGTGGGGGGTTTGACGCGCCGGGTGGCCAACGTTCGAAGGTAGGCGTCGATCCGGTGACCTCGCGATTTTCAGTTGTATGCGGGGGGTTTGCGGGTGCTCACGAGTGCTCGTTTGCCGCGTGATTCCGCGGAAATCGTGCTCGTTGGTGATCGCTGGTCGCGGATGGTTTCAACCGGGTCCCCGGCCCAGGACCGGCCCAGAGTCGGTTCACTCGTCGATGGCGCTGTAGTCGCGGAACGCGAGGAAATCCGTCTCGTTCAGGAAGTGACAAAAGGGCAGGTGGCGCGGTGGGGTCTGGCGGAGGAAGTCGGCAAACCAGAGAGGCTTTGCACCGCTCCAGGTCGCGATCTCGAGCTTCGCCAGATGCCGGCGGAACACGAGCTCGAGCGCCGGCAATAGGTCCGTGTCTCCGCTGAAGACGATCGCGACGTCGAACGCTCCGTCCAGGGCACCCTCGGTGAGACCAACTGCCAGAGCGACATCGATGCCCTTCTCGCGTGCGGTGAAAGTGCCGTCGTCCCAGAAGTCGTACTTGAGGTCTCGCCGTATGACATGGACCCGTTCGTCCTCAGACCAGGCCTCCGCCTGCAGGTCGTTCGAACTGGCGGGCTTAGGTTGATGCTCGGGAACTGGCCTTCCACGGAAGACCCACACGTCAGTGAGCTCGCCAGCGAAGCGTCGTTTAGAGACGAGCGCTTCGGCGACTTTCAGCGGATCGAGCACCGTTTCGTACTTCGGCTGGCCGACCCCACCGAAGAGACCGTGCCCGGTGCGATGCGCGTTCTCGTAGTCGATGAACACTGCAACCCGATCAACCATGATCCACCCCTGGTAAAAAAAGCCCCACCAATCCGCGAGGACGGTGGGGAGCAATGGCTCATTTCTACCAGACGAACCTGGGAGTGCGTCAAGTTGGCTCTGCGATCGGTGACAGGGCGTCACGGCGTGGAGGGAGCAGTCGAGTAAGTCTGTCGAGAGCGGCTCGGGGCCTCGACGACCGCCGACATCTCGGGTATACAGGACTCTAGGCGGGAGAGTGCACGGCGACCTTGAAGCGAGTGTCCGAGCCCGTCGATAGCTTCAAGACGAAGACAGTAAGACGATTTGAGGGCTAATCTGAATGACTAACACGGCAAGCGAGACGACCTCGGGCGTCGCCGCAGACTCGGAGCCTGTCGCAGGCGCCGCAAAGCTCGGATCTGTATCAGTCGGCCAACTCGAGGACTGGCAGTCGCTGCTGGCCGAGCCTTCCTTGTCCTTCACCGCTGGCGACGCTCGCTCCACCGGCCTTCCGGACAACTCCGTTGACATGATCGTGACTTCGCCGCCGTACTGGAACAAGCGCGACTATGGTCACAATGACCAGATCGGCCTTGAAGCTACCGCTGAGGCTTACGTCCGTTCAATTCTCGACTGTCTCGACGAGTGGAAGCGCGTCCTTCGTCCGCACGGTTCAGTGTTCCTCAACGTTGGGGACACTTATCACAACAAATCTCTCCTCGGTATCCCCGGGCGGATCGAGTGGGATGCTGTCAATAAAGGCGGTTGGCTGGTTCGTAACAGGATCATCTGGGCGAAAGAATCTGGGATGCCTGATCCAGTCAAGAACCGGCTGGCCAATCGTCACGAGTACGTCATTCATCTCACGTACAAGCCGAGTTACTACTACGACCTCGTCGGATACTCAGAAGTCGTCGGCAACGGCGCCAATCCGGGCGACGTGTGGACGATCAACCCTGAACGCAACATGGGTGCTCACCTGGCCCCGTACCCCAAGGAGCTTGTGCGTCGCGCGATTCTTCTGGGCGCGCCGCAGCAGGTGTGTGAGACGTGCGGAGTGCCCCGACAGCGAGTGATTGAGCGGACTTCGGAACTCGACCCCAACCGCCCGCAGGCGAAGCGTGCGATGGAGCTCGCCAGAGAACATGGCCTGACTGACGCTCATATCCGAGCGATCCAAGCGTTCGGAGTCTCGGATGTCGGTAAGGCGACGAAGTTCCAGAATGGAACCGGCCGTAACACTGCGGAGGTGCAAAGGCTCGCGGCTGAGGCGAAGAAGGCCCTCGGCGGATACTTTCGCGAGTTCACCTTCGCGAGGAAGCGCACCGTCGGCTGGACCGACTGTGGGCACGGCACTCCCGCGAGAGGCATCGTCCTGGACCCATTCGCGGGCACAGGAACTACGCTGACAACCGCGGTCGCCGAGGGTCGGGATGCGATCGGAGTGGATCTCGTGCCGCTAATGAATCAGCCTGAGATCGGGGCGTCCGAGCCTTCCAGGCGAGCAAGGTAGGCGACAACCTCGGCCATGTCTTCCAGGGAGGCATCCATCGCCTCGTCGAGCGAGAGATCGAGACGATAGTCGTAGACATCGATGGTGCGAACTCGCCCTACGTAGACGAGTCCCTTCCTCCCTCGAATCCAGGGGTGGATTAGAAGGGTGAACGGTAGGTCGTACCGCAGTGCGTACGTGACGGCTTGCTCTACTTCTCCGCGCTCCGGAAGCGTATCGATTGTCTGCGACCTTTGGCCGTGCGCCGTGTTCTTGACCTCCGCAATCAGCAGCGCTTTGCCGTCTGGCCGCGCGACAACGATGTCGGGTTGCGCTTTTCCCGCGTCAGCACTTGCAAGCGCCTCAAGAGAACTACCCCGGATGGAAGGAAGCTGGTCGGGTACATCGTAGAAGTCGACGCGTCCCTCCGTGTTGCCGTCGAGCACCGAGGCTAGCCATGATCGCGCTGCCGCGGCTCGCACGAGACTCACTCGGACAAAGCTTTCGAAGAGCTGGTTCGTGTCGATGAGCATCGATCCGAGTTGAACATCGTCACCATCGAGCTCGAGGGCCAGTCCGACTCCGCGCACAATGAGCACCGAGAGATCCAAGACCCTTCGGTAGTAGGACCTCGAGTCGGGGAGCGATTTTAGGCCAGCGACGTACGGATCAGTGAGGAAGCGGTGCTGCTCGTCATCAGACACCGCATCGAATGCCAGTAGCAGCCCAGCGAGCCTTCCTAGTCGCGTTCGGTCACCTTTGCGGGGCCGGTCGCGGTGCTGTTCCAGGTGCGCGTGGACGATCTCTAGGGCCGTCTTGATACAGCGATTCTCAGCCGTATCGACCGTGCGCTCGAACCATGAGAACGACGCGCGGTTAGGAATCCCACGGGCGGCGTAGCGCTGTACGGTTTGCGTCATGTTGATACGCCCGTGCGGGTAAGAACCCTCTGCCGTCCTGTCTCGATACTCTCGAATCAGACCTGCATCGAGCAGCTCATCGACATACTCGATAAGTGCATCGGTGTACACCTTCATTGCCCAGTCGTCCGCCGAGCCTCGGCCGGAGTAGTCGCGGAACGCGGACAGCGCCATCACCGAGTGTCCCGTATCGATGACCATTCGCGTCAGGTTCCCTATGGGCACACGCGGTTTTACCCGCACGACCAATTGTTCGTTGATCGGGATCACGCCGACGTAGGAAGTGGCTTGCAGCCGTAGCTGTCCCTTTTGGAAGGACGCGCGGAGTACATCGCGGTTGTCGATCTCCGAATTGAACACGGTCCGATGTCCGTCACCTAACCATAGGTCGGGATCGACGTCGATGTGATCGTACTCAGCGCATTCGACCACGGTCAGCTGACCTGTTTGCGGGGCCACGACTAGACTCCGGGCTCCGTTTCGACGGCAATTTCCGGGTCCAGAATGACGTCAGCGCGGACGAAGATGTTTCGCCAAGCCGCCTCGAGGTCATTGCGGGTGCTCTCGTCTCGCCTGAACGCCCGTTGTACGAGGTACCGAAGCTGGTAGCTCCAGACGTCGTCAAGCGAGCTCTCATCGGAAGCGCTCGAGAAGTACGCATGGCCTACAGCTGCAGCGGGATTCTTTTGGGCATGACTATTGATACGAGAGAACCATCCGATCACTCTCTGCCGCAGAGCGGCCTCCATGCCACTTGCTGTCAGCATATCGGCCAGCAGGTCCTTGTCGGGGTCCATCGTGATCTTGGCAAATCGACGTTCGAACGCTGCATCCACCTCGTCGACGCCGCGATCGAACGGGTTCATGGTGGCGAGGATGATCAGATTCGACGGGACTTTGATGGATAGGCCATTGGCAAGGGCAAAAGTGAGCTCTCTCTTGGTGCGTTCTACATACGTCAGAGCCTCGCCGAAGACGCGGCCGACGTCGGCCCTTGAGAGCTCATCGATGACCAGCACGTAAGTGTGCTCTCGGTCGGCATCGGCGGCGCGAACGAGCTCGAGGAATGGGCCGGGTCTCTCTTTGAAGCCGCTTGTCGTCGGCACGAAGCCGATCATGAAGTCTTCGTACTGGTAGCTGGCGTGAAACTGCACGAATCGCACTCGGTCATCGACGCCATCGGCGAGGACCCGCGCGGATTCAGCCGCGTAGTAGGACTTGGATGTTCCCGGCGGGCCGGTAAAGATCACTCCGCCGAACAACGAGGAGAGCCTCACTACCTCCCGAATCACCGGGTTGTCGGAGTTTGCTTCGGGGGCGTCAGGCGCTGAGGACCCTCCACGACTATGTGCTTTCGCGATGACGCCGATGCCGAGTTCATCGGCCGAAACCTCTCGTACTGACGGAACGAGTGACTCAAGCATTCGACTCCTCGATATCGACCATCTGCGTCGAAGCCGGTGCGTCGTCCGACACTGGCTGTTGTTCGAACCAGTCCAGTTCGAAGTCAGGGAGATCAGTGTGGAAGAGCGTGTGGAACTCATTATCCGCTTCGGCGGGATAGTCGAACTTGCTTCGGAAGCCGGCGATCACGTCTGCCGCGCTGGGTTCACCCGTTATGCGGAAGCCGTCGTTGCGCAGGAAGTAGGCGCCAAGGGCCAGCGCGGAAGTGCGCTGGCCGTAGAGCATCTGGTCGAATGCGAGTTCCACGTGGTTGGGCGGGAGCGCATACGCGCTTTCGCTGGCGCCGAGCCAGCCTCCTCCTTGTAGCCGACGAATCGAGCCTGGTGACCAGCTCCCCGGAATGTTCCTCGCTCGCCAGAAACTTGGGAGTGGCATCTTCGTGCGGTCACCGCGGTCTATCAAGGGGAAGTAGTACGGCTTCGTCGGGTTGCCGGGCATGGTGATTAGGGCGAGCAGTTCAGGGTCCGACGCGGAGGCGTTGTCCAGCTCGCCGGCACGGTCTAGGCCGCGAAGGTATAGGTACATCACGAATGTTGGGTGCAGGCGCTGCACTCCGAGAGTGTCGATGCTCCAGCGGACAGCCGTGCTCGTTAGTACCTGCACCGATTGCGAGTCGCCTTCTGCCACGTGCCGACACTATCGGAGTCGTAGTTGCTCCTTACTGATCGACCAACGAATGGCGTGTGGTGAGCGTGGCCGAGGAGCGCCCGGACCGGAGCGCAGCGAGGACCGGACGCACCGCAGTGCCACGCTCACCGCGCCGGCCGGAGGCCGGCCTTGAACGAGTAAAGAAAGTTCTCACAGCTCGTCGTCCCCGAGGTCCTGGAGAGCGCGGCTTGCGGCACGAGCCTTATCGGCGGCAGGCAACCAAGGGTGGAAGCCACGCTCGGATTCGGCTGCGTTCATCGCCCGGTCGAGTGCATCGGAGATTCCGCGGAGATCCTCGAAGCCGAGCGCACGGATGCCTGTGCGGATCGCGTCGAGGTTGGGCTCCGCTGAAAGGAGTGCCTCGATCGCTTCGACGGTCTTCGGCGTGTACCGCTTCGCGAATGACTGTGTGATCGCTCCCTGCATTGCAGCGAGTTCGCCGATCGGCGGCTTCGGTTGGTGGAACTTGTGCGTGTAGGCGTTGAAGACGCTGCGATAGTCCCGCGTGGCTCGATCGGCGGCTTCGGCTGCCCACGACATCTGCAGGAACGCTTCGTCGTGGTTCTGCGGGGTCTCGCCGCTGATCTTCTGAGTGTCCATTGCCTCGACCCCGGCAGCGGCTCGCTCCTTGAGTCGCTGGAGGACGTTGCGAACCGGGTCGGGGACAACGCCCCACGTCGGCAGTGCCGGCAGTTCGCTCATGGTGACCTCTCCACGGCTCCGAGCTTACTCGTGTGTCGTTTTTCTGCGCGTAGAGACACCTGAAGCACTAAACGAGAAAAAGGTTGACTGCATGAGGAAGAAGTGTGATGCTGTTCCTGTGAGCAAAAAGTTCACCAGTTGAGAGGAACTAGTAATGGCAATCCAGTCAGCAATCCCGGTCAGCTTCGACGCGTTCTTCCCGCGGGGTGCGTTCGTCGTCGGCGAGGTCGAGCCGATCATCAGGTGGTCCGACGACGGCGAGCGGCAGGGGCAGGACCTCGACAAGAACTCCGGTCACCCGCTCTGGCAGGTGCGCGTGATCGACGCCGACCCCGACGCCAAGAAGGGCCAGGGCGAGGTCACCGTCAAGATCGCGAGTATCTCCGAGCCGCAGTTGCCGCCCGAGCTGAACGGCCTGCCGTTCCGCCCGGCTGTGTTCGAGGGGCTCACCGTGACGCCGTACGTCAAGGAGGGCCGGGGGCGCCCGCGCGTCGCCTACTCGCTCCGTGCTCGCGAGATGAAGCCGGCGCCCAAGCCGCGCGGCGCCGAGTAATGAGAACCTCCGTGCCGCGCGAACTGCGCAGCTGGGGTGACGAGATCGGAATCCTTCTGCGTCGCTGGTGGTGGCTCGCGGCGATCGTGGTGGTTGTTTCGTGGCTCCCCCCGGTGCCGGTCGTACAGGTCGCTTTCACTATCGGGTGCCTGGCGCTCGTCGTCCTCCTCGGTCTCTGGCTCACGGTCGTGGCTCTCCGGATGCCGCGCCGGCCCGACGACAAGTGGAAGCGTGACGTCGCCCGCAACATCCTCGCGAACTGGCCCGGGGTAGCGATGCGCGTCGGCCTCGGAGTCCCCGGCTACGGAACGCGCGGCATGGTGGTCCCCGCAATCAGCGCGCCTGTGTGGGAGGGGTGGACCTGCGCCGTCGCCATTGCCCTCCCGCAAGGACTCGGCCGTGAGCACCTGCAGGCGCAGGCAGATCTACTCGCGCAGGCCTTCGGCGCACGCCGCGCGACGGTCCACGGTGAGCACATCGGCGCGATGGTGCTGCGGCTCGAGTTCGTGGATGCGCTCGAGTTCGCGTTCTCCCTCGACCTGCCCGTGGCGTGGGACGGCAAGACGGTCCCGATGGGCAGAGACGCAACAGGCGGACCTTGGTCGCTTCGCCTCGGTCCCCACACCCTCGTGGCCGGCGCATCGGGCAGCGGCAAAGCATCGCTGGTGTGGGGTCTGCTCCTCGGACTCGCCGAACCCATCCACAGCGGCCTCGTCGAGGTCTGGGGCATCGACCGCAAGGGCGGCATGGAACTCGCGCTCGGGCGCTCGCTGCTGACGAGATTTGCCGCCGACGCTGAGCGCTCGGTAATTCTGCTCGAGGATGCCGTCGCCGCGATGCAACAGCGAGCGAAGGATCTCGCGGGCACGACCCGACAGCACGTCGCGACCCTCGACAGCCCGACGATCGTCGTGCTGATCGACGAGCTCGCGGCGCTCACCGCGTACGAAACCGATCGAGATCTGCTCCGCCGGGCAAACTCCGCGCTCGCGACTCTCGCCTCACAGGGCCGCGCTGTCGGATTCATCGTGTTCGCCTGTCTCCAAGATCCGCGCAAGGAGACGTTGCCGGCGCGCGGCCTCTTCACTCAGACGGTCGGGCTCCGACTGCGTGACCGCATGGAGACCGCGATGGTCCTCGGCGACGGAGCCGTGGTGGCAGGTGCACGCTGCCACGAGATCTCGCCCACGACACCCGGCGTCGCCTATGTCCTGCCCGAAGATGGCCGCCCTCCCGAGCGTGTCCGCGCCGGACTGATCAGCGACGACATGATCCGCGACGTCGCGTCCCGATATGCCGCACCGCGGCAGGTGCCTGTCGTCATCCCCGAACCTCCCGCTCCCGAAGAGCGTCAGCCTCGCTCACCCCGGGCGCCGCGACCTCAGCGACGCACCTCACGAAAGGAAACCGCATCATGAACCGCACCCGTGGTCTCGCATCGGCCGCCCTCGGCGGCCTCGTCGCGGCGCTCGTCCTGTCGGGCTGTGCTGCACCGACTGGGAGCTCGTCACCCGTCCCAAGCCGCCAGACGACCGGGACACGCCCCGCTGACGTTCTTGCGCCCTGCAACCTGGGGGAGAGGTGGGACCGCGCCGCCATGCTCAAAGTCGCACGATACGACGCGCCCGCTGTCGACGACAGTCTGCTCGACGACTACGGGCCGACCATCGCGAACAACTCCTGCTCGGACGCAGCGATCATCAACTGGCAGGGGCTGCGCCGCGAAACCGGCGAGAGTGATGAGATCTGCCGCATTACCTGGTACGACGACCCGTTTATGAGCCTGACCTACCCGATCGGCTGCGCGGTGCCCGTGATGGTGGTGACCGATGCGTCTCGATGAGTCCGTCGCGCGGCGGCTCCGCAGCGAGGAGTACGACCGTTGGATGCACAACGTCGCCTCGACCGGCTACTGCCTCAACCCGGTGCGTCTCGTTGGATCCTCGACGACGCTCCACGAGGCATCCGGCGAGATCCTCTCGGAGTACTCGTCGACGAGCGAACCGGACGGCGTCACCTTCACTCGGTGCGGCAATCGACGCGCCACACGCTGCGAGTCCTGCAGTCACGAGTACAAGGGCGACACCTGGCACATGATCATGGCCGGCGCTGCGGGTGGGATGAAGGAGGTGCCAGAGGAGGTCGCCGAGCACCCGATGGTCTTCCTCACGCTCACAGCCCCGTCGTTCGGAGCCGTGCACACGACCGCCGTCGACCGTCGCACCGGCGTCTGCGAGCACGGCAAGCCGAGAGGATGCCGCTGCCACCATGACGACGACGATCCGCAGCGGGGTGACGCGGTGTGCGCCGAGTGCTACGACTACGTCGGTCACGTCGTCTGGCAGTACCACGCGCCGGAGTTGTGGCGTCGGTTCACGATCCGGCTGCGCCGCGAGCTGGCTCGATCGCTCGGCATGACGCAGCGCGCAGCGGCCCGCGTCGTACGGCTGCAGTTCGCGAAGGTCGCCGAGTTCCAGCGTCGGGGAGTCGTCCACTTCCACGCCATCATCCGGCTCGACGGCATCCATCCCGAGCTCCCTTTCCCGGCGCCGCCGGCCGCAGTGACGACCGATCACTTGGTGACGGCGATCCACTCCGCTGTGAGGAAGACGAGTGTCGCTGCGGATCCACTTCCTGGCGACGCCAGGACTCGCACGCTCGCTTGGGGCAAGCAGTTCGACGTGCGGCCGATCGTGCGTCGCGAGGGTCTTGACGGCGCACTGTCCGACCGCGCTGTGGCCGCCTACATCGCGAAGTACGCGACGAAAGCGACCGAGGATCTCGAGCCCACCGGCGCCGGCCGTGACCACATCAAGCGCATCAGGTCGACGGTTCGCGAGCTGGCCACTGTCGTCGGTCCCGAGGGGCCGTACGAGCAGCTGCATCGCTGGGACGGGATGCTCGGCTTTCGCGGTCACTTCTCGACGAAGTCGCGGCGCTACTCGGTGACGCTCGGCTCGCTTCGCGGCGCACGGCGGACCTGGCGCCTCAAGCACCTGCTCGCCAAGACGAAGCCGACCGAGGAGATCAGTCCCGACGAGGTACTCGTCATCGGCTCATGGGCCTACGCGGGCATGGGCTGGCTCACCGACGGCGACAAAGCACTCGCGAGAGAAGCAGCGGATGCCGCCCGACAGTGGCGCCACGACCGCGCACGAGACCGCAAGACCCCACCCACCGGAAGGAGTACGACATGACCACTCACACGCTCGTCGACGACCCCGAGATCGACATCGCCGACCACGCCGAGCCGAACGACTACCTGACTCGTCGAGAGGCGGCCGCGCTCTGCCGTGTGCCGTTGTCGACCTTCGACTCGCTTCGGCGGCAGAACCGGTTCCCGTTCCCGGATGCGCACATGGGCAAGCACATGCTCTGGCGGGCGTCGACCGTCGCAGCGTTCCTCGAAGCTGGCGGTACCCGCGGTGTCGGCTGAACGGGGCGAGCGGATCGACCCGAAGACCCGGCGCCCGCTCCCTGAGGGCATCCGCTTTCGCGCGGACCGCGGCAAGTATCAGGTGCGCGTATGGGCGATCGGCCTGAACGGGGAGCAGCGCGAACGGTCGACCTACGTCGAGACGCTGGCCGAGGCGAAGAAGCTCCGCGCTGAGACGCTCACGCGGCGCTACCCCGACGGCGATATGACGCTCACTCAGTGGCATTCGCGGCACTGGTCGGTCATCGAGGGCAGCGTGCGTGCGTCGACGGCGCGTGCATACGAGCGCGGCTGGCGCCTGCGAGTAAAGCCATGGCTGGGCCACATGAAGCTCGAGAAGCTGACGGCAGGAGTCATCGAGGAAGCGATCATCGGGTGGGAGGGGAGCACGTCTACGCGGATCGACGCGCTCTCAGTGCTGAGCCGCCTACTCGACGGGGCGGTCCGCGCGCACCTCGTGCCGCTGAACCAAGCACGTCTCGCGCGTCGTCCGAAGTCCGAGTCGGCGACGAGCCTGCGATCTCGCGCGCTCGCTGCCGCGGAGGTGCCGACGCTGCTTGCAGCGATCGATGATGCGCACTATCGGCGCTACATCGCCGCTCTCGTCTACACCGGCATGCGCGCCAACGAGGCGACGGCATTGCGCCTGGAAGACGTCGATCTTGCGCATCGGACGATCCACGTGCGCCGGGCATTCAGCATCGGCGCGGACGGGCGCGGGGTCGAGCTGACGCCGAAGAGCCACAAGGAGCGCGACGTGCCGATTCCGACGCCGCTCGTCGCGCCGCTGACCGAGGCAATGGCCGGCAAGCACCGCGGCGAGCTCGTGTTCACGGGCCCTCGCGGTGGGCGGATCAACGCCTCTAACGTGCGCCGCGCGATCGACTGGAAGACGCTCCGTGCGAAGTTGCATCGCGACGACCTGCGCCTCCACGATCTACGCCACACGCTCGCCACGATGCTGTTCGATGCCGGCGCCTCGGCCAACGACGTCCAGGCCGTGCTCGGGCACTCGAGCATGCAGATGACCGAGCGGTACAGCCGCGCCCGTTCCGACGTCGCCCGTCGCGCGGCGGCCGCCATCGATTCGCTGTTCGGTGAGGGGGAGTGATGGGCGTCCACCAGGAGCTCGACGAGCTCCTCGCCAACCCGGAGTGCCACGCCATCCTCGTGAACGCGCTGGGGGAGTACCGCAGCCTGCTGCACCGCAACGCCGACGACTTCGCCGACGAGTTCGAGCTGGCGCACATCGAGCGCTCGGTCGCGCATATCGATGCGCTCGACGGCGTCTTCGAGTGGTGGCCGTGAATTCACGCAAATTGCCATGTCCGCGAAGGCCTGCCAAGGGGGCCTATACCCATCAGACGACCAGATCGGCGTCCAGGAAGGAATTCAGAATCATGGGTATCTCGCGAAACAACGATGGAAGCCTGTCCCTCGCGGCAGATCGGTTGCCGTCCGGGGTGTGGGGATCGAACCTTCGGGTGATCCTGCCGCGATCGAGGTGGGGGTCAAGTCCCGTGGCGTGGTGTCATTCCGTTGTTCCCTGTGGGTGGGTGGTGGTCAGGCGGTGAGGTAGAGCTCGGGGCGGGCGGGTTCTGTGTGTTCGTGCAGGGTG
>NZ_JBBCUU010000005.1:0-208635 GCF_037147735.1 Microbacterium sp. MMO-20 | reverse complement strand
GTCCTTCCGGACTGGTAAACGTTGCTCTAGACAATCAACATTTTCCCAGACCAGAAGGACATTTCACTTCACGGCACGCCCACGAACCGCACCCGACATGGTGGATCGGGGCTCAGAGCGCGCAGCGCGGACATATGCAACTTTGTCAAGGGGTCGTAGCGGCATGGCGCAACCCCCGTGCGCACGAGAATCTGAGCGACGACCCGGCTAGGGTGCTTGTGATGCTTGCCACCGTGCAGGAACTAATGGCGATCACGCGGCAGGCAACCCGGACTCGGAAACGACGCACAAGATAGCGGCGCGGAATTCTGCTAGGGCGCGCACCTCGACGCAGGGCTCGGCGTCGAGGTCGAACAGCGGTCGACTCTGCCGTTCTAAAGGCCGGTTGAGATACACGCTTGACGCTACTGTCAGCGCATGGTGTTGAAGAAGCTGCCGCGAAATGCGGCGATGGACGGCGTCGACCTGTACCGCAGAATCGACGTTCCCACAGACGGCTCAGGCCTGTCCGATCCCGCCCGTATCGAAGCGTTCATGAAAGAGTTGAGCACGAACCTGACGCAGACCCTAGGCACACCTTCGACTGTAGATGGATGGCGGGCCCAGGCGCTGTTCGCGTCGCTGGTGGCCGCACTGGATGAGTGCGATCTGATGACTCTCGTCGACACCGGAGAGATCTATTACGCTGACGAGAGCGTGAAGGCACCGGACTATTTCCTGCACTTGCGCTCCGGCCGGCGGATCCTCGTCGATGTGAAGAACGTCGATTTGCGACACGACGATCCTTTCGAGATGCCGATCAAGTTCTCTTCTTCCGAAGTCTCTCGGCTACGTGTCTTCGGGGACCGCTTCGGTGCTGAGGTGTTCCTCGCGTTGTACATCCCCGCGATGGCTACCTGGTCGCTGGTTGACCTCGTCGACCTCGCCGACGGGCCGGGCGGCGGCAACCGGATCACCATTCATCAAGCCTTACTGCGCAATCAGCTCGTCCTACTCGGCGATCGGTATGTCGGGACTGCCTACCCACTCGAGTTCGTCTTGCGTCGCGACCCCTCGGAACCCACCAAGCCGGAGATCGATCAGGACGGGCACCACACCGTCCAGTTCCGAGTCGGCGCGGTCGAGCTGCTGGCTGGAGGAGTACCGATCACCGACCCCCAGGAGCGGCGCATCGTCCACTTCTTCATGCTCTACGGCCCCTGGAACGAAGAGAAGATTCCACTCATCGTCGATGGTGAGCTCCTCGAGGTCCGGTGGCGGTTCACACCAGACGAGATACACGACGGTGGGAAAGAATTGCTAGGCACGTTGGCCTCGATGTACTCCCGAATGTTCGAGTACCAGACCACCAGCGACATCGGTCCACTTGCTCTCGACATCGACGTCGAGCCCGGTACGCTCATCACCCTTATCCCCCACGATTTTGACTTCGAGGCGTCGACGCTTCCCTTGATACTCCTCGCTGCGTCCCCAGGGGAGAGCACGGACGGCCAGGTTGCGACGTCAGTCGCGCACTCTGGCAAGAGTCGACGAATGTGAAGAGCGGCGCGGCCACCAGGAGATATGAGAGGGGCCGCTGCGCGAGTTGGTGTCACAGCTCTGGCTTGCTCGAAGCGGCCCGTTCAACGCGCACTGCCCGTACACGTATCGCAGAGTGGTCGGCGGCCGCGTCGCAGATTTTAAGTTCCTAGCGCTGGGAGAGGTCCGTAGCGGGCCGGGCTGCGGCCCGCTTGAGCATCGCGTAGGCGTACGCCTGTTCGCCGATCTGCATCGTCGTAACACTGCGCCGCAATACTCGCCGCAGATCGTCCAGTGTATAGAGGGTGAAGTCATGTTCGCGTTCGCTTCCGGGTACGTCGACGATCGAGACTGTCGCGACCTCGCCAGAGACCTGCTTCCTGACTTTGTACCGGATCGCTGTGACTACGTCAGATCTACTCGTGTGCGCACCAAAGGTCCAATGGGAGTGCACAATGGCGTTTCGCTCCCCCTTCTCCGCAGTGACCCGACCGAGGAACTGCTCGACCTTTCTCGTCCCGCTCGTCTCTGAGGACGGCAGGTGGCCCAAGCGATCGTGCAGGTATTCAATCTTTCCGTTGACCGCAAGGATGCGTCCCAACACTTCGAAGAACTCGAAAGGAGCCGGCTCACCGAAGGAGTCCAGGGGCACCCCGTATGCGTCGACCTCGGTTTCGGGGGCTCTCCCACCAGGCTCCCAAGAAGGACGCTTTGTGCTCGCCATGAACCGAGTCTGCACGAGTCGCGCACGCGCTCGCTCAAGGGACTCGATTTTCGTTGCATGGCGTCGCTCGTACGAGTCGCGCCAGCCGCTTAGCGACGCGGCCGCCGGACGCTGCCGAGCGCGAGCGCACCGCAAGGGTCCCTCAACCGGACGTCGCCCGGATAGGGATCCCGAACTAGCGGCCCTCCAATCGCTCCCACCTGCAGCTGACCTCGACATCAAAGCGGGTGCGCACGCGCGAGAGGGCTAGCGAGGTCCGATCTGGACATCGTCCAAATCCTCTTCGTCAACGAGCACTGAGCCCTTTCCGGCGACTCCAACCGCATAGGGTCCAACTCCCGCATCAACATCGTCGATCTCGAACGAGAAAACGCAACGAACGAGCAAGCTCGTTACATCGGATTGCCCTTTCATGTCGAGCACTCCGTCGCCGAGTGACGCGAAACCGAGCACGGCACCATCTGCGGCCTCGACGATCACCTGGTCGGTGGCTCGAAAACCATCACCCGAGCACTTCTCTCCGTCGGCGGCCTCGATTGATCCCGCCCGCACATTGTTCCGGGTACTCACGCCGACGTGGGTTTCAAGTGTGCCGCTTACGGTATGGCCAGAGGGTGCTGGTGTGGCGTCATCGGCTGCACATCCACTGGTCAGGAGTATTAGGGCCAGTGCAAGCCCAGCTGTCGTCGGTCTGCGCATGACCTTCATAGTGGTGCACGGCTTGTGACGTCACAACACAACGCGACAACGGCGCCCCCTGAGCAGAGCGATGTGGTTTGATTCACGCCTTGCGGAAGGAGCTGCACCGCTGCCACCCACGGTCTCGACTATTGCCGCTGGTCGAACTGCTCTGCCGGCCGCAAGGCGATTCGCCGCGACCACCGACGTCCCGCTATCGGGCACCGCCCGTACGACGATCCATGGTGTATCCACGATGTGTGAACGCTCGGCCGGCGACCAGGCTCAGGTGCACTGCCACCCCGCATCCGAGAACTGGCCCCACCGCCGCCAGGTCTCCATAATGGCGCCATGCCCGCCGCGCTGATCGCAGTCCGCCGCCAGTAAACCGTCGATGAGGAGACCGCCATCATCGACGCCGTCCACGATGCCCTGGTCGAGGGGTTTCGGATCCCCTCCGACGACCGCAACATCCGGCTGATCGTCCACGGGCCGCATCCTTCGCCTGCCCTCCGGACCTCGCCCACCCCGAGTACCGGACCATCATCACGATCGACTGCTTCGCGGGCCGCTCGCGCGACGCGAAGCGCAAGCTGTACGCCGCGATCGTGGAACGGCTGAGCTCGCTCGGCATCCCGGGCGATCACGTCTCCAGGATCGTGCACGACATCGACCTCGACAACTGGGGCGTCGGCGGCGGCCTCGCCGCCAGCGACGTCGACCTCGGGTTCCACGTCGCCGTGTGAGTCCGCGGCGTCCACCTGCCGCAGCCCCCTGTGCGCATCCCGCGTCACGGGGTTACGGTCACCCAATGGAGCCCGACACGGCAGACACGAGCGTCCGTTACCGGCGCCTGGAACCGCCTGTCCGGCGGGATCAGCTCGTCGAGTCGGTCGACGTCGCGAATCACCCGGACCTGCCCTATCAGCCCTTCCGCGAGCAGGAGTGGTTGATCCTCCACGCGACGGGCTGACGACAACCGCGCGCCGCGCCGTCAGGTTCTGATCTCGTGACGACGCGGCTTGAGCCGTGCGGGCGCGTCGGTCGCCGGCATCCATTCGGCCTGAAATGACCCGCGATAGCCGAAGAGGAATCCGAACCGCGCGTTGCGGACTTCCAGGTCGATGTGGAAGCGCTGGTCGCTGTCGTCGTAGTACTCGTGGAGGCGCGCACGTCCGCTGAAGGTCATCGGAAAGCGAAAGCCGAAAGGCCCTTCGTAGAACCGTTGCGCGTCGGAGGTGAGGACCAGACCGCCGCGATCGTCGACGCGCAGGTCGAGGTCGACGGCGAGGTGCTGGTGGGTGCCGAGGTAGTCGACGATCCGTCCACCGTCCAGGATCATCGTCCCGTCGAACCGACGATGCTTCGCTCCGATCGCGTACTCGCGGACGAAGGTGACGGTCTCACGCCCGAACGGGTCGCGGTACGGGTAGTTCTCGATCGTGAAGGGGACATCCGTGCCCGTGTCGGGGATGAGGATGTTCCGGAGCCGTCCGATCTGCAGGAACGGGACCGTCCACCAGGGCCCGCGGCGGATGCTCGTCATCACCCCTCGCCCGACGCACGCTTCGCCGGAGTCGAGACCCACTCCGAATCGTCGGCGCATCATCGGGTGCAGTCGCTCGAAATCTGCCCCGAGCGCCGCTTCGAAGATCGAGGTCACTGCGCCTCCCGTGGGTCCAGAAGTGCTGCCAAGGATGCGGGAGCCTCGGCGAGGTGATCGGCACGCCGCGACCCCCCGCATGGCGCCCGTAGACAGCGGGCAGCACGCGGACGATCCGGTTGCCACCACCACAGCACGCTCCACAACGGCCACCGCTCAGGTGGGACGCCCGTCTCCAGCCAGATCCGCAACCGGTCAAAGCTCCAAGCAGTCGCCCCCTCCAGTAAGGGGCGCACGACAACATCCAGCACTCCCCATCCCGGCTGATAGTCGTACCCCGTGGAGAAGCCCGTGACGTGATCTCCACGCTCCACATAGCGCCAGAAGCCGCGGCCGGACGCGATCGGAGAGAGACGATCATCCGTGTGGAAGCGCAGTGCGGATGTCCGGGCGCCGTCCGAGCCGATCTTCTCTCCGAGGCTCACACCCCTGCCGCGTACGGTGTGGAAGGGAGCACGCCGCTCGTAGGTGAACGTCGACGCGCCGCCCTCGGTCACACCGGTGGGTGAGATCTTCGAGAATCGAATATCCCAGCGCACGTGCTGAGCGGGATTCTGAGTCGCCTCCCACACGTCGTCGAGATCGGCGCGGATGGACGTCTCGACGTAGATTGCCGGGCTCCGCACAGAACGAACCTATGACACGACGGCCCGGGCATGCCCTACCAGCCCTTCCGCGAGCAGGAGTGGCTGATCCGCCACGCGGCGGGCTGACTCCGACTCAGGCGGCGTCTTCGGGGCGAATCCGGTTCGCGGCGGCGAGGTTCGCGCGCATCTCGTCCGCGGTCTGGCGTGCACCGTAGCCGGGGCGGTCGCGCTCGAGCCGCCACGACTCGTCGAGGCCACCCGCCGAGACGGTGTCGAACCCGAGAGTGTCGTACACATCGGTGACGACCGCGATCGCCTCCGGATAGTCGGGTGCCGTGCCGAGAGCCCGTCGACCCTCGGTACCCGCCGGGGTCCCGAGGGTCGTGATCTCGGCGGCGTAGATGTTGTTGAACGCCTTCGCGACCTTCGAATCGGGCAGGTGCGCCTGCAGCAGCCCCGAGGTCGTCATCTCACCGGCATCCAGCGCCGGAATGTGGCCGTCGCGCTCCCAGTAGTAGTTGTTCGTGTCGAGCACCACCTTGCCGGCAAGCGGCTCGACGGGCAGGTCACCGATCGCGCCGAGCGGCACCGTGACCACCGCGACCTCCGCAGCTTCCGCCGCCTCCGTCGCCGTCGCGGCGCGCGCGAGCGGCCCGAGCTCGTCGATGAGGTCTGCGAGCGTCTCGGGCCCGCGCGAGTTGGCGATCACGACCTCGTGACCGGCGCGCGTGAGCGCACGCGCGACCTGAGAACCGATGTGTCCTGCTCCGATGATTCCGTACGTCGTCATGCGGGGTGGAACGGAGCGCAGACCCGACCTATTCCTGCAGATCCAGCGCCCGGCTTACATCCGCCGCGCGCGCCCGCTAGCGTCGAGGCAACGAAGGGAGTCGCCATGCCTGGACTCATCGTCGCAATGACCGCGGGAGGATTCACGGTCCTCGCCGCGGCCCTCGTCGCCGCCATCGCGGTTCCGCGCCTGCGTCGCAGCCGCGTCGACCCGCGCCTCGACCCGGAGCTCCGCCGCGCCGGTGAGGAGATCCAGGCGCAGATCGACGCGGGACGCTCCGGCCTGCTCCGCTGATCGCTCCGCCCGGCATTCGCCGCACACTCACCCGCTCAGAGCCGTGCTCAGCGCCCTCCGTTCCGCATCCGTAAGCGGCGGCAAGGGGTAACGGCTGACGTCTTCGCGGAACTCGTACCCGTCGCCCTCCAGGCGCGGGATGACGTGCAGGTGCGCGTGCAGCACACCCTGATCGGCCGCGTCGCCGTTCGACATCACGAGGTTGGTCCCATCGACCGACGGGAACGTCGAGCGGATGGCACGATCGGCGCGCTGGGCGGCGAGCGCCATCTCGATGACCTCGGCCGCCGTCAGGGCGACGAGGTCCGGAGCGTGCCGGACCGGCAGCACGAGCAGGTGGCCGCGGTTGATGGGCTGCGCATCGGCGACGACGAGCACACGTTCCCCCGCCGCGATCACATCGAACGTCCCGGCCCCGATGTTTCTGCAGAACGCGCAGTCGTCGGCCATGCGCCGAGTCTCCGAGCCGACCGGCCCTACTGGGCGGCGAGGCCCAGGTCGTCGAGGTCGATGATCGAGCGCCACTCGAATCCGGCGGCCTCGACGGCGGCCTGCGCGCCCGTCTTGCGGTCGACGACGGTGACGACGGCGACGACGTCGGCCCCGGCATCCTTCACGACCTGCGCCGCCTTCAGCGGCGACCCGCCCGTCGTCGACGTGTCCTCGACGATCACGACGCGCTTGCCGGCGACCTCGGCACCCTCGATCTGGCGACCGCGGCCGTGATCCTTCGGCTCCTTGCGCACGACGAAGGCGTCGACCGGCGTGCCCGCCGCAACCGACGCATGCAGCACGGCGTTCGCGATCGGGTCGGCACCGAGCGTCAGGCCGCCCACGGCGTCGACGTCGAGGTCGCGCACGATGTCGAGCACGAGACGGCCGATCGCCGGCGCCGCACGGTGGTCGAGCGTCAGTTTGCGCATGTCGACGTAGTAGGTCGCCTTCTTGCCGCTCGACAGCGTGAAGTCGCCGTGGAACACCGCCTCGTCGCCGATCAGGGCGATGAGGCTCTGGCGGTCGGACTCGAGAGCGGGCGCGGAGGCGACGGTCATGCCTGAAGTCTACGGAATGGCAAAGAACCGCGAAGTTTTCACCGGGCAGAGCCGGATGGGCGCGGGATGCCCCGCCCTATAGTCGTGACCACAGCACTGCAGGGGAGCACCATGTCACGCATCGGTATCGTCGCCGAACAGCCCGGGGAGAATCGCGTCGCGGCCTCCCCGACGACCGTCCAGAAGATCATCGCCCTCGGCTACGACGTCGCCGTCGAAGCCGGTGCGGGCGCACGGTCCTCCTTCCCCGACGACGCGTACCGCGCCGCCGGTGCGGAGGTCGTCGACACGGATGCCGCGTGGGCCGCCGATCTCGTCGTGATGATCAACGCCCCGACGGATGCCGAGATCGCGTGCCTGCACGAAGGCCAGACCCTCATCGGCCTCCTCTCCCCCGCCCTCAAGCCCGACCTGCTCACGGCCCTTGCCGTGCGCGGCGTCACCGCGCTCGCGATGGATGCCGTTCCGCGCATATCCCGCGCGCAGTCGATGGACGTGCTCTCCTCGATGGCGAACATCGCCGGCTACCGCGCCGTCGTCGAAGCCGCGAACGAGTTCGGCCGCTTCTTCACGGGCCAGGTCACCGCCGCCGGAAAGGTGCCGCCCGCGAAGGTGCTCGTCGCGGGCGCCGGCGTCGCCGGGCTCGCTGCGATCGGCGCGGCATCCAGCCTCGGCGCCATCGTCCGAGCGACCGACCCTCGTCCCGAAGTCGCCGACCAGGTGAAGTCGATCGGCGGCAACTACCTCGACGTCGTCGTTCCCAACGAGGCCAAGGAAGTCTCCAGCGACGGATACGCGAAAGCGACCTCGGATGCCTACAACGCCGCCGCGGCGCAGCTCTACAGCGACCAGGCGGCCGACGTCGACATCATCATCACGACGGCGCTCATCCCCGGGCGGGGCGCCCCGCGCCTCATCACGGCGGCCGACGTGGCATCCATGAAGCCCGGCAGCGTCATCGTCGACATGGCGGCCGGTCAGGGCGGGAACGTCGAGGGCTCCGTCGCCGGCGAGAAGGTCGTCACCCCGAACGGCGTGACGATCCTCGGGTACACCGACCTCGCCGGGCGCCTGCCGCAGCAGGCGTCGCAGCTGTACGGCACGAACATCCTGAACCTCCTCACGCTGCTCACGCCGCAGAAGGACGGGCAGCTCGTCATCGACGAGCGCGACATCGTGCAGCGGGGCGTCACCGTCACGCACGCCGGGGCCGTCACGTGGCCGCCACCGCCCGTGCAAGTCTCCGCCGCGCCGGCGGCCACTCCCGCCGCGCCCGCCGTCGCCGCCGCGCCCGCGGCGAAGAGGGGGCTCTCCCGCGGCGCTCGGGCAGTGCTCATCGCCGTCGGCATCGCGGCGCTCTTCCTCGTCTGCGCGGTCGCACCGGCTCCCCTGCCGCAGCACTTCCTCGTGCTGACGCTGTCGGTCGTGATCGGCTTCTACGTCATCGGCAAAGTCGCCCACGCTCTCCACACGCCGCTCATGAGCATCACGAACGCGATCAGCGGCATCATCGTCGTCGGCGCCATGACCCAGATCGTCGTCCCGAACGTGCTCGTGCAGGTGCTCGCCGCGATCGCGGTGCTGCTGGCATCCATCAACATCTTCGGCGGCTTCGCCGTGACCCGCCGCATGCTCGCCATGTTCCAGAAGGGCGACCAGAAATGACGATCATCGCGACCTCCGCCGCCGCGGGCATGATCGTGCTCGCGCAGTCCATCGCCACCGCGGCATACATCGTCGCGGCGCTCCTCTTCATCCTCGCCCTCGCAGGGCTGTCGAAACAGGAGAGCGCCCGCCGCGGCATCGCCTACGGCATCGCCGGGATGACGATCGCGCTCGTCGCGACGGTCATCCTCGTCCTCGCCGAGGGCGCGCTCACGGGTGGCGCAACGCTCGGCATCGTCCTCCTCGTCGCCGCGGTCGTCATCGGCGGCGCGATCGGACTGTGGCGAGCCCGCGTCGTCGAGATGACCGGCATGCCCGAGCTCATCGCGCTGCTGCACTCGTTCGTCGGGCTCGCGGCCGTCCTCGTCGGCTGGAACGGCGCACTCTACGCCGAGGGGATCGCGCCCGAACTCGTCGGCATCCACCACGCCGAGGTGTTCATCGGCGTCTTCATCGGCGCCGTGACCTTCACGGGGTCGATCGTCGCGTTCCTCAAACTCTCCGCGCGCATGTCGTCGCGCCCGCTGATGCTGCCCGGCAAGAACGCGCTCAACGTCGGTGCGCTCGTCCTCTTCGTCGGCCTCACCGTCTGGTACGTCATCACCCCCGAGCTGTGGCTGCTCGTCGTCGTGACCCTCCTCGCGCTCGCGCTCGGCTGGCATCTCGTGGCCTCCATCGGCGGTGGCGACATGCCCGTGGTCGTCTCCATGCTCAACAGCTACTCGGGATGGGCCGCGGCCGCCGCGGGCTTCCTGCTGAACAACGACCTGCTGATCGTCACGGGCGCCCTCGTCGGATCCTCGGGCGCCTACCTGTCGTACATCATGTGCAAGGCGATGAACCGGTCCTTCCTCTCCGTCATCGCCGGCGGGTTCGGCATCGAGGCGCCGCGCGCGGACGCCGAGGAAGAGGGCGAAATCCACGAGACGGATGCCGCGGCCGTCGCCGCTCTCCTGCGCGATGCGCAGTCCGTGGTCATCACGCCGGGCTACGGCATGGCCGTCGCGCAGGCGCAGTACCCCGTCGCCGACCTGACCCACCGGCTGCGCGAGCGCGGCGTGGAGGTGCGCTTCGGCATCCATCCCGTCGCCGGGCGCCTACCGGGCCACATGAACGTCCTCCTCGCCGAAGCCAAGGTGCCGTACGACATCGTGCTCGAACTCGACGAGATCAACGACGACTTCGCCGAGACCGACGTCGTGCTCGTGATCGGCGCGAACGACACCGTGAACCCCGCCGCGGCGGAAGACCCGGGCTCCCCGATCGCCGGCATGCCCGTGCTGCACGTGTGGGAGGCGAAGGACGTCGTCGTCTTCAAACGGTCGATGGCCTCGGGCTATGCGGGCGTGCAGAACCCGCTCTTCTTCCGCGACAACACGCAGATGCTCTTCGGCGACGCCAAGCAGCGCGTGGAAGACATCCTGCGCGCCCTCTGACGCGCGGAGCGCCTGCCGTTCGCGCCAGCCGCTCCCCGGAGAAGACCTGTCCGGGGCTCCGCCCGTTCACAATTCAGTCTCCCCGCATGCGCCCGGGCCCGGTCGCCGCGTAATCCCGCGGCGACCGGCCCTCGCCGACCCCGCGGAGACTGAGTTGTGCACACGCGTCGGCGGGAGCGGGTCACGCGGCGCAGGTCAGGGCGGGCCGCGTCGGCGGCGACCGTAGGCTGGATGCCATGCGCATCGCCACCTGGAACGTCAACTCGATCCGCGCCCGCGTCGTCCGGACGGTCGAGTTCTGTGTGCGGGAAGACGTCGACGTCCTCCTCATGCAGGAGATCAAGTGCAAGCCCGAGCAGTTCCCCTACGCCGAGTTCGAAGCGGCCGGGTACACCGTCGAAGCGCACGGACTGAACCAGTGGAACGGCGTCGCGATCGCGAGCCGCGAGCCGATCGAAGATCTGCAGATCGGCTTCCCCGGCATGCCCGGTTTCGCGAAGGGCCACGACGGGCCGGATGCCCCGCCGGAGGCCCGCGCGATCGGCGCGACGATCGGCGGCATCCAGCTGTGGAGCCTGTACGTGCCGAACGGGCGAGGCCTCGACGACCCGCACTACACCTACAAACTCGCGTGGCTCGAGGCGCTCCGGGGCTACACGGCCGACACGCTGCGCGCCCAGCCCGACCTCGCCCTCGCCCTCACGGGCGACTTCAACATCGCCCCGACCGACGCCGACAACGGCGACCCGACGGTCGTGGAGGGCGTCACGACGCACGTCTCGCCGCCCGAGCGCGAGGCGTTCCGGGCGCTGCTGGATGCCGGGCTGCACGACACCGTGCGCCCCCTCGTCCCCACGGGGTACACCTACTGGGACTACAAGCAGCTGCGCTTCCCTCGCAACGAGGGCCTGCGCATCGACTTCATCCTCGGATCGCACGCGTTCGCCGACGCCGTCGCGGCGGCATCCATCCACCGCGACGAGCGCAAGGGCGAGATCCCGAGCGACCACGTGCCCGTCACCGTCGACCTCGACCTCGCGGGAGCGGACGACGACGACCGGCCGATGATCTGGTGACCGAGAACCGCCTACCTCCGGCGGGCGCGCCCGCGGCCGATGCGGCGACGGGGTCGGCGTTCGGGAGGGTTTCCGCGGCCGGGAGGGCGACATCCGATCAGGAGTCCTCCCGAATGCCGTTCACCACCCGGACGAGGGCCGGTCGGCGATAGGGATCAGCCACGCGCGACCGCCAGGCCCGGCGCGGTGACCAGCACGCTCTCGCGCTCGCGCACCGTCGCGCTCCCGGCCCGCCAGAGCGCGACGACCGCCCACACGAACAGGCCGACGACCATCGCGTTGCGCGCGAGCAGCACGAACGCGGCGAACGGGTGCCCGTCGATGAGGGGCATGTACAGGATCGGGAAGACGAGCGTCGTGAGGAAGCAGGTCGCGGCCATCCACTGCGCGGGGCGCTTCCACGCCGCCGGCGCGACGGCGAGGCCCACCGCCACGATCGGCGCGAGCCACATCATGTACTGCGGCGAGCCCACCTTGTTGAAGACGATGAGCGCGGCGGTGAGGGCGAAGCTGCCGCTCAGGACGAGCTTCTGCTCGAGCTGCGGAGACAGGCGATTCTGCGACACCGCGAGTCGGCGCGCGCGCCACAGCAGGAGCACGATGACGACGAACGAGATCGGCATGAGCCAGCCGACGATCTCACCCGCGAGGTGCGCACCGGGGCCTGCGACCTCGCGCGTCGCGAGTACGTAGTTCTGCTGGATCTGCGAGCCCGGGATGCCGAGGACGGTCGCCCACACCCACGGGGTCGCCACCGGCGCCTCGAGCTGCAGTGAACGGTCGCCCTGGATCGTCGCGAAGCTCAGCAGGTTCGAGCCGCCGCCGTAGATGATGACGGTCGCGGCGACGACGGCCGTGACGGCGACGCCGCCGAGGATGATGCGCAGACGGGTGGATGCCACCGTGACCGCAGCCGCGGCGATCGCCGCAGGCCAGACCTTGATCCAGGTGGCCGCGGCGATGAGTGCGCCCGCGACGGCGGGACGACGCAGCAGCACGACGAGACCGGCGATCGCGAGGGGGGCCGAAAAGCCCTCGAGCCGCAGCATCGACACCGGCGCGAGCAGCACGACGATCGCGAGCCAATACCACGCGGCACGGTAGCCCGAGCGGCGACGGAGGTTGCCCGTGAGGGCCAGCACTGCGAGGAGGTTCGCGACGATCATGAGCACGAACCAGCCGAGCTGGTAGTTGTAGGCCCCGGCGGCGATCGCGCCCATGATGGGGGCGAGGGCGCCCGCCGGGTAGACCCACGGCATGTCGATGACGGGCCAGTACCCGAGCTTCGCCTGCTCGGCCCACAGCCGGTACAGCGGCAGGTCGCCCTGCGTCTGACCGGCGATCATCGTCGGCAGGAGGGCGAGGAAGAACATCGCGTGGACGACCGCGAAGCCGATCATGAGACCGCGGGGCGTCTGCGCCGCGCGCAGGAACGGGCCGCGCAGGGCGGCGATGCGCGCGATGCGGGCCTGCCAGGCATCCGAAGGCCGAGCCTCCGCCGGGGCGACGGGGGACTGGAGGGGCTCAGGGGCGTGCTGGGGGGCGCTCGTCACTCGCTTGAGTGTAGAGACGTCGGCCGCGTGGCAGGTGCACAGGACATGTCGATCACCTGGCAATTTGCTGAGCGCCGGAGTGCCGCGAAGGCCCGCCGGCCGACCGAATCCGCCCTGCGGGGGAGGCTCCGGCACCCGGTTCCCCCTAGCGTGGGAGGATGAGCGAGCTGAGCCCCGCGCCGCGCCTGACGACAGCGCAGCGCCGACAGGACGTGTGGCTCGCGGCGGGTCTTCTCGTCGCCGCCGTGCTGAGCGCGTGGCTGGGCAGCACGGCCAGCGTCTACGGCACCGAGTCGGCGCCGTTCTCGTGGGCGCTCGTATACGCGGTCGCACTGACGGTGCCGATCGCCTTCCGGCGGAGGGTGCCGATCGTCGTCCTCGTCGTCATCGCGGTCGCGTTCTTCACCGGGGTGTCGCTGCGCATCCCCGAGGTCTACGTCGGCAACGTCACCCTCTTCATCGCGATGTACACGGTCGGCGCGTGGGTCGAGGATCGGCGCCGCGCGACGCTTGCGCGCGTGCTCGTGATCGTCGGCATGTTCGTGTGGCTCACCGTCGTCACGTTCGAGGCGTCGGCCGGCGATGACGGCGGACTGTCCCGGGCGGGCCTGTTCTCGCCCTTCGCGGCGTACATGGTGCTGCAGTTCCTCGTGAACGCCGCCTTCTTCGGCGGCGCGTACCTCTTCGGCGAGCGCGCGTGGTTGCAGGCGCGCTCGCGCGCGGCGCTCGAAGCGCGCACCGCCGAACTCGAACGCGAGCGCGAGCTCACGGCGGCGCAGGCCGTCGCCCTCGACCGTGTGCGCATCGCGCGCGAGCTGCACGACGTCGTCGCGCACCACGTGTCGGCGATGGGAGTGCAGGCCGGTGCGACCCGCGTCATGCTCGACCGCGACCCCGCCGCCGCACGGGCGGGGCTCGAGGCCGTCGAGCAGTCGGCGCGCGACGCCCTCGTCGAGCTGCGCCAGCTGCTCGACACACTGCGCACGCCGGATGCCGAGACGCCCGGCGACTCGACGCTCCACCTGAGCGCGCTCCCCGATCTCGTCGCGCACGCGGGCGCCAACGGACTGCCGACGACGCTGACGATCGTCGGCGACGTGCGCCCTCTGCCCGAGCTCATCGAGGTCAACGTCTACCGCGTCGCACAGGAGGCGCTCACGAACGCACGCCGGCACGGTGGTCCGGGCGCGTCCGCCGACGTCCGCGTGCGCTACGGCGCCGATGGCGTGGAGCTGGAGGTCACGAACGTCGGACGTACCGCGGTGGCGGCCCGCCCCGGGCTCGGCCTCGTCGGCATGCGCGAACGGGCGGCGGCCTCCGGCGGCACTCTCGACGCCGGTCCGCGCCCGCGCGGAGGCTTCCGCGTACGCCTGCACGTGCCGCACTCGGCGACGGACGCAGGCGTGGATGCCGGTGCTCATGCGGCGGCTCCCGCATGAGCGAAACGATCCGCGTCCTCCTGGTCGACGACCATGCCGTCATGCGGGCCGGATTCCGCATGATCCTGGAGGCCGAGCACGACATCACCGTCGTCGGCGAGGCGGCGTCCGGGCTGCAGGCACTGACCGCGGCATCCGAGCTCCGCCCCGACGTCATCTGCATGGACGTGCAGATGCCCGACATGGACGGGCTCGAGGCCACGCGGCGGATCGTCGCGGACCGCGCCCTCCAGTCGGCCATCGTCGTCGTGACGACGTTCGACCGCGACGACTACCTCTTCCAGGCGCTCGAGGCGGGGGCGAGCGGATTCCTCCTCAAGAACGCCGGACCCGAGCAGCTGGTCGAGGCGGTGCGCGTCGCGGCGGCCGGCGACGCGCTGCTCGCCCCCGCGGTGACGCGACGCGTGATCGAGCGCTTCGCGGCATCCCCCTCGAGCCCCGGCCCGGCGGTCGCGACGCCCCGAGCAGCGGCCGACGGGACCGCCGAGGCAGTGGCGACCGCCGAGCTGGCCCTGCTCACCGAGCGCGAGCGTGACGTGCTGCGCCTGCTCGCCGACGCGCGCAGCAACGCCGAGATCGCCGCCGAGCTGTACATCGGCGAGGCGACGGTGAAGACGCACGTCTCGAACGTGCTGCAGAAACTCGGCGTCCGCGACCGCGTCGCGGCGGTCGTCTACGCGCACCGCCACGGACTCGCCTGAGTCCTCCCCGTGTCGGAGCCCGCCGCGGCGAAATCCCCCGGCCGGGGGAGGCACGCAGCATGTCGCAGCCGTAGCGTCGGAACCATGCTGGAACTGAACGGGATCACCAAGAGCTACGGCACGCACCGCGTGCTCGACGACGTGTCGTTCACCGTCGCCCCCGGCCGTATGACGGGCTTCGTCGGCGGCAACGGCGCGGGCAAGACGACGACGATGCGGATCACCCTGGGCGTGCTCGCCCGGGACGGCGGCACCGTCACCCTCGGCGGCACGGGGGTGACCTCGGCCGACCGGCGCCGCTTCGGCTACATGCCCGAAGAGCGCGGCCTCTACCCGAAGATGAAGGTGCTCGAGCACATCGTCTATCTCGCACGCCTGCACGGCTTCACGGCGGCGGATGCCGGGGCCCGCGCGCGCGCCCTGCTCGAGCAGCTCGGTCTCGGCGAGCGCCTCGGCGACAACGTCGAGACGCTGTCGCTCGGCAACCAGCAGCGAGCGCAGATCGCCGCCGCGCTCGTGCACGACCCCGAGGTGCTGATCCTCGACGAGCCGTTCTCGGGTCTCGATCCGCTCGCCGTCGACGTCGTCGCCGGCGTCCTCGCCGAGCGCGCCGCGCAGGGGGTCGCCGTGCTCTTCTCCTCGCATCAGCTCGACGTCGTCGAGCGGCTGTGCGATGAGCTCGTCATCATCGCCGACGGCCGCATCCGCGCCGCGGGGACCCGCGACGCCCTGCGCGCCGACCACGCCCAGCGCCGGTTCGAGCTCGTCTCCGACGCCGATCTCGGCTGGCTGCGCGAGGAGCCCGGCGTCGAGGTGCTCGACTTCGACGGGGGCTACGCGCAGTTCGGCACCGATACCGACGAGACGGCGCAGCGGGTGCTCCAGCGCGCCCTCGCGGCGGGAGCCGTGCGCGGCTTCACCCCCCAGCATCCCTCGCTCGCCGAGATCTTCAAGGAGGTCATCCAGTGACCACGTCAGCCCCCACCGTGTCCCCCGCGCCCACACCGCCGGCCGCGCCCAGCTTCGCGCAGAGCGCGTGGCTCGTCGCCGAGCGCGAGATCTCGTCGAAGCTCCGCAGCAAGGCCTTCATCATCTCGTTCGCGATCCTGTTCATCGGCGCGCTCGCGCTCGTCGTCTGGGCGGGGTTCCAGGCCAAGACCGTCTCGACGACGTCGGTCGCGGTTACCGCCGACGCGCAGCAGTACGTCAGCGGCATCCCGAACCTCGACGTGACACAGGTCGAGAGCCGCGACGCCGCCGATGCGCTCGTCACGTCCGGCGACGTCACCGCGGCGATCGTCGCCGATACGTCTTCGCCGACCGGCTTCGCGCTCGTCGCCGACGACTCGGCGCCGACGTCGCTGCTCATGACGTTCGCGCAGGTCCCGACCGTCGAGCTCCTGAATCCCTCCACGACCGATCCGGGCCTCCGCTACATCGTCGCGATCGGGCTCGGCATCATCTTCCTGCTGTCGGCGCAGCTGTTCGGCTCGACGATCGCGCAGAGCGTCGTCGAAGAGAAGCAGACCCGCGTCGTGGAGCTGCTGATCTCGGCGATCCCGGTGCGGGCGCTGCTGGCGGGCAAGGTGCTCGGCAACACGATCCTCGCGATGGGCCAGATCCTCGTTCTCGCCGCGATCGCCGTCGTCGGGCTCACCGTCACGGGCCAGAGCGAAGTGCTGCAGGTCATCGGCGCGCCGCTCGCGTGGTTCGCGGTGTTCTTCCTGCTCGGGTTCATCCTGCTGGCGGCGCTCTTCGCCGCGGCCGCCGCGATGGTCTCGCGCATGGAGGACGTCGGCTCGACGACGGCGCCCCTCATCTACCTGATCATGATCCCGTACTTCCTCGTCATCTTCTTCAACGACAACCCCCTCGTGCTCGGCATCATGTCGTACGTGCCGTTCTCGGCGCCCGTCGGCATGCCCATGCGCCTGTTCACCGGCGAGGCGCAGTGGTGGGAGCCGCTGCTGTCCCTCGGCATCCTCGCCGTCACGTGCGTCGGCGCGATCTGGGTCGGCGCGAAGATCTACGAGAACTCGCTGCTGCGCATGGGCGCACGCGTCAAGCTGTCGGAGGCACTGCGGGGCTGAGATCACGGGCCGTCATCGCGCCGCGGTTCACGATCCGCGGCGCGATGACGCCGTGCATGAGGATGCTGCCGACGACCGTGAAGACCATCACGGCGAGAACGTCGAACGACTCCGCGTCGGGCAGCTTGTTGAACGCCAGCAGACCGAAGACGATCGTCGCCGTGCCGCGCGGCCCGATGAAGCCGATCATGGTGCGCTCGCGCCACGGCAGCGACGACCCGAGCATCGACAGGTACACCGGGATGACCCGGAACACCGTCAGCGCGAGCACGGCGACGAGGAGCAGCCGCAGGTCGAACCCGTCCAGGATCACGACGACCGTCATCGCGCCCAGCACGAACCAGACGAGGTTCGCCGCCAAGGTTCCCGCCTCCTCGACGAGCAGCACCTCGGTGTGCGGGATCGTGTGCTCGGTCGTGCCGCGCGTGCGCATGAGGCGATAGAGGATACCGGCGACGAATGCCGCGACGAAACCGTTGGCCGCGACCGCCGAGACGGTGGCCGTGCCGAAGGCGAGGAGCGGCACGATCAGCATGACGTAGCGGATGCCTGCGGCGGAGGCCCACCCGCGCTCCACGGCGAGGCGGGCGAGGAACCCGAAGAGACCACCGAAAGCCACCCCGACGATGATCGCGACGAGCGTCGCGGGCACAGCGCCGACGAACGCCAGGACGAACTCGGTGAAATGCTCTTCGAGCTGCGCCTCGGTGGCGGCGTCGATGCTGTCGGCGTTGGCCGCGGCGAGCAGCGTCGGCAGCACGACTGCGGCCGCGAGCGCCATCGCGAACACCGGCGAGACGAGGCCGTCGTTGTAGCCGCTTTCGACGTTGAGGATCTGGCGGATGCGCGGGGGGATCCGCGGCGAGCGCAGGAGCGCGGCGGCGGGCGCGAAGTCGGTCGGCATGACCACGCAGGCGATCACGAGAAGGACGAACACGTTGAGGTTCGGCAGGATCCAGATGCCGCTCACGACCACCGCGAGGAGAGACAGCGGCAGGGCGATCAGGACGAGCCGAGCGATCGTGCGCCCCTCGCCGCCGAAGACGCCGCCGCGCACCTCGCACGCGTCGACGAACAGGAGCACCGCGAGGATCAGCTCGACGACATGCTCGGCCGACTCGCTTCCGACGGCCTCCGCGAAGCCGTTCACGTCGATGAAGACGAGCCCGGCACCGGCGAGAGTGAGCACCGCCGGCCCCGCGACGCCGTAGCGTGCGAAGCGATGCTCGACGAGCGACCACAGGGCGATGGCGACGAAACCGCAGAGGAAGATCAGCGGCATCCGTCCTCCCCTGTGACTCCCCACGGCCGCGGCCGAAGCGACGCGCGCCGCCCGTCGATACTGTAGCGGGTGCGCTCCGTCAGCTCGTCCCGGTCGCGATGACCGAGAGGACGTTGCCCGCGGGGTCGCGGAACCAGGCGATGTCCGGGCCCCGACCGCGCGAGATCCCACGTTCGTCGGTGCCGTAGTCGGGGTCTTCGTAGATCTTCGTGACGATCCCCGCCGCGTTCAGCTCGTCGACCGCGGTGTCGATGTCGGCGACGACGAGGTTCAAGACCGTGAAGGATGCCGGAGCATGATCGCCCTTCGGATAGGCGATGACCTGCCCGCCGCCCGGGAGGGCGATCTCGAGGATCCCCATGGCGTTCACCTGAACGGCGAGACCCAGGCTCTCGCCGTAGAACCGCTCCGCCGCGCCGATGTCGTCGACGGAGAAACCGGAGAAGGCGTTGTGGATCGTGACCATCGGACACTCCCGTCTGCGCGGCTCAGCGCTCCACGAGGATACCGTCCGCGTCTGCCCAGACGTAAGCACCCGGGCGGAAGACGACGCCCCCGATCTCCACGGGGACGTCGACCTCGCCGACGCCGTCCTTCGCACTCTTGCGCGGGTTCGACCCGAGGGCCTTCACCCCGAGCGGGAGCGCTCCGATCGCCGTACGGTCGCGGACCGCACCGTGCACGATGATCCCGGCCCAGCCGTTCTCAACGGCGGATGCCGCGATCAGGTCGCCGACGAGGGCCGACTCGAGCGAGCCGCCGCCGTCGACGACGAGGACGGCGCCCTCGCCGGCCGTCGCGAGCGTCGCCTTGACGAGAGCGTTGTCACGGTGGCAGCGAACGGTGCGGACCGGGCCGTGGAAGGCGACGTGCCCGCCGATGTCGTGCAGCTGCAGGGCGAGCGCGTCGAGTTCGTCGCCCCGTTCGTCGTACAGATCGGCCGTCGCGATGGTGGTCATGGATGCCACGCTACGCCGGAGGCGCCCGCGCCGCCGAGGAGCGCAGAGGCGAAATCCGGGGATTCTTCCGCGCTCGTGGATTCCGCGGGAACACATCCGCTGTGCATACCGTTGCATGAATCGGGTTCTCCGGGCGCTCCCGCAGAACACCACTCGAAAACCGGGCCGACGACGTCCCTCCCCATCCAGACACCCAGGAGACGCCATGAGCCCCGCAGTCACCGAAGCCCCCATCCTCGACGTTCTCGCCGAGCGCTGGAGCACCCGCATCTTCGACGCCGAGACCCCGATCGACGAGGCCGCGCTCGCGAGCGCGCTGGAGGCCGCACGCTGGGCGCCGTCGGCCAACAACACGCAGCCGTGGCGCTTCGTCGTCGCGCGCCGGGGCACGACGGAGCACGCGCAGATCGTCGCCGCACTGATGGGCTTCAACCAGGCATGGGCCGCGGATGCCGCCGCGCTCGTCGTGTTCGCGGCCTCGGCATCGCTCGACGGCAAGCCGCTGCCGTGGGCGGCCTACGACACCGGCCAGGCCGCCGCCCACTTCACGGTGCAGGCGCACGCGTCGGGTCTGCACACGCACCAGATGGGCGGTTTCGACCGCGCCAAGATCGCCGAGGACTTCGGCTTCGGCGATGACATCGCCGCCGTCACGGTGATGGCCGTCGGTGCTCTCGGCGACGTCGCAACCGCTCCCGAGGCGCTGCGCGAGCGCGAACTGGCCCCGCGGACGCGCCGGCCGATCGCGGAGTCGGTCGTCGTCGACGCCTGAACCGCGCCGCGCGCACGAAGGTGGCGCATGCGCCGGGATCCCCCGCAGGTTCCCCGGCGTATGCGCCACCTTTTTGGCGCATGCGCGTATGCGACGCGAGCGCTCGGCTTGTTGTCCCGCAGATGCGGAACTATCGTCCCTTTCATGACGCATTTCAGGATCAGCGAGGCGGCCTCCTTGATCGGAGTGAGCGACGACACCGTCCGCCGGTGGGGCGCGGACGGCACGCTCGACATCTCACTCGACGCCGCGGGGCGCCAGGTCGTCGACGGCGCACAGCTCGCGCGCCTCGCGCAGAGCCTCGCCGCAGACGTCGCCGACGTGGGCGACGTCCGCCGGAGCGCGCGCAACCGGTTCACGGGGCTCGTCACGAAGGTCGAGCTCGACGGCCTCATGGCACAGGTCGAGATGCAGTGCGGACCGCACCGCGTCGTCTCCCTCATGTCCTCCGAAGCCGCCCGCGAGATGCGGCTGGAGACCGGATCCAAGGCTGTCGCCGTCGTGAAGGCGACGATGGTCATCCTCGAAACCGAGAAGGACACCCTCGCATGACCGCGATCCGCCGCCGCACACTCGCAGCGCTGACCGTCGTCGCCGGCCTCGCTCTGGCAGGCTGCGCCTCCGCGCCCGCCGCGCCGGACGTCGCTTCGCCCACCCCCACCGCGAGCGGATCGGAGCTCTCGGGTGACCTCACGATCTTCGCCGCGGCATCCCTTTCGGGCGCGTTCGACGAGCTCGCGACAGAGTTCGAGAAGCTCCACCCGGACCTCGATGTCGCGCCCATCAGTTACGACGGCTCGTCGGTGCTCGCCACGCAGCTCCTCGGCGGCGCCGCCGTCGACGTCTTCGCCTCGGCGGACGAGAAGAACATGGCGAAGGTGACCGACGGCGCCCTTGCGACCGAGGCCGTGCCGTTCGCGACGAACACCCTCGAGATCGCGGTGGCCCCCGGCAACCCGAACAGGATCTCGTCGCTCCAAGGCCTCGCCGCGCCCGGCCTCACGGTCGTCGTGTGCGCCGCCGAAGTGCCCTGCGGCTCGGCGGCGCAAAAGCTGCTCACCGCGGCGAACGTCACCCTCACGCCGGCGAGCGAGGAGCAGAACGTCACCGCCGTGCTCACGAAGGTGAAGTCGGGCGAGGCGGACGCGGGCCTCGTCTACCGCACCGACGTGACCGCCGCGGGCGACGCCGTCACGGGCGTCGAGATCGACGGCGCGGATGCCGCGACGAACGTCTACCCGATCACTGCGCTCACCGGGGCTCCGAACCCGGAGGCCGCACGCGCGTTCGTCTCATTCGTCCTCTCCGCAGACGGCCAGAGGGTGCTGAAGAGCTTCGGCTTCGGAGCCCCGTGACCGCGGTGTGGGCGCACCGACGGCCGCCCGCGTGGCTGATCGTCCCGGCCGGCATCGCGACGCTCCTGCTCGCGATGCCGTTCGTGGCGCTCCTCGTGCGCCTGGACTGGGCGGGCGTGCCGGCGGCGATCGCGGCGCCGGCCGCGCTGCAGGCCCTCGTGCTGTCGCTGACCACGGCATCCATCGCGACCGTCGTGTGCCTCGTGCTGGGCGTCCCGCTCGCACTCGTCATCGCGCGGAGCACGGGAGCCCTCGCCGCGACGCTCCGCACACTCACCGCACTGCCCCTCGTGCTGCCGCCACTCGTCGGCGGGATCGCGCTGCTGTCGCTGTTCGGACGCGCGGGCCTGCTCGGAGGAGCCCTCGCCCTCATCGGCGTCCGCATCCCGTTCACGACCGTCGCGGTGGTCATCGCCCAGACGTTCGTCGCCCTGCCGTTCCTCGTGATCTCGGTCGAGGGCGCGCTGCGCACGAACGGCACGGCCCACGAGGCGGTCGCCGCCTCGCTCGGCGCGGGGCGTTTCACGGTGTTCCGGCGGGTGACGCTGCCGCTCGTCGCACCGGGGCTCGTGGCCGGCACGGTGCTCTGCTTCGCGCGGGCGCTCGGCGAGTTCGGCGCGACCGCGCTCTTCGCCGGCAACGCTCCGGGTGTCACCCGGACGATGCCGCTGGCGATCTACACGGCGTTCAACGGCGCGGGTGTCGGTGAAGACACCGCGATCGCGCTCTCGCTGCTGCTCATCGCCGTCGCGGTCGCCGTTCTCGTGCTGATGCGCGGGTGGAAGGCCGACGCGATCCGATGACTCTCTCCGCCGACATCCGCTGCCGCACGGGCGGCTTCGCCCTCGAGGTCGCCCTGCGCGCCGAGCCGGGCGAGGTCGTCGCCGTGCTCGGGCCGAACGGGTCGGGCAAGTCGACCCTGCTCGGAGCCATCGCGGGGCACCGCCCCGACGCCCAGGGCACAGTGACACTGGGCACGGAGACGCTGGGCGCGCGCACGATCGACGCCCGCGTCCCCGCCGAGGAGCGCCGGATCGGTCTCCTCGGCCAGCGCGCGCTGCTGTTCCCGCACCTCACGGCCCTCGAGAACGTCGCCTTCGGCCCCCGCGCGCAGGGTGTCGGGCGCGAGGCGGCGCGGGAACGAGCGCGCGCGCATCTCGCGGCCGTCGGGCTCGAGAGCCTCGCCGAGCGGCGGCCGCATCAGCTCTCCGGCGGTCAGCAGCAGCGGGTCGCGATCGCACGCGCACTGGCCGCCGGCCCCGACGCGCTGCTCCTCGACGAGCCGTTCTCGGCCCTCGACGCCCTGACCGCCACCCAGGTGCGCCGGATCGTCGCCGAGCTGCGCGATCGTGTCGCGATCCCGATCGTCCTGGTGACGCACGATGCGATGGATGCCGTCGTGCTCGCCGCTCGCACGATCGTGCTCCGCGAGGGTCGTGTGGAGCAGGAGGGCCCGACGGCCGAAGTGCTCGGGCATCCGCGCTCCCCCTTCGTCGCGGCCGTCGCGGGGCTGAACCTGCTGCGCGGCACGGGCGCGGCCGACGGCGCCCTCACGGTGCCGTCGGCCGCGGGGCCCGACCTGCGCTTCCGCGGGCACGGTGCGGCGCTCGCAGGGGGCGCGCCGGGCTCGGCCGCCTTCGCTCCTGCGGCAGTGCGGCTGCGCCCCCTCGCTGCGGGCGCGGACGGCGTCGGAAACGCCGACAACGCATGGGCGGGGACGATCGAACTCATGGAACCGGCGCCCGGAGGCATCCGTCTGACATGCCGGGAAGCCCCGGAGATCGCGGTGACCTGCCCGTCGTCCACCGCCGCGGCGCTCGGAGTCGCGACGGGCACGCGGTTTCTCTTCGACATCGGCGAGGACGAGGTCTCCGTGCGCTCCTCCGAGTGACCAGTGCTACTGTTGCCAGCCAGCCGAGAAGGGGGTGACCGATGACGATCACGCCGATGGCGGCCGGCGCGACACGTGACGCGCAGGCACGACGACTGCCCTCGACGGGTATGGTCGCGGATCGATTCCGCCGCCCCCTGCGCGACCTGCGCATCTCCCTCACCGACCGCTGCAACTTCCGCTGCGTCTACTGCATGCCGCGCGCGGTCTTCGGGCGCGACTACGCCTTCCTCGACCACGAGGAGCTGCTCACGTTCGACGAGATCGAGCGCATCGCCCGGATCTCGGCGGCGCACGGTGTCCGCAAACTGCGCCTGACGGGCGGCGAGCCGCTGCTGCGCCGCGGCGTCGAAGACCTCATCGCACGGCTCGCGGCGCTCCGTGCTCCCGGCGGTGAGCGCCTCGAGATCGCCCTGACGACGAACGGCTCGGCCCTCGCGGTGAAGGCGCAGGCGCTGAAGGATGCCGGGCTCGACCGTCTGACTGTCTCGATCGACTCACTCGACGACGAGCTGTTCCAGCGGATGAACGACGTCCGCTTCCCCGTTGCGCGCGTGCTCGACGGAATCGACGCGGCCCACGCCGCGGGCATCGGCCCGATCAAGCTCAACATGGTCGTCAAGCGGGGCGTCAACGACGGCGAGGTCGAGGCGATGGCGACGCGCTTCAAGGGCACCCCGTACACACTCCGCTTTATCGAGTACATGGACGTCGGCACGTCGAACGGCTGGGAGCTCGACGAGGTGGTGCCCGCCGCCGAGATCGTCGCCCGCGTCGGGGCACTGTTCCCCCTCGAGGCGATCCCTGCGGCGGTGCCCGGCGAGACCGCCCGCCGCTGGCGGTACCGCGACGGCGGCGGCGAGATCGGGGTCATCTCCTCCGTCACGAACACCTTCTGCGGCACGTGCAATCGCGCCCGGATCTCGACGGAGGGCAGACTCTTCACGTGCCTGTTCGCGACGGAGGGGCACGATCTGCGCGCGCTGCTGCGCGGCGGCGCGAGCGATGACGAGCTCGCGACGGCCATGGCATCCATCTGGGGCGCGCGTGATGACCGGTACTCGGAGGAGCGCGCGAGTCTCACGCCCGAGCTGCGCGCCGCGCGGCAGCGCATCGAGATGAGCTACATCGGCGGCTGAGTCCGGTTCCGGGGCGGGCTTCGGTGATCGGGTGCCGGCGCGCAGCGCGACTCCGGGGCGGGCTTCGGTGATCGAGTGCCGGCGCGCAGCGCTGGTGTATCGAGATCACGCTCAGAGGCCGACCCACTCCGAGACGCCGTCGTCGTAGTGCTGACGCTTCCAGATCGGCACGCCGCGCTTGATCTCCTCGACGAGCAGTTCGCACGCCGCGAACGCCTCGGCGCGGTGACCCGCCGAGGCCGCCGCGTACAGCGCGACATCTCCGATGCGCAGGTCGCCGATGCGGTGCACGGCGGCGACGCGGCATCCGGTCTCCTCGTGCACGCGAGCGACGATGTCGGCCAGGAATCGCCCGGCGTCGGGGTGCGCGCGGTAGTCGAGCGCGCGCACGGAGCGCCCGCCGTCGTGATCGCGGACGACACCGCAGAAGAGGACGACCGCGCCGTCGGCATCCGACCCCACCGCGTCGCGGGCGGCCGCCTCGTCGATCGGACCCTCGACCACGAGCGCGTGCAGGGTCACGGCCGCGCTCCCTCGACCGCGGCGACCTCGAACGCGCCGGTCTCGACCTCTCCGCCGAGTGCCGCGTAAGCGCGGATGCCGCCGGCGAGATAGGCGGCCTCGAAGCCGCGCTCCTCCAGCACGCGCGCGGCGCGCTGCGAGCGCGGGCCCTGCGCGCAGTAGACGAGGATCGCTGCGCCCGGCTGAGGGCTCGCCCCCGCCTCGAGGTCGGGGAGGGGCAGCAGCTCGCCGCCCGGGATGCGCTCACGACGGGCCTCGTCCGGCCCGCGCACATCCATCAGGCGCACAGGTTCGCCGGCGCGGAGGCGCCGCAGGAGCTCGGCCGCGGACACCGCGTCGGCGGCCCCGTCCGCGTCGCAGCGGGCCCCGGCATCCGACAGCGTCGTGACGGGCGCGCGCGTCTCGTCGACGGCGTAGGCGACCTCCCGCGTGCGCGCCGTGAGGGCGTCGTAGAAGAGGACACGGCCGAGCAACGGGTCTCCGATACCGGTGATGAGCTTGATCGCCTCCGTCGCGAGGAACGAACCGACGGCGGTGCACAGACTCGGCAGTACGCCGCCGAGTTCGCACGAGAGCACCTCGCCCTCCGGAGGCGGCGCGTCGAAGAGGTCGCGGTAGCCGGGGCCATGGCCGGGCCAGGAGACGCCGACCTGCCCTTGGAAGCGCAGGATCGAGCCCCACACGAGGGGCACACCGGCGAGTTCGGCCGCATCGGCCGCTAGGTACCGGGTCGCGAAGTTGTCGCTGCCGTCGACGAGGAGGTCGTAGGACGACAGGATGCCGGGCAGCGTGGCGCTGGTCGCGCGCACCCGGTGGACCTCGACCTCGGTGTCGGGGTCGATCGCGTGGAGCGTGTCCCGGAGCGAGTCGACCTTCGCGCGGCCGATGTCGGCGACGCCGTGACTGAGTTGCCGGTGAAGATTGGATAGCTCGACGGCGTCGTCGTCGATGATGCCGATCGCGCCGACGCCGGCGCCGGCCAGGATGGGCGCGACGGCGCTCCCGAGTCCACCCGCGCCGATCAGGAGGACCCGCGCCGCGCGGAGCCGGCGCTGAGCGAGCTCGCCGAAGCCTGGCAGCGCGAGCTGACGGCTGAAACGGTCGATGCGTTGGGGCTCCAAGGCCGGGCCCGGCTCCACGAGCGGGTTCATGGCTCACAGAATACGATGACACTCATGTCGATCGTGACGGTGCGCTACTTCGCCGCGGCCTCCGAGGCCGCGGGCCGCGAGCAGGAGGAGCTCCTGCTCGATGCGAACGCGACCATCGGCACCCTCAGCGCCGAGCTGCTGCGTCGCTACGGCGACCCGATGGGGCGCGTGCTGCGCTCGGGCTCGTTCCTCGTCGACGGCGTCGCCCGACGCGACCCCGCGCACCCCGTCGGGCGCCAGGTCGACGTCCTGCCGCCGTTCGCCGGCGGGTGACACCGTGCCCGTGACGCCGCCGCAGACGCCCACTCCCGACGAGCACGCGCGTGCCGTCGAGGCTCTCGTCGCCCCGGTGCTCGCGCGCCTGGCCGACCCGGACAGCGCCGAGCGGATCGCCCTCGACATCGAGGCGCTCGGTCGCGTCGTCGCCGCCGACATCACGAGTCCCGTCGCCGTGCCGCCCTTCGCGAATTCGCAGATGGACGGCTACGCCGTCTGCGCCGCCGACATCGCCGCGGCGTCGGCCACGGCATCCATCCGCCTGCCGATCGCCGCGACGAGTGCGGCGGGCGACGCCGTCGGCACGCACACTCCCGGCACGGCGACGGCCATCATGACCGGAGCGCCCCTGCCGCTCGGCGCCGACGCCGTCGTGCCGATCGAAGTCGTCGATCCGCCACGATTCGTCGGCATCGGCGGAGGCATCCACGAGACGCCGGCGGATGCCGCGGTCGCCTTCCTCGCTCCGACGGCGCCGGGCGCGTTCGTGCGCGATGCGGGCGCCGATCTCGCGGTCGGCGACACGATCCTGGATGCCGGAACGCGCCTCGGCGCAGCGCAGCTGGGCGCGCTCGGCGCTGCGGGGATCACAACCGCCCCGGTGCGGCCGCGGCTGCGCGTACTGCTCGTCTCGACCGGGCACGAGTTGCGCGCGCCCGGGGAAGCCCTCGGCAGCGGACAGATCCACGATGCGAACACCTCGTCGCTCAGCGCAGCCCTCGCGGAGTGCGGCGCGATCGTCGAGCCGGCGTTCGCCCCCGACGACGCAGCCGCGGTGCACCGCGCGCTCGCGACCCATCCGAACGTCGATCTCGTCGTGACGACGGGCGGAGTCAGCGCGGGCGCCTTCGAGGTCGTGCGGGATGCGCTCGAGCCGGCGGGTGTGCGCTTCGGGCACGTCGCGATGCAGCCCGGCGGTCCGCAGGGTCTCGGCGCGGCGCGGCTCGAAGGTGCGGGGCGCGAGGGTGCGGGGCGCGAGGTGCCGGTCGTCGCGTTCCCGGGAAACCCCGTCTCGGCGCTGCTGTCGTTCGAGATGTTCCTGCGTCCCGTCCTGCGGACGGCTGCGGGACTCCCCCCGCACCGCCGCGCCGAGCGCGCCCCGCTCGCCCACGACATCACGTCACCGGAGCACAAGCACCAAGTGCGTCGCGGCGTCCTGCGCCCGGACGGTACCGTCGAGGTGAGCCCGCCCGGCTCGCACCTGCTGCGCGACTACGCCCGCGCGACGGTGCTCGTGCACGTCCCGATCGGCGTTTCCGCCCTGCCGGCGGGCGCCGAGGTGGAGATCTGGAGGATCGATGAGTGACCTGACGCACCTGCGCGCCGACGGATCCGCGCACATGGTCGACGTCACCGATAAGGCGATCACTCGTCGCGAAGCGCGCGCGCAGGCCGTGCTCGTCACGACCCCCGACGTCGTCGCCCGCATCGCGGACGGGACGCTCCCGAAGGGCGAAGCGCTCGGGACGGCTCGGCTGGCCGGCATCATGGGCGCGAAGCAGACCTCGACGCTCATTCCGCTGTGTCATCCTCTGCCGCTCACCAAGCTCGCCGTCGACCTCGAGCCGCAGGGTGACCGCGTGCGCATCGTCGCGACCGCGGTCACCAATGGCGTGACCGGCGTCGAGATGGAGGCGCTGACCGCGGCCACGATCGCGTCGCTCACTCTCTACGACATGATCAAAGCCGTCGACAATCTCGCCATCATCACCGACGTGAAGGTGCTCGCGAAGTCGGGCGGCAAGAGCGGCGAGTGGTCGATCGAGTGAGCCGCACCGCCGCCGTCCTCGTCGCCTCGACCCGCGCTGCGGCGGGCGTCTACACCGACCGCACGGGTCCGATCATCGCGGCCTGGCTGCGAGAGCGCGGCTTCGGCGAGGTCGATCCGGTCATCGTCGCCGACGCTGACGTCGGCGACGCCCTCGCCGCGCTCGTCTCCGCCGCGCCGGACCTCGTGCTGACGACCGGGGGCACGGGCGTCGCCCCCGGCGACCGCACCCCGGAGGCCACGCGGGCGTTGCTGGATGCCGAGCTCCCGGGCATCCCGGAGGAGGTGCGTCGCCGCGGTGCGGCCGTCGCGGCATCCGCTGTGCTCAGCCGCGCTGTCGCCGGGGTCGCGGGACGCACGGTCGTCGTGAATCTGCCCGGCTCGCCCGGGGGGGTGCGCGACGGGCTCGCGGTGCTCGACGACGTCCTGGATCACCTGCTCGACCAGCTCGCCGGCGGGGACCACGTCTGACGGCGATCAGCGCCAGGACCTTGCTGCCGCCGACATCGTCTACTGCGCCGCCACCGCCGCCGCCTCGCTCGCGCTACGCTCCTGACCGACGGCGCTCCGGACGCAGCGCCTCGAGACGTCAGTCGTCGAGCAGCTCAGCCTCGATCACATCGTCATCCGCGCCGGTGGATGCCGCGGCATCCGATCGCTCGCCGGGCGCAGCCCCGGTGCTCGTGAGGACGAGCCCCGAGCCGTCGGCCGCGACATCGACGCGGACGAGGTCGCCGTCGTGCACGCCGCCCGAGAGCAGCGCCATCGCGAGACGGTCCTGGATCTCGGACTGGATGAGGCGACGCAGCGGCCGCGCCCCGAAGATCGGGTCGTACCCGCGCTCGGCGAGCCACGCCCGCGCGTCGGGCGTCACGGCGAGCGTGAGCCGACGGTCGTGCAGCCGTCGCTGCAGCGCATCGACGGAGAGCTCGACGATCTGCGCGAGGTCGTCCTCGCTGAGAGCGGCGAACATCACCACGTCGTCGAGCCGGTTGAGGAACTCGGGTCGGAACGCCTGGCGCACGAGTGCCATCACCTGTTCGCGCTTCTGCTCGATGGTGAGCAGCGGGTCGATGAGGATCGGCGACCCGAGGTTCGACGTCAGGATGAGGATCGTGTTCGTGAAGTCGACCGTGCGCCCCTGGCCGTCGGTGAGACGGCCGTCGTCGAGCACCTGCAGCAGGATGTCGAAGACCTCGGGGTGCGCCTTCTCGACCTCGTCGAGCAGCACCACCGAGTACGGGCGGCGGCGCACGGCCTCGGTGAGCTGCCCGCCCTGCTCGTATCCGATGTACCCCGGAGGGGCGCCGACGAGGCGCGCGACCGAGTGCTTCTCGCCGTACTCCGACATGTCGATGCGCACCATGGCGCGCTCGTCATCGAAGAGGAACTCGGCGAGCGCCTTCGCGAGCTCGGTCTTGCCCACGCCGGTCGGACCGAGGAAGAGGAACGAGCCGGTCGGTCGGTTCGGGTCGCTGATGCCCGCGCGCGAGCGCCGCACGGCGTCGGAGACGGCCTTCACAGCGTCCTTCTGTCCGATCAGCCGCTTGCCGAGTTCTGCCTCCAGGTGCACGAGCTTCTCCGACTCGCCCTGCATGAGGCGCCCCACCGGGATGCCCGTCCATGCCGCGATGACGGCGGCGATGTCCTCGTCGGTGACCTGCTCGTTGACCATGCGCTCACCGGTCGGGTTCGCCTCGGCACGCTCGGCCTCGGCGACCTCCTGCTCGAGGCGCTTGATCGTCTCGTACTCCAGCTTCGACGCGCGCGCGTAGTCGGCTTCGCGCAGCGCCCGGTCCCGGTCGGTGTACGCCTGGTCGAGCTGCTTCTTCAGCTCGCCGACGCGGTTGAGTCCCGCGCGCTCCTTCGCCCAGCGGGCTTCGAGTGTCGCGAGTTCGGCCTCCGCGGCATCCATCTGCTCACGCAGCTTCGCGCGGCGCTCCTTGGACGCGTCGTCCTTCTCCTTCTTGAGGGCGAGGTCCTCGAGCTTCATACGGTCGACCTGGCGCCGCAGCTGATCGATCTCGACGGGCGACGAGTCGATCTCCATCTTGAGTCGGCTCATGGCCTCGTCGATCAGGTCGATGGCCTTGTCGGGCAGCTGACGGCTCGGGATGTAGCGATTCGACAGGGATGCCGCGGCCACGAGCGCAGCATCGGCGATCGTCACGCCGTGGTGCGCCTCGTAGCGGCCCTTGAGGCCGCGCAGGATCGCCACCGTGTCCTCGACCGACGGCTCCCCGACGTACACCTGCTGGAAGCGGCGTTCGAGCGCGGCATCCTTCTCGATGAACTCGCGGTACTCGTCGAGGGTCGTCGCGCCGATGAGGCGCAGCTCGCCGCGCGCGAGCATCGGCTTCAGCATGTTGGATGCCGCGACCGACCCCTCGCCGCCGCCCGCGCCCATGAGCACGTGCAGCTCGTCGATGAAGGTGATGATGCGACCGTCGGACTCGGTGATCTCCTTGAGGACGCTCTTCAGGCGCTCCTCGAACTGGCCGCGGTACATCGCGCCCGCGACGAGCGCGGAGATGTCGAGCGAGACGAGCTCCTTGTCCTTGAGTGACTCGGCGACGTCGCCGGCGACGATGCGCTGGGCGAGGCCCTCGACGACGGCGGTCTTGCCGACGCCGGGCTCGCCGATGAGGACGGGGTTGTTCTTCGTGCGGCGCGTGAGAACCTGGCTGACGCGGCGAATCTCGCTGTCACGCCCGATGACGGGGTCGAGTTTGCCCTGGCGAGCACGGTCGGTGAGGTTGATCCCGAACTGTTCGAGAGGGCTCTTCTGCTCCTCCTGCCCGGGTTGGGGCTGTGCGTTCATGCGTTCTCCTGAATTCTGCGCGACTCAAAGTTGAGTCATCTACGCTCAAGTTTAGCGCGCCCAGCCCCCGAGGACAAGAGGGGTCGACGTCACGCAGCCTCCGTGGCGGACGTGCAGGCGAACCGCGCGCGGTACGCGGTCGGGCTGAGGCCGAGCATGCGGGTGAAGTTCTGCCGCAGCACGGCGGCCGAGCCGAATCCGCTTTCGAAAGCCACGGCATCCAGCCCCAGGTCCGTCTGTTCGAGCAGGCGCTGCGCGTGGATGATGCGCTGCCGGGCGAGCCACGCGGCGGGCGTCGTGCCGTAGTCGGCCTTGAAGCGGCGGGCGAATGTGCGCGGCGACATGTGCGCGCGAGCGGCGAGCTGGTCGACGGAGAGGTCGAGGCTGAGGTTCTCGAGCACCCAGTCGGTGATCGGCGAGAGCGAGAGCGACGTCGTCGCGGGCAGCGGTGCCGCGATGAACTGCGCCTGCCCGCCGTCGCGCTGCGGGGGCACGACCATGCGCCGCGCGATCGTGTTGGTCATCTCGGCGCCGAGCTCGATGCGCAGCAAGTGCAGGCACGCATCCAGCCCCGCCGCCGTGCCGGCGCTCGTGATGATGCGCCCGTCCTGCACATAGAGGACGTTCGGGTCGACGTCGATGTCGGGATACATCGCGGCCATGGTGTCGGCGTAGCGCCAGTGCGTCGTCGCACGCCGACCGGCGAGCACCCCCGCGGCCGCGACGACGAACGCGCCGCTGCAGACCGTCAGCACCCAGGCGCCGCGCGCGACCGCGCGCCGCACGACCTCGCAGACGCGCTCGTCCACGTGCGCCCAGGCCGATCGCGGGATCGGCGTGATGACGACGAGGTCGGCCTCGTCGGCGAAGGCGAGGTCGGCCTCGACGTTGATCGAGAAGCCGATGTTGCTCGGGACGACGCCCGGATCGGGTGCGACGATGCGGAAGTCGAAGGTCGGGATGCCGTCATCCGACCGGTCGAGCCCGAAGGCCTCGCACGCGAGGCCGAACTCGAACGGCGCGAATCCGGGCTGCACGACGCACGCGATGGTGTTCATGGCAGAAATCATACACACATCGTCGTTTCTGCCACTCGTGACACTATTCGCATGCTCGTAGCGTTTCTGCCATGATCACCGTTCTCGTCCTCACCGGCCTCTTGTCCGCCGCCGCGATCGTCACCACCGCCCGCGCCCTGCGGGTCGACGGCTACCGCCGGGTCCCCACCGACTCGTCCCGGCTGCCGTGATCCGCTGAGCCGCGCCCGTGTGCGCAACTCCTTCGATCACGCGGCCTGCGCATCGTCGAAACGATTCGTCGGGCCGATTGGGACCACAGTTGAGGAGTTAGGAACGTCGGGGCAGCGCCCGCACGGCGTCGAGCAAGACGCCGGCCGACCGCGCCCAGTCGAAGCGCGCGATGTGAGCGGTGCCCGCGGCGACGACCTCGGCGAGACGGGCCGGATCGTCGAGCGATCGCACGGCGGCGGCGAAGGCCGCGGCGTCCTCTCCCGGCGCGTACAGCGCACCGCCCCCCGCGACCTCGCGGAAGATCGGCATGTCGGTGACGACGGCCGGCACACCGAGTTCGAGCGCTTCGGCCACCGGCAGCCCGTACCCCTCGTCGAGGGATGCCGAGACGAGGACCGCCCGATCGGCGAGGAGCGCGGCGTACTCGGCATCCGTGACGCCGCCGTGGAGCACGACCGCCGCCCCCGCCGGGTCGACGAGCGCCTCGAGCTCGGCGCGGCGGGTCGGCGAGATGCGCGACAGCAGGTGCAGCGTCCGTCCGGGGAGGGACGCCGCCGCGCGGATGAGCGTCTCGACGTTCTTGTACGGCATGAACGAGCCCATGTACACGAGATTCTGCGCGCCCGGCTCGACGGCCGCCTCGGGCGGGAGCAACGCAGCGAGCCGCTGAGGCGCATTCGGGATGACGACGACCGGGCGCTTCGTCAGCTTCACCCGGGCGAACTCGGCGGCGCTCGTCTCGCTGACGGTCGCGACGACGTCCGCGGCATCCAGCGTGAGCCGCTGCGGCACGTAGGAGAGGTGGAAGAGGCGCCACCCGAGCCGGACGTACCAGGGCAGGTCGCGCGGGGGCGTGCGGTGCCGGTAGTAGATCGTGTCGTGCAGCGTCAGGATGAGCCCGAACCGGCGGCCCAGAGATCCGATCGTCTGCATCGGCGAGAAGACGACGTCCGGCCGGTAGCGGTTCAGCAGCAGCGCCGTGAACGGCTCACGCACCGCCGTCGGGGCGTGGATCGTGAGCGTGCGAGCGCCGTCCGGGAGGAGCGGGATCTGCGCGGCATCCCACACCAGGAAGACGACCTCGATACCCGCCGCGGGGGCCGCGGCGTGAACCGCGGCGGCGAGCTCCGCCGAGTAGCGGCTGATGCCGTCGTGGAAGTCGGTGCGGATGTACCGCGCGTCGAAGAGCAGCCGCATGTCAGCGCCTCACGCGTCGAGAGGTTCGCCGCGGTAGAGCTTCTCGAAGGTGTCGAGGGTCTTCTCGATGTCATGGATCTCGACGCCGTCGAGCGAAGCCTGCTGCATGCGCAGGTACTCTTCAGGCGACGCGGTCAGGACGAGGCGGAGCTTGTCGGCGAGGTCGTCGACGTTCCCCGGCTCGAAGAGGTAGCCGTTCTCGCCGTCGTGAACGAGGTGCGGCAAGGCCACGGCGTTCGCCGCGACGACGGGCAGGCCCGAGGCCATGGCCTCCATCGTCGCGATCGACTGCAGCTCGGCGATCGACGCGATCGCGAAGACATCGGCCTTGCCGTACGACGCGCGCAGTTCCTCTTCGTCGACGCGACCGTGGAAGGTGACCCGATCCTGGATGCCGAGGCGCTGCACCGTCTGTTCGAGGTTTCGACGCTGATCGCCGCCGCCGACGATGTCGAACGTGATGTTCGGCAGCTCCGGCGCGAGCTTCGCGACGGCGCCGAGCGTGACTTCCACGTGCTTCTCGGTCGTAAGGCGGCCGACGAAGAGGACGCGGTGGTGCTCGCGCGGGGTGAGGTCGGGGGTGTAGTTGCGCTTGTCGATGCCGCAGCTGATCGGGATGACACCGTGGATGTCGATCGTCTGCTCGAGAAACTCCGCCGCCTTGCGGGTCGGGGTCGTGACGGCGCGGGACATGTCGAACGTGCGCTTGGCGTCCTCCCACGCGAGCTTGACGACGACCTTGTCGAGCACGGGCGGCAGGGTCGTGAAGTCGATGATGTTCTCGGCCATCACGTGATTCGTCGCGACCACCGGGATGCCGCGCTGGTGGGCGATGCGCGTGAGCCCGCGCCCGATCACGATGTGCGACTGACTGTGCACCACGTCGGGCCGCACCTCGCTGAGCACCTTGCGGGCGTAGTGCTTGCTGCGCCAGGGCCACACGAAGCGCAGCCAGTCGTGCGGGGGCCAGCGCACGCCCGGAAGGCGGTGCACGGTGAGATCTTGGCCTTCGATGTTCTCGGTGAAGGTGCCGTGGTTGCGGTGGCCGACACTGGGCGTGACGACGTGGACGTCGTGGCCGCGGCCGGCGAGACCGGCGGAGAGCCGCTCGGCGAAACGGGCGGCTCCGTTGACGTCGGGAGCGAACGTGTCGGCCGCCATCACGATGGTCAGCGGCGTGCGTTCGGGGTCGCCGTCGCCGGTCGCGGGCGATGTCGCGTGGGGAGTCACGGGATGGTGGCTGCCTATCTCTGCGGCGTTTCCGACGGGGTCTGTCGGTGATGCGTCGAGTCTACCCGAGGGGCTTTCCGGGGCTGGGGCCGACACCGCGGCCGCAGGCTCGTCGCGGCCCCGCCGTCACCGCTCCGCCTACCCTGGAGGCATGATGCGCCTGGATGCCGACGCCGACCCGACCCGCTGGGTGCCCGTGACCGGATCGCTGGGTCTGCGCGGCCGTCGCCACCGCAAGAAGGCGATCGGGATGCTGCTGGCGCAGGCGAACGCGGCGATGGGCGCGACGCCGCGGACAGGCGGCGGCCGGGTCGCGGCCTGGGCGATGAGTCAGGCGGTGCCGATGCTGCTGCGTAAGGCCGACGGCCGGGTGCTCGTGTGGGTTTGGAAAGACGATCCCGAGCTCGTGGTCGCGCTCGCCCAGGTGCAGCAGGCCACGCCGCAGCTGCGCGCGGCGCGGGCGATGATGCCGATGGAGTACGACGACACCGAGGATTTCCGCAGCCCCTTCCTGGGCGCGGGTGAGAAGCTCGCGGTGCCGCTTCCGCCGGCGCGGCCGGTCGGCACCGGGGCGGATGCCGCGGCATCCCCTCCGCCGTACGTCACCTACACGTGGGACACGGGCGACGCCTTCGTCACGCTGACCGCGGTCGGCGGCGATCGTGAGCGCTTCGGCACCGCGGACTCCGCCCTCGACGCGCTCGCACGGAGTCTGCGCCTCGTCGGCGACGTCCCCCTCGCGGGATCGGGAGACGTGCTGCGGCTCGGCCCGAGCTGAGCCGTTCGTCTCGGGGGAGAGCGACCGCGTGCCATCATGACGGCATGGTGAACCCTGCGAGCCTCGCCCCCGCCTCGACCGCGCGGCGGCTGGAGGCGGGTACCGCGGCGCGGAAGAACACCCCGCGCCGACGCCTTGCCGACCTGGTCGTCGACGGGCGTGATCCCCTCGGCATCCTCGCGGCGCAGAATGCCACGCGCGGCGCCGACCTCGTCCCCCTGCGGCGCGAGCGCATGTCGGAGAGCGCGTTCGCCTTCTACCGAGGAACGGCCGCGCTCATGGCGGCCGACCTCGCCGCAGGCCCCAGCAGCGGCATCCTGGTCGCCTCGTGCGGCGATGCGCACGTGTCCAACTTCGGGTTCTACGCGTCACCGCAGCGCACCCTCGTCTTCGACCTGAACGACTTCGACGAAGCGGCGTGGGCGCCGTGGGAGTGGGATCTCAAGCGCCTCGTCGCGAGCATCGTGATCGCGGGGCAGTCGACCGGGCGCGACGAGGCGGCCACGACGAGCGCGGCGCGCTCCGCCGTGCGCCAGTACGCCACGTCGCTGCGCCAGGGCACGGCGGCAGCCCCGCTCGCGCGGTACTACCAGCACTTCGACGCGGCCGGAGGCCTCACCGGCGGCAGCAAGGCGTCGCGACGCGTCCTGACGCGCGCGATCGCCGACGCGTCGAGGCGCACGACGGAGCAGGCGGCGCGCAAGCTCACCCGAGTGGATGCCGAGGGCCGCGTCCGCTTCATCGAGACTCCTCCCACGATGACGGTGCTCGACCCGGATGTCGCCGCGTCCGTCAGCGACGCGCTGGCGGCCTACCTGGAGACGACGCGCGCCGACATCCGCCTGCTGCTGAAGCACTACGAGATGGCCGACACGGTGCGCCGAGTCGTCGGGGTGGGGAGCATCGGGACGAGATGCTACCTGTCGGCGCTCGTCGACGGCGACGGCTCGATGCTCCTGATGCAGACCAAGGAGGCAGGGCGCAGCGTCCTCATCGACCACGGCCGCTGCGCACAGCCGCCCGACCTCGACGGACTGATCCGGGCCCGGGGGCAGGGAGCGCGCGTCGTGGCGATGCAACGGATCCTGCAGGGCGTCTCCGACCCTTTCCTCGGGTTCTTCCGCGGAGAGCGCGACTACTACGTGCGTCAGTTCCGCGACATGAAGGGCGGCATCGACGCCGAGGTGCTCGACGACGAGTCTTTCGCCCTCTACGCCCGGGCGTGCGCCGCCGTTCTCGCACGTGCGCACGGGCAGTCGCCGTCGGCCGGGGAGGTGGTCGGCTACATCGGGGACGGGCGCATCGTCACCGACGCGATCGTCGCGTGGTCGCAGGCGTACGCCGACCTCTCACGTCAGGACTTCACGGCGTTCGCCGCCGAGGCGTGAGCGTCAGTCGTCTGCCGGCGGCCGCCACACCACGACTTCCGTGGCGCGCCGGACGCGCGTGCCGTGGCGGAGCGTGACGACCGATCCGGATGCTCCTGCGGCGAATACGCGCGAGCGACTCTCCACCTCGTCGCGCAGCCGTCCTTCGAGATCGCGCACCTGCGCGCGCAGCGACCGCACGGTGTTCTCGAGCTCGATGAGTCGCGAGATCGCGGGCAGGCTCATGCCCTCGGCGGAGAGCGAGGCCACCTCGCGCAGTTGCTTGACGTGCCGCAGCGAGTACCGGCGCGATCCGCCCTGGGTGCGGGCGGGGACGACGAGGCCGAGTCGGTCGTACTGGCGGAGCGTCTGCGGGTGCATGCCCGCGAGCTCCGCCGCGACCGTGATCGCGAAGATCGGGGCCTCCTCGTCGACCTCGTCGTGCGCCATGACTACTCCCGCGCCTTCGCCATCAGCTCGGCGCGCGGGTTCTCCTTGGGCTCTGCCGCCTGGAAGGCGAGGAGAGCCTCCTTGGCCCTGTCGTCCAGGTGCGCGGGTACCGCGACCTGGACCTCGGCGAGCAGATCACCCGTGCCCTTGCTCGAGGCCACACCGCGCCCCTTGACGCGCAGGACGCGCCCCGACGGCGTGCCGGGGGCGACGCGCAGCTTGACGGGATCGCCACCGAGCGTCGGAACCTCGATCGTCGCGCCGAGCGCCGCCTCGGGGAAGGTGACCGGCACCGTGAGGCGCAGGTTCAGGCCGTCCCGTGTGAACACGGGGTGCGGGCGCACCGTCACCTGAACGACGATGTCGCCCGGTTCGCCCCCGTCGGGCGACGGCCGGCCGCGACCGCGCAGGCGGATCTTCTGCCCGTCCGCGACACCCGCGGGGATCTTCACCTTGAACGGCTTGCCGTCCTCTCCGGCGAGGGTGATCGTCTCGCCGCGCACCGCGGTCTGGAAGTCCAGTGTCGTCCGCGCCGTGACGTCGGCGCCGCGATGCGGGCCGCCGAAGCCCTGGAAGCCGCCGCTGGACTGGCCGAAGCGCCCCGACCCGAATCGGCCGGATCCCTGCTGCTGGCCGAACATCGCGAACAGGTCGTCGAAATCGGCCGACTGGTACGAGCCGCCGCGCGAGCCTCCGCCGAAGCGGCTGAACACGTCTTCGAACCCGCCCGTACCGCCGGCGCCGGGTGCCTGGAAGCGGGCACCGCCCGATCCCATCGCGCGGATCTGGTCGTACTCCTCGCGCTGGTCCTTGTCGGACAGCACGGCGTACGCCTCGCTGATCTCCTTGAACTTCGCCTCTGCGGCGGCATCCCCCTGCGTCGAGTCGGGGTGGTACTTGCGCGCGAGCTTGCGGTACGTCTTCTTCAGGTCGGCTTCGGAGACGTCCTTGGCGACGCCCAGTGTCTTGTAGAAGTCCTTATCGAACCAGTCTTGACTGGCCATGGACACCTCCCTTCTCGGGGTTGAGTCTCGTCGGAATCACCACTCAGTCGGGCGAGCCGGCGACGACGACCTTCGCCGGACGCAGCTCGATGTCGCCCAGGCGGTAGCCCACCTCCACGACGTCGAGGATCGTGCCGTCGGCGACGCCACCGGGGTTGGGCGCGTGGAAGATCGCCTCGTGCTGCTGCGGGTCGAACGCCTCACCGGCGGTGCCGTAGGTCTGGACACCGAGCCGCGACACGACGGCACGGAGCTTCTCGGCGATGACCGCGAGAGGCGACCCCTCGGCGAGGTCGCCGTGCTTCTCGGCGCGGTCGAGGTCGTCGAGCACGGGCAGCAGCCCCTTCGCGACCGACCCCGTGGCGCGGGCGATCTCCACCTCGCGCTGCTCTTCGGTGCGGCGGCGGTAGTTGGCGTACTCCGCCTGCACGCGCTTGAGGTCGAGCAGCAGATCCTTGTCCTCATCGGATGCCTCGGCCACGGCAGCGTCGTCGGTCTGCTCCGCCCCCAGGATGTCGTCGACCGTCAGGGAGTCCTCCTGCGAGTCGGGGCCGGATGCCGTGGCATCCGACCCCTCGTCACCGGGGACTTCGTTCTCGAAGTCCTTCGTCATGTTCCGATTCTCTTACTTCTTGTCGTCCTCGTCATCGACGACCTCGGCGTCGACGACGTCTTCCTCGGGGTTGGGCGTCTCGCCGTTGCCGGGCTCGCCGACCGTCGGGTCGCCCTGCTCACCGGCAGCCTGCTGCGAGGCGTAGATCGCCTCACCCAGCTGCGACTGCGAGGCGTTGAGCTTGTCGAAGGCCGTCTTCACGGCATCCTCGTCGTCGCCCGCCAGCGCGGACTTCAGCGCGTCGACATCGGCCTGGACGGAGTCCTTGACCTCGGCCGGCAGCTTGTCCTCGTTGTCCTTGATGAGCTTCTCGATCGAGTACGAGAGCGTCTCGGCCTGGTTGCGCACCTCGGCCGACTCGCGACGCTTCTTGTCCTCGGCGGCGTGCTCCTCGGCCTCGCGCACCATGCGGTCGATGTCTTCCTTCGGGAGGCTCGAGCCGCCCGTGATCGTCATCGACTGCTCCTTGCCGGTGCCCTTGTCCTTCGCGGACACGTGCACGATGCCGTTGGCGTCGATGTCGAACGTGACCTCGACCTGCGGGATGCCCCGGGGAGCCGGCGCGATGCCGGTCAGCTCGAAGGTGCCGAGCGGCTTGTTGTCACGCGTGAACTCGCGCTCACCCTGGAACACCTGGATCGCGACCGACGGCTGGTTGTCGTCGGCGGTCGTGAACGTCTCGCTGCGCTTGGTCGGGATGGCGGTGTTGCGCTCGATGAGCTTCGTCATGATGCCACCCTTGGTCTCGATGCCGAGGCTCAGGGGGGTGACGTCGATCAGCAGCACGTCCTTGCGCTCCCCCTTGAGGACGCCCGCCTGGAGGGCGGCACCCACGGCGACGACCTCATCGGGGTTGACGCCCTTGTTGGGCTCCTTGCCGCCGGTGAGCTGCTTGACGAGTTCGGTGACCTGCGGCATGCGGGTCGAGCCGCCGACGAGGACCACGTGGTCGATGTCGGCGACCTTGATGCCCGCCTCGGCGACGACGTCGTTGAACGGCTTCTTCGTGCGGTCGAGCAGGTCCTTCGTGAGGTCCTCGAACTTCGCGCGCGTGATCGTCTCCGAAAGCGACACGGGGCCGGTTTCGGTGAGCGACAGGTACGGCAGGTTGATCGAGGTGCTGGTCGAAGACGAGAGCTCCTTCTTCGCCTGCTCCGCGGCCTCCTTGAGGCGCTGCAGCGCGATCTTGTCGCCCGAGACGTCGACGCCGGTCGTGTTCTTGAACTGCTTGATCAGGTAGTCGACGAGGCGCTGGTCCCAGTCGTCACCGCCGAGCCGGTTGTCACCGGCCGTGGCGCGCACCTGGATGGTGGAGAAGTCGTCGTCCTTGCCCACTTCGAGCAGAGAGACGTCGAACGTACCACCACCGAGGTCGAAGACGAGGATGAGCTCGTCCTCCTTGCCCTTGTCGAGGCCGTAGGCCAGGGCCGCCGCGGTGGGCTCGTTGATGATGCGCAGCACGTTGAGGCCGGCAATCTCACCGGCATCCTTCGTGGCCTGACGCTCGGCGTCGTTGAAGTACGCAGGCACCGTGATGACCGCGTCGGTGACGGTGTCGCCCAGGTACTGCTCGGCGTCGCGCTTCAGCTTCTGCAGGATGCGCGCCGAGATCTCCTGCGGCGTGTACTGCTTGCCGTCGATCGGCTGGGTCTTCCAGTCGGTGCCCATGTGGCGCTTGACGGAGGAGATCGTGCGGTCGACGTTGGTCACAGCCTGGCGCTTGGCGGTCTCGCCGACGAGCACCTCGCCGTCCTTCGTGAACGCGACGACCGAGGGGGTCGTGCGGAAGCCCTCGGCGTTGGTGATGACCTTCGGCTCGCCGCCCTCGAGGACGGCGACGACGGAGTTCGTCGTACCGAGGTCGATACCTACTGCACGTGCCATGTGTTGTTCCTTTCGCGGAGAAATCTGTGGGGTTGAGTCGTAGAGGCTCAACTTGTGATGGATGCCACGTTACCCGCGGCTTCCGTCCGTGTCAAGTGAACTTGATATGAATCGGCTCAACTTTCGCCTCACCCAAGGGTGCACTCGTTTCACGCGAGGGTGCATTCGTTCCTCGCGAGGTGCATTTGTTTCACGCGAAGGTGCACTCGTTTCACGCGAAGGTGCACTCGTTTCACGCGAAGGTGCAGCCACAGGAGAGGGGGAATGCACCCTCGAGAGAAGCGGCCGCACCCTCGGCCGAAAGGAGTGCACCCTCGGCGAAGAGGAATGCACCCTCGGCGAAAAGGAGTGCACCCTCGGCGGGCGGGCGGAGGTGGGATCAGTCGTCGTAGCGACGGCGCGGGCGCTCCCGGCGGTCGTCGCGATCGCGGTCGCCGCGCTCGGGGCGCTTCGCGGAGCGCTGGAAACGGTCCGGCTTGATCTCGATGAGTCGGCCCGAGATGCGGGTGTTCGCGAGGCGGTCGAGCGTCGCGCGCGGGAGGTCTGCGGGAAGCTCCACGAGCGAGAAGTCGGGTCGGATCTGGATCGCGCCGAAGTCCTCGCGGCGGAACCCGCCCTCGTTGGCAAGCGCCCCCACGATCTGCCGCGGCTCGACCTTGTGCCGGCGGCCGACCTCGATGCGATAGGTCGCCGTCGCCCCGTCGCGCCGCTCGCGGCGCGGCCGGTCACCGCGCTCGCCGCGCTCACCCTGGTCGCGGTCACGCCCCCGGTCACGGTCGAACCGGTCACGGTCGCGGCGCACGGGCTCGTCGTCGGCGGCATCCAGCAGCAGCGGCGTCTCGCCCTGTGCGACGACGGCGAGCGCGGCCGCGACATCGGCCTCCGGCACGTCGTGGTGGCGCACGTAATGGTTGATGATGTCGCGGAAGCGGTCGATGCGCTCGGTCTCCGACAGCGCCGCCGTGATCGCGTCGTCGAAGCGGGTGAGGCGCGTCGCGTTGACGTCGTCGGCGCTCGGCAGCGACATCTCGGTGAGCGGCTGGCGCGTGGCCTTCTCTATGGATGCCAGCATGCGACGCTCGCGCGGAGTGACGAAGCTGATCGCGTCGCCGGTACGGCCCGCGCGACCCGTGCGACCGATCCGGTGCACGTACGACTCGGTGTCGATCGGCAGGTCGAAGTTGACGACGTGGCTGATGCGCTCGACATCCAGCCCGCGCGCAGCGACGTCGGTCGCGACGAGGATGTCGAGCTTGCCGTCCTTCAGCTGGTTGACGGTCCGCTCGCGCTGGGCCTGCGCGATGTCGCCGTTGATCGCGGCGGCCGTGTACCCGCGGGCACGGAGCTTCTCGGCGAGGGTCTCGGTCTCGTTCTTGGTGCGGGTGAAGACGATCATCCCCTCGAACGGTTCGACCTCGAGGATGCGGGTGAGGGCGTCGACCTTCTGCGGGTACGACACGACGAGGTAGCGCTGCGTGATGTTGGTCGCCGTCGAGGTCTTCGCCTTGACGTTGATCTCCTCCGGGTTCTTCAGGTAGGTGCCCGCGAGGCGGCGGATCTGCGCCGGCATCGTCGCCGAGAAGAGAGCGACCTGCTTGTCGTCGGGGGTCTCGGCGAGGATCGTCTCGACGTCTTCCGCGAAACCCATCCGCAGCATCTCGTCGGCTTCGTCGAGAACCAGGTACTTCAGTTCGGAGAGGTCGAGTGTGCCCTTGTCGAGGTGGTCCATGATGCGCCCGGGCGTGCCGACGACGATGTGCACCCCGCGGCGGAGCGCAGAGAGCTGCTGCCCGTATCCCTGGCCGCCGTACACGGGGAGGACGTGGACGCCCTTCAGGTGCGCCGCGTACGACTCGAACGCCTCGCAGACCTGGAGCGCGAGCTCACGGGTCGGCGCGAGCACGAGCGCCTGCGGCGTCTTCTGCGACAGCTCGAGGCGCGACAGGATCGGCAGCGCGAATGCCGCCGTCTTGCCCGTGCCGGTCTGCGCCGTGCCGAGGACGTCGCGCCCCTCCAGCAGCGGGGGGATCGTCGCCGCCTGGATCGCCGACGGCGTCTCGTAGCCGACGTCCTTCAGCGCTTTGAGGACGGGCGCGTCGAGGCCGAGTTCGGCGAACGTCGGAGTGGAGGCGGGGTCGGATGCCGCGACCACCACATCTGCGGTGTGCGCGTCAGCGGCTTGTGCGTCGGCGGAAGGGGTCGCGATATCGGATGCCATGGTGACCACGGTATCCGCCTCGGCCGTCATAGTCTGAGCACGCACCGTGACGGCGCCGTCACCACCCGTTCATCGAAGGGCCTCAGCATGACCGACATGGACCCCGCTTCCGCCCCGAAACCCCCGATGCCCGCCGACACCCGAGCGCTCGGCGCGATCGGCGAGATGTTCCAGGACTCGGGCGACGAGCGGCAGGTGCCGCGCCGCCAAGTCCGTTCGTGGGCGATGTGGGACTGGGCGACCCAGCCGTTCAACTCCGTCATTCTGACCTTCGTCTTCGTGTCGCTCTACCTCGTCTCGGACCACTTCCTCCCGGCGGACATCGCCGCCCTCGCAGATAAGGACCCGGTGAAGGAGCGAGCCCTCGCCGACCTCTCGAGCGGATACGGGCTGATCTCCACCCTCGCCGGCGTCCTGATCCTGCTCGTGGCTCCGGTGCTCGGCCAGCTCGCCGACCGCGCGGGGCGCAAGAAGCGCTGGCTGCTCGTGACGACGGTGCTCCTCGCTCTCATCCAGTTCAGCCTCTTCTTCGTCTTCGCCGACCCGATCTACTTCTGGTACGGCGCGGTCATGGTCTCGATCGGCGCGGTCGTCTCGGAGATCGCGGGAGTCAACTACAACGCGCTGCTCGTGAGCGTGTCGACGCCGCGCACCGTGGGCCGTGTGAGCGGGCTCGGCTGGGGGCTCGGCTACATCGGTGGCATCCTCGCGCTCGGCCTCGTCGTCGCACTGACCTTCGCGGACTGGTTCGGCATGGACACCTCGAACGGCCTCGCCTACCGGCTCATCGCCGTCGGCTGCGCCGTGTGGACGATCGTGTTCTCCATCCCGCTGTTCCTCAACGTGCCCGAGCCTCCCGCGCGGGCGGGCGACGGCAGGCGTGTGAGCTTCTTCGGCGCGTACCGTGAGCTCGTGCGCGACGTCGCGCGGCTCTACCGCGAGCACCGGTCGACGTTCTGGTTCCTCGTCGCGAGCGCCGTCTACCGAGACGGACTCGCGGGCGTCTTCGCCTTCGGCGGGGTCCTCGCCGCCGTCGCGTTCGGCTTCTCGCCGAACGAGGTCATGATCTTCGGCATCGTCGCGAACCTCGTCGCCGGGGTCTCGACCGTGATCGCCGGGCGACTCGACGACCGGTTCGGGGCGCGCGCCGTCATCGTGACCTCGCTCACGGGCCTGGTCGTGATCGCTCTCGCGGTGTTCCTGCTGCACGACGGCGGCAAGGCGCCGTTCTGGGTCGGCGGTCTCATCCTCTGCGCGTTCGTGGGCCCCGCGCAGGCGGCGTCGCGCTCGCTCCTCGCGCGCGTCACCCCCGCGGGCATGCAGGGCGAGATCTTCGGCCTCTACGCGACCACGGGTCGTGTCGCGAGCTTCATCTCCCCCGCCATGTGGACCCTCTTCATCGTCGCCTTCGGGGCGACCTACTGGGGCATTCTGGGCATCGCGATCGTGCTGCTCGCGGGGCTCGTGCTGCTGCTGTTCGTGCGCCTGCCGAAGCACGTGCGGCGGGCCTGACCGGGCGCCGCGCGCACCCGACGCAACGCGCCGGTCCCGGCACGCGGCCCGACGCGACTGCAAGGTCGTGCGGACGACACGCCGCGGCATCCCCGCTGCGCTCGGCGTGGCGCGCACGATCCCTTGCAGTTCGGGCGGGTTGCCGGAGCGGGCGAGACCCCGGAGCGGGCGGGGCGCCGGGGCGGGCGGGATGCCGAGGCGACCCGACCGTCGACGCGTCAGGCCGGGGGATGCCGCCGCGCGCGCCACCACCGCGGCATCCGCACGCCCTGCTCGTTGCCCGTCTCGACGTCGAGGCCGTAGTGCTCTCCGACGTAGTCGACCAGCTGCGCGCGTTCGGCGCGTTCGTAGACGCGGCGCTCCCGTCGGAAGGCGATGACGGTCGCCCAGCAGATGAGGAGCATCACGACGCTGAACGGCAGCGCGATCGTGATGGCAGCCGTCTGCAGCGCCGAGAGCCCTCCGGCGAGGAGCAGGGCCACGGCGAGGACGGCCGTGGCGAGCGTGAAGAACACGCGGATCCAGCGCTTCGGCTCGGCGTCGCCGCCGGTGGCGATCATCCCCATCACGAGCGCGCCCGAGTCGGCGGATGTCACGAAGAAGATGCCGATCAGCAGGATCGCACCGAGCGTGAGCACCCGCGTTCCGGGGAGGTGCTGGAACAGCTGGAACAGGGCGCCCTGCAGATCGACCGAACCGTCGGCGGCGAGCATCGAGCCGGGGCTCTGGATCTCCTGGTAGAGCGCAGACCCGCCCAGCACCGCGAACCACAGGATGCCGACGAGCGTCGGCACGACGAGCACGCCCAGGACGAACTCGCGCACCGTCCGCCCCTTGCTCACGCGCGCGATGAAGATGCCGACGAACGGCGCCCACGAGATCCACCAGCCCCAGTAGAACGACGTCCAGGCCGCCTGCCACTGCTCTCCCGCCTCACCCTGGAACGCGCTCACCGTGAAGCTCAGCCCGACGAAGTTCTGCAGGTACGCGCCGATCGACTGCACCCATTCGCGCAGCAGGTACTCGGTGTGACCGGCGAACAGGATGAAGACGAGGAGCACCGCGGCGAGGATCAGGTTGAAGCTCGACAGCCACTTCATGCCGCGCCCCACCCCGGAGAGCACCGAGGCGAGGACGAACACCGTGATGACGGCGATGATCACGATCTGCACAGCCGTGCCGGGCGTCCCGAACCCTGCAGCACCGAGTCCCGCGCCGATCTGCAGGACGCCGAGGCCGAGGGAGGTGGCCACGCCGAACACCGTGCCGACGAGGGCGAGCGTGTCGATGACGTTGCCCCAGGTGCCGCGCACCCGCTTGCCGAGGAGCGGTTCGAGCGCCCAGCGGATCGACACCGGACGGCGGCGGCGGTGGATCGCGTAGGCGAGCGCGACGCCGATGACGACGTAGATCGCCCAGGCCTGCACGCCCCAGTGGAGGTAGGTCTGGATGAGCGCGCTCTGCGCGAGCTGCGCCTCGGTGCCGGTGACGCCCGGCCGGGGCGAGACGAAGTGGCTGAGGGGCTCGCTCACGCCGTAGAAGACGAGGCCGATGCCCATGCCCGCGGCGAACCGCAGCGAGAACCACGCTCCGGTCGAGAACTCCGGCTCGTCGTCGTCTTTGCCGAGCTTGATGTCTCCGAAGCGACTGAACCCCAGCACAAGCACGAAGGCGACGAAGAACGCCGCGATCAGCACGTGGTACCAGTTGAAGGTGCGCACGATCGTCGACTGGATCGTCGCGAACGTCTGCTCGGCGACATCCGGCACGGCGATCGCGAAGGCCGCGACGCCCACGATGACGACGGCGGCGGGCCAGAAGACCCAGCGGGCGAGGGGGCGTGAGGCCAGCGGATCGGCGGCCAGAGTCGACGCGGTCATCCCTCCACGGAACCGAGGCACGGATCCGGTCCGCCAAAGCGAGCCGGGGGTTGCGGAGCGGCGCCCGCATGTGCTCGCGGCGCCGGGGCGCACCCGTCGGGTGCGATCAGCGGTGGTCGGGCCAAGCGTCGGCGAGCTTGGCGAGGAGGCGCGCGAGCTCGGCGCGCTCGTCGGCGGTGAAGCCCCGAAGCGCCTGCGAGAGGTGCTCGCGGCGCTGACCGCGGAACCCCCGCGCGACGCGAGCGCCGTCGTCGGTCAGTGCGATTCGCGTGCGGCGCGCATCGTCGGGATCAGCCTCACGGCGTACGAGCCCGAGGTCGACGGCCTGCTGCACGAGCCGCGAGGCGCGCGGCTGATCAACACCGATCGCCTCGCCGAGCTCGCTCACCGATAGCGAGTGGGATGCCGCGGCGAGCGCTTCGAGCAGCCGCAGACGCGCGGGGCCGCCGATGCGCGGCTTCGACGCCGGGTTCGCGCGCGGCGCGGCCACGCGCGAGGCCTGATCCGCGAGAACGATTCGGCAGCACCTCTCCCACCCCGGGGGCGGTGCTGCCGTGCGTCTGGTGGAGAGCATTCGGCTACTCGGGCTCGATCAGGAGGTTGGTGATGCGGGCGGTCGCGAGGTGGGTGCCGTCCTCGTGCTCGATGCGGATCTCGTGCGTCGTCACCCGGCGCCCCAGATGCAGCGGCGTCGCCGTCGCGCGGATGACACCCGCGCGCGCTCCACGATGGTGCGTGATGCTGAGGTCGACCCCGACGCACGCCTTGCCGTGGGTCGACGCGAAGATGAGCGCGGCCCACGACCCCACGGCTTCGGCGAGTGCCGCGCTTGCACCTCCGTGCAGACGGCCGAGCGACTGCGTATTGCCCGCGACGGGCATCGTCGCGATCACGCCGGCCACCGACTGCGCGACGATCTCGACCCCGAGCTTGGCGTCGAGTTCTCCGAGCGCGATGCGCCACGGCTCGTGCGGCCCGGTGCGGATGGATGCCGCGGCATCCGCCGCCATCAGAGGCTCCCGCCGACCGCTCGGCCGCCGTCGGGGTCGCACTCGAGCCCGCCGAGCGACAGACGCAGCACGTCGTCGGCCAGCTGCTCGGGGTCGACGGCCCCGCCCGGGCGGTACCACTCGGTGAGCGAGTTGACCATGCCGAAGATGAGGCGGGTTGCGACGGCGGCGTCGATGTCGCCGACGAGATCGCCCGCGCTCTGAGCCTCGCGCACGAGCGCCGTGACGCGGTGGTCGAACGCGCGCCGCCTCTCGAGCGCCGCACGCTCGATCTCACTGTTGCCGCGCACGCGCAGCAGGAGCGTCACCTGCGGCAGCTTCGCGGTGAGCACGCCGACCGCTCCGCGCACGATGTGCCGGAGACTCGCGAGCGCGGTCGCCTCGACCGCGACCGCGTCGTCGAGGGCGCGCTCGAGTCCCGTCAGAGCGTCGTCGAGGGCGACCGCGAGGATCGACTCCTTCGATTCGACGTGGTGGTACAGGGCCGACTTCGTCAGCCCGAGCTTGGCGGCGAGGTCGGCGACCGATGTCGCGTCGTACCCCTGATCATTGAACAACTGCACCGCGATCGTCATGACCTGTGCGCGGTCGTAGCCCGGGCGGCCACGGCGGGCCGGTGACGCGGGAGACGCCGGCAGCGCTGCGGATGCGGGCGTCGCCGCGGCGGTGCGTGCGGCTGCGGCATCCACGGTCATGTCTCCAGTCTGGCACTATGCACTCCGCGCCTCGGGGTGCGCGGGAGACGCCTCGCCGTCGCGCCCGCTTGCCGCCCCACAGCACCTCTGCCATTATTACTGAACGATTGTTCTGTAAACAAGCGCAGCTCGCCGACGATGGCGGACGAGGGGATGACGATGTCCGAGGCCTACCTGATCGGCGGCGTCCGCACCCCCGTCGGCCGTTACGGCGGCGCGCTCGCGGACGTGCGCCCCGACGATCTGGCCGCTCTCGTCGTGCGCCAGGCCGTCGCCCTGGCGGGCGTGCCTGTCGACGCGATCGACGAGGTCGTGCTCGGCGCCGCGAACCAGGCCGGCGAGGACAATCGCAACGTGGCGCGCATGGCGGTGCTCCTCGCGGGTCTGCCCGACCACATCCCGGGTATCACGGTCAACCGCCTGTGCGCCTCGGGCATGTCGGCGATCGCGATCGCCACGAACGCCGTGCGCGCGGGCGACGCCGACATCGTCGTCGCCGGTGGCGTCGAGTCGATGACCCGCGCGCCGTGGGTGCAGGCCAAGCCCGCACGCGCGTGGGCGAAGCCCGGTGAGGCGTTCGACACCTCGATCGGCTGGCGCTTCACGAACCCGCGCCTCGCCGCGCGCGACAAGGCGACCTTCTCCATGCCCGAGACTGCCGAAGAGGTCGCCCGCGTCGACGGCGTCACGAGGCAGGATGCCGATGCGTTCGCCCTGCGCAGTCACGAGCGGGCGATCGCGGCGATCGACGTCGGCCGCCTCGCCCCCGAGATCGTCGCGGTCGAGACCCCGCGCGGCGTCGTCGACACCGACGAGGGGCCCCGTCGCGAGACGACCGCCGAAGCTCTCGCGCGCCTTCGGCCCGTCGTCGCGGGCGGCGAGGTCGTGACCGCCGGGAACTCGAGCCCGCTGAGCGACGGGGCATCCGCGGTCGTGGTCGCCAGCGGCCTCGCGGTCGAGCGCCACGGACTGCGCCCGCGGGCACGCATCGTCGCGCACGCCGCCGCCGCGCTCGCCCCCGAGATCATGGGCCTCGGCCCCGTGCCCGCGACCGAGAAGGCGCTCGCGAAAGCCGGCCTCACGGTCGCGGACCTCGCAGCGGTCGAGCTCAACGAGGCGTTCGCGACACAGGCGCTCGCCTCGATACGGCGCCTGGGACTCGACCCTGACATCGTCAACGCCGACGGGGGCGCGATCGCCCTCGGCCACCCGCTCGGCTCGAGCGGGTCGCGCCTGATGGTCACCCTGCTCGGCCGCCTCGAACGCGAAGACGCCCGCTACGGGCTCGCCACGATGTGCGTCGGCGTCGGTCAGGGCACCGCGCTGATCGTCGAACGGGTGGATGCCGCGGCATCCACCCCTCCCGCCGCGGGCGGCGCCGCGTGACCGCCGCCGTCCGCATCGACGAGACCGACGACCGCGTCGTCGCGACGCTCGACCGCCCCGCGACGCGCAACGCGATCGATCAGGGCATGGTCGACGAGCTGCACGCGCTGTGCGCGCGGCTCGAGGTCGAGCGGAAGACGCTGATCCTCATCGGCGCGGGCGGCGTGTTCGCGTCGGGCGCCGACATCGCGCAGCTGCGCGAGCGGACCGCGGCCGACGCCCGTCGCGGCATCAACTCGACCGTGTTCATGCGCATCCGGCAGCTCCCGATGCCCGTGATCGCCGCGATCGACGGCTACGCGCTCGGCGGCGGCGCGGAGCTCGCGTACGCCGCCGACATCCGTCTCGCGACCCCGCACGCCCGGTTCGGCAACCCCGAGACGGGACTCGGCATCATCGCCGCGGCCGGCGCGACGTGGCGCCTGCCCGAGATCGTCGGCCACGCCCGCGCGAGCGACCTGCTGCTCACCGGCCGCATGATCGACGCCGACACGGCGCTGTCGTGGGGCCTCGTCTCGGCGGTGCACGCGCCCGGGGCGCTGCTCGCGGCGGCGCACGAGGTCGCGGATCGCATCGCCGCGAACGGCCGGCGGGCGACGGAGCTGACCAAGCGCGCCCTGCTCGCGCCGCCCGACGCCCACCCCGCGATCGAGCTCGAGCTGCAGGCCGAGCTCTTCGACAGCGCCGAGAAGCACCGGCGGATGACCGCTTTCCTCGAACGCCGCCAGCGGAAGACCTCGTCATGACCTCGACCCCCGCCCGCGTGGGCGTCCTCGGCGGCGGCCGCATGGGCGCCGGGATCGCACACGCGTTCCTCCTCGCCGGCAGTCGCGTGACGGTCATCGAGCGCGACGCGCCTGCGGCGGATGCCGCGGCGCAGCGCATCGGCGACAGCCTCGCCCGGTCGGTCGAGCGCGGCTCGACCGACCGCCCCCTGAACGACCTCGAAGCCGCGCTGACGGTCGGCGATGACATCGCCGCCTTCGCGGACGCCGATCTCGTGATCGAGGCGGTGCCCGAAGACCGCGCCCTCAAAGGGGACGCCCTCGGGCGCATCGCGCGCGTCGTGGCCCCGGCATCCGCGATCGTATCGAATACGTCGTCCATCTCGATCGATGCGCTCGCCGCGACGATCACGCACCCCGAGCGCTTCCTCGGACTCCACTTCTTCAACCCGGTGCCCGCGTCGGCGCTCGTCGAGATCGTCACGGGGGCCGCGACCGCACCCGCCGTCGTCGAGAGCGCACGCGCCTGGGTCGACGCGCTCGGCAAGGCACCCGTCGTCGTCCGCGATTCGCCGGGGTTCGCGTCGAGTCGACTCGGAGTGATGCTGGGGCTCGAGGCGATCCGCATGCTCGAGGAGGGCGTCGCGACTGCCGCCGACATCGACACCGCGATGGAGCTCGGGTACCGGCATCCGACCGGACCCCTGCGCACGACCGACATCGTCGGGCTCGACGTGCGCCTCGGCATCGCAGAAGAGCTCGAGGCCGCCTTCGGTCCGCGCTTCTCCCCACCCGACCTGCTGCGCCGCCTCGTCGCCGAGGGGCACCTCGGCCGCAAGGCGGGCCGCGGCTTCTACGAATGGAGTGACTCATGACCGACGTGCTCGCGAGCTACCTGCAGGATGTCTGGTGGGCGCCCCGCCCCGCCGACGCGGGCGACGCCGCGGTCGTGTGCGATGCCTCGACCGGCGCGGAGATCTGCCGCGTCAGCACGGAGGGGATCGATCTCGCCGCCGCCGTCGCGTACGCGCGCGAGGTCGGTCAGGCGAGTCTCGGCGCCGTGACCTTCCACCAGCGCGCGCTGCTGCTGAAGCAGTTCGCGCAGGCCCTCACGGCCCGCAAAGAGGAGCTGTACGCCCTCTCTGCCCGTGCGGGGGCGACGGCGCGGGATGCCGCGGTCGACGTCGACGGCGGCATCGGGGTGCTGTTCACGTACTCCTCCAAAGGGCGGCGCGAGCTGCCGAACGCGCAGGTCGTGCTCGACGGCCCGGTCGAGGTGCTCTCGAAGGACGGGTCGTTCCTCGGCCGGCACGTGTTCACACGCCTGCCCGGCGTCGCGGTGCAGATCAACGCCTTCAACTTCCCCGTGTGGGGGGCGCTCGAGAAGTTCGCACCCGCCTTCCTCGCGGGCGTCCCGACGATCGTCAAGCCCGCAACCCCGACCGCGTACCTCGCCGAGGCGTGGGTGCGGATCCTCACCGACTCGGGCCTGCTGCCCAGCGGCGCCCTCCAACTGGTGAGCGGCGCGGTGCCGGGCCTGTTCGACCTCCTCGAGCTGGGCGACGCCGTCGGGTTCACCGGCAGTGCCTCGACCGCTGAGCGCCTGCGCGTGCAGGCGCGGCCGGGGGTGCGGTTCACAAGCGAGACCGATTCGATCAACGCGTCGGTGCTCGGGCCCGACGCCGTTCCGGGGACGCCCGAGTTCGACGCGTTCGTGCGGCAGGTGCTCGCCGAACTGGTGACGAAGGCGGGTCAGAAGTGCACCGCGATCCGCCGGACGATCGTCCCGGCGGGGATCGAGCCGGCGTTCGTCAGCGCCCTCGCCGACAAGCTCGCCGAGCGCGTGATCCTCGGCGATCCGCACGCCGAGGGCGTCACCATGGGTCCGCTCGTCTCGCGCGCCCAGCGCGACGAGGTGCTCCGACAGGTCGCCGCGCTCGAGGGCGCGGGCGGTCGCGTCGTCATCGGCTCCACCGCCGAGCCGGAGGTCGTGCGGGCCGACGGCAGTACGGGTACCTCGCCGGAAGGGGCCTTCGTCGCCCCGATCGTCCTCGCCTTCGACCCCGACCACGCCCTGGCGGGGGCCGCCGTGCACGAGATCGAGGCGTTCGGCCCCGTCACGAGCGTCCTCGGCTACCGCACCGTCGGCGAGGCTGCCGAGCTCGTCGGGCGCGGCGGCGGCTCGCTCGTCACGAGCGTCGCGACGCACGATCCCGCCGTCGCGACCGAGCTCCTCGGTCGGATCGGCGCGTACAACGGGCGCGTCCTCTTCCTCGACCGCGACGACGCCCGCACCTCGACAGGCCACGGCTCGCCCGTGCCGCATCTGCTCCACGGTGGGCCGGGGCGCGCCGGCGGCGGAGAGGAGCTCGGCGGCATCCGGGCGGTCCTCCACTACATGCAGCGGACCGCGATCCAGGGGTCGCCGCGCATGCTGACGGCCCTCACCGGCGTCTGGCACCAGGGCGCGGATGCCGATGCCTCCGGCATCCACCCGTTCCGTAAGTCGCTCGCCGACCTCCGCATCGGCGACCGCGTCGACTCGGCCGAGCGCGAGGTCACCCTCGCCGACATCGAGACGTTCGCGCACTTCACCGGCGACACCTTCTACGCGCACATGGATGAGGCGGCCGCCGCGGCGAACCCCTTCTTCCCGGGGCGCGTCGCGCACGGCTACCTGCTCGTCTCGTGGGCCGCGGGTCTGTTCGTCGACCCCGATCCGGGACCCGTTCTCGCCAACTACGGCCTCGAGAACCTGCGGTTCGTGACCCCGGTGTCGCCCGGCGACCGCATCCGCGTCGCGCTGACGGCGAAGCAGATCACTCCGCGCGAGAGCGACGCGTACGGCGAAGTGCGGTGGGATGCCGTGATCCGCAACGACCGCGACGAGCTCGTCGCCGAGTACGACGTGCTGACCCTCGTCGCGAAGGAGTGGGCGGAGAACGTCGGCGGGTCACCCGACGCTCACGCCAGTAGCGTCTCGCCGATGTAACCGCCTTCCGCGCACCCCGGGGGCACAGCGAACACCGCCGAACCGATCGGCGTCGTCCACTCGTTGAGCAGATCCAGCTCGTCCAGGCGCCGCTGGATGGGCGTGAACTGCGCATCGATGTCGGCCTGGAACGAGACGAACACGAGCCCCGAGTCCGACACGTCCGCACCGGCCGGGCGCTCGTCGTAGTTGTAGGCCCGGCGGAAGATGCGCTGGCTCGTGTCGTCCGGACGGGATCGCCGCACGTGGGAGAACTCGGGGATGACCGGGAATCCGATCGCGGTGGTGGCGGCGAAGTCGGGCTCATCGTGCTCGTTCACTCCGGTGAGGGGCGCCCCGTTGTGCAGAGTCCGCCCGACGGACTGCTCCCGACCGGACCGGTCGAGCTTGTCCCAGGTGTCGAGGTTCATGTGGATGCGCCGCACGACCATCCCGGTCCCACCGGCGAGCCATCCCGCCCCCGACCACACGACGGTGTCGAACTCAGCGGTTCCGGGCTTCGGGTTCGCCGTGCCGTCCACCTGGCCGAACAGGTTCCGCATCGTCGTGCCGGGTGCGACGGAGCCGTACGCGCGACGGAAGCCCTGCTGCACCCACCGCACCGTCGCGAAGCTCCGGGTGTCCTTCACCAGCATGCGCGTGGCGTGTGCGACCGTGAGCGGATCGTCGGCCGCGATCTGCAGCAGCAGGTCCCCGTGACTGAACTCGTCCTGCAGGCGATCGATCGCGAAGGCCGGGAGCGGGCGCAGCCAGTCCGGCGCCGGGCCCGAGGCCCGCGCGACGAAGCCCGGACCGAACGCGAAGGTGACCGTGAGCCGGGCGGGCGCGAGGGCGAGTTCGGGCTCCGAGTCGGCAAGCGCGGGCCGACCCTGCGTGAGCCGCTCGGCGTCGTCGCTCAAGATGCGCATGAGTCGGCGCAGCCCCTCGCGATCGACGTCGTCGCGCAGGTCGAGCGCGACGAACGTGCCGTGCGCCTGGGCATCCGTGTCGATTCCGGCCTGGTGGATGCCGTGGAACGGAACGATCTCGTCACCGTTGAGCGGCACCGACGGCGCGGCCGGGGCGGCGGCGTCGGATGTCGAGTTGAGGGCGAGGTCCACGCCGATGGCGGCCGCGGCGCCGACGCCGGCGACAGCCCCTCCGAGGAGGAACTGCCGCCGGGTCGAGCCGGATCGACGCGCGCCCTGATCGGGCGCAGCCATCAGTTGCTCGGCGTCGGGGTGGGCGTCATGTCCATGTGCATGTCGCCGCCCTCGTAGTTCTCGTTGGCGCCCGAGTAGTCCTTGACGGGCGCCGTGAACTCGTAGGTCGAGTCATCCGAGAACGTCAGGGTGAACGTCGCCTCGTCGCCGGCTATGAGGGGCGCCGTGAGGTCCATCAGCATGATGTGGTTGCCACCCGGTTCGAGGGCGAAGCTGCCGCCCGCCGGGATGACTAATCCGCCCTGCTTCTCCTTCATCACCATGGCGCCCGAGTCGTTCGCGACAGTCTCGTGCAGCTGGAGCATCGTCGATGCCGGCGACTCGGCCGACACGAGCGTGATGTCGTGATCGGAGGTGTTCTCGAGCGTGCCGAAGGCCGCGGACATGCCGGACTCGGCGGACTTGACCCAGGCATCCGCGATCGTGACGGACTGCCCGTCACGCTCCGCGGTCGGCGATGCGACGGGGGACGCCGCAGACGCGCAGCCGGTGAGGGCGAGCGCGGCCGCAGCGAGAAGGAGGCCGACGCGAGTGGTGGTTGTGGTGCGGGTGTTCATGATGCGGGAGTGCCTTTCTTTCGGCGAAGAAGCTGGATAAGGGTGAAGACGGCGGCGGCGACGATCGCCCCGCCGATTCCGACCAGCGCGATCCTCAGGACCGCCTGATCTTCGTGTGCGCTCTGCTCCTGCACGGCGTCGCCCGCGCCCGCGGCCGGGTTGTCGGTCGGCGCCGCGGTCGCCGCGGGGCTCCGCTCCAACGGTGAGCCCGTGCCCACCGTGAAGGGCACGAGTCCGCTGATGGGGTGTCCGTCTTCCGACACGACGCGCCAGCGGATCTCGTACCCGGCGTCCGTCATGCCCGGCTCGATCGCCACGGTCACGACGCCGTCGGTGACGACGGGCGCGCCCGCCGCCCAGTCACGGCCGGACGCGTCCGCGATGACGACGGCCGCTCCGATCGTGAGGACGTCGGCTGAGAAGGTCAGCGAGACCTCGCTCGGTGCTGCATCGAGACGCTCCCCGGGCGACGGCGAGCTGGCGACCAGCTCGTCGTGCGCGGCAGCAGGAGACGCAGCCCCGACGACCAGTGCGGCGGCGAGGAACAGAGTGGCGATGAGAGTACGGGAACGGGACAACGGAAGACCACCGATCGATCACGCGCCGGATCGGCGCGCACGCGAGACCTCCGGTGAAAGGGCCGGAGTACAGGATCAGAGCGCGATCGACGGAGGCGGGCCGCGGCGCCGCTGGATCGTGAGGTGGGCGGGGAGGATAGCCGGAGGCGCGATCCAGATGTGGATGCCGCGGTGGCGCTGCACGCGCGTCGTGACGATGACACGTGCCACCACTCGTTGCGCCCAGGCGCGGAGCTCCGCCGCGAGCGCCAGCATCGCCCGCGCGGCGCGCTCTCCTCGGTACAGCGCGACGATCGTCGCCACGGCGGCGATAGCGTGCCCGATCCACATCACCGGGTCGGCGCACAGGGCGGCGAGGGTGGGATCGGCGGCATCCGGAATCATCGTCGTCATCGCGCCGTGGAGGTGCGCATGGCCCGCGGCTGCCCCCGACGAGCTCGACGACGCCGAGGGCGACCCCATGACGAAGAGGGTGTGGAACAGCAGCTGACTCACGACCACGCTGGACGCGAGCCGCACGAGGGACAGTGCGCGACCGGCGAGCAGGGTGCACACGGCCAGGGCGAGAATCCATGGCGCGACGATCCCCGCCCACCCGGGGACGTCTCCGCCGGCCACGACGTGCGACAGGAGCGCCGTGAAAGTGGCGATCGAAGCGGCGATCGCGCCGCGCGCGACGCGCGTGGCGCGGTCGGCGCGGAAGGATCGCATAGGTCTAGTGTGGCAGGTCGCCCGCACGGGTCTGCGACGGCGAGGCGAAGACGATCGTGTAGATCGTCGATGCGATGTGATCGCGCCCGATGCGCATGGGCTGCACGAACAGGCGCCGCCGGGAGGCGTTGGGGCGGCGGCGCGCAGCTCCCACACCGAGGAACTCTGCGTCACGGTGACGTCGTTCAGCCCCCGCCAGGGTGCCGGTGCCGTCATCGCCGATTCCGCTGAGCCGCGAGGTCGCGATCATGAGCTGCGCGATGACAGCGGTGATCAGCACGCTGCACCGTCGCCGTCGGGAAGGTCGTCCCGTCCACCGCCAGACCCGCCGAGCCCGACTCGAGCCCGGCGGCGGTTCCGTGCGGCCACATCGCGACCGCGCCGAACGCGATCGCCGCGGCGATGAGGGCGAGGAGGGTGCTCAGGACGAGCGCCGGCCGACGCGCGACGACCGCAGGCACGGCCTTCATCGATCTTGACTTACTGACCGATCGTTCTGTAAAGTCGATGCATCCGTTCAGAGGAGTCGACGATGACGGCAGCACCCGCCACCGCGGACGGCGCGGCGGCCGAAGAGGCTGAGCTCCAGATCGAGTTCGATGCGCTGATCGCCGCTGACCAGCGCATCGAACCGCGCGACTGGATGCCGGAGGCGTACCGCCGCACGCTGATCCGCCAGATCTCGCAGCACGCGCACTCCGAGATCATCGGCATGCAGCCCGAGGGCAACTGGATCACGCGCGCGCCGAGCCTCAAGCGCAAGGCCATCCTCATGGCGAAGGTGCAGGACGAGGCCGGTCACGGGCTCTACCTCTACTCCGCCGCGCAGACCCTCGGCATCACCCGCGAAGAGATGACGCAGCAGCTCATCGACGGCAAGGCGAAGTACTCGTCGATCTTCAACTATCCGACTCCCACCTGGGCCGACATGGGTGCCATCGGGTGGCTCGTCGACGGCGCCGCGATCTGCAATCAGGTTCCCCTGTGCCGCGCCTCTTACGGGCCGTACGGTCGGGCGATGGTGCGCATCTGCAAAGAGGAGTCCTTCCACCAGCGCCAGGGGTTCGAGATCCTCCTCGCACTCATGAACGGGACCGAGGCGCAGCGCGCGATGGCGCAGGAGTCGGTCGATCGCTGGTACTGGCCGGCGCTCATGATGTTCGGGCCGCCAGACGACGCCTCACCCAACTCGGCGCAGTCGATAGCATGGAAGATCAAGCGATTCTCGAACGACGAGCTGCGGCAGCGCTTCGTCGGCATGCTCGTGCCGCAGGCTGAGGCCCTCGGCGTCACGCTCCCCGACCCGAACCTCGCCTGGAACGAGGTCGAGGGCCGGTACGACATGAGCGAGATCGACTGGACCGAATTCCACGAGGTGCTCGCCGGCCGCGGCCCGATGAACGCCGTCCGCGTCCAGAACCGACGCGACGCGCACGAGGACGGTGCCTGGGTGCGCGAGGCTGCCGCGGCCTACGCCACGAAGAAGGCCGCGCAGGCCGCACGCGCCGCTGACTCCGCCCGCTCGTCCGAGAAGGCCGCCTGATGGCGACGCCCGGGGGTTCCCCCGCCGAGACCTGGCCGCTGTGGGAGGTGTTCGTCCGCGCGAACCGCGGTCTCAGCCACGTCCACGTCGGCTCCCTGCACGCTCCCGACGCCGATCTCGCCGTCCGCAACGCCCGCGACCTCTACACGCGGCGCGGCGAGGGCGTCTCGATCTGGGTCGTGCCGTCGGATGCCGTGACGACCAGCGACCCGGCATCCAAGGGCGCGTACTTCGAGTCGCCCGCCGGCAAGAACTACCGCCACGCCGTGTACTACACGGCGTCGGAAGGGGTGCCGCACCTATGACCCCGGTGGACGAGACGCACATCGACGACCGGCACGGCGACGTAACGGTCGACGCGATCGACCTCGACCTCGAGTTGCAGGGCGGTGAGCTGCGCGCGGCGAGCGCCGACGTCGCGGAGTATGCGCTGCGGCTCGGTGACGACGCGCTCATCCTCGCCCAGCAGCTGAGCCGATGGATCGCGCACGCGCCCGAGCTCGAAGAGGATGTCGCGCTCGGCAACATCGCCCTCGACCTCCTCGGCCATGCCCGGTCGCTGCTGCGTTACGCGGGCTCGTACGACGGGCGCAGCGAGGACGATCTCGCGTATTTCCGCGGTGAGGCGGAGTTTCGCAGCGCGTGGCTGTTCGAGCAGGACAACGGCGACTTCGCCCGCACGATCGCACGCCAGCTGATCGCCGCGACCTACTTCTTCGAGCTGTACACCGAGCTTGCGGGCTCGAGCGATGCGGCTCTTGCGGCGATCGCGGCGAAGGCCGTCAAAGAGGTCGAGTATCACCGCGACCACGCCGTGCAGTGGACGCTGCGCCTCGCGGGCGGCACCGACGAGTCGCGACGACGGTTCGTCGCCGGCCTCGGCGACGTCTGGCCGTACGTGGACGAGCTGTTCCGCGACGACGACCTGATCGACAGACTGGGGGATGCCGCGGTTCGCGTCGCGGTGCGGCCCTCGACCCTGCGCCCGCGGTTCGATGCCGTCATCGCGGCGGTCCTCGCCGAGGAGGATGTCGAGGCCCCCGGCGGCGCAGCGGCGTCCGGCGGCGGACGCGAGGGTCGGCACTTCCCGACGCTCGGGTTCATCCTCGCCGAGATGCAGGTGCTCGCCCGCCAGCACCCCGGAGCATCGTGGTGACCGGCATCGCGAAGACCGGTAGCGTGGCGAGCCGCACCGCCGCTCCCACGCCGTCGCTCGCGCAGGCGCGGGCCGTCGCGGCATCCGTCTGCGATCCCGAGGTCCCCGTGCTCACGATCGACGACCTCGGCGTGCTCCGGGGCGTTCGGGTGCACGACGACGCGATCGTCGTGACGATCACGCCGACGTACTCGGGGTGCCCCGCGATGGACACCATCCGCGACGATCTCGTGCTCGCGCTGACCCAGGCCGGATTCGCGGAGGTGCGCGTCGACGTCGTGCTCGCGCCGGCGTGGACGACAGATTGGATGACCGATGCCGGCAAGCGCAAGCTCGTCGAGTACGGCATCGCGCCGCCGACGGGACGAGCCCCGGCAGGTCCGATCCGGATCAGCCTCGGCGTGAAGTGCCCGCGCTGCGGATCGCTGCAGACCCGCGAACTCTCCCACTTCGGCTCGACGTCGTGCAAGGCGCTGTACGAGTGCCGCGACTGCCTCGAGCCGTTCGACCACTTCAAAGTGCACTGAGGGGCGCGGCCATGAGCACGACAGAGGTTCGCGAGACCGTGCCGGGTCGTCGCCGCGCCCGGTTCCACACGCTGCAGGTCGCGGCGGTGCGTCCGCTGACAGCGGATGCCGTCGAGGTCACCTTCGCCGTCCCGGACGCGCTCGTGGACGCGTTCGACTACGCCCCCGGCCAGTACGTGGCCCTGCGCACGCATCTCGACGGAGCCGAGGTGCGCCGCTCGTACTCGATCTGCCGGCCGCCCGAGCGCGGAGCGATCTCGGTCGGGATCAAGCGCGACCCGGGCGGTCGCTTCTCGACGTGGGCGCAGACGGAGCTTCGCCCGGGCGACGAGCTCGATGTGATGAGTCCGCAGGGGACGTTCATCTCCGCGCGGTCGGAGACCCGCACGGGGCACGTCGTCGGCGTCGCGGCGGGATCGGGCATCACTCCGATCATGGCGCTGGCGGCATCGGTCCTCGCGGCATCCGACGTCTCGCGCTTCACGCTCGTCTACACGAACCGCTCGTCGACCGACGTCATGTTCGCCGACGAACTGGCCGACCTCAAGGACCGCTACCCGACGAGGTTCGTCCTGCATCACGTGCTCTCCCGCGAGCAGCGGGCCGCTCCCGTGCTGTCGGGGCGCATCGACGAGGCGCGGCTGCGGCTCATCCTCGACGCGCTCATCCGTCCCGAGACGGTCGACGAGTGGTTCCTGTGCGGTCCGTTCGAGCTCGTGCAGCTCTGCCGAGACGTGCTCGCATCGGTCGGAGTGCCGGCATCCGACGTGCGGTTCGAGCTCTTCACGACGGGCCCGGGCGGGGCGGGCGAGGGGGGCCAGGCGGGCACGGCGGGCTCCGGGGGCGGACGGCCCGTCGCGGTGCGCGCCGACGAGCCCGTGCGCACGATCGACTTCACTCTCGACGGCACGTCGGCCCGGGTGGAGAGCCCCGTCAGCGCGCACGAGTCGATCCTGAACGCCGCGCTGCGCGTGCGGCCTGACGTCCCTTTCGCGTGCGCGGGCGGCGTGTGCGGCACGTGCCGCGCCCGGCTCGTCTCGGGCTCGGTGCAGATGACCGAGAACTATGCCCTCGAACCCGACGAGCTCGAGCGCGGCTACGTGCTGACGTGCCAGTCCCACCCGACGAGCGACGCCGTCGTCGTCGACTACGACGTCTGAGGAGTGCTGTGATCTCTTACGCCTTCGAGATCGTGAGCGGCGAGGCCGCGGCCGGGACGGCTGACGCAGACGCCACCGCCGGGCTCGCGACGATCACACTGGACCGCCCCGACAAGCTCAATGCGCTCGACGCGCAGGCCCTGCACGAGCTCGACGCGGCATACGCCCGGGCGCAGCAGGACGGCGCCCGGGCCGTGCTGCTGCGCGGAGCGGGCCGCGCGTTCTGCGCGGGTCGCGACATCTCCGACGTGAATCCCGCCGCCGACGACGTGCCGGGGTTTCTCGACGGTCTCGTCGCCCCGCTGATGCGCCGCATCGCCGCGTTCCCCGCGCCGACCTTCGCCGCCGCCCACGGCGCATGCCTGGGCGTCGGGCTGGGCCTGCTCATCGCGACCGACGTCGTCTACGTCGCCGATGACGCCAAGATCGGATCACCCTTCGCCGCCCTCGGCGCGACCCTCGATTCCGGGGGCCACGCCCTCTTCGTCGACCGTCTCGGCGCGCATCGCACCCTTGATCTCGTCTACACCGGCCGCCTCATGAGCGGGGACGAAGCTGTCCGCTCGGGGCTGTTCTCGCGCGCCGTCCCCCCGGACGAGCTCGAGGCGGTGACGCGGGATGCCGCGGTGGCCGCGGCATCCGGGGCCACCGCGGCTTTCGTGGCGAGCAAGCAGCTCGTCGCGCGCCTGCGCGACGAGCGGATCGGGCTCTGGGACGCCCTCGCGGCGGAGACCCGCGCGCAGACCGCGCTGCGCGACACGGCCGACTACCGCGAGGGCTTCGCGGCGTTCCAGCAGAAGCGTCGGCCCGTCTTCCGCGGGCGCTGAGCTCGTCGCCCCCGGCACAGCGGTACTCAACTGCAAGGCCGTGCATGCGACACGCCGCGGCATCCCGCCCCTTCCCCGGCGTGTCGCCCACGATCCCTTGCAGTTCGGGCGCGACGTCCCCGCGGGGCGGCTCAGCCGCCGAGCGCCCCCGCGTCGGTGGAGCCGACGTCGGTGCGGTGGAAGTTCTGCGAGGAACGCGAGGCCGTGGGCCCGCGCTGACCGTGGTAGCGGTTGAGGTAGGGACCGGTTCCGTAGGGGTTCTCGGCCGCCGACGACAGGCGGAAGAAGCAGAGCTGCCCGATCTTCATGCCGGGCCAGAGCTTGATCGGAAGGGTCGCGACGTTCGAGAGTTCGAGCGTCACGTGCCCCGAGAAGCCGGGGTCGATGAATCCGGCGGTGGAGTGGGTGAGCAGGCCCAGACGGCCGAGCGACGACTTGCCCTCGAGACGAGCCGCGATGTCGTCGGGCAGGGTCACCTGCTCGAAGGTCGAACCGAGCACGAACTCGCCCGGGTGCAGGATGAACGGCTCGTCGGGAGCGACCTCGATGAGGTGGGTCAGGTCGGGCTGGTCCTCGGCGGGGTCGATGAACGGGTACTTGTGGTTGTCGAACAGCCGGAAGTAGCGGTCGAGGCGCACGTCGACGCTCGACGGCTGCACCATCGTCGGGTCCCAGGGGTCGAGGCCGACCCGCCCGGTGGAGATCTCGGCTCGGATGTCGCGGTCGCTCAGCAGCACGCGGCCAGCCTATCCGCCGACTACCCGCGCCGGGCGCCGTCGTGGGTGGCCTGGGCGGCTTCGACGGAGCCTGTGATCGCGCGCGCGGTATCGGCGAGGAAGGCGACGATCTCGGCATCCGACCGTTCGGTGCCGAGTGCGAGGGCGATGAGGATGTCTTCCGCGAAGGCGACCCATGCCCGGGCTGCGACGCGCAGGAGCTCGGTGTCGGCGTGCCCGAGCTCGACGAGGACCTCGACGATCCGTCGCGCGTTCTCGTCGCGCGCCTCGTCGACGAGGGTGCGGACGACGGGGTCACCGCTCGCGATGCCGCGCACGAGCGAGGTGAAGGTGCCGCCGTGGGCGCGGACGAATCCGACGATCCGTCCGATCGTGTCGTCCAGCCGTTCGAGGGGAGGCAGGTCGGCGCGCGGCGTGGATGCCTCGATGAGCGCGTCGCGCGCCGTCGTCACCACCGCGGTGTGGAGGCCCTGCCTGCTGCCGAAGTAGTGGAAGACGAGCGCGCGCGAGACCCCCTCCCGATCGGCGAGGACTTCGATGCTCAGGGCGTCGAGAGGCTGGTCGACCAGAAAGGCGACCCCCGAGGCGAGCAGCTGTGCGCGACGATCGTCGCGCGAGAGCCTGCGCTGCGGGGGTGCCATGACCCGACCCTACCGAGCGCGCGCCTGTCGAGCGTCGGGCCGTCCGGTGCGGGCGGACGGTCCGGGTGAGATTCCTCTCATACTCCACCACCCCTTATTGACTATTACTCAATAGGGGCGGAGGCTCGGACATCGAACGCGTCGGCAGTGGGGCCGGCGCCCCGGCATCCGGAGAACCGATGAAGATCCCGAACCCGACCCGCTCCCGCTCAGGCCGCGTCCTGCTCGCCGCCGTCCCGGTCGCGCTCGCCTCCACATTCCTCATGACCGGCGTGGCGCAGGGCGCCGTCCCCGTATCGTTCGCCGTCTCGGGCAGCCAGTTCCAGATCAGCGCGTCGAAGCTCGAAGGCACGGGGTTCTCGCAGTACGCCGGCGTGACCGAAGACACCGCGGGGGGCCAGCACAACGTCGCGATCGCGAACATCGCCTCCGCGCAGCTGTCCGACCTCTGCCAGTCGGTCGTGTCCGACACGCCCCTCGGAAAGGTCGGCGTGCTCATCACCGCGGGTGGCGGCGGCACCCCGGCATCCGCCACGGATCTGCAGATCGGCATGACGGAACTCCGCGGCGAGTCCTCGTTCTCGAACATCCGCATCGGCGTCGACGCCTCGACCGTCAACACCGCGGCGAAGGGCGCGGCGGGCGACTTCGCCCAGGATGCCGACTCGGTGACGATCACGAACCTGCAGCAGACCTCGTGGTCGACGCAGGCGTCGGTATTCACCCTGACGGGGATGTCGCTGACGCTGACGGACGGATCGACCGGATGCTTCTGACACGTCGCGCCGACCGCGCCGACGTCGGGCATGAACTCGATGCGCGGCCCGAGGTGGACGCCGCGGCTCCGGCCGTGACGGCGTCCCGGTGGCGGGCGTGGCGACGCGGGCGACCGCTCGTCGGCGGCATCCTGCTGATCCTCGGCGGCCTCGAGCTGTTCGGTTCGAGCCAGCTCGACTTCGGGCGGCTGCACATCCACCTCGGCATCGAGGGGCTGCAGGCGCTCGTCATCCCACTGCTTCTCGTGGCGCTCGGCGCGCTCGTCATCGCGACGCCCGCACACCGGATGCTGTACGGCGTCGTGGCGCTCGCGGTGGCGGTCTACTCGATCGTCGGGGTGAACCTGGGCGGGTTCCTCGTGGGCTTCCTGCTCGCCGCCGTCGGCGGCATCCTCACCGTGTCGTGGATGCCACGGTCCGAGGCGCGGGAAGACGCGGGCGACGCGGAGGGCGCGGGCGACGGAGCGGCGCGATGACGCGTCGCGGGTCGCGGGCGCCTTCGGGCCTCGCGGCACTCGTCGCGGCGGGATGCCTCGTGGGCGCATCGCTCCTGTCGGGCGCTGCGGCAGCCCCAGCATCCCTCGCCGGCGGCGCGCGCCCTGCGGAGTTCTGCATCCCGATCATCCTGCCCTGCCACGACGCGGACGCGGCACCCGCGCCGTCCCCGTCTCCGTCCGGCTCGCCGTCATCGACGCCCGGCGACCTCCTCGACCCGACCACCCCGGCCGCGCCCGGCTCGCCGCAGCCGGGCGCGACGACGCCGCCCGCGGTGGCGCCCGTCGCCGACGACGGCGCGCCGGTGTTCACGCAGCCCTCCGCCCAGCTGGGGTCGAAGTCGCTGTCGTTTCGAGGGCTGAAGGCGATCTCGGTCGTCACGGTCCCTCGTGCGGACGGGTCACGGGTCACCGCGCTCAAACTCGAGGCTGATCGCATCACGATCTCGGGGTTCAGCCTCACCGTGCGGCATGAGACCGGCCCGATCCTGACCACGACCGCCGACGAGATGACGCTCGACGGGCACGTCGCCGTGTACGTCAATTCGCTCACCGCGACCCTGCCCGGGGGTCAGCCGCTGACTCTCGGCGCCGACACCCCGCCGCCCGCAGAGGGTCTCGAGTCGCTCCTCGGCGTGACGCTGGGCCTCGTCGGCTCGACGGCCGACTCGATCACCTACACGAACACGGTGCAGCAGCTCACGGAGTGACCCGCCCCGCGCGCGGTCGTCGATCCCGGGTTTGATAGGCTGTGCGGGCACCTCGGCATCGAGGCGCTCGGGGCTGTAGTTCAATGGTAGAACTTCTGCTTCCCAAGCAGACAGCGCGGGTTCGATTCCCGTCAGCCCCTCCACCTCTTTCGACCGCCCTGCGCGAGCTCGTTTGCATCGAGACGGCCGGCAGGACACGATCGTGAGGTGCCCGTCCACGATCTGCTCCTCTCCCTGGAGCGACTCCCGGCGAGCGCTCTGCGCGACCGTTATCTCCGGTTGGTCCGCACCGCGGGGGATACGGCGCTCCGCCGCGAGGGCGGCCCTGAGCATGTGACGGCATCCTGTTTCGTCTTCTCCCCGGAGTTCGATCAGGTCTTGCTGTGCTTCCATCGCAAGGGCCAGCTCTGGCTGCAGTTCGGGGGGCACATCGAGCATGCGGATGCGACCGTCGCGCTGGCCGCGCAACGGGAGGCCCGCGAGGAGTCCGGCATCGCCGACCTGGCGCTGCTGTCGGCGGAGATCATCGATCTGGATCGACACGACCTGCACGGCGGCTTCTCGTGCGCCGCCCACTGGGACGTCGTGTTCGCCGCCGTGGCCCCGCTGAACGCTCCGCTCACCGTGAGCGACGAGAGCGAAGACGTGCGCTGGTTTTCGCTCGACGATCTCCCTGAGATGACCCCTCCGGGCTGGCGCGCGCGGGCCCAGCACGCCGCGCGTGAAGCAGCGAGGCGCGCGCATCGCCAGTAAGGAGTGAGGGTCGCCCGCTGTCCGCGGCGGTGTCCGACCCCCTCTCCACAATCGTATTTATGTACGAATCATCGAGCGTTCCCGAGAGCGATGGCGATGCTGCCGCACTCGCGGAGATCGCCTCCGGCATCGAGAGTGTGGATGCCGCGCTCCGCGTCGCCGAGATCGCACAGGTGCGCCTGCTGGCCCGCGCCGGTCAGCTGGCCCGGAAGCAGGCGTCGGGCTCTCCGGCATCGGTGCGGCTGCACGACATGGTGCTGCGGTCGATCGCGGCGGAGCTCGGCGGCATCCTGCGCGTCGCCGACCGCACGGTGCAGCGCCGCATCGATGACGCCCGCACGATCGTCGAGGACTATCCCGCCGCGCTCGCGGCCTGGGAAGACGGCCGCATCACGCGCGGGCACGTCCGTGTGATCGTGGATGCCGGTGGCGTCGTTCCGCTCGCGACGCGCGAACGGTTCGAGGCTGAAGCCGTCTCGCGTTGCGAGCGCGACACCCCCAACCGGGTCAGGGCGGCGATCGAGATCCTCGCTGAGCGGCTCGCCGAACGCTCCTTCACCGACCGCCATCGCGACGCCGCCGACGAACGCTGCGTGCGCATGGTCTGCGGCCGCGACGGGATGAGCGACGTCGTCGCGACCGTGCCGACGGTCATCGCCGACGGCATCCTCGACCGACTCACCCAGCATGCGCAGATCATCATCGATGCGCGCGAGAAGGGCGACGATGACACCCGCCGCATCGATCAGGTGCGCACCGACGTCTTCTCCGACCTGCTCCTCGCGGGCACGCCCGCTCTCGACGCGCCCGGCGACGTTGCGGGCGCCCTCGGTGCGATCCGTGCCCAGGTGCAGGTGATCGTGCCCGCCTTCACGCTTCTCGGCGTCGACGATGGCCCGGCCGACCTCGTCGGTTGTTCTCCGATCGACGCCGATACGGCTCGTTGCCTCGCCCGGAACGCCACGTCATGGACGCGCGTGCTCACCGACCCCGTCGACGGCATGGTCGTGGCCGTCGACCGGTACCGCGTGCCGTGGCCGCAGCGCCGCTTCCTGCGCGCCCGCGACCAGCACTGCCGATTCCCCGGATGCCGCAGACCTGCGATCCGCTCCGAGATCGATCACACCGTCGACGCCGCGCTCGGCGGCCCCACCGCGCTCTCCAACCTCGCCCATTTGTGTCAACGTCATCACTCGATGAAGCAATTCACGCGCTGGACGGTCGTACAACTGCCCCGCGGAGTGCTCGTCTGGACCTCACCCACGGGGCGCGTCTACCGCGAAGACGCACCCGCACCTCCCGTGTCCTTCATGGTCGGCTTCTCCGATCGACCCCCGACAGACCCGCCGCCGTTCTGAGCCCCGCACCGCCCCGCGCCGCCCGGCCCGTATCGAGGCGTGGCAGGGATCCGACGCACGTCGTCGGTCCCGCGGCGCCCCACCGTCGGTCCAGCCGCGCAGACTGATCCCATGCGCCTCACCGACATCGTCGCGCCCGACACGCTCGCTGCGCGCGGAGCGCTCGCCCTCGCCCGCGAGTACCAATCGCCTGCTCTCACCGCGCACGCCCTCCGCTCGTGGTTCTGGGCCGAAGCGTTCGCGCGCGTCGACGGCATCCACGACATCGATCACGAGCTGCTCTATGTGGCCGCCGTGCTGCACGACATCGGCACCGTCACCGCATTCGACAACCACACGATCTCCTACGAGCACGCGGGAGGCCACGTCGCGGTCGCCCTGACCTCGGGCGCGGGCTGGGAGCAGGCGCGGCGCCAGCGCGTGCTCGACGTGATCGTGCGGCACAACTGGCCCGCCGTCGACCCGGCGATGGATGCTGAAGGCTACCTGCTCGAGATCGCGACGGGCCTCGATATCTCCGGGGCGCGGCCCGACGCTCTGCCCGAAGACTTCCGACGCGACGTCCTCGCCCGCTATCCGCGCGGTGCTCTCGCCGCCGAGTTCGGAGCCTGTGTCGTCGATCAGGCCGCTCGGAAGCCCGACACCGCCGCGCGCCGCCTGGTGGACGGCGGCATCGTCGCAAAGCTCGCCGCGAACCCGCTCGAACAGCTCCGCTGAGTGCCGACCCACCCCCTCCCACGGCGTCGTAGCCTGGGAGGGTGAGCACCGACGCGCACCACTCCGACCCCCGCACCCGTGCGGCGCAGTACCGGGCTGCGCAGAACGGAGAAGCGACACCGGAGCGCGACACCGCGGCATCCACCCCTCCCCCGCTGCGCACCGCTCATGACCGTGCCGCTTACATCGAGACGACGATCCAGCAGGCGATCCGCCGAGGAGAGTTCGACGACCTGCCCGGCGCCGGCAAACCCATCGAAGACCTCGGCACGCACCACGACCCCGACTGGTGGATCAGGCGCAAGATCCGGTCGGAGAACCTGGAGGGGCTCGGCCCGCCCGCACTCCGACTGCGCGTCGAGCACGCCGAAATGGCCGAGCGCCTCGACGACCTGACGCGCGAAGCCGACGTGCGTGAGCACGTCACCGACTTCAACGCACGCGTGCGAAGCGCACGCATGCAACTGCAGGGCGGTCCGCCCGTCGTCACCCCGGAACACGACGTCGAGGCAGAGGTCGCCGCTTGGGCGCAGCGCCGCGCAGCACGCGCCGCCCAGATCGCGTCGGCCGCCGCCGCCGCGAAGGACGCCGCCGCCGACGCGGCTGCCGAGCACCGACGCCGATGGTTCCGCCTCCGCAAGCCGTAGAAGACAAGCCCTACACGAATCGAACCGACCGCGAAAGGATTCCCGTCATGCGTGGAGTCATCATGCACGCCCCCGGCGACGTGCGCGTCGAGGACCGCCCCGACCCGCAGATCGTCGACCCGACCGATGCCATCATCCGGCTTGCCGCGACCTGCATCTGCGGCTCCGACCTGTGGCCCTATCGCGGTGCGGATGCGCCCGATCACTCCCCGATGGGCCATGAGTACGTCGGCGTCGTCACCGAGATCGGCAACGCGGTCGCGAACGTGAAGGTCGGCGACTTCGTCGTCGGCTCCTTCTTCACCTCCGACAACACGTGCGAGATCTGTCGGGCCGGCTACCAGTCGCACTGCGTCAACCGCACGCCCATCGGGCGGGAGGGCACGCAGGCCGAATTCGCCCGCATCCCGAACGCCGACGGCACGCTCGTCGCAACTCCCGGTCAGCCCGACGCCGACCTCATCCCGTCGCTTCTCGCCGCGTCCGACGTCCTCGGCACGGGCTGGTTCGCCGCCGTTGCCGCAGAAGTCGGGCCGGGCAAGACCGTCGCCGTGGTCGGTGACGGCGCGGTGGGGCTCTGCGGCATCCTCGCCGCCCGGCAGCTCGGGGCGGAGCGCATCATCGCGATGAGCCGCCATGCCGACCGGCAGGCACTCGCCCGCCGATTCGGCGCGACCGACATCGTCGAGGAACGCGGAAAGGACGGCGTCCGTCGCGTGAAGGAACTCACCGATGGCCTCGGTGCGCACAGCGTGATCGAGGCGGTCGGCACGCAGGATTCCATGGACCAGGCCATCCGCTCGACACGCCCCGGCGGTCATGTCGGCTTCGTCGGCGTCTCGCACGATGTCGCGATCGACGGCTACCGCCTGTTCGGCTCCGGCGTGCACCTGCATGGCGGCCCCGCGCCCGTGCGCCGCTTCCTGCCGGAGCTCATCCGACTGATCTGGGACCGCGAGATCGACCCGGGGGCCGTGTTCGACCTGACGCTCCCGCTCGAGGATGCCGCGGAGGGCTACCGCGCGATGGACGAGCGTCGCGCGACAAAAGTCCTGCTCACGGTCTGACCGACGAGAGCTCCATCCGGGGTGATCCGCCCCTACCCGAGCGGGGCGGTCGCCTCGCGCGCGTGGCGACCCGCGGCGCGGACGGCCCCGATGGATGCCGCGACGACGAGCGCGATCCCCGCGATCTCCAGCACACTCACGTGCTGACCGAGAAGCACGAATCCGGCGAGGGTCGCCGTCGCCGGGGCGAGACTCATGAGGATCGCGAAGGCGGATGCCGCGAGCCGCCGCAGCGCGATGAGCTCGAACGCGTACGGCAGCGTCGACGAGAGCAGCGCGACGGCGGCGCCCAGGACAACGAGCCCGAGCACGTGGAGATCGAACCGCAGCAGTACTGACCCCGCGGTCGCGAGCCCGAGCGGCAGCGACACGAGCGCGCCGATCGCCATCGCGAGCGCCAGCCCGTCGAGCTTCGCGAACTCCGCGCCCACGCGCGCCGAAGAGAGGATGTAGAGCGCCCACATCGCCGCAGCGCCGAGCGCGCAGAGCACCCCGACGACGTCCAGGCGATCCCAGCCCCCGCCCCCGAGCGCGACGACACCGGCGAGCGCGAGCGCGGCCCACAGCCACGCCGACGCTCGCCGACTCGCGAGGATCGAGAGGGTGAGGGGCCCGAGGACCTCGATCGTGACGGTGACGCCGAGCGGCAGCCGCTCGAGGGCGAGGTAGAACAGTCCGTTCATCACCGCGAGCGCCAACCCGAGCCGCACGACCGCAGCCCAGGCGGCACGGTCGTGACCTCGCACGCCGGGCCGCGCGACGACCAGGAGGATCAGCGCGGAGAACACGAGCCGCAGCATGACCATGCCGAGCGCCCCCACCTGCGGGAACAGCAGCACGGCTACCGACGCGCCGACCTCCTGGCAGGCGAGACCTGCGATGACCAGCACGACCGCCCCGCCGGATCGCCCGGCGCCACCCGCGACTCCCGTCGCGCCAGCGGCGGACGCGGTCACGGGATGGGGCAGACGGCCGCGGCCGTCACCTGCGCACCCATGTCCTCGGCCGTCCAGGGAAGGCCCGCATCGGGCGCGGTGTGACCCGCCGCGGCAGGCGCCTTCGACGTGATCGCCGCGAGCTCCCACGCGAGTGCCCGCACGAGCACGTCCGACGCGCGGGAGTTGTTGAGCGCGACGACGATCGTCATCCCCGTGTTGCGGTCGGCGAACGCCGCCGTCAAGAAGCCCGGGACCGACCCGTACTGGCCCACGAGCGTGCCCGCCTGATACGTGCCGCCCGTCGCCGTGAACCACGACGCGGCATCCCCCGCCGCCGGCAGCGGAGCTTCGAACCGGTCGCCCTTGTCGTACGCCCGCGCACCGAGGGCGAGAGCCTGCGTGTAGCGACCGAGGTCCTCGAGGTCCGACACGACGCCGCCCGCGGTGTTCGCGACGGTCGGGGAGAGGTCACCGAGATCGACCGGCGCCGCGCACTCGACCGCGCCCTCCGCATTGTTCGGCGACCAGAGCCCGTGCACCGTCGCCGCCGCCGATGCGGGCAGCGACGTGTCGGGCATGCCGATCGGGTCGAACACGTAGCGTGCGTAGAGCGCCTGCATGCTCTCGCGCGATGCGCGCTCGAGCGCGATGCCCAGAAGCGCGTAGCCCGTGTCGGAGTCGGCGAACGATCCCGCCGCGGTGCCCGGCCGCGTGATGCCGTAGCCCACGAGTTCGCGCGCGTTCCACGCACGCTCCGGCGTCGCGATGATCCGGTTGAAGACGGCCGGAGTGTAGGGCGCGAGCCCGCTCGTCGAGTTGCACAGCTGCGCGAGAGTGATCCCCTCGAGCGCGGGCACCCCGGATACATACGTCGACACGCTGTCCTCGAGCTTCACGACGCCGTCGGCGACCAGTCCGTAGAGGACGTCGCACGTCATGGCACGCGTGATGCTCCCGGCTGTGAAGCTGGCGCCGGCGTCCACACCCGCCGCCCCCGGCGCCACCGTGCCCTCCGCGGAGAGCCAGGTCCCCGCCCACGGCGCCCAGACGCCGACGAGCGCGCCGCTGGCGCCGGACGCCGCGACGGCGCGGTCGACGGCCGCCTGCAGCTGTGCCTGCGTGTCATCCGCGAACGCGGCATCCACCTGCGCGGGCAGGTCGACGGTGGGCCCGGAGTCGGGCGCGCATGCGGCGAGCGAGAGCGCCAATGCTGCGGCGGTGACGACCGCACCGATCCGTGTCGCGCGTCCAGTACGCGGCATCCCTCACCCCCGAAAGTTCCTTCTCAGCGTAGGACACATTGCCGCGAGCCCCCGCCAGCGTGACGCGATCGATGCAGAACCGAAGCGGTGAGCGTGGCGCACGGATGCCTAGGGTGGGAGCATGCCGCACAACTTCGACGCCGACGCTCTCGCGGGCGTTCTCGGTCATATGAACAACGACCACACCGACGACAACCTTCTGATCGCGCGCGCCTTCTCCCCGCTTCCGGACGTCGTGTCGGCGTCGATGACGACGTTCGACGGCGCCGCCGGTCAGTGGCATGTGATCACCGCCGACGGCGCTGAGGACGTCATCCGCGTGCCGTGGCTCGGCGGCGAGATCACGGAGCGGCGCGAGGTCCGCCGCGAGATCGTCGCGCTCTACGACGAGGCATGCGCCCGCCTGGGCGTCACCGCGCGGCCGCACGACTGACCTCGCACCGGTGTGCCGCTGCCGCGCAACACACAGCACCGCCTGAGTAAACCTTCAGTTTAGGTGAGCCTTAGTTTCAGCTATGCTGACGGTCATGACCGACATCACCCCGTTTTCGACCGCTCTGCGCGAGCGGTCGCGCGCTGCGCACTCCGGCAGCGAGCACGCCGGTTTCATGGCCGACCTCATGCGCGGCAAGGGCACACGCGAGGACTACGTCGCTCTCGTGGCGCAGCACTGGTTCATCTACGACGCACTCGAGGCCGCGGCATCCGCCTTCGACGCCGATGCCGTCGCCGCGCCGTTCATCACGTCGAAGCTCACGCGGCTGCCCGCGCTCGAAGCCGACCTCGCCTACCTGATCGGCCCGGACTGGCGCGCCCGCATCACGCCCGTTCCGACGACCGAGCGCTACGTCGAACGCATCCGCGAGATCCAGGCCACCGGGTGGGCAGGCGGCTTCGTCGCTCACCACTACACGCGCTATCTCGGCGACCTCTCCGGCGGCCAGTTCATCGGCAAGCTCATGTCGCGCCAGTTCGAGCTCGGCACGAACGGCATCGGCTTCTACGTCTTCGACGAGATCGCCGACCCCGCCGCGTTCAAGGACGTGTACCGCGAGCAGCTGGATGCCGCGCCGTGGGATCCCGCCGAATCCGAGCGCGTGATCGACGAGGTCTTGTACGCCTACCAGCTGAACACCGACCTGTTCGTCGACCTGGCCGACGCGAAGGCGGCCGCGGCCTGACCGCCCCTCAGAAGCCGGATGCGCGCACGCCTGCCATGAAGCGGCGCACGTCGGCATCGACGAGGATGTCGCTGGGCCGCAGCGGCCGCGTCAGGTAGAGACCGTCGAGCGACGTCAGCCGCGACAGCGCGACGTACGTCTGCCCGGGTGCGAACGCGCCCGATCCCAGATCGATGACGGCGCGATCGTACGTCTTGCCCTGCGACTTGTGGATCGTGACCGCCCACGCGAGCCGCAGCGGGAACTGCGTGAACTCCGCCGCGATCTCGCGGGTGAGCTTGCGGGATGCGGGATCGTACGCATACCGGAATCTCTCCCACACGGCGGGCTCGACGTCGTGCTCTTCGCCGTCGAGCTCGACGCGCACGGTCCCTCCCGCGATGCGGGTGACGGTGCCGATCGAGCCGTTGACCCAGCGCGGTCCGTCGCCGCCGGCGGCGTACCCCGCGACGTCGTTGCGCAGGAACATCACCTGGGCGCCGACCTTCAACTGCAGTTCCGCATCCGCGGGGTACCCGGCCTCACCCCGGCCGAAGTCGCCGGAGACCTCGGCTCGCGCGGTCTGCACCGGCCCGGCGAGCGCGTCGAGGTGCCGCTGATTGATGCGGTTCACGATGTCGTTGCGGGTCGCGAGCGTGATGATCGGAGGTTCTCCGTCGGCGGGCTCGGGCACCGGCCGCGCGCCTGCCGCGTTGAGCGCGCCGGCGATCTCTGCCGTCACGACGCCGTACCGGACGGCGTTGAGCATCGCCTTGAATTCGTCGTCCGCCTGCCGGTGGATGTGGCCGAGCTCTCGGATGTTCAGGGGCGCGCCGACACGTCCGAGGTCGAGCAGCCCGTCGGAGCGGATGGCGCGGCCGTCCGGCCGGGGCCCCGCCCACACCTGTGCGTCGAAGAACCAGAACGAGCGGTAGTGGTCGTCGACGTACTTGCGTTCGTCCCCCCGCGGCGGCACGGGGGCGAGCTGGTACGGGTCGCCGAACATGACCACCTGCACGCCGCCGAACGGCTCCGACCGCTTGCGGCGGGCCTGTCGGAGGGAGCGGTCGATGGCATCCATGAGGTCCGCGTTCACCATCGAGATCTCATCGATCACGAGCGTGTCGATCGCGTTCATGATCTTGCGTGCGGGCTCAGACTGCTCGAGTTCACTGTCGGCGATGAGGCCGATCGGCAGCCGGAAGAGCGAGTGGATCGTCTGCCCTTCGACGTTCAGGGCGGCAACCCCGGTCGGCGCGCAGACGGCGATCTGCTTCTCGGTGTTCCAGGCCAGATGCTGCAGCAGCGTCGACTTGCCCGTGCCGGCCCGACCCGTGACGAAGACGTGCTCGCGGGTGTCTTCGATGAGGCGGAACAGCTCCTCCTGCTCGGGCGAGAGCGGAGGGATGTTCACCGACACAATGCTAGCCATCGGCGCCCATTTCCTAGACTGGACGCGTGGGTCAAAGAGCGAGAGGTGACGCAGCGGATGCGGCGATCCGCCCCCGTCGCCGTCACCGACGCTCGCTCGGTCGCGACCTCACCGCGCTCGGGCTCATCGGAGTCCTCCTCGCCGGCGCGTTCGGCGCCGCCGCGGCCGTGCTCTACGACGACCTCTACAGCCCGGCGGCGTTCGTCCGCCGCTACCTCGATCTCCTCAGCAGGGGCGACGCCGCGAGCGCTCTTGCCGTTCCCGGCGTCGCCGTCGACTCGGCCGCTCTCATGAGCGCCGGTCTTCCCGCCGACGCCGGCGAAGCATTGCTGCGCCGCGCGGCACTGGCGCCGCTGACGGATGCCGAGGTCACATCGGTCACCGCCGACTCCGCCGGACTCTCGACCATCACGGTGTCCTACCATGCCGGCCCGCACACCGGGGCGACGACGTTCCACGTGGAACGCGCCGGGACCGTCGGCATCCTGCCGACGTGGCGCTTCGCGAAGAGTCCGCTGGCGGCGATCGACCTGAGGCTGCGCGGCGCGACCCAGTTCGCCGTCAACGGCTTCGAGCTCGACACGCGACAGGTCTCGCCCGATCAGGCGGACGCCGATCCCCTCGACCCGGTGTCGCTGCTCGTCTTCTCGCCGGGCCTCTATTCCATCTCCGTCGACACGGCGATCTCGTCGAGCCCCGGCGTCGCCGTGCTCTCAGACACTCCCCTCGCGAAGATCCCCGTCGACCTGCAGACGCAGCCGACCGACAAGTTCGTCGCCGCCGTGCAGGAGCAGGTCGACTCCTTCCTCACCGAGTGCGCGACGCAGCAGGTACTGCAGCCGACGGGGTGTCCCTTCGGCCTTGTCGTGCAGAACCGCATCGCGAGCGCACCGGTTTGGTCGATCGCGCAGCAGCCCGTCATCTCGCTCGTGCCCGACGGCGCGAACTGGGCGATCGAGCGGGTGCAGGCGGCGGCGCACATCACGGTCGACATCCGCTCGATCTTCGACGGCAGTGTGCGCACCCTCGACGAGGCGGTGCCGTTCTTCATGGGCGGGACCGTCACGATCCTGCCCGACGGTACGGCATCCATCACCGTCACCGACGGCAGCTGAGGCACACCGACGCCCGCGCGCGTCAGCGCCGCGCGCGGGCGTCGCGGTCGGCGAGGGCCTGCAGCTGCGCGTTGTACTGCTCGAGCTCGGCGTCGTTCGTGCGGTCCGCCTGCCGGTCCGCACGGCGCTGCAGCCGCTCGTCGGAGCGGCTCCACTGGATCGCGACCGTGATCGCGAGGATGAGCGTCGGGATCTCGCCGATCGACCAGGCGACGCCACCGCCGGTGTACTGATCCGCGAGCGGCAGCTCGCCCCACGTGCGCCCCATCGACCCGAACCACTCCGCGACGAACAGCCCCGTCGACATCATGATCGAGATGCCGAAGAACGCGTGCATCGCCATGACGCCGATGAGGGTCAGCAGACGGAACGGGTAGGGCAGGCGGTAGGGCACCGGGTCGATGCCGACGAGAGACTGCACGAAGAGGTACCCCGAGATGAGGAAGTGCGCGATCATCCACTCGTGACCGAGGTGGTCGTAGAGGCTCCAGCGGAAAAGGTCGGTGTAGTAGAACGCCCAGAGCGACCCGATGAACATCGCCGCGGCGAACAGCGGGTGCGTGATGACGCGCGAGAACGGCGTGTGCACCGCCCACAGGATCCACTCCCGCCCGCCGCGCGTGCCGTCATCGCGCTTCGCGATCGCACGGGATGCCAGGGTCACGGGCGCGCCGAACACGAGCATCATCGGGATCGCCATCGACAGCAGCATGTGGCCGACCATGTGCATGCTGAACAGGTAGTCCTGGTAGGCGTTCACCGAGCCGTTCGTCACCCACAGGAGGAGCGCGAGCCCCGCGAGCCAGAGCACGGTGCGGTAGATCGGCCAGCGATCGCCGCGGCGGTGCAGGCGCCAGACGCCTGCGAGGTAGAAGAAGACACCGAACCCGACGGCGAACGCCCAGAGCAGGTCGAGGTCCCAACTGGTGATCCACCGGAGCGGCGTCAGCTCGGCCGGGAGGGGCGCACCGGTGAGCACCTCGGCGGGGGTCGGCGTGTCCGGCAGGCTCGTGTCGACCGGCGGCGGCGTGCGCGAGAGAGCGACGGCCGCACCCGAGGCGATGCCCATGAACGCGAGCTCGAGGGTGATGAGTCCCCAGAATCTGCCCGTCGCGCGGCGGGCGGCATCCGCGGCATCCGACCCGATGCGGTCGATGAGCCCGCGCCGGTACCAGGCGCCGAGCACACCGATCGCAAGGAGGGCGACCACCTTGACCGCGAGGATCGCGCCGTACGGTGAGAACAGATGCTCCCACGAGACGACGCCGACGACGGCACGCACCGTGCCGGAGAGGGCGACGACGACGAACGCCGCGAGCGCGATCGACGAGTAGCGGCGCAGCACGTCGGCGAGCGCGCGCCGCTCGAGCTGCGGGCGCAGCGCGACGAGCAGCATCACTCCGCCGAGCCACACCGCCGCACCGATGATGTGCAGCGCGAGGCCGACGACCGCCGTGTTGTGATTGGCCTCTTCGCCCGAGTGCCCCTGCGTCGCCATCGGGATGAGCGCCGCGACGGCGAGCGCCGTGATCGCCAGGGTGGGTGTCCAGCCGCGCACGGCGAAGGTGAGGACGGTCAGCGTCGCGCCGGCGAGCGTCGTCAGCGACCAGGCCCGTCCGGGGTCCGTGTCGACGAGGAACCGACCGAGCTGCTGGCCGAACTCGGCGCTCGCGCTGGGCGTCGCGTTGAAGATGTTGAGGAAGGTGAGGAACGCGACGGCAGCGCTCGTCACCGTGAAGATCGCCGCCGAGACGGATGCCGCGTCCAGCGCGGTGTCGAAGGGCTTCGTATGAGCTGCGAGGGCGAAGAGCGCCAGCACGAGCGCGCCGATCATCCCGGCGGCGGAGATGTTGACCCCGAGCGTCGCGATCGGCAGACCCCAGCGCACGAGCAGGCCGGGGTCGGCGATCAGCAGCGGCGTCGCGCCGCCACCGAAGACGAGACCCACGACGAGCGCCACGAGCGCAGCGACGACGAGGATCGCAGGACCTGCGACCCGGAACACTCTCCTGGGCACCCGTCCAGCCTACGCGGCGCCCGACCCGCAGACGACGGAGGGGGATGCCTCGCGGCATCCCCCTCCGGAGGCGTTGGGCAGGTCGCTTACTTCGCGGCGGCCTTGAGCTTCGAGCCGGCCGTGACCTTGACGCGCTTGCCGGCCGCGATCTGGATCTCGGCACCGGTCTGGGGGTTGCGGCCCGTGCGCGCGGCGGTCTCCACCGTCTCGAACGACAGGAAGCCGGGGATCGTGACCTTCTCGCCCTTGGCGACGGCCTCGGAGACAGCCGAGAACAGACCGTCGACGACGCGGCCGACGGTGGCCTGGCTCTCGCCCGTGGCGCTGGCGATGCTGGCGACGAGCTCGGTCTTGGTGATAGCCATGGGGTTTCCTCCAGACGGCAGCGTGTGCCGCCTTTTGCTTACTTCGGAACCGGGCGATCGCCCGGGTTGGTCGGATGGACCGGTCCCGAATATACCCATGACAGGCGGAATCCCGCGGATTTCCGGCATTCTCTGGTCATCTTCACCGGCGTGTCGCGTGACAGTCGTGACGAATGAGGCGTGTGTGACCACCACGCCCCCGCACAACGGAAAGGCCCGCCCCCCTCGCGGGGGCGGGCCTTTCCGGTGCTGTGGTGCTTACCAGCTCGACTTGGTCACGCCGGGCAGCTCGCCCTTGTGCGCCATGTCGCGGAAGCGGACACGCGAGATGCCGAACTTCGACAGGTAGCCGCGGGGGCGACCGTCGATCGCGTCGCGGCCGCGCAGGCGGACGGGCGACGCGTTGCGCGGCAGCTTCTGCAGGCCGACGCGGGCGGCCTCGCGGGCCTCGTCGGTCGCGTTCGGGTCGACGAGGGTCTTCTTCAGCTCGGCACGCTTCTCGGCGTAACGGGCGACGACCTCCTCGCGCTGGTTGTTGCGCGCGATCTTGCTCTTCTTGGCCATGAGATCAGCGCTCCTCTCGGAATTCGACGTGCTTGCGGATCACCGGGTCGTACTTCTTCAGCACGATGCGGTCGGGGTTGTTGCGACGGTTCTTGCGCGTCACGTAGGTGTACCCCGTGCCCGCGGTCGACCGCAGCTTGATGATCGGACGGACGTCCTGAGCCTTCTTCGCCATTAGAGCTTCACACCCTTCGCGATCAGGTCCTTCACGACCGACTCGATGCCGCGGGCGTCGATGACCTTGATGCCCTTAGCCGAGACGTTCAGCGTGATCTTGCGACCAAGCGAAGGAACGTAGTAGGTCTTCTTCTGCACGTTCGGGTCGAAGCGGCGCTTCGTCCGGCGGTGCGAGTGCGAGATGTTGTGACCGAAGCCGGGAACCGCTCCGGTCACCTGGCACACTGCTGCCATGGTGATTACTCCTTCTGTACCGTGAGGCCGGACGGCCCCACCCAAGATCCCTTGTCTGCATCCCTCTGAGAACACAGGGACACGAACTGCGTGCTGGAGTGCGCGCAGACAAAGAGTCAGTCTAGCATGCGCGGGCGTGTCAGCCCGCGGGTCCGGCTCCCCGCCCCCATCGGAACGCCGACACCGTCGCGTCGCCGGCGATCCAGAAGCGCCACGGAAAGGCGTCCGTGCCCGCCACGCCCGCGACCCCGACGCGCGGCCCGCTCGCGACATCATCCCGGACGGATGCCGGCAGCCAGAGCCGTGCGACGGCACCCGCCCGCTCGACGCCCTTCACCGCGTCGATGCCGTCGTGCACGGGGTGACGCAGCCCCACGGCGTCGCCGAGCCGGCCGGGCCCCCGGGCCAGGTCTCGCGCCGACCCAGAGGCCTGCGCCGCCGGGCGGCGGGCGAATGCGGCGTCCACACCGGTCGTCACCTCGCCCGCCCGCAGGAGCACACCGCCCGCCGTTCCCTCGGGGCCGCAGACCACGTTGACGCACGAGTGGATGCCGTGGCTCAGGTACACGTACAGATGACCGGGCTCACCCCACATCGTGGCGTTGCGCGCCGTGCGCCCCATCCGGGCGTGCGAGCCGGGGTCGGGCCGCTCCCCCGTACCGGCGCCGTGATAGGCCTCGACCTCGGTCAGGCGCACCGCGACGGTCGATCCGGCCGTCGTCACCTCGAGCACGCCTCCGAGCAGGCGCGGCGCGACATCGACCGGCAGGCCCGCGAGCGCCGTGCGGGTCGCGGGGACGAGTCCGGGGCGCGGCGGGCGGGTGGACGCTTTCTCAGGTGCGCCGTCGGGCAGCGGATGCCTCACGCCGCTCACATCCGCGGTGGCGTCTGGCACCACGAGATGTCGAAGCCGCTCAGGGCGACCTGCTCGGTGCCGTCGGCGAGCGAGACGACGTGCGTCTGCACCTGCTTCGGCAGCGGCAGGCGGTGGGCGTCGTAGGTGTTGGAGACGGCGTCGGGGGCGACGAGGAAGGCGGCGTAGCGCCCGCTCGGCGAGACGCACGTGTCGATCAGCGTGTCCTGCGGGTCGATCGCGAAGACGGGCCGGGCGGCGCCCGCGGCATCCACGACGTTGACGGTCGTCGAGCGCACGGTGAACCCGTCGAGGAGGGCGAGGACGCGGAGCGTGGTGCCGTCCTGCAGGGGGATGACGCGGTTCACCTGGCCGAGGGACTTGTCGGTCGCGGGCAGGGCGACCTCCTGCGCGGTCGCGAGATCGATCGCGGCCGGGCCCGTGACCCGCTCGATCACGACCGTCGTGGTCCCGCGGGCGATGCCGTCGATCGCAAGCGCGTTCCCGAGAGCGACGGGATCTCCACCCGACCCGCCGGCGCCCGTCGGGGGCGACACGAGCGTGAGCGCGCCGTCGTAGGTCAGCGTGAGGAGGCTGTCGGTACCGGGAACGAACCGCCAGTCGCCGACGCGCGACTCGCCGCCCGTGCGGGTGATCGCGATCGGATCGGTCTGCGCTTGGGCGTCGGCGAGCGATGCCGTGTAGAGGACGTTCTCCCGCGCCCCCGCGGCGCCGACATCGGCGTCGGTGAAGGTGTAGCCGATGAGGCCGCCGCGATCGGCGTTCTGCAGGTTGGTGACGGTACCCGTCCCCGGGAGCCGCAGCTCGCGCTCGCCCTGACCGTCGAGGTCGGTGACGACGAGGTGCGAGTGGTCGTCGTCGTCGATCGTCGAGATCACGAGGTGCGAGCTCGTCGCGCGGAAGTCCTCGATCTGGGGTGCCGTGTACACCGGCACCGCGGCATCGCCCTCGAGGTCCGTCCGGAAGACGGTGTCGCCGCCGCCGCCGCGCTGCAGGATGTACGTTTCGAGCTTCGGGGTCGCGAACGTCTCGGTGAGGGTCGTGGATGCCCCACCCCCCACTCCCGCGACGTCCCGGATCGTCACGGTGTACTCCGTGTCGTCCCAGAGCGGCAGCGCGAAGCGCACGCCGACGCTCCGGCCCGACGTGTCGACCGTGAAGGCCGCCGCCGGGCTGACCGTCACCTGGTCGGGGGTCACCTCCGCGAGGGACTGCGTCGTCGTGAAGATGAGGCGCGCACCGGCGTTGCGGGTCGCAGCATCCGGGTCGACGCTCACGCGCGTCGCGCGCGGGCCCTGCACCGTCGTGACGGCGGCTCCGGCGAACCCGACCACAGCGAGCAGTAGGGCGACGATCGCGAACGCGCCGAGGAACGCGCGGGAACGCCGACGCTGCCGGCGCGCACGGCGCGACTCAGTACTCATACGGATCTTTCGGCTCGGCGATCTGCTCGACCGAGGAGGCGTGGATGGCGAGGCGACCGTCGTCGTCGCGGATCGTGCCGGTGACGGTCACCCACTGACCGGTGTCGTACGCATCGCTCGACGCGACGCGGACGCTCGCGGGCTGCGCGTCGATGACGCAGTGCGTGATGACGAGGCGCGTGAGCGCGAAGCCGTCGTCTCCCGGCGTCACGAATCCCGTGAGCGTCACCTGGCTGCCGTCGAAGGACTCGGGGTTGGTCGCCGTTGCGAACACACTCGCCCACTCGCCCACTCCGAACGAGGCGGTGTCGCCGGTCGCCGCGAGGGCGATGTTGTCAGCGCCCTGGAAGAGCGGGGGCGTTCCCGTGTCGCGTTCCATAGCGAGCTGGGCGGAGAGCGTCGCGGGCGGCGTCAGCACGATGGCCGCGACGATGCCGGTTGCGAGGATGCCGCCGCTGACAGCCGCCGCGGCCGTCCAGCCGCCCACCGCAGCGCGGCCGTGGTCGTCGTGGCCGTGGTCGTCGTGGCCGTGCTCCGGGTCCCCGTGATCGTGACCGTGGTCGGCTTCCGCTCCGCGCGGCAGGGCGAAGCTCACGGCGCAGCCCACGAGCGCGATGATCGCCATCGTCACCGCGAACCAGGCCCCGTCGGGGTTGATGTACAGCCCGAGCTGTCCCGTCATCCACAGGCCGATCGTCACGGCCGACAGACCTGCTGCCAGTCCCACGCCGAGAAGGCGCGATCCCCAGCCCGAGAACGCGTCACGCAAAGAGGTTCACCACCGATCCGACGGCGACCGCGAACAGCACGACGATCACGACGAGCCCGACGAGCACGCGGCTGCGGAAGGTCGTGCGCAGGAGCGCGAGCATCTTGACGTCGACGAGCGGCCCGACAAGGAGGAACGCGACGATCGATCCGGGCGTGAACGTCGAGGCGAACGACAGTGCGAAGAAGGAATCGACGTTCGAGCAGATCGAGACGATCATCGCGAGGAGGATCATGGCGACGATCGACAGCGCCGGGTTCGATCCGATCGCGAGCAGCGCTGAACGGGGTACGAGCACCTGCACGGCCCCGGCGAGCGCCGAGCCGATGATGAGGGCGGGCAGCACGGCCCGCAGCTCGACGACGAACTGCGCGAGGCTGCGACGCCCCCGGTCGCTCATGCGCCCGCCGTGCGCGTCGGACTCGAGAGCGACGACGCACGACGCGGCGAAGCGCTCCGTGAGGAGGCCGTCGGGGTCGGGATGCCGGCTGTACAGCCACCCGATGAGGTTCGCGACCGCGAAGCCCCCCAGTAGGCGCGCGATCAGGATGCCGTCGTCGAAGCCGAACGCCTGGTGCGTCGTGATGATCACGATGGGGTTCACGATCGGGGCCGCGATGAGGAAGGTCAGCGTCTCCGGCACCGTGAACCCGCGCATCATGAGGCCGCGGGCGAACGGCACATTGCCGCACTCGCAGACGGGCACGAGCATGCCCAGGAGCGACAGCACCATGCGACGGGCCCACGCGCGCCGCGGCATCCAGCGCTCGATCGCCCCCGGGGGCACCCACACCTGCACGACGATCGACAGCAGCACACCGAGCACGACGAACGGCATCGACTCGACCAGGACGCTGATCGAGAGGGTCAGCCCATCCTGCAGGCGCGTGGGGAGGGCGGGACCGGGAGAGACGATGGCGACGACGACGAGCACCGCGACCACCGCGGCGCCGAGCAGGATCAGTCCCGCTCGTGCGAAGCGGGGGTCGCGATCGAGCCGCTGCGTGCGGGGGGCGTACGTCTGCCGCGGAGCGGTCCGCTCAGGAACGCGCATCGGAGTCGGGAGCGGATGCTGCGGCATCCGCTGTCGCCGCGGCGGCGCTGCACGCGGCGCACAGGCCGAAGATGTCGACGACGTGCTCGGCGGCGGTGAAGCCGTGCGCCGCGGCCGTGCGCTGAGCCCACGACTCGACCTCGCGCGCCTCGATCTCGACGGCCTTGCCGCACGACCGGCAGATCAGGTGATGGTGGTGGCCCGTCGTCGAACAGGCGCGGTAGATCGCCTCGCCATCGGGGCTCTGCAGTTGGTCCGCCTCCCCGCTCGCGGCGAGCGTCGCGAGCGCGCGGTAGACGGTCGCGAGGCCGATGCCGGTGTTCTCGTCGCGAAGGGCGGCGTAGAGATCCTGTGCGCTGACGAATCCCGTGGCGTCGCCGAGCGCCTCGCGCACGCGATCGCGCTGCCAGGTGTTGCGCTGGGCCATGACCGGGAGTCTACCGACGCGGTTTCGGAGTCGGCTGGGAGAGGGCGTTTATCGGGTGACCCGGCCCCGACGCGAGCCGGCGACGCGGCAGACGAGGTAGATCGCGAAGGAGATCGTCGTGATGTAGGGGCTCACCGGCAGGGTGCCCATGACCGCGAGGAGGATGCCTCCCACCGCCGAGACGATGCCGAACAGCGCCGCCAGCAGCGGCACCGACAGGGGCCCCGAGGCGACGCGCATCGCCGCGGCCGCGGGCGTGACGAGGAGGGCGAGGACGAGGAGGGCTCCGATGATGTGCACGGCGACCGCGACCGTCAAGCCGAGCAGCATCATGAATCCGAGCGAGACCGCGATCGTGGGGACCCCGCGCGCGGCCGCGGACTGCGGATCGAGCGAGTCGAACCGCAGTGGACGCCAGATGAGCACGAGGGCGACCAGGACGAGCGCCGAGATCACGATCAGCAGAGTCAGCTGCTGGTTCTGCACCGAGACGATCTGCCCCGTCAGCAGACTGAACCGGCCCGCGGTGCGTCCGTTGTAGAGCGAGAGGAAGAGGATGCCCAGGCCCAGCCCGAACGGCATGAGCACACCGATGATCGAGTTCCGATCGCGGGCGCGCGCCCCGAGCCAGCCGATGAGCGCCGCCGCGATGAGAGACCCGACGATCGACCCGGCGACGACGTCGTAGCCGAACAGCAGCGCCGCGGCCGCACCCGCGAACGAGAGCTCGCTGATCCCGTGCACCGCGAACGCCATGTCGCGCTGCATCACGAACACGCCGACGAGACCGCCGACGAGACCGAGCACGGCACCCGCCCAGAGGGAGTTCTGCACGAGCGCGAGGATCTCTCCGTAGTCGGCGATGCCGCCGAACATCGCCTGTGCGATGTCGTCCCAGGTCATGCGTGGTCCTCGTGGTGATGATGGTGGGATGCCTCGGCATCCGGGGCCCCCACGACGACCAGACGGTCACCGGCACGGAGGACGTAGACGGGCGCGCCGTAGAGTTCGCTGAGCGTCTCCGACGTGAGGACGTCGGCGGGGGAACCGAGGGTGAATCGTCCGCCGGCGAGGTAGAGGATGCGATCGACCATGTCGAGCACGGGGTTGATGTCGTGCGTCACGAGGAGCACGCCCGCGCCGGAGCGGCGGTGCTCGTCGAGCAGGCGCACGACGGCGCGCTGATTGGCCAGGTCGAGGCTCGTGAGCGGTTCGTCGCAGAGCAGGAGGCGCGGGTCGTCGGCGAGAGCCTGGCCGACGCGCAGACGCTGCTGCTCTCCGCCCGAGAGCACGCCGACGGGGTCGTCGGCGAAGGTCTGCGCGCCCACGGCCTCGATGAGGCGGTCGATCCGCGCACGGTCGGAACGGCGCGGGAACGGCAGCCCGAACCGGTGACCGTCGACACCGAGGGCGACGAGGTCGCGCCCGCGCATGCCCGTCTCGCTCGACAGCGGGCGCGCCTGCGGCAGGTAGCCGATGCGGCGGTTGCCGCGGCGGCGAACGCGCTCGCCGAGCGCCGTGATCGAACCCGCGCTGAGGGATTCGAGCCCGAGGATCGCTCGCATCAACGTGGTCTTGCCCGAGCCACTGGGGCCGAGAACGGCGACCAGCTCGCCGGGCGCCACCTCGAGGTCGAGACCCGACCACAGCTCGCGGTCGCCGCGCCGAAGCGCGGCGCCGCGGATCTGCAGCACGGGGTCGGAGGGCGCCGTCACCTGTTCAGCGTATCGGCGAGCAGTGCGACGTTCGCCTCCATCCACTGCAGGTACGTCTGGTCCTGCGGCTTGATCTCCGAGAACTCCAGGACCGGGATGCCCTGCTTCTTGGCGAGCTCGATCACCTGCGTGGTCTCCGCTCCGCCGGTCTGCGAGTTCGCGATGAGGATGCGGACGTCGCCCGCCTCGAGGATCCTCGTCGCCTCGAGGAGCGTCGCCGGCGGCACGTCCTGCCCTTCCTCGACCGCCTCGCTGAAGGCGTCAGGCGTGACGTTCTCGAGTCCGGCGGCCGTCGTGAGGTAGAGCGGCACGGGCTCGGTGATGAAGATCTTCTCGCCCGCGTGCGCGGCCGAGAGCGTGTCGAGTGCGCCTTCGAGCGTCGAGATGCCGGCCGTGAAGTCGGCGAGCCCCTGCGAGAACGTCGCCGACTCCGACGGGACGAGCACGGTCAGCTCCTCGGCGATCTTCTCGGCGACGTGCTCGATCGTGTGGGGGTCGTACCAGACGTGCTCGTTGAACCCCTCGATGTGATCGTGGCCGCTGTGGTCGTCGGCGACGTCGGATGCCTCGGTCGTCGGGTCGTCCGTCGGCGCGTCGGAGTGGTCGTCGCTGTGGTCATGACCGTCGTTGCCCGGCCAGTCGTGCGAGAACTCGACGGCGGAGATGACGGGGGCCTTCGTCCCCGTGGCCTCGACGAGGGCGTCCATGAAGGAGTCGTACCCACCGCCGTTCTCGATGAGGAGCCCCGCCTTGGACACGGCCAGCTGGTCCTTCGCCGTGGCCTCGTATTCGTGCGGGTCCTGGCTGGTCGAGGAGATGATCGCGGTGACGTCCACGGTGTCGCCTGCGATCGCGCTGACGATGTCGCCGTAGACGTTGGTGGAGGTGACGACCTGCAGCTTGCCGTCGGCGGAGGTCCCTTCCGGGGCGGCGGTGCCGGCGCACCCGGCGAGGGCCAGTGCGGACGCCGCGACGACGGCGGTGACGAGGGGAACGGATCGCTTCATGCCCCCAGGGTACGGCTATTGATAATCGTTCTCAAATCGGCAGCGCTATGCGAGCGCCGGGAACGCCGCCGTCAGACCGTGGACGAGCAGTTCGGCCCCGATCGCCAGGATGAGAAAGCCCATGACCCGCGTGATGGCGCCGACCCCGGTGGGTCCGAGCTTCTGGGCGAGCGGCGTGCCATAGCGCAGCAGCGCCGCGATGACGGCGGCGATCACGAGGACCGCCGCGACGATCGCGACGCGGTCGAGCACGCTGGTGTTGCGCGCGGCGATACCGATCACGACGCCGATCGCACCGGGGCCGGCGATGAGCGGCAATGCCATCGGCGAGAAGCTGATGTCGGTCTTGGTCGCGGCGTGCACCGCCTCCGGGCCGACCGTCGGCGGGGCGTCGCGCGGCACGACCATCCCGAATCCGGAGTGCATGACCACGAGCGCGCCCGCGATCTGGAGAGCGGCGAGCGAGATGCCGAACAGCTGCAGGATGAGTGTTCCGAGCACCGCGAACACGGCGAGGATGACCGCAACGTAGGTCCCGGTGCGCCACGCCTGACGCCGCCGCTCGTCCGCGTCGAGGTGCGACGAGAGTCCCGCATAGGCGGCGACGGCCCCGATCGGGTTGGTGATCGGGATGAGCGCGGCGAGCGCCGCGACGAACACGCTCAGCATGTCGCCATTGTCGCGCAGTCGCCGGAGCGTCGCGATCGGCCGCCGTTCAGTCGAGCAGCAGCGCCGGCTCTTCGAGGATGGAGGCCACGTCGGCGATGAACCGGCTCATGCCGTCGCCGTCGATGACGCGGTGGTCGAAGGAGCCCGACACCGTCGTCACGAACCGCGGGCGCACCTCGCCGTCGACGACCCACGGCTTCTGCCGGATCGTGCCCATCGCGACGATGCCGGACTCGCCGGGGTTGATGATCGGCGTGCCGGCATCCATCCCGAACACGCCGATGTTCGTGATCGTGACGGTGCCGCCCTGCTGGTCGGCGGGCGTCGTCCTGCCTTCGCGCGCTGTGAGCGTCAGCTTCTCGAGCGCCCGCGCCAAGTCGCGCAGGGAGAGGTCCTGCGCGTCCTTGATGTTCGGGACGAGCAGTCCCCGCGGGGTTGCCGCCGCGATACCGAGGTTGACGTAGTTGCGCACGCGGATCTCGGCCGAACCGTCTTCGTTGTCGACCCACGCGGCGCCGATGAGGGGGGTGCGGCGCACGGCCCAGATCACTGCTCGGGCCATGATGAGCAGCGGCGACACCTTGATGTCGGCGAAGTCGGGCGAGGCCTTGAGCCGCTTGACGAGCTCCATCGTGCGCGTGGCATCCACATCGGTCCACACCGATACGTGCGGAGCCGTATACGCCGAGCGCACCATGCCGGATGCCGTGGCCTTGCGCACACCCTTCACCGGGATCGCCTCTTCACGGCCCTCGTCGAGCGCGGGAGCTCGGGCAGGTGCGGGGGCGTGCGGGACGGCGGGAGCGACCGCGATCGTGTGCTCCCGCTCGGTGGGCGCCTCGGGCGTCGCGATATTGCGGAAGACGCTCGCCTGCTCGGCGTGGCGCACGACGTCGTCGCGGGTCACCTCGCCGGCGGGGCCTGTCGGCGAGACCTCCGACAGCGTGACACCGAGATCGCGGGCGAGCTTTCGCACGGGAGGCTTCGCGACGACTCCGACCGACGCGCGAACGGCCTCGGTGCGCGCTTCCACGCGCTCCGGGCGCCTGCGTCGCGAGGTGGCACCCGCGCCCGTGCCGTACCCCACGAGCACGGCCCCGGCGGGGTCGGACTCGGGCTCCGCGGCGGGCTCGCCGTGCGCGGAGAGGCCCGCCGCGGCATCCTGGCCGCCCGTCTCCCCTGCGATCGTGATGACGGGCGCGCCGACCGTGACGGTGTCGCCCTCGGCGGCGAGGAGCTCGCCCACCGTTCCGGCGAACGGCGACGGCAGCTCGACGAGCGACTTGGCCGTCTCGATCTCCACGAGCACGTCGTTCACCGCGACCGTGTCCCCCGGCGCCACGCGCCACTGCACGATCTCGGCTTCGGTGAGTCCTTCGCCGACGTCCGGCAGGTGGAAGGTCTGCGTGCTCATGGCGACTCCAGTCAGTAGGCGAGGGCGCGGTCGACGGCCTCGAGGATGCGGTCGGCGTCGGGCAGGTACGTGCCCTCGAGCTTCGCGGGCGGGAACGGCACATCGAAGCCCGACACGCGCAGCACCGGTGCCTCGAGGGCGAAGAAGGCGCGCTCCATGACGGTCGCCGCGATCTCCGACCCCACCGACACGTTGCCGGGCGCTTCCTGCGCGTAGACCATGCGGCCGGTGCGACGCACCGAATCGAGGATCGGACCGTAGTCGATCGGCGACAGCGACCGCACGTCGACGACCTCGCAGCTCGTGCCCTCGGACTCGGCGAGCGCGGCCGCCTGCAGGAGCGTCGTCACCATCGCGCCGTGACCGACGAGGGTGACGTCCGTGCCCCGCCGGACGATACGGGAGGCGTGCAGCGGGAGGGCGCGCTCGCCCGTCTCGACATCGCCCTTCATCCAGTACTTCGCCTTGGGCTCGAGGAAGATCACGGGGTCGGGCGACGCGATGGCGTCCTGGATCATCCAGTACGCGTCGTTCGGGGTCGACGGGCTGACCACGCGCAGGCCCGCGGTATGCGCGAAGTAGGCCTCGGGGCTCTCCTGGTGGTGCTCGACCGCGCCGATGTGGCCGCCGTACGGGATGCGGATGACGATCGGCATCGCCAGCGCGCCCTCGTGCCGGTTCGTGAGCTTCGCGAGCTGCGTCGTGATCTGGTCGAACGCGGGGAAGACGAACCCGTCGAACTGGATCTCGACCACGGGACGGAACCCCGCCATCGCGAGGCCGATCGCCGTGCCCACGATCCCCGACTCGGCGAGCGGGGTGTCGAGAACCCGACGGTCGCCGAACTCGGCCTGCAGGCCCTCGGTGACGCGGAAGACACCGCCGAGCTTGCCGATGTCCTCGCCCATCAGCAGCACGTGGTCGTCGGCGGTCATGGCGGCGCGCAGGCCGGCGTTCAGCGCCTTCGCGAGCGGCATCGACTCCACCATCACGCACCCCCTTCGAACGAGGCCTCGTAGGCGGCGAGCCACCGCTGCTGCTCCTCGATGAGCGGGTGCGCGTCGCTGTAGACGTGGGCGAACATCGTGTCGGCCTCGAGCCCGCCGAGCGCGTTCGTGCGGGTGCGCACGTCGTCCGCGTAGGCCTGCGCCTCGGCATCCACCTCGTCGAAGAAGGATGCCGCGGCCCCCTTGGCCTCGAGATACGCGCGCATGCGCGCGATCGGATCGCGACGCGCCCACGACTCCTCCTCGTCGGACGTGCGGTACTTCGTCGGGTCGTCGCTCGTCGTGTGCGCGCCCATGCGGTAGGTCGTGGCCTCGATCGCCTGAGGCCCGGAGCCCGACCGCGCCTCGTCGAGTGCGAGCTTGGAGACCGCGTAGCTCGCGAGCACGTCATTGCCGTCCACGAGGTGCGACGGCATGCCGTATCCGGCGGCGCGCTCGTACAGCGGCCCACGTGCCTGCGTAGCGACGGGCACCGAGATCGCCCACTGGTTGTTCTGGAGGAAGAAGACCTCGGGGGTGCGGTACGTGTTCGCGAAGACCATCGCCTCGTGCACATCGCCCTGGCTCGATGCGCCGTCGCCGTAGTAGACGATGACGGCCTCGTCGCGCTCGGGATCGCCGGTGCCCGAGCGCCCGTCGAAGGCGAGACCCATACCGAAGCCCGTCGCGTGCAGGGTCTGCGAGCCGAGGACGAGGGTGTAGATGCGCGTGTTGCCGTTCTTGGGGTCGGTCGGGTCCCAGCCGCCGTGCGACAGCCCCCGCATGACGCGAATGATGTCGATCGGGTCGACACCGCGGACCGTCGCGACGACGTGCTCGCGATAGCTCGGAAAGACGTGGTCCTGCGGCCGCGTCGCACGCACCGAGCCGACCTGCGCGGCCTCCTGACCGAACGACGGCGGCCAGAGCGCGAGCTGCCCCTGCCGCTGCAGATTGGTGGCCTGCCGGTCGAAGGCGCGCACCACGACCATGTCGCGGTAGAAGGTCTCGAGATCCTGATCGGTCAGGGCCTCGACGAGCGGAAGATAGCGCTCCGCCTCGGGCGTGGGCGCGAAGGTTCCGTCGGCTGCCAAGACGCGCACGAGTGCCTTGTCGTCGGGCGAAGTCATGTTTCCACGCTAGACCCGCCTGTATGCGCAGGTCTGCATGCGCTCCACAACGGATGCCGCGATCCGCCGTCCGTTCGCCACAGTCCCCACCCCCCCAGTGCGCCGGGCGCCGGAGCGCTTACGGCGCGACTGCGGCGGCGACGGCGACGATGGGCTCGAGCGACTCGGCTTCGCCGATCGAGATGCGCACGCCGTCGCCCGCGAACGGCCGCACGATGAGGCCCGCGGCGTCGAAGGCCGCGGCGACCTCGAGCGCCCGGTCGCCGGCGGGGAGCCACACGAAGTTGCCCTGCGCGACCGGCACGTCCCAGCCGACGTCGCGCAGCCGCGCGGCGAGGGCGTCACGACGCTCGGCGAGTTCGGCGACACGCGCGCGCAGCTCGTCCTCGGCATCCAGGCTCGCCAGCGCCGCCTCCTCGGCCGCGGCCGTGACCGACAGCGGAATGCCCGTCGACCGCGCCGCCGCGAGCACGCGCGGGTCGCCCACGGCGTAGCCGACCCGCAGGCCCGCGAGCCCGTACGCCTTGGAGAAGGTGCGCAGCACGACGACGTGCGGATGCCGCGCTGCCAGCACGCGCGCACCGTCGACCGCGTCGGAGTCGGTGACGAACTCGGCGTAGGCCTCGTCGAGGACGATGAGCACGTCCCGGGGGACGCGCGCGAGGAACGCGTCGAACGCGGCCTGCGTGACGATCGGGCCGGTCGGGTTGTTCGGGGTGCAGACGATGATCATGCGGGTGCGGTCGGTGACGGCATCCGCCATCGCGTCGAGATCGTGGCCGCCTGCGGGGTCATTCGGCACCGTCACCGCGGTCGACCCCGCGACGACGGCGAGACTCGGGTAGGCCTCGAACGAGCGCCACGAGAACAGGATCTCGTCGCCGGGACCGCTCGTGGCCTGCGCGAGCTGGAACAGGATCGACACCGAACCCGCCGCCACATGGATGTGGCCGTCGGCGACGTCGAAGCGCTCGGCGAGGCGGGCGCGCAGCCGTGCCGCGGTGGCATCCGGATACCGGTTGAAGCCGTGGGCGGCCTGCACCGCCTGCACGACACCGGGCAGCGGGTCGAACGGGTTCTCGTTGCTGGAGAGCTTGAACGCGTCGGCGCCGGCCTGTTTGCCCTGCTTGTAGGCGGGCAGCGCCGCGATCTCGGGACGGATGCGCACGGGCAGGTCGGGAAGGTCGCTCACGCGAGCAGTCTACGAGGGCGCGTGCGCGGGATTCGCAGTCGCCACCGCGCGGCGGCCGTGCGAGACTGACCGCACCATGCGCTTCATCATCCGAGTCATCGTCAACGCGTTCGCGATCTGGGTCGTGACGCTGATCCCCGCCCTCATGACGGTCGTCACGCCGTTCGCGCCGGGTGAGACGCTGCAGCTCGTGCTGTCGCTCCTCGCCGTCGCCGCCGTCTTCGCGATCGTCAACAGCATCATCGGCACGGTCATCAAGATCGTCGCCTTCCCGCTCTACATCCTCACCCTCGGTCTCATCTCCTTCCTCGTGAACGGGCTTCTCCTCATGATCACGGCGTGGTTCACGCAGTGGTGGGGCTGGGGACTGCAGGTCGAGGACCTGTGGCACGGCATTCTCGCGGCGATCGTCATCTCGCTCATCAACTGGGTGTTCGGCATCATCCTGCGCCCCCAGTCGAACGACCGCCGGCGCTCGCGCTAGGGGAGTCCGCCGCCGCGTGCCGCCCCGTACGGCAGCGTCGGCGTCGGCTCTCCTCCGCCGCGCGCATACGAAGCGCTGGGCAGCACCTCATTCTCACGAGCCGCGCTGTAGGTGAAGACCTCGACCGATCCGGCGCGGGCGAGTTCGCCGAGCCGATCGTGCACGCCGCGCATGCGCGGGTCGGACGAGGCATCCAGCATGACCGCCGTCTCGCGGTAGGCGTCGAGCCGGTGCGGGTCGATCGGGCCCTGTCCGCTCGCGAGCGTGCCGGGCGTCTCGCGCGTCGCGACGAAGCTGCCCGCCGCCCCGACCCCCGCCGCATACCCGCCTCCGGCGAGCGCCGAGACCGGGTCGTCGAGGTGCCGCACCGCGACGCTGAGCGTCGCCTCGCCGACATCGGCCTGCACGGGACCCCCATAGGTGACGAGGAGCGGCACGTCGTACTCCTCCGACAGGGCGACGTAAGAGGCGGCCATGCCGCCCTGCGAGTGCCCGAAGAGTTCGACGCTGTCACCGGGCTCGGCTCCGGCGTCTGCGAGCGCGGCCGCGACGGCCGCCTCGGATGCCGCGTGCTGGCGACCGTAGAGGGCGAAGTTCGACCACCAGTCCATCGGCTCCCTCCGGTCGGCGCCGTCGACCGTGCCTGCGACGTAGGCGGCGAACCGCTGCGAGCCGTCGGGCATGGTGTACCGCTCCACTCGCACCCGCCCCTCACCGCGCGGAATGCGATCCACCGTGTCGCTGAGGGATGCCGGCGCTGCGGCAATGCCGGAGGAGGCGCTCAGCCGGGTGACCGTCACGGGGTTCTCCGGTCCGCCGAGCTGCGTGCCCCGCGGCACCGTGCCCAGACCCAGCGCTGTCGCGGCGCCGGAGAGGAGCACCGCGAGGAGGCCGAGCCCGGCGATGTCACCGCCGGGAGCGATCGGGAGGAGCGGGAGGTCGTTCTGGTGCCACAGCGCGCTCGGCTCTGCGGTGCGCCAGCGCGCCGTCTCAGCGGCGACGGCGGCGAGGAGCCCCGGGTCGGCGGCGACGAGGGCCGCGATCCGACCGCGCAGCGCGGCTGCGCGGTCCTGGTCGTCGGTCACACCGGCCAACTCGATCTGGGACGAGAGTTCGACGAGCTCGTAGACGTCAGCCATGCGGTCGAGGTCGCCCGCGATCCGCGCGACCTGAGCGGCGACATCCTGCACCGTCCCGCCGGCGGCGGCGAGCTCTGCCGCGTGCGGGCCGAGGCCTCGGCGGGCAGCGGCCAGGAGCGCCTCGATCTCATCGCAGTCCGCGCCGAGGGCACGCAGCGCCCCCGCCGCGGCGCGCAGGCTCTCGGTGTCGACGGCGACGATACCGCCGCTGCCGATGTCGAGCTCACCCGCTGCGCTCATGAGCCACTCGCGGACAGCAGGGCGACGCGGATACCTTCGCGGCGCGCGGCGTCGTCGAGCGCCGCCTCGGCGACGACCAGCAGATCGGCGAGGCGCGCGCACACGCCGTCGAGCTCGGCCATGCCCGCCCGATAGTGCTCGGTCGCGCGCGAACGCCAGTCGGTGGCATCCGCGAGCGCCACGACCCGCGCTCGCAGACGCACGACCCCGTCCTGCGCGCGCATCACGCGCAGACGGGCGGCGTCGAGCGCGTCGAGAAGGGGCGAGTCGATGAGCGAGACCATGCCCCGACACTGGCCGCGACGCGCGATGCGCGGCGGCCAGGACGGCGAATCTGTGGACGGATCCGCGAGATCCGCCGCTGTGGAGGAGGCGATGAGCACTTCCGCGGCGGCGCGCGGCTCGCCAGAATGAAGGGATGCCGCACGTCACCGCGCCCTTCCGCGTCGTCTTCGTGTGCACCGGCAACATCTGCCGCTCACCGATGGCGGAGATCGTCTTCCGTGACTTCGCCGAACGGGCCGGCCTCGGCGATCACGTCGCCTCGTCCAGTTCGGGCACCGGCGACTGGCATGTGGGTGAGCGCGCCGACGTCCGCACGATCGAGGCGCTGCATCGTCGCGGGTACGACGGCGAACGCCATCGCGCTCGGCAATTCACCCTCGCCGACTTCGATCGCAACGACCTCGTCGTCGCGCTCGACCGTTCGCACGAACGCATCCTCACGAGCTGGGCACGCACCAACGACGACGTCGACAAGCTCGCGCTCCTCCTCTCCTTCGCGCCGTCCGTCGGGGACGGGTGGGATGTGCCCGATCCGTACTACGCCGGCCCCGCGATGTTCGACGAGGTGCTCGCTATGATCGAGAGTGCGACCCGGGCGCTCTTCCGGCAGCTCGAACCCGCCATCCGGCCATCGTCTCCTCGACGCGAAACCTGAGCGCCCGTTTCATCGAACGGAGCCTCGTGACCACCTCCCTGCCTCCCCAGCCTCTGAGCCCCCTCGACGGGCGCTATCGCGCCGCCGTCGCCGGCCTCGCCGACTACCTCTCCGAGGCGGGACTCAACCGCGCCCGGGTCGAGGTCGAAGTCGAGTGGATCATCACGCTCGCGAATCGCGGGTTGTTCGGAGCGACGCCGCTGACGGCGGCTCAGCAGGGGAGCCTGCGGAGCCTCTACCGCGACTTCGGACAGGCCGAGATCGACTGGCTCGCCGAGAAGGAGGCCGTCACACGCCACGACGTGAAGGCCGTCGAGTACCTCGTGCGCGACCGGCTGGCATCCCTGGGGCTTGATGCGATCGCCGAGCTCACCCACTTCGCCTGCACGAGCGAGGACATCAACTCGGCCTCCTACGCGCTCACCGTCAAGCGCGCAGTCGAGAACGTCTGGCTGCCGAAGCTCCGCGCCGTCATCTCCGCTCTGTCGGAGCTCGCCCGCGAGCATCGGGATGCCGCGATGCTCTCCCGGACGCACGGCCAACCCGCGACCCCGTCGACGATGGGCAAGGAGCTCGCGGTCTTCGCCTGGCGCCTGTCGCGCGTGGCCGACCAGATCGCGGGCGGTGAGTACCTCGCGAAGTTCTCCGGCGCGACCGGCACCTGGTCGGCGCACCTGGCCGCCGCCCCCGACACCGACTGGCCCGAGCTCTCGCGGACCTTCATCGAAGGCCTCGGCATCCACTTCAACGTGCTCACGACCCAGATCGAGTCGCACGACTGGCAGGTCGAGCTGTACGACCGCGCGCGCCACGCGGGCGGCATCCTGCACAACCTCGCGACCGACATCTGGACGTACATCTCGATGGGCTTCTTCGCGCAGATCCCGGTCGCGGGCGCGACGGGGTCGTCGACGATGCCGCACAAGATCAACCCGATCCGGTTCGAGAACGCCGAGGCGAATCTCGAGATCGCGGGGGGGCTGTTCCAGACCCTGGCATCCACTCTCGTCACGAGCCGAATGCAGCGCGACCTCACCGACTCGACGACGCAGCGCAACATCGGCGTCGCCTTCGGACACTCGCTGCTCGCGCTCGACAACCTGCAGCGGGGCCTCACCGAGATCCTCCTCTCTCGCGACGTGCTGCTGGCCGACCTCGACGCGAACTGGGAGGTGCTCGCCGAGGCGATCCAGACTGTCGTCCGCGCCGAGATCGTCGCCGGGCGCTCCGAGATCACCGACCCCTACGCCCTCCTCAAGGAGCTCACGCGCGGCCGCCGCGTCGGCGGGCCCGAGTTGGCGGCCTTCGTCGAGGGTCTCGACATCGGCGAGGATGCCAAAGCGCGCCTGGTCGCGCTGACGCCCGCGACCTACACAGGCCTCGCCGACGCCCTCGTCGACGAGCTCTAGCCGGAGCGGGGCCGTACCCGTCGAAACGGCATGCAGCGCGCTACGCGACAGCCCGCGCGACGTTTCGGCGCGTGTTTAGCGCGGAGCGGGGCCGTCGGATGCCGCGGCATCCGGCCGGCCGTCGCTCGCGGTCTCGTCGGACTCCGGCAGCAGCACGCCGTTCTGGACCGGCTTGGTCACCTGGGCCGGGTCGACCGCGAGCATCAGCAGAGCGATGATGACGAGCGTCGCGATGAAGGCGATGCCGGCGACGACGAGCGAGACGACCACGACGTGCATGCGCTGGTCGTCGCTGAGATCCTGGAAGAAGCCCATCGAGACGAGCGCGATGACGCCGCCGAAGACGGCGGCGGCGAAAGCGAATCCGAGCAGCTGCACCGGCTTCATGAGGTCGCGGCGGGTGGGTCGGTTCTCGCTCATGCGCGCTCTCCTGCCGTCGGCGTGGGCACCGGCGCAGCCGTCACGGTCCGCGGGGAGAAGCCCGCGATGCCGAGGAAGACCGCGATGATCGCGGCGTACCCCCCGAAGATTCCGACGCCGATCGCAGTGCCCGTGAGGGTGAGGTCCTCGGGTCCGACCGTGTAGTCGAGGCGGAACGCCGGGTTCACGACGAGCAGCCCGACGGCGAGGGCGAGCGTGAAGGCGCCGATGAGGATGCCGTCCCGTGCGTACGCGTCTCCGGTACGACGTGCGCGCAGACCGCCGACGAGCTCGATGACGCCCGCGATCACCGCCCACGCGATGACGGCCACGAAGAAGAGCGTCGTCGAGCGCAGCGGCGGGATGCCGGTGACCATGCCCGCGAGGAGAGTGACGATGCCGAGGAGCACTGGGACTGCGCGGGACGCCGCCGGGTACACGAGCCAGACTCCGAGGAACAGCACGATCGCCGTCGCGATGGCGAACCCGCTGAACACCGAGAGGCCGACGGCGGCGGAGTGATCGGCGGAGAAGGTGATCATGATCGCCGCGATCGCCGCGAACAGGGCACGCGCGAGTTGCAGGTGTCGCACGGCGAAGGTGCGCGTCGAGGCGTCGGTCACGTGGAGCTCATCCGGACGGGAAGAAAAGGACCTCCCCAGTCTAGGCGCGTTCCTCCGGAGCTCCGGCCGCGGTGGCGACGAGGTCGCGCAGCTTCGCCCGCACGGCATCCGTCACCTCGACGACGGCGTAGGTCACGGCCCACATCGCGCCGTCGTCGAGCTGCGCGGCATCCTGAAAGCCGACGGTGCCGTAGCGGGTTTTGAACTTCGCCGCCGGCTGATAGAAGACGACGACCTTGCCGTCCTTCGCATAGGTCGGGAAGCCGTACCAGGTCTTCGGAGCGAGGTCGGGCGCGACGTCGGCGACGATCTGGTGGAGCGTGACCGCAACCTCCTTGTCGATGCCGGTGAGCGCATCGATCGCGGCGATGCAGTCCTCGTACTCCTTCGCCGTCTTCGCGGCGCCCTTCAGGCCCTTGTCGGCGCGGATCTCCGCCGCGCGCTGCTTCATCGCGGCGCGCTCGTCGGCGCTGAACCCGCTCTTCGTGTCGGTCATGTCAGTGTCCGTTTTCGGTGGGCGCGCTGTCGGTCGCGCGGTTCTGCTGGATGCGAATGAGATTGCCCGCGGGGTCGCGCACGGCGGCGTCACGGATGCCGTAATCCTGATCGATCGGCTCCTGCACGATGTCGGCGCCCGCCGCCTCGATGGCCGCGAACGTCGCGTCGAGATCGTCGGTGGCGAGATTGACCCCGAAGTAGCTCCCCTTCGCGACGAGCTCGAGCAGGGTCTGCTTCTCGTCGTCGGAGACCTCGTAGCCGACGCCGACGGGGTGCAGCACGATCGCGGTGTCGGGCTGATCGGGCGGTCCGACGATGATCCAGCGCATACTCTCGTAGCCGACATCGAGCCGCACCTCGAACCCGAGCACGTCTCGATAGAACGCGAGGGATGCCTCGGCATCGGTGTGCGGAAGGAAGCTGGAGTGGATGGTGATGTCCATGGCGTTCACGATATTCAGCTCGGCGAAGGCGGCGCTTCTCGATTCCTGATCGGTTTCGTGAGGCGCTTCGCGATGCACGGCAGCATGCCGGGGCGAAACGGCGCACCCCGGTCGCGGTAGAGGCTCGGGGCCACGCCGACGAGCTCGCTGAAGCGCGTCGAGAAGGTGCCGAGCGACTGGTAGCCGACCGCGAAGCACACCTCGGTGACCGACAGATCGGTCGTACGCAGCAGCGTCATGGCGCGCTCGATCCGACGGGTCATGAGGTACGCGTACGGCGTCTCGCCGTACGCGAGCACGAACTGGCGCGACAGATGGCCCGCCGAGAGGTGCACATCGCGCGCGAGGGACTCGATATCGAGCGGCTGCGCGTACGAACGGTCCATCCGGTCACGGACGCGCCGCAACCGGGCGAGGGTGTCGAGGTCCTGACGGGTCGTCACGGCCAGTCCGTCATGGGCGTCACGCGCGTGCGCGCAGCGCCGCGATGATGCGGAGGACGGCGAGCGTGCGCTCCTGATCGGGCGCCGGGTCCTCGCCGCGCACGAGCGCCGCAAAGCGCTGCACCTCGTAGACCATGTTGTTCGCGGCCGCCTCGACCCGCTCGGCGGTGTGCGACGCGGCCGCGTCACCGCGGGCGCGCAGCGACAGCGCGATCTCGCGCGGCGCGGTCACCTCGTCGAACGTGATCGTGCCCCACTCGCCCTGGATCTCGTTGGGCCGGTGCGAGACGCCGACCTTCGAGAACGAGACCTGCGCAACGGTGTCGGGGTAGCCGAGGACGGCGGCGCCCGCGCCGTCGGCTCCCGTGGCGATCTCGACGAGATGACCCGTGGCGGATGTGGGCGCGCCGAACAGGTGGATGGCGGCGCTCAGCGGGTACACGCCGAGGTCGAAAAGTGCGCCGCCGGAGAGCTTCGGGTCGAAGATGTTCGGCGTCTCCCCGCGGAGGACGAGATCGTAGCGCGCCGAGTACTGCGACTGCCCGAACGAGACGAGCCGCACGGGACCGACCTGGGGAAGCATCTCGGCGACGCGCCGCAGGCCGGGGTCGTAGACGTTGCGCATGCCTTCGAAGACGACGACGCCGTGCTCGCGTGAGAGCTGGACGAGGTCCGCGAACTCCTCCGCCGTCGGCGTCGCCGGCTTCTCGAGGAAGACGTGCACGCCGGCGGCGATCGCGCGCCGCGCCTGTTCGGCGTGGACTCCGTTGGGCGACCCGACGTAGACGGCGTCGATGTCGCCCGAGCGGACCAGCGCGTCGAGATCGGTCGCGGTGCGCGGTGCGCCGATCCGGTCGGCGAAGGCGCGACCGCGCTCGGCATCGCGGGAGACGGCGACGTCGATGCGGATGCCGTCGCCGCCGGCATCCGCCGCTCGGACGGCATCGGCGAAGCGCTCCGTGATGGTGCTCGTGCCGATGGTGGCGAGGCGGATCGTGTCGGTGCGGGTCACCGGGTCTCCTCCTGCAGGAACGCGATCGCCTGCTCGCGGAAGACGCGCGAGCCCGGGGCGTTGAAGTGGTGGCGACCGGGGATCTCGAGGAACCTCCCCTGCGGCGTGGCCGCTGCGAGCGCGCGCGAGCCGGGGATGATCGCATCCTCGGAGCCGGTGGCGAACAGCACGGGCTGCTGCGGGGCGTGCGCCGGATCGGGATCGACGGTCTTCGACTCGCGCATGCCGCGGGCGATCGCGAGGAGGGCGCGCAGGTCGTTGCCGGGCACCCGCTCGGTGAGGGCGATGTAGTTCTGCGTCACGCGGTCGGTCACCGGCATCCCCTCGTCGACGTAGGCGCGCACCTGGTCGATGTCCAGCCGCGCGAGCGGGATGCCGTCGGGTACACCGCCGAGGATCGCGCGCGGGATGCGCGGTGCGATGTCCTGGATCACCTCCCACCCGACGCGCGCCCCGAGCGAGTACCCGACGTAGAGGGCATCGTCGACGAGGTAGGTGTCGAGCACCGTCTCGACGTCGCCCGCCAGCTGACGCAGGTCGTAGTCGTGCGAGTCGTGGGGCTTGTCGCTCGCCCCGTGCCCCCGTTGGTCGAGCCCGATGACGCGGTAGCCGGCGCGCAGCAGGTCGCGCACCCAGCCGGTCGCGACCCAGTTGTCCTTCGTACTCGAGGCGAACCCGTGCACGACGACGACGACCGGGTCGTCCAGCTCGCCCCAGGAGTAGGTCGCGATGCGCAGCCCCTCGCCGACCATGATGAACTGCGGATCGGGCAGCCGGGTCAGCTCCGCCAGCGGCGCGGGCGCCTGCTCATTCGATGACACGGATCTCCTTCCAGAACGCGACGTAGTCGGAGAAGTCCTTGCCGACGCGCTGAATTCCCGACGGGTACGGGTGCGGGTAGCTCCAGGCGCGATCGGGGAGCGTCTCGCCCTCCGCCGTGACGGTGAAGTACTGGCACTCGCCCTTCCACGGGCAGGTGTACGGCGTCGGGCTCGTGCTCAGGTATTCGGCGCGCACGCTCGACGGCGGGAAGTACCAGTTGCCCTCGATGGAGATGAGGTCCTCGCGCGGCGCCTCGGCGATGACGGTGTCGTTCAGGACGGCTTTCATGCAAACCCCTTCCGCATGAACCCGAGGCTACTCCCGCGTGCCGACCTTTCGGCCCCTGCGCGTTGTGCGCGCGGACTCGCCGCGGCGTCGTCCGCGCCCACGGACCGCGTCCTGCGACGCGATGACCGGGATGGATGCCGTGACCACGGCATCCACCACCATCGATCCGTCGGTCGGCCCGATGACGGGAATGGCCGTCGTCGCGGTGACCTCGATCGGGTCGACGGGCATGGCCGCGAGGGCGCGGTGCGCGCGGATGTAGGCGGGAACGAGCACGACGCACGCGCCGATCCACGCGAGCGGGTTCGACCACACGACGCCCTCGAAGCCGAGCAGGTGCCCGAGCAGGAGCGCCGCGACGACGCGCATAATGAGCTCGATGACGCCCGTGACGGTGGGAATGATCGTCGATCCGAGGCCCTGCAGCGATCCGCGCAGGATGAACAGGATCGCGAGCGCCCAGTACCAGAAGCCGTTGACGTGGAGCATGAGCGTCGCGAGCTCGACGACGCGCTCCGAGCCGTCGCCGACGAACAGGCGCACCATGGATCCGCCGAACGCGATGAGGAGCGCTCCGAGCACGACTCCGGCGCCGAGCGCCATCCACACCGCCTGGACGACACCGCGGCGGATGCGGTCTGGCCGGCGCCCGCCGAGGTTCTGCGCCGCGTACATGGATGCCGCGAGGCCCAGCGACTGCAGGAGCGCCACCGCGAGTCCGTCGACGCGCGACGCCGTCGTGTACGCGGCGACCGCATCGGCGCCGAGCGTGTTGAGAGCGATCTGCACCGTGAGCGTGCCGATGCCGATGATGGATGCCTGGAATCCCATCGGGAGGCCGAGCCGCAGGTGCTCGGCGATGTCGGCGCGCGTCACGCGCCAGTCGAAGCGGCGCACGTGCAGCACCGGCACGCGCCGCCGCACGTAGTCGAGGCACAGCACGACCGACACCGCCTGCGCGACGACGGTCGCGAGGGCGGCACCGGCGATTCCCCACGCCAGAGGGCCGACCATGAGGATCACGAGTCCCGCGTTGAGCAGGCACGAGATCGTCAGGAAGATGAGCGGGGTCCGCGAGTCGCCGATCGCGCGGATGATCGACGCGAGGAAGTTGAACGCGACGATGGCGCCCGTGCCGAGGAAACTGATCTGCGCGAATACCGTCGCCCCCGGCAGAAGCTCTGCGGGGGTCTGCAGGAGTGCGAGGATCGGTCCCGCCAACATCGGCGCGAAGACGGTCAGCACGATCGTGATCGCCGCCGACAGCAGAGCGCCCGTGGCGACCGAGCGGCGCACACCCGCGAAGTCGCGCGCACCGAACGCCTGCGCCGTCGGAATCGCGAAACCGCTCGCGAGGCCCCAGGTGAACCCGAGCAACAGGAACAGCAGCGCACCCGTCGCCCCGACGGCGGCGAGCGCGTCGACGCCGAGGAGACGCCCGACGACGATGGCATCGACGAACTGGTACAGCTGCTGGACGACGTTGCCGATCAGCAGCGGCACCGAGAAGGCGAGGATGACGCGCCACGGGCGGCCGGTGGTGAGGGTGCGGGACATGGATCCTTCGCGGGAGGGAGCGGAGAGAGGGAACAGGCCGGAAACGGCGAAGGGCGCCCCCGACGGAGCGCCACGGCATCCACTCTATCGAATCGATTCGACGAGGTCAAGTCCCCCGCCTGAGTGCGCACCGCGTACTGTGAGACGCATGTCCGTGGGTCTGCTCGCTGTTGTCGACGACATCCTGAGCGCCGCTCTCAAAGCGTCCGCGAAGTCGGCCGGAGTCGTCATCGACGATGCCGCCGTGACGCCCCAGTACGTGCAGGGCCTGTCGCCCGCGCGCGAGCTGCCGGTCGTCGGGCGCATCGCGCTCGGATCGCTCGCGAACAAGTTCCTCGTGATCATCCCGATCGCGCTGCTGCTCACGGCCTTCGCCCCGTGGGTGCTGCCGTGGCTGCTGATCGCCGGCGGCAGCTACCTGTGCTTCGAGGGCGCGGAGAAGGTGCTCGAGTGGTTCGGCTTCCATCACGGCGGCCACGACGGGGAGGAGGGCGGCCGTGACGAGAAGCGACTGGTCGCCGGAGCTGTGCGCACCGACCTCATCCTCTCGGCGGAGATCATGCTGATCGGTCTCGCGGCGATCGATCCGAGTCTGGGTTTCTGGATGCGCCTGGCCGTGCTCGCGATCATCGCCCTCGCCATGACGGCCCTCGTGTACGGTGCCGTCGCGCTGCTCGTGAAGCTCGACGACATCGGCCTCACGATGGCCGCCGGAGACTCGCCCGGCGTGCGGCGCTTCGGCGAGCGTGTCGTCCGCGCGATGCCGACGGTGTTCCGCGTGATCTCGATCGTCGGCACCGTCGCGATGCTGTGGGTGGGTGGCCACCTCGTGCTGCAGAACCTGGGCGAGGTCGGCTGGCACGCTCCGATCGACGTGCTGCACACCGTCGAGCATGCGCTCGAGCCCGCTGGTGCGGTCGTCGTGTGGCTCGCCGACACCGCGATCTCCGCCGTCGCCGGGCTCGCGTGGGGCCTCGTCATCGTCGGAGTCGTGCTGCTCATCGGCAAGGCGTTCGGCCGGAACCTCTCGTTCTCCGAAGGGCACGCGGCGCCGAAGGCGTGACGCCCGGCGGCGGCCGGCGCTCACCCGCGGCGCGCGGGGCGAGGCGGCTCAGCCCGTGATCGTGACGCGGACCCCCGCGCCGCCGTCGGCGGGGGCGACATGGATGCCGGCGGCATCCGCCACCAGCCAGGTCGGGCCCGCTGCGGCGGCGTGCGGGCCGATGCCGATGACGCGCATGCCGGCGCCGAGGCCGGCGGCGATGCCGTTCGGCGAATCCTCGACGACGATGCAGTCTGCGGGCTCGACTCCGAGCGCTCGAGCCGCGGCGACGAAGCCCTCCGGGTCGGGCTTGCTGCGCGTCACGTCCTCGGCCGTCACGGCGAGCGCCGGCATGGGCAGGCCCGCGGCATCCATCCGGGCGCGGGCGAGCGGAAGCGTGGCGCTCGTGACCAGCGCGTGCGGCAGACCCGCGAGGTCGGCGAGCAGCGCTGCCGCGCCCGGGATCGCCACGACGCCGTCGGTCTGGGCCGTCTCCGCGGCGAGGAGCTCACGGTTCTCGGCGAGATTGACCTCGTGCGGGCGGTCGGGCAGCAGGAGCGCCATCGAGTCCTGCCCCTGACGACCGTGGATGATCCCGAGAGCACGGGCGGGGTCGACGTCGTGCTCGAGCGCCCACTGCGTCCAGAGCCGCTCGACGACGGCGGTGGAATCGACGAGCGTTCCGTCCATGTCGAGAAGGACGGCGGCAGCGTCGACGGTCGCCTCGGTGACCATCGACGGCACGCGCAGTCCGGGCCAGCCGTTCCACAGCGGCGGCACGTGCCACGCTCCGGTGGCCGCGCCCGAGGCGTCGCGTGTGACGATCGCCCGGTGCGGAGAGGTCGTGTCGACGACGTGCACGAGTACCGAGCCGTCGGGACACGTCTCACCGCGGGTCGCGACGGTCAGGCGATCGGCCTGCCCCGGCGCCGCGGATGCCGTAATCACGACCTCGCGCCAGGCGGTCGCGACCGGCAGGTCTCCGACGCCGGGAAGGGTGAGCGTCCAGCCGTTCGCGTCGCCCGCGTCGGCGAGGGCGAGGCCGTTCGAGTCGAACGGCGACTCCCACGGCCACGGCGCGATGCGGTCACGCGCGTCCCAGGAGTCGCGCACGACGGATGCCGCCAGCGCGGTCTTGCCCGCGGGATCGAGCGCCGGATCGAGCGCAGTATCGAGCGCCGGGTCTGCTCCTCCGGCGGCGTCGGCGTCCGCGACGGCATCGACGAAGGCCCAGAACGCCCGCAGCGTCGCCTGCGTGTCGGCCGCCGCGCCCTGGTAGGCGATGACGAGGTCATGCTCGGGGATGACGAGCCCGAACTGCCCCGCGGCGCCGTCGAGGCGGAAGCCGTGGGCGCTCCGCCACACCTGGTACCCGTAGCCGCGGCTCCAGTCGCCGACCTCGCCATCGGCCGCCGCGGGCCCGTCGACGTCGGCCGTCACCGACCACGCTCGGCTCATCTCCTCGACGTACCAGGCCGGCGCGACCTGCGTATCGCGGAAAGCGCCGCCCGAAGCGAGCATGATCGCCACGCGGGCGAGGTCCTCGACGGTGAGGTGGTAACCGGACGCCCCGTGCTCGATGCCGCCGCGCGGGCGCATCCACCGCTGCCCGATGCCGAGCGGGTCGAGCAACCGGGGGCGGAGGTACGCGGTCAGCGCTTCGCCCGTCAGGGCGGTGACGATCGCAGAGAGAGCATGCGTGGCGGGCGAGCTGTATGCGAAATGCGAGCCCGGCACGGCCTCCGGCGCGACGCGCAGAAGGTCACGCGGATCCTCTCCGAGGGCGTCGATCTGCGCGCTCGTGTGTCCCGTGTTCATCGTGAGGAGGTGCCGCACGGTGATCACCGGGGCGCCGAGCGGGGCCAGCACGGCGAGGAGGTCTGCGGCCGCGGCATCCAACGACAGCCGCCCTTCGTCCGCGAGGAACCCGATCGCGAGCGACGTGAACGTCTTCGACGCCGAGTAGACGAGCGCCGGCCGGTCGAGTCGGTAGGGCGCCCAGGCCGCCTCGAAAGCGACCGCGCCGTGGCGGGCGACGAGCAGCGCGTGCGGGTCGAGACCCTCCTCGGCGAGCCGGTCGGCGAGCGCGAGGAGCGCCGCGGCGGGGATGCCGAGCTCCTCGGGCGAGCGGCGGACGAGCGGGAGCGCGAGGGGTGCGGACGACATGATTCCAGCCTACGAGCGCGAATCCGTGACGGGCGGGCCTCGCCCGCGGCGGTAGCGTGAGAGCGTGACTCCTGCTTCCGGCGCCGCGGCATCCACCGGCTCGATCCGCGTGTCGGCGGCCGTCATCACCGATGTCGACGGCCGCCTGCTGCTCGTGCGCAAGGCGGGCACGACCGCGTTCATGCAGCCCGGCGGCAAGCCCGAGCCGGGCGAGACCCCCGACGTGACACTCGTGCGCGAGCTGCGCGAAGAACTCGGACTGCGCCTCGATCTGGGCGCGCTCGCACCCCTCGGGGAGTTCACTGCGGCTGCCGCGAACGAGCCCGGCTTCCTCGTGGTGGCCGATGTCTACCGCGTCGACATCGGCGGTCAGACCCCCGTCGCGGATGCCGAGATCGACGAGGTCCGCTGGGTGACCCGGGCCGAGGCATCCGCCCTCGACGTCGCGCCGCTCGCCGCGACCTACTTCCTCCCGAACGCGTAGCCGAGCGCGGCCGGGTTCCGGTCGGGCGTGCGGATGATTAGGCTGACGGGGTGACTCCGCCGAATCCGCTGGTCGCCGGGCCCGTCGACACCGCCACGCCGTTCTCGGGCGCGGGCATCCTCGACAGCGGTTCGCAGGTCGCGGCGGCGATCGAGTCAGGAGACTGGGTCGCGGGCGGGGTCGCCGCGTTCACCGCGGTGCTGGACACCGTCGCGATGGCGATCGACCCGATCGGTTCGCTGATCGCCGCCGGTCTCGGCTGGCTGATGGATCATCTCGAGCCGCTCAAGGGCTGGTTGAACGACCTGACGGGAGACGCCGGCGAGGTTCAGGGATTCGCGCAGACGTGGGCGAACATCTCGGCACAGCTCGCGGGTTCGGCGCAGGAGCTGACGCGCGTACTCTCCGACGTCGACCCGCTCGCCGGCGAGGCGATCGACGCCTATCGACGCTTCCAGACGGATGCTGCGGCGCACATCGGCGCTGCGGGCACCTGGGCCGGCGCGATGTCGACGGGGCTCACCATCGCGTCGACGATCGTCCAAGTCGTCCACGACCTCGTCAGAGACGTCATCGCACAGCTGGTCGGCTCGATCATCTCGTGGGCCGCCGAAGCCGTGTTCACCCTCGGACTCGCGACGCCCGTCATCGTCGGCCAGGTCTCCACGCGTGTCGCCTCGCTGAGCGCGAAGGTCGGCACGAAGCTCACCGCGCTCCTCGAGGCGATGGGCAAGCTCGGCACCCTGCTGAAGAGCCTGCGCAGCTCGTGGGACGAGCTCGCCGCACTCACCTCCAAGGTGCTCCCCGGCGGTCCCCGCACGCACGCCGGAGCACCCGACGCCGCGCGCGCGCCCGACCTGCCCGATCTGCCCGATGGTGCGCCGCCGCGGACGCCCGTCGACGGCGCGGTCCCGCCCGGGAAGAAGCCGTTCGACGTCGACGACCCCGACACATGGCCCTTCGATCTCTCCGATCCGGAGCAGGTCTATCAGCAGGCGTTCCACAACATGGATGCCGACACGGCGGTCCTCGGGCGTTGGGAGGGCGATGCCCCGACCAGCTACGCGAACGTCGCGCGCGACAACGGGTCCGCGTACTTCGAGCTCGGCACCACCGACGAGGGCGTGGACCTCTGGGGCGCCGTGCAGAACGCGAACGGGTTGTCGAATAGCGACATGTTCGAGACCCTCAACGCTCCGTTCCTCGACGACGTGATGACGTCGCGGATGAACATCCAGTTCTCGCACTCGCCCCTCGACGCGAGCGGGAACGTCGTCAGCGGCGCGCTCGGAAGCGAGTTCCGTCACATCTTCGACGCGAACGGGCCTTTCGCGGGCCTCTACGAATGGGTCCCGACACTCGGTCCGCACGGCACCGCGGTTCCGCGATGATGACGGATGCCCCTTCCGTCACCGACCTCATCGTCTCCCGCGTCCGGGCTCGGTGGGGCGCTGCGATCGTCGCTGTCCTCGTCTCCGGCGACCTCGTGCAGGTGAAGCTCTTCGCGCTGTTCGACGTGTACCTGCGCGCCGCGGCCGAGCCCGGTGCGTTCACCGCCCGTCTGATCGGGTGGGATCGCGATCTCAGCGGGTACCTCACCCGGACGACGTCGGACGACCTCGAGGCCCTCCTCTCCGACATCGATCGCGTGATCCATGAGCTCGCCACGGACGACGCGCTAGCGCCCACGCCGCGCTCAGCGCCCGCGCGCTCCTCCGCCGTGCCGGACCCGCGGCTCACCTGGCAGGAGCGACGCCAGGCAGCACTGGATGCCCGCACCCTCCGTTCGCACGGCGTCGATCCGCTCGACCACATCGACGAGAAGGCTCTCGGCGAGCGCATCCGGGCATGGTGGCCGGATGCCCCCGTGCTGCGCGTGCCCGAGTACGGCGGCGTCACCTACTCCCTTCGCCCGACTGACACCTTCCGGGTCGAGGTGCGCCTGGGCCGTCATGGCGGCGTCACCGGCTGGATCGCGACCGGAGGCGGCTTGGACGGCGCGTTCGGACGGTCGTTCGGGGCCGACGGCCAGCCGCGCCGCGTCGAGGAGGCGCTCGCGACGATCGACTCCTGGCTGCGCGCGACGATGCCGCGCCCCGATGTGCTGGACCTCCCCGTCCTTCCCGAGAGAGAGCGAACATCGTGACCGCCGCCAACCCCGTGCTGACCCTGCTCGGTCGCCCCGCAGAACCGGGATTCGAATCGACCCTGACGGCATGGCGACTCGGGGCAGTCCCCCTGAGCGACGTGCTGGCGACGCTGTCCGGCTGGCCCGTGCTGGTGCTGACCTATGGGGATTCGTCGACGCTCGAGCCGCTGATGCTGCAGTCCGCGTCGGGAACACCGCTCGTGGCGGCGTTCACGTCCCCGGATCGCATCGGCGAGCACGCCCGGCCGGATCTGCGGCCGATGTGGGTCCGCGGCGGCGTCCTCGCCGCGGGCGCCCGGGGAGGAGCAGGCATCGTGCTCAACCCCGGTTCTCAGCCGACGTGCGAGATTCCCGCGGCGGACCTCGCTGCGGTGCAGAGCGGCTCGCCGGAGCCGGCATCCTCCGCTCCTGGCAGCCGCGCCCTCACCGCGCTCGAGCTCGCCGTCGTGCGCCTCGCAGCCGGCGCAGGGACGCGGGACGACGCCGTCGCCGCGGCCGCTGATCAGCCGCTCATCGTGGCGAGCTCCACCGACCCGGGTCGGGGCGATCTCGAACTGGCGACGTCACCCGAGCCCGGCGGGACGGCGCTTCTCGCCTGGACGCACGAGAAGCTCGTGCGCGGCCTCGACCCCGCGACGACCTGGTTGGTGGGCACTCCGTCGACGGACCTCCCGGCGATGCTGCCGGATGCCGCGTCGATACGCGTCGACCCCGGCACGGTGTTCGAGGTGCGGTTCGCTCACCACGAGCTCTTGCGGTAGTCCTTCAGGAAGACGCCGAACAGATCCTCGCCGGCCTCGCCGCGCACGATCGGGTCGTAGACGCGGGCCGCACCGTCGACGAGGTCGAGCGGCGCGTGGAAGCCCTCCTCGGCGAGACGCACCTTCGTGAAGTGCGGGCGCTCGTCGGTGATCCAGCCGGTGTCGACGGCGGTCATGAGGATGCCGTCGGTCTCGAACATCTCGCGCGCGCTCGTCCGCGTCAGCATGTTCAGGGCAGCCTTGGCCATGTTGGTGTGCGGATGCCCCGGGCCCTTGTACCCGCGTCCGAAGACGCCCTCCATCGCCGAGACGTTGACGATGTACTTGCGTCGGGCCGTCGCGGCAGCCATCGAGGGACGCAGGCGACTGACGAGCAGGAACGGTGCTGTCATGTTCGCGAGCTGCACCTCGAGCATCTCGAGCGGCTCGACCTGGTCGACCGACTGGGTCCAGCTGTTGATGTGGTTCTCGTCGGGCACGAGACCCCCCGCGTCGATCGCGGTGCCGGCGGCGAGGCGCTCGAGCGACGACGAGCCGGCCGCCATCGCCTCGGCGGTCAGGGTCTCAGCGTCGCGTGCGGCGGCCGCGAGGATCGGGTGACTCGAGACCGACTGCGCGAGAGCGAGCGGGTGCGCGTCGTTCGTGTGCCCGAACGTGAGCAGCTCGGGCAGCGGGCCCTGGGGCAGGGGCGCCAGCTCGGCATCCACCAGCGGCTTGTACGCACCGGCGGAGCGCCGCACCGTCTGCGCCGCATTGTTGATGAGGATGTCGAGCGGGCCGTCGGCCGCGACGGCGTCGGCGAGTCCGATCACCTGGGCCGGGTCGCGCAGGTCGATGCCGACGATCTTGAGGCGATGGATCCAGTCCGCCGAGTCGGGCAGTGCTGAGAAGCGGCGCACCGCGTCGCGGGGGAAGCGGGTCGTGATCGTCGTGTGTGCGCCGTCGCGCAGCAGCCGCAGCGCGATGTACATGCCGATCTTCGCGCGCCCGCCGGTCAGCAGCGCGCGGCGGCCGGTGAGGTCGGTGCGCGCGTCGCGCTTCTCGTGACTCATGGCAGCGCAGTCCGGGCAGAGCTGGTGGTAGAAGGCATCCACCGTCGTGTAGAGCTCTTTGCAGATGTAGCAGGCGCGCGGCTTGATGAGCTCGCCGGCTGTGGGAGCCGCGGTGCGGGCGGCGAGCGGGATGCCGCGCGTCTCGTCGTCGATGCGGTCCGGCGCCCCTGTCGCCGTCGCCGCGACGACGGCGCGATCGGCGTCGGCGATGCGCTGACGCTTGTCCTTGCGGGCCTGCCGCTTGACGTCTTTGTACATCTTGCCCGTGGCGCGGCGCAGGGCGATGTAGTCGGGGTCCTCCGGGTCGAGATCGGCGGTCGCGGCGATCACGCGCAGCGCGATCTCGAGCTCAGCGGGGTCGATGGAGGGGTTTTCGGGCACAGGAAAGTGTACCGAGCGGGTCTGAGCGGATGCCGGGGCGCGGAGGAACACCGCGTCGGGAACTGCTCAGACGCGAGCCAGGGGCCGGTCAGGAGCCGTGCTGTGCCGCGCCGTAGAGGAGCGCGCCCTGCAGGGCGATGACGAGGCCGAGCACGAGTGTCAGCACCCCCGTGCCGATCGCCGGCATCGACCCCTGGATGCCTCCGATCACGACGCCGAGAACCGCACCTGTCACGCCCACGACGAAGACGAGAATCGTGAGCAGCTGCAACGGACCGGTCATCGGGGCGGACTCGCGAGGAGTGCGCGCGACACGGAACCCGATGATGCCGAGGACGGCGCTGAGCACCGCGAGGAGCAGCATCGACGCGCCAGGCCCGACGAGGGCACCGTCCATGGCGGCCGCCCAGAGCAGCAGCGCAGCGACGACGGCCGCCAGTCCCGCGATGATCACGGCAACCGTCGCCGTGACGCCCGGCCTGCGGGAGCGGAAGGACTGCGGAGACCGCTCGGTCATTGCATTGCGATCTTCGGCCAGCTGGTGATGCCCGCGGACGTCGAGCGCATGGTCGAGCGCGCCCCACCCGCCGACACGTAGAGGATCGCGACTCCGCTGCCGGCGGCGATGAGGAAGGCGACGATGCCCAGCGTGATCAGCACCGGCACGGCGGGCAGACCGATGATCGTGCCGGTCGCGACGGCGGCGCCGGCGAGCGCGCTCAGCAGGGCGATGATCGCAATGGCGATACCCGCCCAGAACGCGATGATCGCCCCCGCCATGGTCGTCATGGCGCCGGCGATGTTCTCCGCGAAATCGGACATGATCGACGTGTTCGCGCGGCGCTGCGGCTCGATCGACTGCTTGTACTGTTCTGCGGCGCGGCCCGTCCACCGGTCGTCGACCGACAGGTTCAGATCGGTGATGTCGTCGTTGAGTCGAGCGACCTTCGCGGCCGCCTGCTTCCATCCGTCGGCCGCGCCGTTGAGGAGGAAGGGGTTGCCGACGTACGAGAGCTTGTCGGCGAACCAGTCCCAGAACTCGCCGAGCTTGGCGAGCATGGTGTTCCAGCCGTCGCGGAGCTTGTCGGCGACCCAGCTCAGGAAGGACGGGATGCGGCTGAGGACGGCGTTGACCAGTCGGGTGATCTGCTCGATCTTCTCCTGGATCTTCTGGAGCAGCTCGATGACCTTATCGGCGGGATTCATGGCTCGTCTCGTTCCTGGTCTCAGCGGACCGGCTGCCAGAGGGCGTACAGCTCGCTCTGGGCGATGTCTTCGTACCGCAGAAAGTCGTCGCGGACGGCGCGAAGCGCATCCGCGCCGGCGTGCGTCGCCTCTGCGCCGTCGCCGAGAAGAGTGATAACGGTGGCGTGCAGTTCCGCGTACGAATCGGCGAGGTCGAGCCCGGCGAACGAGAACGCTCCTCGGTACACGTCGATCGCGTCGATGTCGGCGCGGGCCGTCGACAGCGCCTCTCCGACACCGTCCCATGTCGACGCGTCCTGTGCGAGCGCCTCGAACGCGACCTTCAGTTCGGGATCCATCGTCAGTCCTTTCCGTTTAAGAAGCGCACGAAGGCATCGTGGTCGTCGACGAACCGCTGGTACGCAGCCAGAGCGGTCCCGTCCAGCGGTCCCTCCGAGGGCGGGGTCTGATCGCGAGCCATGGCGATCGCCGCAGTGATCTCGCGGCTGATCTGATCGGCACTGGTCGCCTCGAGCCATCGCTCCGAAAGCTCGATCGACCGCAGGTCACCGCTCGGGGCGACCTGGACGATCACCGACCGCCCCGACGACGTGCCCGCTGTCGTCGCCTGACCCTTGCGCAGCGCATCGTCGAAACCGGAGTCGAGATTCTCGGCGATGTCGTCGAGCATCGTGAGCACCCGCTCGAGCATCGCGGTGATCGCGACGCTCTCATCCTTCTCGGCCTCGAGGGCCGCCTTCACCTTGCCGGCGGTGGTCTCGCTCAGCGGAGGGACGGGCGTGTTGCGACGCTCGACGTCGAGAGCCTCGCCGGCTCCGACCGCCCAGGCCTCGAGACGCGCCTGGCTCAAGCGCCCGAGCGTTGCCATGATCTCCCCCGCGAGTTCGCCGGGCTCGTATGCGGAGAGCCACCCGTCGCGAACGGTGATCGTCGGCACCCCGTCGTCGGCGACTCGCACGTGGATCATCTCGGCGTCGTCCGACGCCTCCGTCGGAAGGGAGCGCGCGGCGGCATCCTCGTACGCTTGCGCATCGCGCGCGAGCTCGTCGCGCAGTTCGTAGATCGTCTCGGCCTCGTCAGCCACCGGCACCTCCGACATCCGCCCGCGCACGAGGCTACCGGTCGGAGCAGGCGCGTGGTGAGGGGTTGCGGAATCTGTGGAGAACGGCGGCTCCGGACGACGCCGGACGGATGATCCGGCTCAAGGATGTCTCCGCTGCGCGCCGGCGAACGGCCCTCACCCACTACTCTGGCGCGATGAGTTCCGCGTCCAGCCCGCAATATTCGCGATTCCGGCTCCTGCGCATGCGGCCGCGCGACGCGCACGAGCCGCACCGGGCGGCATCCAGCCTCGAGCTCTTCTTCGACCTCGTCTTCGTCATCGCGATCAGCACGGCGGCCGTCCAGCTGCACCACTCCCTGACCGAGGACCACGTGTGGGAGGGCCTCCTCCACTTCGCCGTCGTGTTCTTCGCGATCTGGTGGGCGTGGATGAACTTCACCTGGTTCGCGACGTCGTTCGACACCGACGACTGGCTCTATCGGGTGCTCACGATCCTGCAGATGAGCGGCGTGCTCGTCCTCGCGGCGGGGATCCCGCCGCTGTTCGCGCACAACGACTTCACGATCATGGTGATCGGCTACGTCGTGATGCGCCTGGCCCTGCTCGCCCAGTGGCTGCGCGCCTCCCACAGCGCGGGCGAGCTGCGCCGCACGACCCTCACCTACGCCGGCGGCATCGCCCTCGTCCAGGTGCTGTGGCTGCTCTCGCTGCTCGTGCCCGCGTCGCTCGCGCCCGCCGCGATCGTCGTGCTCATCGTGGCGGAGATCTCCGTGCCGATCATCGCCGAGCGCCACGGCAACACGCCCTGGCATCCGCACCACATCACCGAGCGCTACGGACTTTTCACGCTGATCGTTCTCGGCGAGAGCCTGCTCGCCTCGGCGAACGCGATCATCCATGCGCTCGAGGATGCCGAGTCGATCGCCCCTCTCATCGGCATCGCGGTGCTCGCCCTCGTCGCGACGGCGGCGCTGTGGTGGATCTACTTCTGGCCGCCGCACCACCACGCGATCGGCAACCTCCGCCAGTCGATCGCCTACGGCTACGGGCACTACTTCATCTTCGCCGCGGCCGGCGCGTTCTCCGCGGGCATCGAGGTGGAGATCGACGTGCTGACCGGTCACAGCGAACTGCACGCGCCGTGGGCGTCGTTCGCGTACACCATCCCGATCGCCGTTTTCATCCTGGGGGTGTGGCTCCTCGCGATACGGCGGGTCGCCGACCCCGTCGTGAACACCGTGGTGCCGGTCGGCGCCGTGCTCGTGCTCGTCGACCCGCTCATCCCCGTGCCGTTCGCGCTCACCGCGATCATCCTCGTCGTGATCGTCGCGGTGCTCGTCTGGCGCCCGCCGGTCGCGCCGGCGGACGCGCCCGCACACGGGCGCGCCTGAGAATCCGCGGCCGGGCGCGGGCGCTCAGCCGAAGGCGCGCGCGCGCTCGACGAGGTCGTCGAGCACGGCGCGCAGGGCCGGCGAGTCGCCCTGCGTGCGGCGGTGGACGGCCAGCACGTCGCGCGTCGAGGCGGGACCCGCCGTCGGGATCGCCACGAGGTCCGGGCCGAGCTCACCCCGGCCGAGGCGGGGGACGAGAGCGACGATGCCGCCGGCGCGTGCGAACGCGACGTGGTTCTCGAACTCCATCGACTCGTGCGCGATGCGCGGGGCCCCGGGCACGCCGTCGAACAGACGCCGCAGCCACTGCCGGCAGATCGTCGCCTCGAATGTCGCGACCCAGGCCTCCCCGGCGAGGTCTTCGGGGTGCAGAACCGCGCGGCCCGCGAGCGGGTGGTCGCGGCGCAGGATCACATCGGCGACGTCGGTTAACAGTGGGGTCGCGACGAGAGGCTCGGGCATCGCGAGGGCGACGCCGCCCCACCGGTGCACGACACCCAGGTCGCGCTGCCCCGATGCCACGAGCGCGATGGTCTCCCACGGCTCGCTCTCGCGCAGCGGCAACGAGAGGCCCGGGTGCCGCTCACGGAGACCGGCGATCGTGGGGATCATGAGCCCCCGCACGACCGTCGAGAACGCGGCGAGCCGGACCTCACCGGTGACGTGCTCCTGACCCCCGGTCAGCTGCAGGTCTGCCCCGAGGCGGTCGAGCCCTTCGAGAATGGGCGTGGATGCCACGACGAGCCGCGTCCCGGCATCCGTCAGCACGACACCGCGCCCGACGCGTTCGAGGAGCGCCACCCCGACCTCGCGTTCCAGGCGCTTGATCTGCTGCGACACTGCCGAGGGGGTGAATCCGAGGGTGCTCGCCGCGGCAGACACGCTGCCACCGGTCGCGACGGCGCGGAGCGAGACTACGGCTTCCAGATCAATCATGAAGCGAAGCTACACGATCCATCGCAGAAATGATTGCTTGTGCTTCATCGGCGCGGGCGCTGAAGTGGAGACGTGAACAGACGCGACATGATCCTGGCCGCCGCCGTCGCCGCCCTGTGGGGGTTCAACTTCGTCGTCATCGACTGGGGGATGCAGGGCGTGCCGCCCCTGCTGTTCGTCGCGATCCGCTTTCTCATGGTGTCGGCGGCGGTCGTCTTCGTGCCGCGCCCGCGCACGTCGTGGCGCACGATCGTCGGCGTCGGGCTGTTCATGTCGCTCGGCCAGTTCGGTCTGCTCTACACGTCGATGGCCCTCGGCCTTCAGCCCGGGCTCGCCGCACTCGTGCTGCAGGCGCAGGCGGTCTTCACGATCGTGTTCGCGGCGCTCGCGCTGCGCGAGCGCCCCACGCGCCCCCAACTGGTCGGCGTGTCGCTTGGTGTCGTCGGCCTCGCGATCGTCGCGGCGGGCCGCGGCGGGCAGGCTCCCGCCCTGGCCGTCGCACTGGCTCTCGCTGCTGCGGCATCCTGGGCGATCGGCAACGTGATCTCGCGGCGCGCCGGCGTCGTCACGGGCCCAGGCCGCGCGGGCAGCCTCTCGCTCACGGTCTGGTCGGCCCTCGTCGTCCCGGTTCCCGCGCTCGCCCTCTCGCTGCTCGTCGAGGGTCCGGCCGCGATCGGGGCGGGCCTCGCCGCCTTCGGCTGGATGGCGGCGCTGTCGACGCTGTACACGGCGGGGCTCTGCACGCTCATCGGGTACTCGATCTGGAACGCCCTGCTCTCCCGCAACCGCTCGGCGGCTGTCGTGCCGTGGGTGCTCCTCGCACCGGTGGTCGCGATGAGCGCGGCGGCGCTGCTGCTCGGTCAGATCCCGAACGCGGCGGAGATCACAGGAGGTCTGCTGCTCATCGGCGGCGTGCTCGTCGCGTCAGTGCGCGGGCGTCGCAGCGCAACGGCTCCTCAGGCGGAGTTCCACCCCGCCTCGTGACGGCGCTGGACGCCGTCGAGGAGCAGGTCGAGCGCGAGGGCGAACTCTTCATCGTCGTCGCACCCCTGCCCGGCGTGGGGAGCCGTCGTCATCATGCGGGCAATGGCGGGATAGGCGGCCAGGAAGGAGTTCAGCGCCGCCGCACGCTCCGCCGGGTCGTCGGGGGCCGTCGGAGTCGGCATGACGTCGCGGGTGAAACCCCACATGCGGGTACTGAGGGCGTGCATGGCGTGGTGCACGAGGTCGGCGGAAAGTCCCCCGTCGAACATCGCGGACATGAGCGCGTCCATGTAGGCGAGGACGACGGGACTCGCCGTCGTCCTCGTTTCGATCGCATTCTGCGCCCACGGGTGGGTGCGCAGGGCGCGTCTGGCGGCGAGGACGCGGCGGCGCACGTGGGCGCGCCAGTCCTCGGCATCCGCGGTCCTCTCCGTATCGGACGCGGCCGCGTCGTCCGACGGCTCGGCGATCGCACCGACGACGTGGTCGACCATCTCGTCGATCAACTGCTCGCGGTGCGCGACGTGTTTGTACAGCGCCATCGGCGTCACCTGGAGGACATCGGCGAGCCCCCGCATGGTGGTCGCTTCGAGTCCGCGGGCGTCGGCGAGGGCGATCGCGGTCGAAACCACGGTGACCCGATCGAGCGGCGGGCGACGGGTGGTGGTTGACACGTATACACCGTAAACCGTATCCTCAGCGAGTATGGGTATACGCCGTATACCCGCAGAGAGGCATCATGAACGACATCGCCCGGACGTACGCGCGCACCACGGGCGCGCTCTACCTGGTCACGCACGTCACCTCGGTGGGAGCCGTCGCCGCCTACAGCGCCGGCGCGCTGACACTGGGGGTGGCGGTCGAGTTCCTCCTGGCGCTCGGATGCCTCGGCACCGGCATCCTGCTCTGGCTGCTGCTGCGCGCCTCGGGGCCGGCCCGTGCCGCGACTTTCGTCGCGCTGCGGGGGCTCGAGGCCGCCGTGATCCTCGCGGGCGCGCTCCCGATGGTCGCTCGAACGCTCGCGCCGCTCTCGGCGGAGGCGACATCCGCGCTCACCGCGGTGCACACAGCGTCGTTCCTCGTCGGTCAGGGTCTCGTCATCGGCGTGAACACGATCGTCCTGGGATCGCTGCTGGTGTCATCCGGTGCCGTGCCGCGCGCGCTCGCGATTCTCGGGACGGTCGGTGGGGCGCTCGTCCTGACGAGCGATCTCGCCCAGCTGTTCGGCCTCATTCCCCTCAACGGAACGATCGCCGGCATCTGCGCCCTGCCGATCTTCGCGTTCGAGATCTGGCTCGCCGTGTACCTCATCGTCCGAGGAATCCGGCCGCAGTCGGGTGCCGAACTCGCCCTCACCGCAGACGGCGCGCCCAACTCACGAAGCTGAGGCACCCGTTCAGGATGCCGTGCGGATGCGCACCTCGCGCTCCATCCGCGCCTCGTGGCGCGCCCGACCTTTGATCGCTTCGGCCTCGCGGCTCTTGGGCGGTGCGTTCGTCACGAGGGCGTCGAGAAGCCGTCGCGTGGCGAGGGCGATCTCATCGATCGCGCGGTCGAACGGCTCGGCGTTGACGCGCGAGGGGCGCGTCGATCCGCTCACTTTGCGGACGAACTGCAGTGCGGCCTCGCGCACCTCGTCATCGGTCGTCGGCGGTTCGAAGTTGTGGAGGACGCGGATGTTGCGGCACATGCGGCGAGCGTAGACCCGCGCGATGCTCCTCGGCGAGGACCTCCATGTGGGCATGGTCGTCCGCCATCGCCGGCAGGCGGGTGCGCGGGTCATCGGATGCCCCGCTGCGGACCATGTCCTCGAGGTAGCGACGATCGGCGCCCAACCGCGCGGCGGCATCGGTTCCGACGCCCCCGTGACCCGGGATCACGAGAGCCGCGCGCTCCGCGTAGGGCGCGAGCACATCGAGCGCGGCGAGGTAGGCGGGAAGATCGTCGGGCCAGAACGGCAGCGGCAGCTCGATGTCGCTCAGCATGTCGCCGGCGATCAGGATGCGCGGGCCGGGCAGCCACAGCGCGGTGTGCCCGGGGGCGTGGCCGTCGTGCACGATCAGCTCGATTTCGACGCCCGCCGGCACGGACTCGGGGGGAATCGCCCCCGCGACGCCCGTCACCCGCCCCATCAGGGTCGAGAGCTCTCCGTCGAATTCGTCGCCGAGAGCCGCGACCAGATCTTCGCGCTCGGATGCCGCGATGCGTGCCGTCGCGAGCGATGCCCAGCGGGGGCCCGAGCCGAACCCCGGGTGCCACAGCAGGTGGTCGTGGTGCGCGTGCGTGGCGAATCCGCCGACGACGCGAAGTCCGCGCGCGGTGAGTTCGTCGGCGAGCGCGGCCAGCTCATCCGGCATCCAGGCGGGGTCGATGAGCAGGGCGTCACCGGCGGAGCCGACGATGACGGTGGAGGTCGTCGACATGACTCGACTCGTCGCGACGAGGACACCCGGCGCGACCTCCGCGAGGAGGCCGCGCGTCACTCGTCGGCCGACGCCGTGTACCGCCCCGACCGGATCTCGTCGAGAAGCGATGCGCGTGACGGCGACCAGCCGAGCGCACGGGCCTTCGCGCCGCTCCCCTGCTGGTCGAGCATGAGCGCGTCGGCGTAGCCCGCACCCAGTCGGGTGCGCGAGGCATCCGCGCCCTCGGGAACGACGGGGCCACCCGCGAACGCCTCGCCGATCTCGGCGACCGTCGGATTCTGTCCGCTCAACGCGAGCACGCGACCGGCCGGCGCGGGTCGCTCGACGATCAGCGCGTAAAGGTCGGCGACGTCGTCGACGTGCACCGTCGGCCAGTGCTGCGTGCCGTCGCCGACGACGGTGAGACGGCCCTCGTCATCCTTCGGCGCATCGGCGAGGGATGCCGGGATGCCCGCGCCGTGCCCGTAGACGATGCCCGGCTCGACGATCGAGAGTTCCAGGGCGGCGGCCTCGAGCCGCGACTCCACGCCCTCGCGCCATGCGACGAGGGCGGGCGGGTTGAAGGGGGTCTCCTCGGTGAGATCGTCGGAGGGCCCGTGGATCCAGAGGCCGCCGGTGTGGATGTAGGGCTTGCCGGTGCCGCCGAAGGCGGCGATCACGGCATCCGCGACGGCACCGTCGAACTGCGCACCGTCACCTGCGCGCGACGCGGCGAGGTGGATCGCGGCGTCGGCGTCGTGCAGGAGCGGAGTGAACCAGCCCGGATCGGTGATATCGCCGACGACGGCGGAGGCACCCGCATTCGTCGCCGTGGCGGCGGATGCCTCGCTGCGCACTGGCGCGATCACGTCGTGGCCGCGCGCGACGAGCGCCGCAAGAACGGAGGAGCCGATGTACCCGGTCGCGCCGGTGAGGACGATTCTCATCCCGCCATCGTAAGCACGCCCCGGGTGGGTGGGGCGGTGGGCGAGCGTGTGGTGCGTGGGGGTGGTTGCCGCTAGCGTCGGCGCCATGACACCGGAACAACTCTTCCTCGCCTCCGACGCCGCCCTGCGGGACGTCTTCGATCAGCTCACCGTCGAGAACCTGTCCACACCCGCGCCGCAGGAGTGGACCCAGATCCCCGACCCGACCATCCGCGACATCGTCTCCCGCCACGCCTACGACGAGGCGTGGATCCCGGGCGTCATCGCCGGGCGCTCCGCCGCCGACGGCGACCCGTTCGCCGACGCCGACCTGCTCGGCGACGACCCCATCGCTGCATACGACGCCCTCAATGACGCGGCGGGAGCGGCGGTACGGGCCGGCGCCACCGCCGACACGTTCCACTTCACCTACGGCGACTACCCGGCGGCGGAGGGATTCGCCCACCTCTCCACCTACCGCGCGTTCCAGGCGTGGCTGATCGCGAAGCTGCTCGGCATCCCGTTCCGCTTCTCTCCCGAGCTCATCGCGGGCCTGAACGAGCACGTCGTGGCGCACGCCGACGAATGGCGCGAGTTCGGGGTCTTCCCGCCCGCGATCGACCCGCCCGAGGGCGCCGATGACGAGACCCGACTGCTCTCCGCCGTGGGGTTCTGGCAGCGCTGAGCTGATCCCTCATCCCTCGAGGATGACGAGCCGCTGCGTCGCCCGTGTCATCGCGACGTAGCGGTCGACCGCGCCCGTGAGGCCCTCTCCCCAGCCGGCGGGGTCGACGAGCACGACGAGGTCGAACTCGAGCCCCTTCACGCGCACGGGGTCGAGCGACCGCACGCGCTCGCGCGGAGCGAAGTCCGGCGCGCCGGTCACGACCGCCGTCCCGTCGTCGTTTCGCCGCTCCCACTCGGCTACGACGTCGTCGAGCTCGTTCCGGCGGCCGAGGCGCACGGGCACGCCGGTGCGGCGGATCGACGTCGGCACGTTCGCGTCGGGCAGCGCCGCGCGGATGACGGGGCCCGCGGCATCCATCACCTCTTCCGGGGTGCGGTAGTTCACGGTCAGGGTCTCGACCCTCGTGCGTCCGACGCCGATGCGCTGGAGGCGCTGCTCCCACGACTCGGTGAATCCGTGCCGCGCCTGCGCCCGATCGCCCACGATCGTGAGGCTGCCGGAGGGGCACCGGCGCAGCAGCATGCGCCACTGCGCATCGGTCAGCTCCTGCGCCTCGTCGACGACGATGTGGGCGAAGGGGCCCGCGTAGGGGTCGCCGGCGGATGCCGTGGACGCGGTCAGGGTGCGGCGCAGGTCCTGCCCGCGCAGCATCGACATGATGCGCAGGTCGCCGTCGTCCGCCGCGATGAGGTCGGCGACGACGTCGGACATGATCCTCTTCTCTACAGCGGCCTCCCGCTGCGCCCGGCGGGCACGGACCTCCGCGTGCGGGTCGCCGACGAGGATGCGGGCGGTGTCGAGAAGCGGCAGATCGACGTCCGTCCAGGAGGTGTCGCGGGCCGCGGAGAGCACCGCGATCTCACCCGCGCTCATCCACGGTGCGCACCGGCGGAGCATGTCCGGAGTGGACAGCAGCCCGCGCAGGAGCGCGTCGGGGTCGAGAAGCGGCCAGGCGCGGTCGAACAGCTCGTGCAGGTCGGCGTCGTTCTCGAGCGTCTCGCGCACCGACTCGTCCTCGTCCCACCCCGACCCGTACGCGTCGAAGCCCTGCTCCGCCCACGGGTCGCGCGCCTCGCCGCCGCCGTCGTCCTCGATGCGCTCCTCGAGGAGATCGAGCAGGCGGTTCCACGCTCGTGAGCGCAGCACGTTGTGCGGCGTCGTGTCGGCGTCGGCGAAGACCTCGACCCAGTCGGCGCCCGTGACGGGAACGGCACCCCACGCGGTGTCGACGGCGTGGGTGCGGCGCGGCACAGGCTGCCACAGGCGCACGGCAGCCTCGACCGCATCGATCATGCGGCCGTCGCCCTTCGTGCGGCGCACCGCAGCATCCGTCTCCTCCCGCGCGCCGCCCGCGACGACGACCAGGTCGTCGAGGGCGCACACGAGCGCGCCGTCCTCGCCGAGGCTCGGCAGCACGTCGTCGACGTACGCGACGTAGGGGCGATGCGGCCCGACGAACAGCAGGCCGCCGCCGCCATGCTCCAGACGAGCGTCGGCATAGAGCAGGTGCGCGGCGCGGTGGAGCGCGACGACCGTCTTGCCCGTGCCGGGCCCGCCGTCGACGACGAGCGCTCCGTGCGCGTCGGCGCGGATGATCGCGTCCTGATCCGCCTGGATCGTCGCGAGCACGTCGCGCATCTTGGCCGATCGGCTCGCGCCGAGGCTCGCGATGAACGCCGACTGATCGTCGAGGGCGGCCGAGTGGTCGACGCCGTCGGGGGCGAAGACCTCGTCCCAGTAGTCCACGATGCGTCCGCCGCTCCAGCGGTAGCGCCGCCGATTCGCGAGGCCCATCGGATCGGCGCCGCTCGCCGCGAAGAAGGGGGCGGATGCCGGGGCGCGCCAGTCCATCAGCAGACGCTCTTCGCCGGCCCCCGCGAGGCCGAACCGACCGATGTAGGTGACGGTCCCGTCGACGCCGACCATCCGCCCGATGCACGCGTCGAGTCCGAAGCGCTGCAGCACCCGAAGTCGCGCCGATTCGGCGCGGATCTCGAGATCGCGCTCGAGGGCGCGCTGGCCCGCCGACGCCGGTTCGCGGCGGAGCGCGTCGAGACGCGCGCTCGTGCGTGCGATCTCGGCCGCGATCGCCGCACCGATCGCGGCGAAGCGGGCCTCGTCGCCGGCGATCAGCGCCGGATCGGCCTTGCGCCGCAGCCGTTCGGGCAGGTCGAACGCGCTCGCGCTGTCGTGTGTTTCCGGCATCCATCTCCCCTGTCACGCGCGCGCGATCCGGTCGGAAATGAGCGCGCGATCAGCGATTCTGCCTCACGCAGGGGGCCTTGCCGCAAGCCCGGGGTCGTGCGGGATAATGGAAAGGGAAGGGAGCACCCTTCCCTTCGCGACTCGCTCCCGTCAGGACCGTTCCGCAACGCGGCGCAGCCGCACGGCGCCGACGACGCCGAGGAGCAGGAAGACGGATGCCACGATGAGCGACCAGCGCGTCGCGTCGGCGAATCCCTGTGCGAGCGCGTCGACCGCCGCGGCGGAGGACCCCTCCCCCCGCAGCTGCGCGATGACGGTGCCGGCCGACTGACGCGTCGAGGCGGCGAGCTCGTCGGCGGCGGTCCCCGTGATACCGGCGCCGGTGAGTGCGGAGGGGAGCGTCACGGCGAGCGAGACCGACAGCGCCGCCCCGGCGAAGGCTGTGCCGAGCGCCGAGCCTATCTGACGGACCGTGCTCTGCGTCGCGGATGCCTGCCCCGACACCCCGACCGGGACGTCGCGCAGCACCGTGCCCGTGAGCTGGGCCGACGCGAGTCCGAGTCCGACGCCGTAGACGACGAGCGGGATCGCCACGATCCATCCCGGGGTCGATCCGGTGATGAGGAGGACGAGAGCGACCACACCGACGAGCTCGAGCGCCAGACCGATCAGGACGGTCCCGGGTGAGCCGAAGCGCGCGGCGAGGTGACGCGCGGACGCGCCCGAGAAGAAGGCGCCGATCGCCATCGCGGCCAGGACAAGCCCCGCCCCCATGACGCTGAGCCCGAGGGCATTGATGAGGTACAACGGAAGCACGAAGATGATCGCGAACTCGCCGACGGCGACCATCGCGGCGGTGAGGTTGCCCCACGAGAAGGTCGCCAGCGAGAAGAGCTCGAGGTCGAGCAGGGCGGAGCGCTGCACGCGCTCACGATGGCGCTCCCACACGACGAACAGGGTGAGCGCGATCGCCGCGATCGCGAACGCGACGGGGACGGCCGAGACGGCGGCATCCGCCGGCCATACCCAGCCGAACAGCTCCAGGTCTCGCTTCGGCGCCCACCACCCGAGGTCAGGGCCCTCGATCACTGCGAAGACGAGCGCGCCGAAGCCGATCGCCGACAGGAGTGCGCCGTCGACGTCGGCGCCCGGGCGCTCGCGTCCGCCACGGGTCGCCGGAACGGTCAGGATGCCAGCGGCGAAGATCAGCGCGCCGAGCGGCAGGTTCACGAGGAAGATCCAGTGCCACGACGCCCATTGGGTCAGCGCTCCGCCGGCGAGCGGACCGACGGCCGCGGCACCGGAGATCACGGCACCCCACACGCCGAACGCAGCCGCGCGGTACTTTCCGCGGAAGACCGCGTTCACGGTCGACAGCGTGGAGGGCATGATCAGCGCCGCACCCACCGCCTGGACGGCACGCGCCGCGATGAGCGGCCCCGCGGCATCCGACAGGGCGGCCAGGAGGCTCCCGCCGACGAAGACGACGAGCCCCGCGAGGAAGAGGTTCTTCCGCCCCCAGCGATCGGCGAGCTTGCCCGTCGACAGGAGGAGAGCTGCGAGCACGACCGCGTAGAGACTGTTGACCCACTGGGCATCGGTGAGGTCGAGACCGAGGTCGGCGATGATGTCGGGCAGGGCGACGCCGACGATCGTGCCGTCGAGCACGATGAGCCCGAGACCGATCGACAGCACCGCCAGCGCGAGCCAGTCGCGGCGCGTCGGCGGTGCGTCGATCACGGCGTCGGCAGCGCTCACGATGCGGCGACCGCCAGAGGCTCGGCGGCGATGACAGCCCCGGTGCGATCGCGCTTCAGTGCCCGACCGAGCGCGAGGAAGAGAAGAACCATCCCGGCGGCGAGCAGGATGTGGCCCGTTCCGGCGATGCCCGCGATCATCTTGCTCGACTCCTCTCCGAGCACGGTCAGAATGCCGTGCCAGATCAGCATGCCCGATGTCAGGATCACGCCGGCGTTGTACAGCCAGAAGAACCAGCCGAACAGCCTGCTGCGCGAGAGCGCGAAGACCTTCTCGAGCACGAGGACGATGAGGAGCACGATGAAGCCGAGGGTCAGCAGGTGGGTGTGCGCGAGACCGAGCTGCGTGGGCGCACCTTCGGGGAAGCCGTTGAGCTTCGTGAACTCGCGGAAGAAGAGTCCGGAGAGGACTCCGGCGGCCATGTAGGCGAACGAGGCGATGTAGAGGCGACGCATGATTGTCCTTTCGACGTCACTCTCCACTGTGCGCGCCGCACGCGCGAGGGGGATCATCCGAACGGTTGAGATCGATTCGGCAGCATCCCTTCACAGGAGTCCGCGCTCTCGGGCGACCGCGACCGCGCGCGCCCGTGAGTCGACCCCGAGCTTGTCGAACAGGTGCACGAGGTGCGTCTTGACGGTCGCCTCCGTCACGAACAGGCTCTTCGCGATCTCGCGATTGGATGCCCCCGTGTCGAGCAGCCGCAGGACGTCGGCCTCGCGGTCGGTGAGGCGCACCCGGGGCGCGCGCATGACGTGCACCATCCGCGCGGTCAGTTCGGGAGAGAGGACGAGCTCGCCCGCCGCGGCGCGGCGGATCGCGGACGTGATCTCCTCCGCGGGCGCGTCCTTCAGGAGGTAGCCCGCCGCGCCCGCCTCCACGGCCTGCAGGATCTCGGCGTCGCGATCGAACGTGGTGAGGATGACGACGACCGGAGCGGGGTCGATGGCGCGGAGGCGTCGCGTCGTCTCGACGCCGTCGATGCCCTCGCCGAGCCGGAGATCGCAGAGAACGACGTCGGGCTGCAGGTGGCGCGCGAGCGCGATCGCCTCCTCGCCCGTCACGGCTTCGCCGACGACCTCGACCGATCCGCCCGCGGGGAACAGCGAGCGCATGCCCGCCCGGACGATCGGGTGGTCGTCGACGAGGATCAGTCGCAGGGGCGCCGCGGGCGGCGTCGGCGGCGTCACTGCGGATCTCCGTGCGCGGGATCCCCCTGCGCGGCGAAGGGGAGCGACGCGGAGAGCGCGACGCCGTCGCCGGGGGCGCTCTCGATGTCGAGGTCGCCGCCGAGCTCGCGCAGACGCGCGCGCATCGCGCGCAGCCCGTACCCCGAGCCGTCGGGGCGGCGCGCGGCGCGCTCCCAACGGGTCGCGTCGAAGCCGACGCCGTCGTCGGCGACGTCGAGGCGGATCGCGTCACCGGCATCCGCCATCGTCACCACCACACGCGACGCGCCCGCGTGGGCGCGCACGTTCGCGAGGGCCGACTGCGCCGTGCGCAGGAGCGCGACCTCCGCTCCCATCGACAGCGCGGGCAGCCCCTCATCGAGACGGAGATCGGTGCGGATGCCGGTGTCCTCCTCCAGCCGGGCGAGCATGCGGCGGAGAGCATCGCCGAGGGCGGACCCCTCCAGCTCGGCGGGCGCCATCGCGTTGACGATGCGGCGGGCATCGGTGAGCCCGTCGCGCGAGAGCCGGTCGATCTGGTCGAGCGCGTCGGCCATCGCCGGTTCGGCGCCGGCGCGCGCGGCGCGCGCGAGCATCCCGATCGACGAGAGCGACTGCGCGACCGTGTCGTGGATGTCCCGAGAGATGCGCGTCCGCTCGATGCCGGCCCCCGACTCTCGCTGGGTGCGGGCGAGCTCGTCCTGCAGCTGCGCCGTCTCGGCCTGGGCCGCCACGAGCGAGGCGATGAGGCGACGGCGCTCGCGCCCGTCGCGGACGAGTTCGAGGTAGCCGCGCGCGATGCCGAAGGCGAAGACGCCGCCCACGACAGGTCCGATCACGTTGGCGTAGCTCGTCGCGCCCGAGTGGAGGAGCGGGGCGGCGATCACGACGGCGAGGATCGCGGCGCTGAACGCGATCGCCCACGGAAGGCGCAGGACGAATCCCGCGAGCAGCCACAGCGGGAACGCGAGCCATACGAACTCGGCCGACACCGCCACTGTGCCCGCCCAGATGAGCGAGAGACCCGCCAGCCACCAGGCGGCGAGCGCGGCGTCGCGCGTGCGCGCGCCGAGGAGCAGACCGCCGACGTACCACCCCGCGAAGACGAGCGCGAGTGAGACGACCCACGCGAGCGGCACCCCGTCGCCCCCCGCACGGACGACGGCGATGACGAGCAGGATCGTCGTGATCCCCGTCTGTCCGAGCCGAATCGCCCACGCCGCGCCGCCGCCCGGGCGCGCCTTACGCTCCGGCCGCGGCGTGGGCTCCGGGCGCGCACCCGCCGGCGCCCGCTCAGACACCCGCTCGGGCAGGGGCTCGGTCGGCGTCATGGTCCGATTCTCGCGCGTCGGTGGCATCCGCGTCGGTGATCGTACGGCTCGGCCACCACATGCCGTCGCCGACCACGGCGAACAGGGCCGGCACGACGAGGGTGCGCACGACGAGCGTGTCCACGAGCACGCCGATGCCGACGATGAGCCCGATCTGACCGAGGGTCACGAGCGGAAGGAGTCCGAGAGCGGCGAACACGCCCGCGAGAACGACCCCCGCACTCGTGATCACGCCGCCCGTCGTCGCGAGCGCCGTGACCATTCCCTCGCGGGTGCCGACGGCGCGGGCCTCCGTGCGGGCACGGTGGACGAGGAAGATCGTGTAGTCGACGCCGAGCGCCACGAGGAAGAGGAACGCCAGGAGCGGCACCTGGAGGTCGAGCGCGTCCCAGCCGAACAGCACGCGACCCAGCCACGCGCCCGCCCCGATCGCGGCGACCGCGCTGAGGGTATTCACGGCGAGGAGGAGGAGGGGTGCGACGACAGCGCGCAGGAGCACCGTCAGCACGAGGAACGTGAGGAGAAGGATCAGGGGCGCGATCAGCAGCAGGTCGCGCAGATTCCCGTCCCGGGCGTCGACGTCGGCCGCACCCTGACCGCCGACGAGCGCATCGGAGCCGGGGACCGCATGCACTGCGGTGCGCAGCTCAGCGACGAGGGCGCGGTTCTCGGCCGTGCCCGGCGCGGGCGCACCCACGACCGACAGCCGACTGAGCTCCCCGTCGAGACTCGACGCGGCGACGTTCACGCGCACGACGCCGGGAACGGCTTCGGCGGCTGCCTGCACCTCATCCTGCGCGGCGGCGCGCGTGACGATCGTGAACGGCTGCGCCTGCCCGGCGTCGAAGTGCTCCGAGAGCGCGGTCAGGCCCGCGGCCGACTCGGAGGGGACTCGAAACTTCTCCGTCTGGCTGAGTCCGACCGATGCGCCCAGAAGACCCGCGGCCATCACGGCGAGCAGGGCGAGTCCGCCGATCAGCGGCACCCACGGCCGGCGGACGACCCGGCGCGCGACCGACCGCCAGAGCCGGCCGCGATCCGTCGTCTCGCCGACGCGCGGCACGAACGGCCAGAAGACGCGTCGGCCGCAGACGGCCAGGGCCGGCGGCAGGACGAGCAGGACGGCGGCGAGCGCGATCACGAGTCCGAGGGCGCACGCGAGTCCGAGGCCGCGCGTTCCCGGGATGACGGCGAGGACGAGGGTGAGGAGCGACAGGACGACGGTGACGTTGGATGCCACGATCGCCGGCACCGTCGCGCGCCACCCCTCGGCGAGGGCCCGCCGATGATCCGCTTCCACAGCAAGCTGCTCGCGGTAGCGCGAGATCAGCAGGAGCGCGTAGTTCGTGCCCGCGCCGAAGACGAGCACGCTCACGATCCCCGAGTCGAAGGAGAGTCCGAGCGCCGCTCCGAGCGCCGTCGTCGCCTTGCTCGCCGCCTGGTCGGCGATCGCGACGACGAGGAGCGGCACGAGCCACAGCACGGGAGAGCGGTAGGTGAAGATCAGCAGGACGGCGACGATTCCGACCGTCACGAGCAGGAGCGTGAAGTCGGCTCCGTCGAAGGCGGATGCCACGTCGACGCCGAACGCCGGCCCCCCGGTCACCTGCAGCGCGAGGCCGTCCACGCCGTGTCCGGCGACGACCCCCCGGACGTCATCGACGAGCGCGCGGTCGGCTTCCGTCTCGTCACCGTTGACCGTCGTGGTGACCTGCACGACCGCGGCGCGGCCGTCATCGCTCGGGAACGGGCCGAGAACACGCGCGGCGCCGTCGCTCTCCAGCGCCTCGGCGAGGCGACCGAGTCCCTCGCTCTGGTCGGCGCTGAGGGTCTCGCCGTCGAGGGTCGATGCGACGACGAGGAGCGTGCGATCGTCGGCATCCGGGAACTCCTCGACCAGCGCTGCGACACGAGCCGACTCCGAGTCGGGCGGCCCGCCCTGACCCGCAGGGGACATGGTGGCGCGACCGAACGCGCCGATGATGCCGACGAGCACCAGGATGCCGACGACGAGGGAGACCCACGCGCCTCGGCGCGAGGTGAGGACACGGGACAGGGCGGAGGACAGGGATCGCACCACACCAGTTCAGCTGCCGGACCACGCGCTGCCATCGCCCGGTGAGACGACCGCGGCATCCATCGAAAGGTGGATGCCGCGGTCGGGCACCCTAGACGGCCGATGCCCGCGTGCGTCACGATGTGCTCAAGAGCGCCCGCGTCGCGAGGAGGAGCATCGATGGCCGAGTTCAGCAGGGGTTTCGGGGGGCGCCGGCGCGAGTCGGCAGCGGCGCTTCCCCCCGGCCAGTACCTCACGACCGACTTCCCCGTGCTGTCGGCCGGCCCCACTCCGAGGATCTCTCTGGACGAGTGGGAGTTCACGATCCGCGCCGAGGACGGCATGACCCGGTCCTGGTCGTGGGAGGAGTTCCTGGCGCTCCCGGCGGAGGACGTGCACACCGACATCCACTGCGTCACCCGCTGGTCGAAGCTCGGCACGAGTTGGCGCGGCGTATCGGTGGACACGCTGCTCGCGGGACTGGACGTCTCGGGCATGTCCGCGATGGCGCACTCGTACGGCGGCTATACGACCAACGTTCCGCTCGTCGACCTGCGCGGCGGCAAAGCGTGGGTGGTCTACGAGTACGACGGCTCTCCGCTCGCGCCCGAACACGGCGGACCGGCGCGCCTGTTCGTCCCGCACCTGTACTTCTGGAAGAGCGCGAAGTGGGTGCGCGGACTCGTGCTGCAGCAGCACGACGATCCCGGCTTCTGGGAGCAGAACGGGTACCACCTGCACGGCGACCCGTGGAAGGAAGAGCGGTATTGGTGACCGGGGCGGCGTGGCTCCCCGCGCACGTGTCCGCCGTGACCGCCCTCACGAGCCATTCGCGCGCGATCGTCCTCACCGTGCCCGGGTGGGGAGGCAATCTCCCGGGCCAGCACCTCGACATCCGGCTTACCGCTGATGACGGGTATCAGGCGGAGCGCTCGTATTCGATCGCGAGTTTCGGTCCGGGCGATCGGGTGGAGCTCGCCGTCGACGAGGTGCCGGACGGCGAAGTCTCGCCGTACCTCGTGGAGGAGGTGCGCGAAGGGGATTTCCTCGAGGTGAAGGGTCCGCTGGGACAGTACTTCGTGTGGCGCGAGAGTGATCCGAGCCCGGTCCAGCTCATCGCCGGCGGTTCGGGAATCGTGCCGCTGCTCGCCATCGCCCGCGCCCGGCGCGCGAGCGGCACCGCGCAGCCGTTCCGACTGCTCTACTCGGTGAGAAGCGAGGACGACGCCATGTACGCAGCGGAGATCGACGCCCTGGACGCCGAGGGAATCAGCGTCGACTGGGTCTACACGCGTCGCGCGCCGGCACGCGCGACGCGTGGCGCCGGCCGCATCACTCCGGAGGAGATCGCCGGCCTGATCTGGCCGGTCGATGCCGCGCCGACGGTCTTCGTCTGCGGGCCGACAGCGTTCGTGGAGGCGGTCGCCGACGCCCTCGTCGAGGCGGGGCATCCGCCGGGTCGGATCCGCACCGAGCGATTCGGAGGTGCAGGATCATGACGACGTTCAGCCATCGGCCCACCGGGCACCCCGACGCGGTCGTCGACGGCAACGCCCTCGCCGGGCCGCTCCTGGGCCTGCTCGGCGTGGATGCCACGTCCCTGTCGCTCACGTGCCGGCGGTGCGGTCGGGCCGGCGCGATCGCGGAGACGATCGTGGAACGCGCGGGCGGGCGTCTCGTCGTGCGCTGCCGCGGCTGCGATCACATCCTCATGACGGTCGTCATCGACCCGGGGGGAGACGCGGTGGAGATCGAGCTCGACGGGCTCGGCGCTCTCCGACGACGAGATCCGCGGTAACGTGCGAGCATCCGCCGGCGCGGGCTGCCTTCCTACCGGGTCTCGTGAGGCGACTTCTGCGGTTCCTCTTGACGTGTCGAGGACCGTCGGGGCTTCCCGGCAGCCGACAGACAGGCCCCACCAGCGTCGTCACGCAACAGCTCCCCCGGCACACCGTCGCCAGACCCATTGCGCTTGTCGTACTCGCCACCCACACTGCCGCCAAGGTGGCCGCGCACGCGGGCGGGAATCGGCCCGACTGACCGAAACGGCGACAACTACTGTAGGAACCGCTCAGAGTTGTCCGCGGTGCCAGCCACAGAGCCGGGATCTCCCACCGAAGATGTCCACCGGAGTGCGGCCAGATTCTGTGCTGAGTTGTCCATGACGGCTGCGGCCAGCTTCGTCGAAGCCTTCACTACTTGGTTTCCGGCGGCTCTCTGAACGCCACTAGACCTACGAGGTTTCCTTCAGGGTCGCGAATGAATGCTTGCCATTCTTCCCGCCCTGCTGGTCCGAGAGCATCTGTGGTGTGAGTGAAGATCGGCCGCCCTGGGGATACGATCTCGACGTCGCCGGCTCGGTCAAGAGCCGACTCCAGATCATCGACGCGGAGGTAGAGCAGCGCTGACGGTGCGGCGCTCTCGAGTAGCAAACGGACGCCGTCGAGATTGAAGAACACCAAACCGGGCGGATCGAATCGGGCCAGAGGGGCGGAGTCGAGCAGCGCAGAGTAGAAGGCTGTGGCGCGTTCCAGATCGACCGCGCGCTGGGCCACCTGGACGAGAGACGCCATGCTCATTTGCCGTCCCCGTTCACGTCTCGAATGACGGCGAGGGAGCGATCGAGTAGTTCCCGCAGCGCATCTTGGTCCACCGCCGACAACCGGGTGAGGTAGAGGCACGCGCTACTCGTGCGGTGTGGACCGAGCCGTTCGAGCAGGTCGGGCCACCGCTCGGCAAACCCCTCGACCAGGTAGAGCGTGTGCTTGGACCCGGAAGCAAACGCGATCTCAGGCGCGATGCCCTCTCGCCCGCTGTCGTACGCGTAGGCGTACTGGCCGAACCCGACGATCCGTTCCGCCCACACCACCGGCGGGCGCTGTGCAACGTGCTCGAAGAGCTCGAGGAGTTCGGTTACCTCGCCGCGTCGCGGCCCGGTTGCCCGATCCAGCGCCTCGTCGACGTTGGTGTCGGAAGGCATCACGAGGCGGTCTCCGTTGCTCGCTGCGATTCGATGTATGCCTTGAGTCGGGCCAGGTGGTCGCCGTCCTCCTTCTTCGTGATCGCGGCCACCAGGGGCAGCATCATCCGCCGCAGTCCGCCGGCTGCGAGCTCGCACGTCCACTCGATCCGCGTGCCGGTGCCGTCCGGGTGCAGCCGGTAGACGTAGGTCGCGGTTATGCCCTCCGCCTCGCTTGCGACCGCAAAAGCGGTGGGCGGCTCGAGAGCCACGATCTGCAGCTGCCCCGTCGCCTCCTTGCTCTTCACTCGGCGCGTCTCCTCGATGACGGACCCCACATCGAGCGGGCCATCCGTCACCTTCACGCTCTTCACGACACCGTCGACGTAGTCGACCGCCCTTGTGGGATCTGCTAGCACTGCGAACACTTCCTGCTGCGATCTGTCGATGTGCTCGGTGAACTCGAAAGCGATCATGGGGCTTCTCCTGGGTGTTGGTCGGGGTGGTGATCAAGAGGCACATAGGCGTCCGTCCAGCTGATGCGAACGACGTCGTTCGCGCCCTGGTCGACGTAATGGATCTCAAAGGGCGGTGCGCAGCGCAACCGCCACCCTTCTGAGGGCGTCCATTGCACCCCGATGGCCGCGAAGGTCTTCGCGATCTGCTCTGCACCGCCGGTGTGCCGATGCGCGACGCACACCTGCGCCGGCATCCGGCGGTAGGTGAAGGGGTGGGGTGGGTCTATCGGTGCGGGGATGGGGATGCCAGCGTCGAAGCGGATCTGCTCGTTATCCACCACGTATGGGTCATCTGGGGTGATGCCCACGAGGAGGTCGGAGGAGTGGGCGATGCCGTGCTCTCTCGCGAAGGCCCGTAGCTGCTGCCACGGCTCGACAGATGGGTGCCCGATGCCGAGGCCACTGTACCCGCGATGACGAAGGACGAGCAGGTGCCGCTCAGGGGTGCGCTCAACCCGTACCGGGACGGCCTCAAGGTCGAAATGGAGTGTCAGCGGCGTCCCTTCTGCGAAGCCCGCAAACGTCGTGCTCTGCTGGGCCACGTCCGCGTGCTCGCGGTACGCGCGCAGCATCCGGCGATACTCCGATGGGCTGATCTCGAACCGCTGCACGAACGCGCGTGTGAACGTCTCAGGGGTTGCGAACCCAGATTCCAATGCGATGTGCAGCACCGTGTCCGTACTGACTTTGAGCCGGTAGACCGCTCGCTCAAGCCGCAACCGGCGCAGGTGCGCTTTCAGGTTCTCACCCACGACCGCACGGAATACGCGGTGAAAGTGATGCGGCGAAAGCCCAGCGACCGCCGCGATCTCGGCGAGGGTCACCGGCTCCTCGAGACGCTCCTCTACCCAGTGAAGCGCCCGGCTCACACGTTGCAGATGCCGCTGAGCGGTGAGTGGAAGGACGGCTGAGGACACGCCTCGAATCTACGAGCGCGGACTGTCGGCGTCTCGACATTTTTTGCGAACCCCACCGGAGCACTAACCCCAATGCCCCGAAATGTCCATATGGACATCGCGTAGACATCTCACTTGCGAAATGGACAACTCCGAGCGGAACCTACACAACTACTGTAGGTTCCCGGTCAAGGTGGCGGAGAACTCGGGGATTCCACGCTAATTGGCAGCAGTTTCGTCAGCAGGATTCCGCGCGAAATGGCAGATCCCTACATAAGAGTAGGAAGTCCACTTAGACTTGACGTCCGCCGCCGCCGTCCGATCGCCCGCGCGATCATCCTCCCGTGCTGGGGATGAACGCGCGGTTCATGACTGGTATCCGAGCACCGTGGTCATGCCGGTCTCGGCGTGGTAGATGTTGTGGCAGTGCGCGACCCACTGGCCGGGGTTGTCGGCGTCGAAGTCGACTGTCAGGGTCTGGCCCGGGAGGATGATGGAGGTGTCCTTCCGGGGGCCGCCGTTCGCGTGCTGGTAGGTGTGGCCGTGCAGGTGGAACGGATGCCACATCTCGGTGTCATTGCGGATCCGCAACTGCACCCGCTCCCCCATACTGACCGCGTGCGCGTCCCGCAACGGGTCGTTCATGTCGAACCGGCGCCCATTGATCCCCCAGTCGTACGCCTCCATCCCCCCGGTCAGCGCGAGGTGCACGACCCGGTCGGGGGATGCCTGGTGCAGGGTGACGGAGGCGGTCGCGCTCAGTCCGGCAGCGGTGCCGACCCTGCCGGTGCCGAGCTCGGCGACGGGGACGTCGCTGGCCGGAGCCGTGCCAGCGGCGGTGCGAACGAGCGCGAACGCGCGATCCTGCTTGCCTTCCGCGTCGGCGACGACAGGGAACACCCCATCGTCCAGGGTGACCTGCAGGTCGTAGCGTTCGCCCATCCCAATCAGGACACTGTCGACCTCGACAGGATCCACCGGGAACCCGTCGGTGTGGGTGATCGTCAGGGTGTGGCCGCCGATCGCGAACCGGAACGCGGTGTCGCTGCCGGCGTTGATGACACGGATCCGCACCCGGGCACCAGGAGTGCCGGTGAATTGGGCGGGGTCGGCTTTGGGTTTGCCGTTGATGAGGTAGTGCGGGTAGTAGACGTCGCCGGCGTCGCCGCCGAGCAGGTCGGAGGTGGCGCCCATCAGCAGGTTCCCCATCCGCATGAACATGTCGCCCATCCCGCCCATGTCTCCCATGCCCTTCGAGAGGTCGGTGAGGACCTGGTCCGGGGTGGCGGTGACGCCGTCGAGCCAGTCGTCGAGGATCAGCACCCATTCGTCGTCCCACGTCACCTTCTCGTCCGGGTCGTCGATGATGAGCGCACCGTAGAGGCCGTGGTCCAGTTGCGGGCCGACGTGGGGGTGGAACCAGTAGGTGCCCGGATGCGGGGTGACGAACTCGTATGCGAACTGTCCGCCCGGGGCGATGGGGGCTTGGGTTACCGGAGGGACCCCATCCATGTCGTTGCGGAGGGCGAGTCCGTGCCAGTGCACGGAGGTGTCCGCGTCGAGCTGGTTGCGGACGGTCGCTTTCAGCGTGTCGCCTGCGGTGAGCCGGATTACCGGGGCGGGGATACCTCCGAACGCCCAGGTGGCGGCGGAGGTACCGGCCAGGTCGAGCGTGGTGGGGGCGGCGGTGAGGTCGACGGTGGTGACTCGGCCGGTGCCGCCGCGGTTCTTCTCCGTGCCGGACACCGCTGCGCCGGTGGGTGTCACCCATTGCGGCGCGGGGGTGCAGGAGGCGAGCACGGCTGCCGCGACGGCGCCCAGTCCGAGTCCGAGCACACCTCGTCGGGTCAGCAGCATCGGGGAGGACGGTGTGGGAGAGAGCGGACGGTCAGGCATGTTCGGGCTCCTTCTGCATGGTCGTCGCAGCGGGCGCCTGGGCGGGCAGGCGGAGCCGCTTGAGGAGGAGGGCGTTGACGGCGACGATCACGGAGGAACCGGACATCGACAGGGCGGCGATCTCCGGGGACAGCATGATCCCGAACGCCGGGTAGAACACGCCAGCGGCGATGGGGAGGGCGGCGGCGTTGTATCCGATGGCCCAGCCCAGGTTCTGCCGCATCTTTCGCAGTGTGCCCTTGCCGATCTTGAGTGCGATCGCAACATCGAGCGGGTCCGAGCGCATCAGGACCACGTCGGCGGTCTCGATGGCGACGTCGGTGCCGGCGCCGATCGCGATGCCGAGGTCGGCCTGGGCGAGGGCGGGGGCGTCGTTGACGCCGTCGCCGACCATCGCGACCTTCTTGCCCGTCTTCTGCAGCTCGGCGACCTTCGCGGACTTGTCCTCGGGGAGCACATCCGCGATCACGGTGTCGATGCCGAGGAGAGCGGCGATCCGGTCGGCGGTGGGCTTGTTGTCCCCGGTGAGCATTGCGACCTCGACGCCCTGCTCGTGGAGAGCGTCGATCGCGGTCTTTGCGGTGTCCCGGGGTGCGTCGGCGAGACCGATGATCCCGGCGACTTGCCCGTCCACGGCGAACAGGATCGCGGTGCGGCCGGACCCAGCCAGGTCCTGCTGAGCGGCCTGCACCCCGCTGATGTCGATCCCCTCCCCGGTGAGAAGGCGCGGGTTGCCGAGGACGACCTGTCGACCGTCGACGGTGGCGATCGCGCCCTGCCCGGTGACGTTTCGGAACGCGGTCGCGGTGCGACGGGGGATGTCGCGGGCGTCGGCGTAATTCACGATCGCTTTCGCCAGAGGATGCTCGGATTCCCGCTCCAACGCGACCGCGAGGGAGAGAGTCTCGAGGTCGTCGTCGCCGACGGGGATGTAGTCGGTGACCTCCGGCTCCCCCTTGGTGAGGGTGCCGGTCTTGTCGAACACGACCGTGTCGATGTGGGCGGCGGTTTCGATCCCGGAGGCGTTCTTGAACAACACGCCCCGTTTCGCGCCGAGCCCGGTGCCGACCATGATCGCCGTCGGGGTGGCGAGGCCGAGCGCGTCGGGGCAGGTGATGACGACGACGGTGATAGCGAACAGGATCGCCATCGGGATTGCAGCGCCGGCGAGCAGCCACACCAGGAAGGTGAGGGTGCCGCCGATCAGGGCGACCAGGACGAGCCAGAACGCTGCCCGGTCGGCGAGGCGCTGCCCGGGGGCTTTGGAGTTCTGCGCCTCCTGCACGAGCTTCACGATCTGCGCCAACGCCGTGTCCGACCCGACTTTGGTGGCTGTGACGCGGAGGGTGCCGACGGTGTTCACGGTCGCTCCGATCACCTCCGACCCGGGCGCTTTGTCCACCGGCATGGACTCGCCGGTAACCATCGACTCGTCCACCTCGGACTCTCCGGATTCCACGACACCGTCGGTGGGGATCTTCGCCCCCGGCCGCACCAGCATCAGATCCCCCGGGACGACCTCGCTGGTGGGGATCTCGACTTCCTGCCCGTCACGGATCACGACCGCCTGCGAGGGTGCGAGCTCCAGGAGGGTGCGGATGGCGTCGTTCGCGCCGCCGCGGGCGCGCATCTCCACCCAATGCCCCAGCAGCACGAAGGTGGCAAGCACCGTGGCGGCTTCGTAGAACACTTCACCGCCGCCGGTGAGGGTGACCGCGAGGGAGTACAGCCAGCCGGCGCCGACTCCGACCGCGACGAGCACCATCATGTCGAGGGTCTTCGCGCGCAGCGCCCGGTAGGCGCCGTCGAAGAAGATCCACGCGGAGTAGAAGATCACCGGCAGCGACAGGATCAGCATGAACACGTCATCGCGCAGCCCGAACGGGGCCGGCACCTCGAATCCGATCACCTCCCGCCCGATCGGAGACCATAGGGTGATCGGGATCGACAGGATCAGCGCGACCAGGAACCGGTTGCGCATGTCGCGGATCATCGCGTCCATCGACATCCCGCCGTGGTGCCCACCGTGGCCCATCATCTCCTGCGCACTGTGACCCGACGCTGCACCATGATCGTGCCCACCCGCGGCCGCGGTGTGACCGGCGTGCTCGACGTGGTGACCGGCTTGCTCACCGTCATCCGCCGTCGCCGACGGGGCGTGCGTGTGGTCGTGGCCAGCGGCGTGATCGTGGACGGGGTCGTCGTGATAGCCCGCAGGACCCTTATGGCCCGCGTGGCTGGCGTGACCCGTGGCATCCGTGTGGCCCTCGTGCGCGTCGTGACTCGCGTGCGGTTCTTGTGCGCCCTCAGCTGCGGGGCCGTGGTGGGCGCTGTGGTCGTGCGCACCCTCGTCGTGCGGGTCGTGCGCGGGGTCGCAGATATGGTCGGGGACGGACTGGCCGGCGCAGTGATACCCGCAGTCGATGACCCACTGCTGCAGGTGCGCGACCGAGGTGGTCTCGGGGTCGTAGGTGACGGTCGCGGTCTGCGAGACCGGGTTCGCGTCCACGGCGATCACCCCGGGTTGTCGGCTCAGGTGGGCTTCGGTGACGTTCTTGGAGGTCGCGCGGATCATGCCGCTGACCTGCAGGGTCACGGTTCTGGTGTCGCTCATTTCGGTTCCTTCCCGAGGGTGGGGTCGGTGGTGTCGGGGTGGGGCCATTGCCAGTCGGCGACGGCGGGGATGTCGGTGCCGTGCTCGCGGGTGTGGGCGCGGGCGTGCAGGCGGGCGTCCTGCAGCTCCTGCCGCAGGCCGGCGTGGCGGGCGGCGAGGCCCGGGACGTGGTCGAGGACGTCGATCGCCAGCCGGTACCGGTCGAGGTCGTTGAGCATGACCATGTCGAACGGGGTCGTGGTGGTGCCGCGCTCCTGGAAGCCGTGCACGTGCAGGTTCTGGTGTCCGGCGCGGTTGTAGGTGAGTCGGTGGATCAGCCACGGGTAGCCGTGGTAGGCGAAGATCACCGGCTTGTTGGGGGTGAAGATCGCATCGAACTCCCGGTCCGGGAGACCGTGCGGGTGCTGGTCCTCGGATTGCAGCCGGGTCAGGTCGACCACGTTCACCACCCGCACTCTCAGATCGGGGATGTGCTCGCGCAGCAGCGCCGCGGCGGCGAGGGTCTCGAGGGTGGGGACGTCGCCGGCGGCGGCGAGCACCACATCCGGCTCCGTGCCCTCGGTTTCCGTGCCCGCCCACGGCAGGATGCCCAGCCCGCGGGTGCAGTGCTCGATCGCCTCGTCCATCGTCAGCCACTGCGGGGCGGGCTGCTTCCCGGCGACGACGACGTTGATGTACCCGGCCGAGCGCAGGCAGTGGTCGTAGGTGGACAGCAGCGTGTTCGCGTCGAACGGCAGATAGACGCGCACGATGTCGGGGCTCTTGTTCAGGGCGAGGTCGATGAACCCGGGGTCCTGGTGAGAGAACCCGTTGTGGTCCTGCCGCCAGACGTGGCTGGAGAGCAGGTAGTTGAAGCTCGGGATCGGGTCCCGCCACGACACCTCCCGGGCCGCTTCGAGCCATTTGGCGTGCTGGTTGAACATCGAGTCGACGATGTGGGTGAACGCCTCGTAGCAGTTGAACAGCCCATGCCGGCCGGTAAGGACGTAGCCCTCGAGCCAGCCCTGGCACTGGTGCTCGCTGAGCACCTCCATCACCCGCCCAGTCGGGGCCAGGTGCTCGTCGACGGGCTCCACGGCCGCGTTCCACTGCTTGCCGGTGGCCTGGTAGACGGGTGGGGCGAGCCGGTTGGAGGCGGTCTCGTCCGGGCCGAAGATGCGGAAGTTGTCCGGGTTGTCCCGGATCACCCCCGCCAGCCACTCGCCCAGCACGCGGGTCGCTTCCCCGGTTCCCGCACCCCGCTCGGCCGGGTCGACCGGCTGCGCGTGCTTGTGGAAGTCCGGGAGCCGCAGCGGGACGGTGAGTTGTCCGCCGTTGCCGGCCGGGTTCGCGCTCATCCGCCGATCCCCGTCCGGGGCGATCGCGACCGTGGCCGGGCGGGGGGCGCCGGTCACGTCGAACAGCTCGTGCGGGCGGTAGGACGCCAGCCAGTCCTCGAGGATCCGCAGGTGCTCGGGATTGTCGCGGACCTCGGCGAGCGGCACCTGGTGTGCCCGCCAGGTGCCCTCCACCGGCAGACCGTCGATGATCTTCGGGCAGGTCCACCCCTTCGGGCTGCGCAGCACGATCGCCGGCCACGCCGGCCGCCCCTCCAGCGTCCCGGCCGCCGCGGCGGCCTTGATGTCCGCGATCTCATCCAGCACCGCATCCAGGACCGCCGCGAACGTCGCGTGGGACTCCTGCGGGGTCTCGCCATCGAAGCCGACCGTGACGACGTGGGGGTGATGGCCGTAGCCGCGCAGCAGCGCGACCAGCTCTTCCTCGGGGATGCGGGACAGCACGGTCGGGTTGGCGATCTTGTACCCGTTCAGATGCAGGATCGGCAGCACCACCCCGTCATGGGCGGGGTTGAGGAACTTGTTGCCGTGCCACGCGGTCGCCAGCGGCCCGGTCTCCGCCTCCCCGTCACCGATCACGCAGGCGACCAGCAGGTCGGGGTTGTCGAACGCGGCCCCGTAGGCGTGCACGAGGGAGTAGCCCAGCTCCCCGCCCTCGTTGATCGACCCGGGCGTTTCCGGGGACGCGTGCGAGGGGATCCCGCCCGGGAAGGAGAACTGCCGGAACAGCGCCCGCAGCCCCTCTTCGGTGCGGTCGATGCCCGGGTAGCGTTCGGTGTAGGTGCCGTCGAGGTAGGCGTTGGCGACCATGCCGGGTCCGCCGTGCCCGGGCCCGGTCACGTACAGGGTGTTCAGGTCGCGGTCGCGGATGGCGCGGTTCAGGTGGGCGTAGAGGAAGTTCAGGCCCGGGGTGGTGCCCCAATGCCCCAGCAGCCGCGGCTTGATGTCGTCCCGGCTGAGGCGGTGGCGCAGCAGCGGGTTACCCTGCAGGTAGATCTGCCCGATGCTCAGATAGTTCGCCGCCCGCCACCACGCATCCACCGCCGCCAACTGCTCGGCGGTGGCATCAGTGGTGCGGTGCGCCCACGCGGGGGGTGCCGGTGTGGGGGTCATGGTCGGTCTCCTTCCGATCCGCGACCGCTCGGGTCGCGCCAGGTGCGAATGACGGTGGTCATGGTGTTGCCGCCGGGATGAGAACGGTGGCGGTGGTGTCGCGGATCCAGACCACGCCGCGGTCATCGACCAGGACGATCGCACCGTCCCCGGTGACCCCGAGGGCTTGGACGGTTCCCGTGGTGGTGCCGACGTTCTCCCAGCCGGTGCCGACTAGGCGTCGCAACGTCCCGTCGGTGTCCACTCCGACCACCCCACCGGTTGGGTCGGTCTCCACCAGGTACAGCACTGGCGCGTCCGGCGCCGGGGTGAAGGTGGCGCCACCGTCGGTGCTGTGCTGCAGCCCGTCCTGGGTGGCGGCGTACAGGGTGCCGTCGGTCGCGGCGGCCAGGTCGACGGCGGGCAGCTCGGCACCGTCCGCCCAACTCTGCCCGCCGTCGCTGCTGGTGCGCAGCAGCGGGCGGGAGGATCCGATCCCGTACAGGGTGCCGTCGCCGGTGACGGTGAGGACGTGGAAGTCCTCTTCCCCGGTGAACGCGACCGGTTCCCACGAGGCGCCGGCGTCGAGGCTGCGGATGATGCCGAGGTTGGGGGCGCCGAGCTCCGCCGGGGTGGACGGGCCGGGGTGCCCGGACGCGTAGAGGGTGTCACCGGTAGCGGTCAGTCCCATCGCGTCCAGGTCGATGCCACCGACCGGGCCGGTGACGGTGCCGTCCTCGCCCAGCGTGTACAGGCCGGTGTGGGTGCCCAGCAGCACGGTGCTGTCACCGGCGTCGACGATGCCGTGCACATGCCCGAACCCGGCCGCGGTGCCCGCGGGGGCATCGGGCTCCGCAGGGGTGGTGCTGCAGCCCGTGAGCAGCAGCGCGACGGTGACGGTGGCCGTGATCGCCAGTCTGCGGGTGGTGGGAGAGATCATGAACGGAGAGCCTTTCCGTGCGGGTACGCCGGATACCGGTGACCGCACAGGGGTCGAGGGTGGGGCCTCGGACGGGACCGGCATCGGAGCGCGGGTCCCGTCCGAGGGGTACCGGGTCAGAGGCTGGCGAGGATGTCCTGCATCGTGGTGATCTCGGCGGTCTGCCCGTCGATGATCTGCTGCGCGAGGGCGGCCACGTCCGTGTTCTGCCCGTTGGTGAGCACCGACTGCGCCATCGTCACGGCGCCCTGATGGTGAGCGATCATGCCGTTCAGGAACAGGCGGGTCGCCTCGACCCCGGTCGCGGCATCCAAAGCGGCCATGTCGTCCTCCGACATCATCCCGCCGCCCATGTCCATGCCCTCCATCCCGGACATGGAGTCGTCGTACGGGACGCCCCACTCCTGAAGCCAGCCCTTCATGGTCTGGATCTCCGGGTCCTGTGCGGCCTTGATCTGCTCGGCGAGGGAGACGACCCGCTCGTCGATGCCGTCTTTCGCGAGGATCTGATCGGCCATCTCGATGGCCTGCTGGTGGTGCGGGATCATCATCGTCACGAACATCTCGTCCGCGGCGTTGAACGCGGCGGCGGACTGGGACGGGGCGGTGCTGGTCATCCCCCCGGAGCCGTGGTCCATGCCGGGCATGGTGCCGTCGGTGGGGGCGCAGCCAGCGAGCACGAGCACGGTGGCCAGGGCGCCAGCGGTCAGCGTGAGAGTACGAAAACGCATCAGGGGTGTCCTTGTCTATTCAGTCGGTGAGGGTCTGATTCAGTGCCCGGGAGGGCAGAGTGCAGCATCCCCGGCAAGGGTCGCCGGGGTTCAGGCGGAATCAGGTGCGACTGATGGACAGGACAAGCAGTGAAGGCGGGCGGGGATGCGGCAATCCGGCCAGCAGAGTCCGGGTATGGGAGCGCGAGCGGGCTACGGCGTATGTGAGAAGGGCACGGAACGTCGGGGCGAGCAGGACGATCACCGCGGCCAGCAGCGCCAGCACGCACACCATCATCAGCATCGAGTGATCCGGCATCCCCGCAGGGCTGCCGCACCCGTCCTGGCAATGCCCTCCAGCGCCCTCCGCCGCAGCTGCGGTCATCGGCGTATCGTCGGCGGCGGCTGGTGCGGAGCCGACCTGGCTGTGCGTGCTCATCGCGCTGGTCTCTGATGCCAGGGCGGGCTGGTGGGAACCGGTCAGGATGTGCATGGACAGCAGCCCGGTGATGATCGCCAGAGCGATCGGAGCGGCCAGCAGGAGCCGTCGCACCCCGGGGCTCAGACGCGCGTGCGAGCGAATCACGTTCACGACCGACCTCCTTCGCGTCCAGGGTAGCGGTGCCCTGCCTCCGCGACACGGTCAGAACACCACGCACGGGAGCGGGCGCCCCCTACCACTCAGCATATACCCATCCGGGGTATCCAGGATGGGTATCGCCGTGCTCCTCGCCGTCTCGACGGCACTCACGGTCGCCGCGGCCGTCACCGTCGCCCGCCGCCGACGCGTCCTCCCTCCCTCCACCACCTGACCACGGCGAGGTCACCGCGCCCCGTTGCGGGCGGGCGGGCGATGTCGGCCCCCGGCAACCGAAACCGTCGGGCACGATGAGCTGGGCACCCCTGGCATCGGCCTGCTGTGCTGCCGGTGGGCGCGGACGTGACTCGACCCGGCAACGGCGAAGACGGCGGCGGTTCTTTGGTTCGTGGGGTTATTCGGTGACGTTGATGATCATGGTCAGGCCGCCGGCGCCGTCGGTTTCGACGTTGTTGTTGGTGGTGTGGTGGTTGATGTGGCAGTGGATGAGCCACTGGCCGGGCTCGAGCGCGTTCCAGAGCACGTCGTAGCGTTGTCCCGGCCCGACGTTGATCGTGTCGGCCTGGAACCGCTGCGCCGTGGTGAGGGCCGCCCCGTCGCGGGCGACGACGGTGAACGGGCCGCCGTGGATGTGCATCGGGTGAATGTCGATGGTGTTCGAGCCGATGAACCGCACCCGGAGGGTCTCGCCCACCTTCATGTCGATGGTCTCGGTGGCCGGGTATGCCTTCCCGTTGATGGTGAAGTAGTTCGGCATGCCCCCTTCCATCGGCATCGCCGGATAGGTCAGTCCCTCCCGGGACAGCCACTCCTGCAGCTGGATCGTGTACTCGTGATCGGCGGGCGGCTGCAGGCCGGGGTCGGCGGGGTCGATGATCAGCGCCCCGTACAGGCCGAGGGCCTGCTGCCGGTCGGCGTGATCGTGGGAGTGGTAGAAGAACGTGCCCCACTGCTTCACCGTGTACTCGTACCGGTAGGTGTCGCCGGGTTGGATGGGATCCTGGGTGATCCCGGCGGGCCCGTCCATCTCGTTGGGCACGTCCAGGCCGTGCCAGTGCACGGTTGTGGACTCGTCGAGCTCGTTGGTGACGTCGATGCGGATCCGGTCGCCCTGGGTGACCTGCAGCCGAGGCCCCGGGATCTGCCCGTTGTATGCGTACGCGTCGACGGTGACGCCGGGGAGGATCTCCCAGCGGATCTGGGACACGGTCAGTTCGAACACCTTCACCCCGTCCTCGATGCGGGCAGGTTCCCACCGTCGGCGCCAGCCAGATCATCCGCCCCGACGGCAGCACCCTCACCGGTCTGCCCGCCGGACAGGCCGGGGCGATGATCGCCGACACCGACCTGCGCGCCGGGCTCACCCCCGCCGTCCTCATCGGGCAAGGCGTTTCCACTGTCACCCTATGGGGTGGGCTGGGTGGTCTCGCCCTCACCGGTGCGATCGCCCGGCGGCGACGCCCCCCTGCCGTGGCCTGACCAGGCATGCCCGCCAGACAACCCGGGGCTATCCGACGGGCGGGAGGACGAGGCGGCGGATCTCCGCAGCGATCAGGTCCGATTCTGTGGCGGGGATGTAGTGGCCGGAGCGGGCAGCGACCACGTGCCGGCCCTGCCGGGACTGTGCGGCCCGATACCGCCCGGCGGCGGTCGCGGCATCCCGGACCCGTCGCGGCATCCCGTCCGCGAGACTGCCCGAGATGACGGTGACCGGGACATCGGGCAGCACCGGCGGGTCGCCGCGCCAGGCGTGCAGCTCGGTGAGGAACGTGCGCGCCTGCCGACCCTGGGTGACCACCACCGCGGGCCGGAACGCCTCCCGGTGAAGATCCGCCCGCACATCCGCGGGCATCCCCTCCCCGAGGAACCGGAAGAACCGCTCCAGCAACCCCACCCGTGCCAGCACCCACTCCACGGCGATCACGATCTTCTCCCCGACCCGGAACGGCACACCGAACTGCTGGGTCGCTGCCTCGTCGGTCGGATCCACCAGCACCAGACCGGCCTCCCGGTCCGGGCGGCCGGTCTGCTGCCTGCCGCACGATCGGGCCGCCCGCGGAATGCCCCACCTGCACGAACCCGCTGCTCGGCTCGAGGCCGTCCAGCAAATCGTTCAGGTCGTCGGCCATCCGGTCCAGGGTGCGCCCTGCACTATCCGGGGCGGACCGGCCCAGCCCTGCCCGGTCATACACCACGGCCCGCGTGAACGCGGCGACCCGGGTCTGCAGCAACGCCCAGGTGGAGCGGGTCGCCGCCGATCCCGCCTCGAACACCACCGTCGGCACCCGGGGCCCCGGCGGGGCCCGGCAGCACCATCGCATAGGGTGCGCGCCCGCCACGGGTGCGCACCCACACCGGCTCCCCCTGCGTGTGCACACGCTCCCCCGCCATGACCCGCCCTACCGGTCCGTGCCCTGGCGGGAGGCGCCGGTCGCGGCGCGGTGGGCCTTCTCCCGCAGGGCCAGCAGGGCGAGGGTGTCGTCCTTGATCTGGGTGCGGCCGAGGATGCCCCAGTGCGCGCTCAGGTGGTCTTCGAGGTAGCGCAGCACCCGGGCGAACGGGACGGTGTGCCACGGCGCCCCCGCCCCGGGCGGGGAGGTGGGGTTGCCGAACACGACCGTGCGGATCGTGCGCCCTTCCGGCGCCACCGTCCGTCCCGTTCCCAGCAGTTCGGCGACCAGCCGGGCGGCATCGGTCGGGGCGCAGCACCCGAACCGGGTGAACGCGGCTTCCAGCACGGCCGGGTCCCGCATCGCCGGGTTGGGGTGCGGGCGGCCTTCCTTGACCTCGCCGACGATCATGTCCGCTCCGCCCCCGGCACCCAGGGCCGGGTCCAGCGGTGCGTCGACGGTCCCGGACGCTCCCGGTGCGCGGTGCAGCCGTACGGCGAGGATGTCCAGGTCGGTGATGGTGCGGGGACCGCCGGGACCGGTGGCGTCCAGCACGGGGTATTCGGCGACGGTGAAGTAGCCGTTGACCCGCAGGTACGCCTGCACCAGCGCGACCGCCGTGTCCACCCTCTATCTCCGACCGGGTTATCTGGCCGGTCAGGCGGCGTGCGCGTAGCGGGCCGGGTCGGCGTCGAACAGCGGCCCGCACTCGGCGCAGCAGAACCAGTACCGGCTGCCCTGGTAGTCGCGGAACAGGCCGCGCTGCTCGGCCCAGGCCGGGTCGACCTGGTTGCCGGGCATCACCGGACAGGTCACCAGGTTCGTCGCCCCCGCCGGCGGCTCGTGATGGTGATGCTCGTGCGCACCATGCTCGTGTCCTCCATGGTCGTGCCCGTGCGTGTGGTCGTGCCCGGAGTGGTCGTGGTCGTGGGACATGGTGTGTCTCCTTCTCGAGCGATGGTTAGGCCTGGACGGGCGCGGGCTCTCGGGTGGCGGGGGCGCCGGCACGGGTCGGGGTGGGCAGGGGGCGGAAGCGGCGCAGGCGGAGGCTGTTGGTGACGACGAACACGCTGCTGAACGCCATTGCCGCGGCGGCGAGGATGGGGTTGAGCAGGGCGAGCATCGCGACCGGGATCGCGGCGACGTTGTACGCGAACGCCCAGAACAGGTTCCCCTTGATCGTGCCCAGGGTGCGGCGGGCCAGCCGGATCGCGTCCGGGACCAGCATCAGGTCGCCGGAGACGATGGTCAGGTCCGCGGCGGTGATGGCCGCGTCGGTGCCGGTGCCCATCGCGATCCCGAGGTCGGCGGCGGCGAGGGCTGCGGCGTCGTTGACGCCGTCGCCGACCATCGCGACCACCCGGCCCGCGGCCTGCAGGTCGCGGATGGTGTCGAGCTTGCCCTGCGGGGTGACCCCGGCGCGGACGTCCTCGATCCCGGCCTGGTTGGCGATCGCGCGGGCGGCGCCGGGGTTGTCGCCGGTGAGCAGGATCGGGGTCAACCCGAGCTCCCGGAGCCGTGCGACCGCCTCACGGCTGGTGGGTTTGATGGTGTCGGCGACGCTGATCGCCCCGCGCACCTGCCCGTCCCACGCCACCACCGTCACCGTCGCCCCCGCCGCCTCGTCCGCCGCGATGGTCGCGGCGAGGCCTGAGGGGATGGGGAGCGCCCATTGGGTGGTGATCCAGGAGGCGCGGCCGGCGGCGACCAGGCGGCCGTCGACGATGCCCTGCACGCCTTGACCGGCCTCGGCGGCGAATGACTCCACGGCATCCGTCGGGCCGTCGGCTGCGGCGGTGATGGCGCGGCCGATGGGGTGCTCGGAGCCGTGCTCGAGCGCCGCGGCGAACCGGATCAGCTCCGCCTCATCGGTGCCGGGAGCGGGGTGGATGCCGGTGACGGTCATGGTGCCGGCGGTGATGGTGCCGGTCTTGTCGAGCACGACGGTGTCGATGCGGCGGGTCTGCTCGAGCACCTGGGGTCCGCGGATGAGGATGCCCAGCTGGGCGCCGCGGCCGGTGCCGACCAGCAGAGCGGTCGGCGTCGCCAGCCCCAGCGCGCACGGGCAGGCGATGATCAGGGTGGTCACCGCGGCGGTGAAGGCGACCTCCAAGGGCGCCCCCGCGATCAGCCACCCGGCGAACGCGGCCAGGGCGAGGACGATGACGATGGGGACGAAGACGGCCGACACCCGGTCGGCGAGGCGCTGCACCTGGGCCTTGCCGGTCTGCGCCTCCTCGACCAGCCGCGCCATCCGGGCCAGCTCGGTGTCGGCGCCGACGCGGGTGATCTGCACGAGCAGGCGCCCGCCGGTGTTCACAGTCGCGCCGACCACGCGGGAGCCGGGGGCGACTTCGACCGGCACGGACTCGCCGGTCAGCATCGACTCGTCCACCGCGGACATTCCCTCGGTGACGAGGCCGTCGGCGGGGATCTTCTCACCCGGCCGCACCACCACGACATCACCCGGAACGAGCTGTGCGACGGGGACGCGCTGCTCAGTGCCTTCGCGGAGGATCACTGCGTCCTTGGCGCCGAGCTCCAGCAGGGCGCGCAGGGCCTCGCCGGACTGCCGCTTGGCACGAACCTCGAGGTAGCGGCCGAGGAGGATGAACACGGTCACCAGCGCGGCGACCTCCAGGTACACCTCGTGGCCACCGGCCTGCGGGGTGCCGACGAAGGTGACGCTCATCCGCATTCCCGGCATCCCCGCACCGCCGAAGAACAGCGCGTACAGCGACCAGCCGAACGCGGCCAGCACCCCGACGCTGATCAGAGTGTCCATCGTCGCCGCCCCGTGCCGGGCATTGATCGCCGCGGCGCGGTGGAACGGCCACGCCCCCCACACCACCACCGGCGCGGCCAGGGTGAGCGTGAGCCACTGCCAGTAGGTGAACTGCAGGGCGGGGATCATCGACAGCACCGCGACCGGCACCGCCAGCACCGCCGAGACGATCAGCCGCTGCCGCAGCGACGCCAGCTCATCGTCCCGCGGGATGGTCTGCTCAGCCGTGTCGGGCACAGGCGGGGCTGGGAGGCTCGCTCCGTACCCCGCCTGCTCGACCGCCGCGATCAGCTCCTCCACCGGCACCGGGGCCTCCGAGTGCACGCGGGCCTTCTCGGTGGCGAAGTTGACCGTCGCCTCCACCCCGGGCAGCTTGTTCAGCTTCCGCTCGACCCGCGTCGCGCACGACGCGCAGGTCATCCCGGTGATGTCGAGATCGACGTCCAGCGTGCTCATGAGGCTGCGGCGAGGCTGTACCCGGCCTCCTCCACCGCCGCCCGCACCCGCTCCGCATCCACCGGCGTCGCGCTGGACACCGTCACCGTGGACACGCCACCGGCGTGCAGATCGACCGCGACGTCGGAGACACCGTCGATCGCGGAGACCTCCTCGGTGACGCTACGCACGCAGTGCGCGCAGGTCATCCCCTCCACCAGGAACTGCGCCGACACGGTCTCACCCGCCGCCGTCTGCTGCGCCGGCGCGCCGGTGTCGGTGGCTGCCGTGGCGTGGGAGGTGGGGCTGCAACAGGCGCAGCCACCGCCGGTGCTGGTCGCCTGCAGGCCGAGGTCCTGGAATCCCTGTCCGGTCATGATGTGCTCCCTTCAAGAGCGTTGAACGATGTGAGTGGGGACGACGTTAGGAGCGCACGAGGCGCGCGATCGCGGCGTTCGCCTCGCGGAGCTTCTCCTCCGCGAGCGGGCCGCCTTCGGCGGTCGCCTGCGCGACGCAATGCGCGAGGTGGTCTTCCAGCAGCGACAGCGCGACGGACTCCAGCGCCTTCGTCGCCGCCGACACCTGGGTCAGCACGTCGATGCAGTACACGTCCTCGTCGATCATCCGCGCGATCCCGCGCACCTGACCCTCCGCGCGGCTCAGCCGCGCCAGCAGCGCCGGCTTGTTGTCCACATACCCGTGTGCCATCTCGCACCTCCACCCACAATCTACCATACCCTGTAGGGGTACAGGGTGTAGGGTGAGGTCATGACCGGCATCCAGGAGCCGCGGCCCGCACAGACCACCCGTTGGCACGTCGTGACGGGCGGTCCCAGCTCGGGCAAGACCACCACGGTCAACCTGCTGCGGGGCCGCGGGTACACGACCAAAATCGAGCACGCCCGCCACTACATCGACCTGCAACGGATCACCGGGCGCAGCACCGCGGAGGTGCGGGCACGGCAGAGCGAGTTCCAGCGCGCCGTCGTCGACATGCAGATCGAGCAGGAACGCTCCCTCGACCCGCAACAGACCGTGTTCCTGGACCGTGCTCTGCCGGACTCGCTCGCCTACTACCGCTTCCTCGGCCTCGCCCCCGGCACCGCCCTGCTGGGCGCGCTGGCCGGCGCCCGGTACGCGACGGTGTTCCTGCTTGACCTGCTCCCGCTGGCGTCCGACTACGCGCGCACCGAGGACCCCGCCGCGCAGCGGCGCATCCACGACCTGCTCGGGCTGGTGTACCAGGAGCTGGGCTTTCCCGTCGTCACCGTCCCCGCACTCGCCCCCGACGCGCGCGTCGACTTCATCCTCGAACGAGCATCGGCCGGCACTCCAGCCGAGAGGGGCGTGAGCTGATGGGCGCGGGGAGTAGCCGGTACCGGCAGATCGGGGCCGTGCTGCGCCGGCACGGACTCGGCGTCCTGGCCGGCGTGCTGGGCCTGGGCGGCTTGGTGCCGTTCCAACGCGGCGCCCTCGGACACGCCCGGCAGGAGGACCCCTACACGAACCCCGAGCATGTGCGGGTCGCGTTGGAGGAGCTCGGGCCGACGTTCGTGAAACTGGGCCAGATCCTCTCCACCCGGCACGATCTGCTCCCCGCGGCATGGGTCGCCGAGTTCGCCAAACTGCAGGACGACGTCGCCGCGGCACCGTGGGAGGGCATTCGGGACGTGCTCCGTGAAGAGCTCGGCGCCGACCCAGAGCACGTGTTCGCCCAGTTCGACCCGGTGCCGCTGGCGGCGGCGTCCATCGGGCAGGCGTACGCGGCAACTCTTCACGACGGCACCGAGGTCGTCGTGAAGGTGCGCCGGCCCGGCGTGGTCGCGCAGGTGCATGAAGACCTGGACATTCTCCGCAACCTCGCCGACCGCGCCGACCGGCGCTGGGATGCCATCCGGCAGTACGACCTGCCCGGGCTGGTGGAGGAGTTCTCCCGCACGCTGCGTGCCGAGCTGGACTACCTGCAGGAGGCCCGCAACGCCGAACGGTTCGCGCAGGAGTTCGCCCACGCGGCGCGGGTGCGGATTCCCCGCGTGCACGGGGAGACCACGACCTCGCGCGTGCTGACCCTGGAGCGGATGAGCGGGGTGCGGATCGACGACCTGGAGGGCCTGGACGCCGCCGGCATCGACCGGGTCGCACTCGCGCGGCTGGGTGCCGACATCGTGCTCACGATGGTGTTCGACAACCGGTTCTTCCATGCCGACCCCCATCCCGGGAACATGTTCGTGCAGCCCGACGGCGCGCTCGCGCTGATCGACTTCGGGATGGTCGGGGAGCTCACCGAACAGACCACGGACGGCCTCGCCGGCATCGTGCTCGCCTTCACCCGCGACGACCCGGACACCCTCACCACCGCCCTGATAGAACTCTCCCGGACCGCCGACGTCGTCGACCGGGCAGGGCTGCGGCAGGCGATCACCGCGTTCACGGCCCGCTACCGGGGCCGTTCGCTGTCGGAGATCAGCCTCGCAATCATGCTCCAGCAGCTGCTCGGCATCCTGCAGCAGCACCAGCTGCACCTTCCGCAGGAGACGGCGCTGCTGTTCAAAGTGCTGATGATGGCCGAAGGGACCGCGGCGCGGCTGGATCCGGACTTCCAGATGCTCGACGCCCTGCAGCCCTACGCTGAGCAGCTCACCCGCGCCCAGCTGTCCCTGCCGGCTCTGGCCCGGCGATGGGCGCGCGCGGGAGCCGACACCGGGGCACTGCTCACCGAGCTGCCCGCCACCCTGAGCCGGCTCCGGCATCTCCTCGAAGACGGCGGGTTCGAGGTGCACCTGCGCGCGACGGAGCTGGAACCTCTCGTCGGGCGCGCCGAACGCGTCGGCAACCGTGTCGTCGCGGGAATGATCGCCGCCGCGCTGATCAGCGGGATCGGCACCCTCGTCGGCGGGAACACGAAATGGCGCTCCCGGGAAGGCGTCCTGATCGGCGCCGGGACCGGCACGATCGGCGCCCTCGGCAGCTATCTGCTGTGGACGCTGCGGCGCCGCCGACCCCGCCCCTGACCCGCGCACGGCTCAAGAACACCACGAAAGGAGACGAAGATGGACAGGATCAGAGTCGGCGTCAACGGGTATTGAGTGATCGGCAAGAGGGTCGCCGACGCCGTCCACGCCCAACCCGACATGCACCTGGTGGGCGTCGCGGACATCGTCACCGACTGGCGAATACAATCCGCCGTCCCGCGGCTGCCCGTAGTCGCCGCCACCCCCGACGCGCACAGCGGCATGGTGGACACCGACATCCGCCCCGAGGGAACCCTCGACGATCTCCTCGCGCAGAGCGACGTGATCGTCGATACGACCCCCAAGCACGTCGCCGCCGGAAACCTGCCCCGCTACCAGGCGGCGGGAGTAAAGGTGATCGTGCAGGGCGGGGAAGCGCACTCGACCACCGGGCACTCCTTCGTCGCCCAGGCCAACTACGCCACCGCGCTCGGCCGGGACCTGACCCGGGTGGTGTCCTGCAACACCACCAGCATCGTCCGCGTCCTCGGCGCGCTCGAAAACGCCGGGCTGCTGCTGCGCGCCCGCGGGGTTACTGGTAGGGCCGAATGTCGCAGGGTGCACTATTCATCCTGGGATTAATTCAGTCAACACTGTATGATCAGTGCATGCTGACCATTGCTCCACGTCTCGACGTCATGAACCGGCTCGGCCGGGCCATGGCGGACCCGACGCGCTCCCGGATACTGATGACCCTGCTCGACGGCCCCAGCTACCCGGCGGTGCTCTCGCGTGAGCTGGAGCTGACCCGCTCGAACGTCTCGAACCACCTGACCTGCCTGCGCGACTGCGGCATCGTGGTCGCCGAGCCGGAAGGGCGGCAGACGCGCTACGAGATCGCGGACCCGCACCTCGCGGCGGCGCTGACCGCGCTGGTGGACGTGACGCTCGCGGTGGACGAGCACGCGCCCTGCATGGACGCTTCGTGCACGGTGCCGGGCTGCTGCGGGACGGGAGCGGGCGCGTGAGCGCGGCGTGCGGCTGCGAGCACGACGAGCCTGAGACCGCAGTCGGCGAAGAGGCCGAGGAGGCGGAGCGCCGCTGGTGGCGGGACCGCGGGATCATGGTCCCGGTCTTCGCGGGTGTGGCGTTCCTCACCGGTCTGGCGCTGGAGTGGTCCGGGATGGAGATCCCTGCGCTGGTGCTGTTCTGGATCGGCCTGCTGCTGGGCGCGTCGACGTTCACGCCGGGCGCGATCCGGAAGCTGTTCACGGGCAAGCTGAGCATCAGTCTGCTGATGACGATCAGCGCGATCGGTGCGGTCATCCTCGGCTACGTCGAAGAAGCCGCGGCACTGGCGTTCCTCTACTCGATCGCCGAGGCCCTGGAGGACAAGGCGATGGACCGCGCCCGCGGCGGGCTCCGGGCGCTGCTCAAGCTCGTCCCCGAGACCGCGACCATCCGGCGCGACGGGGCCTCGGTCGAGGTCGCCGCGAAGGACCTCGCCGTCGGCCAGCTGATGCTGGTGCGCCCGGGCGAGCGGATCGCGACCGACGGCGTCGTCCGCACGGGCCGCTCCAGCCTGGACACCTCCGCGATCACCGGGGAGTCGATCCCGGTGGAGGTCGAGCCTGGTGACTCAGTGTCGGCCGGCGCGATCAACACCGCGGGAGCGCTGGAGGTCGAGACGACCGCGGCGGGCACCGACAACTCGCTGACCACCATCGTCGAGCTCGTGGAGCAGGCACAGGCGGAGAAGGGGGACCGCGCTCGTCTCGCGGACCGCATCGCCCGCCCGCTCGTGCCGGGTGTGCTGATCCTCGCCGTCCTGGTCGCCGTGATCGGTTCGCTCTTCGGTGACCCGGAGCTGTGGATTACCCGCGCCCTCGTGGTGCTCGTGGCGGCGTCGCCGTGCGCGCTGGCGATCTCGGTGCCTCTCACTGTTGTCGCTGCGATTGGTGCGGCGAGCAAGTTCGGCGTGATCGTCAAGTCGGGTGCCGCGTTCGAGCGGTTCGGCGTGATCCGCCACGTTGCCGTCGACAAGACCGGCACCCTCACCCGCAACGAGCCCGCCGTCGCCGCCGTCCTCACCGTGGACGGTGTGAGCGAGGCGGAGGCGCTGGCGTGGACGGCCGCCCTGGAGCAGCGCAGCACCCACCCGCTCGCGGCCGCGATCACCGCCGCAGCGCCGGATGCGCCTGCGGCGGAGGGCGTGACCGAGCAGGCCGGGCACGGCATCGAGGGCGAGCTCGATGGCGCGCGGATCACCGTCGGCAGTCCCCGCTGGCTGCACGCCGGCACGCTCGACGACCGGGTCGCGGGGCTGGAGGAGCAGGGCATGACGGTCGTGATCGTCCACCGCGACGGCGTCGCGGTCGCCGCGATCGGCGTCCGCGACGAGCTGCGCCCGGAGGTCCCCGAGGTCGTGCGCACCCTCGCGACCCAGGGCATCGGGGTGACCATGCTCACCGGCGACAATGCCCGCACCGCCCGCGCTCTCGCTGCGCAGGCAGGGATCGAGGACGTGCGCGCCGAGCTGCGCCCGGAGGACAAGGCCGCCGCGATCGCAGAGCTCGGTGCGAAGGGGCCGGTCGCGATGATCGGCGACGGCATCAACGACGCCCCTGCGCTGGCCGCCGCGGACATCGGGATCGCGATGGGCGCGACGGGCTCCGACGCCGCGATCGAGTCGGCCGACGTGGCCTTCACCGGTCACGATCTGCGGCTTCTCCCGCGCGCGTTCGCCCATGCCCGTCGGGGGCGGCACATCATCAACCAGAACATCATCTTGTCGCTGCTGATCATCAGCGTGCTGCTCCCGCTCGCCCTCTTTGGCGTCCTGGGGCTTGCGGCAGTGGTGCTGGTGCACGAGATCGCCGAGGTGATCGTGATCCTCAACGGCCTGCGCGCCGCGTCGACGCGGAAGGCAAGCACGTGACCGCGCAGGACGTCGCCGCCGCGTGACGGCTTGATCCGGGACCATGCGGATGACCTTTAGATTTCACATCAGAGTTCGCGCGCGTTGATCGGCGACTTGCCTGCTGGCTAGGGGCCTATCGGGCGGGCCGCATGCCGGGGTCTAATGGCCATGATCATTTGGTTCCGGTTTCCCTTCGCCTCGGGTCTGTCTTCGTTATGGTCGGGCGAAGGGGCGGGCAGCAGTCGGGGTCGTTTTCGCGGCGGTGTCGCCTGGCACGCGCTGTCATCACGATGCTTGCAACCACCGCGAGGATCAGGAGTGCGGCACCGCCCGTGATCACCCACGGGTTGCGGAGGAGGGTGCCGATCCCTGTGATCGTGCCTCCGACGACGAGAAGTGGAAGGAGGGCGCAGCAGCCGACCACGAGCAGTGCGGCGACGGCCCCAAGGAGCAGGCCACGGCCGCCTCGCTGGTCGTCCTGGTTGGGAGGCATTGGTGTTCTGTCCTCTCGTGGTGCCGTCTCAGCAGCAGGTCTCGGGACCGCAGCAGCTTCCAGACAGTTCGTCGGCACCGGTCCGGGGGCGCTCGAGCATCTCGGTGATCAGGGTGCTGCCAACCTCGAAGGCATCGGCGACCGTGAGGATTTGGGCCATCGGGTGTTCCGTGAGCCATCCGGCGGCGTCCTCGCGGGAAGCGAAGTAGTGGACCTGGTTGCAGAACGAGGAGCGAATCGAGTGCATGGCCTCGGGGCTGACCAAGGACACCACCGCGGTCGCCGGTTCCACGCTAGTGACACCGGCGGTCGAGTCGACGGTGACGCGGATCGTGTCGCCGCTGGCCGGGGAGATCGATTCGACCCGGGCGGGCCGATCGAGGAGCGGGCGAGGCTCCAGTTTCTGATGGGGTGGATCCGCTGTCTGGCGCGCGGTCAGGCGCAGCAGGACAGCATCGACACATCGGTGGTGAAGGCCTTGGCGACGATCCGGATGCCTTCGGCCGTGGTCAGGTACGGGGCCCACGCGTCGGCGACCTCGGTGATGGTCTTGCCGAGGATGTGGACACCTGCGGCGGCGAGTTCGCCGGCGTCCTTGGCGACCGCGGTCAGGCCGAGGATCTCGCCGGTGTCCGCGTTGGCGACCATCTTGATGAACCCGCGGGTGTCCCGGTTCACCAGCGCGCGGGGCACGTACTCCAGTGGCAGGACACGGCAGTCGCAGCGGATCCCGGCCGCGATGACCTCCTTCTCGGTCATCCCGACCGCGCCGACGGCAGGGCTCGTGAATGTGACCCGCGGCATCCGCGTGTAGTCGACCGACGTGCTGGCGTCAGTGAAGGCGTTCTCGGCGACCAACGTGCCGTGCCGGGCTGCGACGTAGACGAACTCGGGGTGCCCGGTGACATCCCCAGCCGCCCAGACGCGAAGGTTGGAGGACTGCAACTGGTCGGTGACCACGACCTCTCCGGCCGCGCCGGTCTTCACTTGCACGGTCTCGAGGTTGAGCCCGTCGGTGACCGGGGCGCGGCCGAGCGCGACGAGGATCTCGTCGGCACGGAACTCCTGCACGCCGCCCGAGACCTCGGCCGCGGCGACGATCTGGCCGGTGCCCGGGTCGCGGGTGACGCGGGTGGGGATGGCGCGGCGGACCACTCGGATGCCCTCGTCGGCGAAGATTTCCTGCAACGCCTTGGAGACTTCCGGCTCCTCCTTCGACGCCAGCCGGGACCTCACCAGCAGAGTCACCTTCGAGCCGAGCCGGGCGAACAACTGTGCCATCTCCAGCGCCACGTAGCCCCCGCCGAGCACCAGCAGCGAGTCAGGCACCTCGGACAGCTCCATCGCCGACGTCGAGGTGAGAAAGTCGACGCCGTCCAGCCCCTCGATGGCAGGAGCCCACGGGCGGGAGCCTGTGGCGATGAGGTAGTGGGCGGCCTCGATGGTTTCGACGGTGCCGTCCGCGGCGGTGACCTCGAGGACCGACGCATCCGGCGTGCCGGCGAACGCCGCCTCGCCCTGGCGGACCGGCCAGCCGTAGGCTTCTGCCACGTCGATGTACTTCTCACTCCGCATCGCCTCGACCAGGTCCTGCTTGCCACCCACCAGCCCGTGCATGTCTACCGGGCCAGCGGTGGCGGCGATCCCCGGGAACCGGGAGCCCGCATCCGCGGCCACGTGGCGGGCCTCGGCGGCCGCGAGCAGCGCCTTGGACGGAACGCACCCCGTGTTCACGCACGTGCCGCCCAACGTGCCGCGCTCGATCATCACCACCGACTTTCCCAGTGTGGTGGCGCGGATCGCCGCGGCGAATGCCGCGCCACCCGACCCAATCACGGCCAGATCAAACCTCGATGGCATCCTTATTCCTCCCTGGACATCTTGGAACATCCCGCTGATACACTCATCATGAACCTTCCACCACAGGGGAAGGTCAAGCACGAAATTTGCGACCAGCGAAAAGGGGGGGCGGGGAATGCGGATCGGAGAGCTCGCCGACGCGGCCGGCACCACGGCGAAGACGTTGCGGTTCTACGAGGACCAGGGGCTCCTGCCGCCGGCCGGGCGCACGCCCAGCGGCTACCGCAACTACACCGCCGAGACCATCGCCCGAATCGACTTCATCCACCGCGGCCAAGCCGCTGGACTCACCCTCGCCCAGATCCAGCAGATCCTCCACATCCGCGACCACGGCCAAGCGCCCTGCAGCCACGTCCGCGACCTCCTCGACGCACGCCTCACCGATATCGACCAGCAGCTCAGGCAGCTCCACGACCTGCGCGACACCCTCGCCGGGCTCCGCGACCAGGCCGAGCACGTCGAGCCCGACACGTGCAGCTCGGATCAGGTCTGCCGCTATCTGTAGCCAAGCCCGGGGGTCTGTCCGATAATTCAGGCAGTCCCACTGGAGGCGCAAGCGTAGCGGGAGGCCATTGGTGCTCAGGTCGAGGTTGAGCGCAGCGCGGGATAGTCGGACCATTCGCCCCCGGAGAGGCGTGCCCAGGCGGCAGCTGATGACGCCGTGATGCCGAGCAGGTCGGACACGATTCGAGGATGCAGTTGTCGGGTGAGGTCCATCAGCGCGGTGACACGAGCGCTGCCGGCGAGGAGTCCTTCTTGACGGAGTCGACGGCTGAGCGGCCCGGGGGTGATCGGTCGGCCCGGGTTCCTGCCCGGGAAGAGCCAAGTGTCGGAGCGGTTGCCGTCGAGCAGCTGGACCATTGCTTCGGCGAGGACTTCGGGCAGCTCGATCGGTTCAGTTCCGACCGTCAGCGTCATGGGGCGCGCGGTCGTATCGACTTGTGCGCGGGTGATCGCTGCGATGCGGGTCAGGTGGAGCCCGTAGAACAGGACGAGCAATCCGCTGACTCGCGTCACGGGATCCATGTCGTCTCGCGTGATGAACGCGCGTGCCATCGTCCACCGATGGTCGGCGGCGTAGTCGCGCCCTTCGAGGCGATGGCTGCGGAACTCGACCCGGAGGCGGCTCAGGCGGTGCCGTCGCAGCCACCGGGTGAACGGCGCGGGGGCATCCCGTTGTGAGGGCGAACCGGTGAGGAAGCCGTCGAGAGATCGCTGCGGGTATGTCGTCAGCGTTTCGCCGCTCGCGCGGATCTGCTGCAGGAGGGCCGCGCACCGCTTCAGCGCCGCACGCACCTTCTGATAGGTGGAGCCGGATCGGACGGCCGTAGCTGGTCTGCCCCTGAGTGATCTGCCCGACGGCAGCAGCTCCCAGGTGCAGTACCGCCGTAGGAGGAGCCGGTCCTCGGGATGGGGGACGGTCGGAAGCCACCGTTGGAACCAGTGCTCGAACCTCGCCGCTTGGATGTCGAAATCGGGCAGCACGCCTGAGCGGATGAGGAGCGAGAGCAGGAATGCCACGGACTGGCCGGCGTGCGCTCTGGTCATGATCGCGTCCGCGGTGAGGGGCAGCGTGCCATCGGCGAGCTCACGGAGGACGACCGCACAGCGGCTCTTGTACAGCCACCGCTCGAGGGAGATCGCACTGCCGTGGTGCGTCACCAGATACTCCGCGAGCGGGTGCAGCTCGGGGCGGATCTCTCCGCTGTCGTCAGCAAGCAGTTGCTGGATGGCGATAGGTCGCCGGCACTCTACGCATAGCCGGTGCTTGCGCACCTCTTCGATCGTCCCGCATCCCGGGCATGCCATCGTCACGGGAGCTCCTGCGCACTCGGCGCAGACCTTGTGCCCATTCATGAAGCCAGTGAGGAACACCTTCCGCCCGCACTCCGGGCACGGCTGGGGGCGTCGCATCGCGTAGTAGAAGCGGGCGCAGACCCGTCGGCCGTCCAGGTGCGTCGCTACGCGGCCCGGCTCCCCGCAGAGCTCGCACATCTTGACCGGCGCGGTGTAGCACGCGAGACAGACGAGCGCGGGGCGACGGACGATAATCGTGGCGTTCTGCCCGCATCGCGAGCAGTCGCCGAACGACCGCGGATCGGCTCGCCAGCAGTCCCGGCAGAACCGTTGCCCATCGACGGTGCGCTGCACGGGCTGAACTCGTCCGCATCTGGCACACGCGACCGATCGGGCATTCCGTTCACAGCGCGAGCAGTGGCGACCGCCGGTCTGCGTCTTGTGAGGCATCCGAACGGCACGTCCACAGGAATCGCATGTAGGCAAGACGACCCGCCCGGCACCCTCGTTCACGAGAGCGTGGGCCAGATCCTGCACCGTCACCGGTACGTTCCGGTGTCGCCCTTCGAGGACTCCAGGTTGTTTGAGGAGTGCGAGTTCGAGACGCCGTTGGGTGAGCGGCACGGGTGCGACTTCAGCCACGATCTCAACAAGGCGCTCCACCGGGATCTCCGGCGCGATCGCGTGGACGAGCCCGGCGACCTCAGCAACCCTGGGCTCCTGCGGAGGCTTCGCCACCGCGGCCTACTTCGAGCGCGGGCGACGGATCGTGGCCCGCACGGGCCGCAGATCGCCGATCGCACCCCGCGTCGCCTCTTCACCCACCGCGACCGGGGCCGCAGCCTCCCGGCGGGTGACCTGCACGAGGTCGTCGAGCGAGCACTCCAACGCGTCGCACAGCGCGGCGAGCACGTCGATGCGAACCCGCTGCGGTGCTTGCGTCACCAGTCGGTACACCTGTTCCCGGGACAGGTCGACGCCCCGCTCCTCGAGCAACGGCTTCAGCTTGGAGGTCTGGAAGATCTCGCGCGAGGCCATCACGCTGCGGAGGCTCCATGCGGTCTCGAGCTCAACGGTCATCAACTCTCACCGAGAACCTTCACTACCCGAAGTCCCCCGGCGCCATGTCGGTGAAGCGCGAGAAGTGGCCCTGGAAGGCGACGGTCACGGTGTCGGTCGGACCGTTTCGGTGCTTCGCCACGATGAGGTCGGCCTCGCCGGCGCGAGGGCTGTCCTTCTCGTAGGCCGCCTCGCGGTGCAGCAGGATCACCATGTCGGCATCCTGCTCGATCGAGCCCGACTCGCGCAGGTCGCTGATCACGGGCTTCTTGTCCGCGCGCTGCTCGGGTCCACGGTTCAGCTGCGACAGCGCGATCACCGGCACCTGCAGCTCCTTCGCGAGGAGCTTGAGGGCACGCGAGAATTCCGAGACCTCCTGCTGACGCGACTCGACACGCTTGCCCGAGGTCATCAGCTGGAGATAGTCGATCACGACCATCTGCAGCCCGACGCGCTGCTTGAGCTTGCGGCACTTCGCGCGGATCTCGACGAGCGTCATGTTGGGCGAATCGTCGATGTACAGCGGGGCGTCGTTGATGCGGCCGCGCGTCGACGCGATCGTCGTCCAGTCACGCGAATCGAGCGACCCCTTGCGCATCGACTGCAGCGGCACCGCGCCCTCGGCACTCATGAGGCGCATCGCGATCTCGCTGCGCCCCATCTCGAGTGAGAAGAAGATCGTCGGACGGTTGTGCTTGATCGCCGCGGCTCGCGCGAAGTCGAGCGCGAGCGTCGACTTGCCCATCGCCGGGCGCGCGGCGACGACGATCATCTGACCCGGATGCAGGCCGTTGGTCAGCTGATCGAGTCCGGCGAACCCGGTGGGGATGCCGGTCATCTGGCCGTCGCGGCCGCGGGCGGCCTCGATCTCCTCGATAGCCGCGCCGACGGCGACCTCGAGGGGCACGTAGTCTTCAGCCTGCTCGGCGCCGGTGACGGAGTAGATCTCGGCCTGCGCGTTGTTGACGAGGTCGAGCGCCTCGCCCTGGCCGTTGTACCCCATCTGCACGATGCGCGTACCCGCCTCGACGAGTCGCCGCAGCAGCGCGCGCTCACGCACGATGGACGCGTAATAGGCGGAGTTCGCCGCGGTCGGAACGATCGAGGTCAGCGAGTGCAGGTAGTCCGCGCCGCCCGCGCGCATGAGGTCACCGGTCTTGATCAGCTCGTCCGTGACGGCGACGACGTCGGTGGGTTCGCCGTGCGAATACAGGCTGAGGATCGCCTCGAAGATCAGTTCATGCTTCGGCACGTAGAAGTCGGTGCCGCGGATCGACTCGACGACATCGGCCACGGCATCCGGTGAGAGCAGCATGCCCCCGAGCGTGGATTGTTCAGCGAGCAGATCATGCGGAGGTGTGCGCTCGTTCCCCCGTTCGGGTGCCCCGCCGAGACGCTCGTTCGAGATGTCCGCGATCGACATGCAGCGCCCCTGTCCCCAGCTCGTTCCGGCTCACCTTCCGAGCCTCCAGACACGCTAGAGACGGGTTCCGACACCCGCAAACGCGCCTGTGGATAACTGTGTGGAGAGTGTGCGAGAAACGCCGGGATGCCTGTGTACAGCGCCTGTGGAAACTCAGCGATCTTGCAGCCTTCTGTGGAACGGAAATGGCCTTTGAACCGGCCTTATCTGTTGCACAGCCTGTGGACGGGAATCGTGTCTGAAGTGTGGGTTGAAGGTTGGTCGTCAGCACCCCACCTGGGGACAACCACGGGGATAACTCCGGCTTTGTCAAGTCCGATTCCGCCCGGCGCGTCGCGCGCGCGAAACGCGACGTCACACGTGGGTACGCGCTGTCCTCGTCCGGGATTGTCACAGCGAGCGGGCCTCAAGCGACCTCGCCATCAGCGGCGTACTGACGCGTCGCGTCCAGAACTCGATGAGCGGCCCGGTGAAGAATGCCATCCGACGTGAGCACCTCATCGGTCATACCCGCATTATGGCGGACGGCGTCGATGCGGCGTCTCGTTCGTCGACCGGGGGTCTGGACACCGTTCGATGACGGGAGTATCTTTGCCAGTCCAGGCACTCCAGAGTCGACCGTGACGTCGACATCCGACCATTCGTCGTGGGAGGTGAACGTGGATACACCAAGCGACCTCGTCGCGCGCACAACGCGGCTCGCGCGGCTCCTGGCCATTGCGGCCGGTGTCGTGTTCGCCTGGGTCCTGCTCACGATCGCCCTCAGCGCGGGCAGTGCTCACGCCGCCGACGATGACGATTCTGGAGTGCTCGGCAACACCCTCGGCGCCCTCGCTGGAACGGTCGGATCCGTCACGACGCCCGTGCTGGAGCCCGTGGCGAAGATCGCGGCCCCGGTGACCGATGCCCTGACGCCGGTCACCGACGCCGTCGCTCCGGTTGTCGAAGCGGTCGCCCCCGTGGTGGCGCCGGTGCTCGATCCCGTCATCGAGCCTCTCACCCCGGTTCTGCAGCCGGTGCTCGAACCGGTGGCGACCGTCGTCGCACCCCTCGCTCCCGTGCTCACCCCGGTCACCGAGGTCGTCGAGCCCGTGCTTCCCATCGACAAGCTTCTCCCCGAAATCGGGTCGACAACCACGGCGCCGAAGCCGACTGGCCCCACGGATACCGCGGGAACCGGCGTGCGTGCCGACGGCGGGGCGCTCGTGTCCGCGGCGACCGCGCAGCCGTCGATCCCCGCCGGCGCACGCGTCGTGTGGCAGATGGTGCCCGTGGTCACCGCGGCATCCATCGCCTCCGCGACGACCGCCACGACCGTCGGCGCCGGCGTCAGTACTCTCGCCTCGACGCTCAGTCTCACGTTGCCACTGGGCGGCGCGATCGACGCGACCTCGTTCTTCTCATCTTCGTCCACCTTCGGCTTCGGCGCGGCCGCCGCGCTCGCCTTCGGACTGTTCGCCATGCACCGTGCCTGGGCGTGGCGTCGCGGTCCGGGGGACGAGTCCGTCCCGTCGTCGCCGACCTTCGGCACCGACGTCTCTCCCGACTGACCGGGTCGTGGCCGCTCCTGGAGCGGCACGATGATGCGCGCTCGTGCGCGCACGCCCTACACACCCTGTCAAGGAGAGATCATGAACACCATCGTTTCGCGCGCCCTTTGGGGCACGCTTCTGGCCGGGGGCATTACGCTCCTCGGCGCAACGGTCGCACAGGCGGTCGAAACCACGGGCGACGACGGACTCCTGTCCGGCACGCAAGCCCTCGTCTCGCTCGACGCACCGATCACGATCGGCGCGAACGCCGTGTCGATCCTCGGCGACGCGACGAGCACCGGCGCCGAGACGTCGACGCCGGATGCGACGAGCGCCCCCAGCGGGAGCGCTTCGACATCCGGCCTGGACGGCATCCTGTCCGGCACACAGGCGCTGATCGACGTTGCCGTTCCGGTGACCGTCGGCGGCAACGCCGTGTCGGTGCTCGGCGACGCCGAGAGCACGGATGCCACGACGACGGCGCCCGAGCAGGCGACACCCGCGGCGCCGGCGGCAGAGGCCGAAGCGGCTCCGGCAACCAGCGGCGACGACAGCATCGGCGGCGGCACCCAGGCCATCATCCCGGTCAGCGTTCCCGTCACCATCGGCGGCAACGCGGTCTCCGTCCTCGGCGACGCCGAGACGACGGATGCCACGACGACCGGCGGCAACACGGCTCCGGCTTCCGCGGCCGGCGCCACCACTAGCGGTGACGACAGCATCGGCGGCGGCACCCAGGCCATCATCCCGATCAGTGTTCCCGTCACCATCGGCGGCAACGCGGTCTCCGTCCTCGGCGACGCCGAGACCACGGATGCCACGACGACCGGCGGCTCGCCCTCGGCGGGTATGTCGGGCGGCGCCACCACCAGCGGTGAGGACAGCATCCTCGGCGGCACCCAGCTCATCGCCCCGATCAGCCTGCCGATCACCATCGGCGGCAACGCGGTCGCCATCGTCGGAGACGCGACGACGACGAACGCCACGACGGGAACGCCGGGGACGCCCGGCACTCCCGGGACGCCCGGCACGCCCGGCACCCCGGGGACGCCCGGCACCTCGGGAACGCCTGGCACACCCGACACTCCGGGAACTCCGGGTACCTCCGGAACCTCGGGCACTGCTGCCGTGATGGGTTCAGCGCGCACGCTCGCACAGACGGGTGGCGTCCTGCCCTGGCTGCCGCTCGCCGCGGGCCTGCTCGCGCTCGGCGCGGGGACGCTATTCACCGTGCGGCGCCGCATGACCGCCTGACCAGCCCCGGAAACGGCGGATGCCGCGACACTCCCGAAGGAGCGGTCGCGGCATCCGTCGTGCGCGAATTACTTCGCGGCGACCACCTGCAGGGTGATCACGGCGGTGAGGTCGTCACGCAGACGAATGGTCGCCTCGTGCTCGCCGGTCGCCTTGATCGGTGCGGTGATGTGGATCTTGCGCTTGTCGAGCTCACCCAGGCCCGCCGCCTGCACGGCGTCGGCGACGTCGGCGGGCTTGACGGCGCCGAACAGGCGGCCTTCCTTGCCGGCCTTGACGGTGAGGCGGACCTTGTTCGCCTCGAGGGCGTCCTTGAGCGCCACGGCCTCTTCGTGGTCGTGGATCGCGCGGGCGTCGCGGGCGGCACGGATGGATGCCACCTGCTTCTCGCCACCGCGGCTCCAGGCCACAGCGAAGCCCTGGGGGATGAGGTAGTTGCGGGCGTACCCGTTCTTGACCTCGATGACGTCACCGGCGCTTCCGAGCCCGGCAACCTCGTTCGTGAGAATCAGCTTTGCCATGAGGTGCTCCTTAGCGGCCAGCGCCGGCGTAAGGCAGGAGCGCCATTTCGCGCGCGTTCTTGATCGCCTTGGCGATCAGACGCTGCTCCTGCACCGACACACCGGTGATACGGCGGGCGCGGATCTTGCCGCGCTCCGAGATGAACTTGCGAAGCGTCGCGACATCCTTGTAGTCGATGACGCCGACGCGGATCGCCTTCGCGGGAGCGGCGTTCTTCGCGCCCTTCCGCGGCTTGCGGCGATCGCCGGTAGCCTTTCCAGCCATTGTTTTTCCTTACGAGTGTTGTGAAATCAGAACGGCGTGTCGTCGCCGTAGGAACCGGGAGCGCTCCACGCGTCCGGAGCGGCCGAGCCGGGGGTCGCCCACGGCTCCTCCGCCTGCTGGACCTGCTGCGGGCGCTGCTGGCCACCGCCGCCGCCGAAGTTGCCTCCGCCGGACGCGGCGCGCGTGACCTGAGCCGTGGCATACCGGAGCGAGGGGCCGATCTCGTCGACCTCCAGCTCGATCGCGGTGCGGTTGTTGCCCTCGCGGTCTTGGTAGGAACGCTGCTTCAACCGGCCGGTCGCGATGACGCGGGAACCCTTCGTGAGCGACCCGGCCACGTGCTCGGCGAACTCGCGCCACACGCTCGCGCGGAGGAACAGCGCTTCGCCGTCCTTCCACTCGTTCGCCTGACGATCGAAGTTGCGCGGAGTCGACGCGATCGTGAAGTTCGCGACGGGCAGCCCGTTCTGCGTGTAGCGCAGCTCGGGGTCTGCCGTGAGGTTGCCCACGACGGTGATGACGGTCTCGCCGGCCATCGTCCGTTACGCCTTCGCTGCCTTGCGGGCGGCCTTGGCCTCGGCGCGCTCCTTCTCGGCGGCGACCTGAGCGATCGCCTCCTCGGCACGCAGGACCTTCGTACGCATGATCTGCTCGTTCAGCTTGAGCTGACGGTCGAGCTCCTGCGTGGCCTCGCTCGTGGCGGTGAAGTTGACGACGGCGTAGATGCCCTCGTTCTTCTTCTGGATCTCGTATGCCAGGCGGCGCTTGCCCCAGACGTCGACGTTGTCGATCGAGCCACCATCAGCGGTGATGACCTTCAGGAATCCGTCGAGCTTGGGGGCGACCTGACGCTCGTCGATCTCGGGGTCGAGGATGACCATGAGCTCGTACTGGTGTGAGTGCGTCACTAACCCACCTCCTTCGGACTAGAACGGATGCCGGGCATTTCCCGGCATCAGGAGGGTTGATGCACGTGTCCATCGAAGCGCACGGGAATCGCGCGCAGACGGACGACCACAACAGTCTAGCGGATGCCGCGGACCCGGCCGAATCCCCAGTACGCTCTCGTCGAGACCACCCGCCCCGGAGAGGACGACGGATGCCGGGCACCACCGCACCCGCCCGCACACCCCCGCGCGCCGCCGCCGTGCTGACCGCGCTCGTCCTCACGGCTGCGATCTGCAATCTGACCCTCGCCGGAGCCACGGTCGCGCTCCCTCAGATCGCCACGGACTTCAACGCCTCGCAGACGACGCTGAACCTGATCGCGCTCGGCACGGGCCTCGGAATGGCGATGACGGTGCTCTACGCGGGCGCGATCGCCGACCGCTATGGCCGCGTCCGGGTGCTGTGCATCGGACTCACCGCCCTTCTCGTCACCGGTGCCGCCGCCGCACTCGCGCCGTCTGCGGAGACCCTCATGGCAGCCCGCGTCCTCACCGGGATGGCGGCGGGCATGGCGTTCCCGACGACCCTCGCGCTCATCACCGCCCTCTGGACCGACGGCGCCGCGCGCGGCCGGGCGATCGCGCTTTGGACCGCGATCTGCGCGGGTGCGACAGTGGGCGGATCGATCCTGTCGGGCGCGCTCGTCGACACCGTCGGGTGGCGCATCGCCCTCGGGGCGCCCGTCCCACTCGCGCTCGTGGCTCTCGTTCTCGCCGCGCGGACGGTCCCGCGTGGCGTCGAGGAGTCCAGCGAACCCGTCGATCATCGGGGCGGGGTCGTGTCGGTGGTCGCCGTCGCGGCACTCGTGTTGGGCGTCGAAGTGGTCTTCGCGCCCGGTGAAGCCTCGACCGGCGGTCTGCTGCTCCTGGCCGCCGCGGCGCTGCTCGCCGTCTTCTTCGCCCGTCAACGCGCGGCGGCGTCGCCGCTGCACGACCTGCAGGTCGCCCGCCGGCGACTGTTCTGGGTGCCCGCCGTCGCCGGTGCGCTCGCGTTCGGTGCACTCGAGGGCGCGATGTTCGTCGGGCAGCAGTACCTGCAGAACATCCTGGGCTACGACGCGATGCAGTCAGGCCTCGCGCTGCTGCCCGCCGCCGCGGCCCTGCTCTTGTGCGGCGCCCCGGCGAGCATCCTGGTCTCGAGGGGCGTGCGGCCGAGCATGACCCTCGGCTATGTGCTCCTCGCGGGCGCCTTCGCCGCGATGCTCGCCTGGACCGCGGACACGCCCTCATGGCTCGTCGCTCTCGCTTTCGCTCTCGTCGGCGGCGGCGCATCGTTCGTCATGACCGCGGCATCCCGTTCACTCATGAGCAGTACGCCGGTGCGGCGCGCCGGCATGGCCTCAGCCACGACCGACCTCCAGACCGACCTCGGCGGAGCGATCCTGCAGGCGCTCCTGGGTGCCGTCCTCGCGGGCGGCTTCGCCCGGGTCTTCGGCGACCTCATCAGTTCGTCGCCCGAGGGCACCACGATCGGTGCCGATGTCGCTCGGGCGCTCCGGGCCTCGTACGCTTCGGCCCTGCACGTGGCATCCGACAACCCTGCCTACGCCGACCGGATCATCGAGGCCGCGCGGATCAGCTTCGTCGACGGCGCCTGGGCGGCGTACCTCGTGGGCGGGATCGCGATCGCGCTGGGATTCCTCGTGGTGCTCCTCGGGCTCCCGTCGCCGGCGGAGGAGCGGCGGCTGCGTGAGCGGTACGCCCGCGAGGACGCGCCGGTAGCGTAGCGACATGGATGCCCGCGCGCTGACCGAACCCGTCGACCGCCGCACGGCTCGTGCCTACGTGAAGCAGCTGAAGGCGTCGGGGCGGATGCCTTCGGCATCCCCCGTCGGCCTCATCATCGGCGTCGCCGTGTTCGCGGTGTTCCTGCTGATGTTCGGCACTGTCTTCATCGGGATCATCGGCTCGATCCTGTCGATGCGCGCCGGCGGGTTCGCCGCGGTGGTGCCCGTGCTCGTCTTCGCAGCGCTCGTCGTCGGGGCCGGCTTCGTCATCTGGGGTTTGTTCACCGGTCGGATCGGGTCGGGTCCGCTGCGCGCCTATCGCCTCGACCGTTTCGCGCAGGCCAACGGCATGACGTGGTACCCCGAGGCGAAGGCGCCCGCTCTCCCGGGCATGATCTTCGACGCGGGGCACTCCCGCGTCGCGACCGACATCCTGCGCGGCGACCGTCCGCGGCTCGTCGAGTTCGCGAACTATCGCTACAAGACCGGCTCGGGCAAGAACGAGTCGACGCACACGTGGGGGTATGTCGCAGTCAAGCTCGCGAACCCTCTCCCGCACATCGTGCTGGATGCCACGGGCAACAACGGCTGGTTCGGGTCGAATCTGCCGGAGTCGTTCGACAAGCATCAGCGACTGAGCCTCGAGGGGGACTTCGACCGCTACTTCGCGCTCTACTGCCCGGCGGGCTACGAGCGCGACGCGCTCTACCTCTTCACTCCCGACATCATGGCACGCTTCGTCGACAACGCCGCCGCGCTCGACGTAGAGATCGTCGACGACTGGCTCTTCCTCTACGCCCAGCGCGACCTGTCGACCCTCGACGCGGCGACCTGGGAGTGGCTCTTCTCCGTCGTCCGGTCGCTGCTCGACAAGCTCGCGCAGTGGGAGCGGTGGCGCGACGACCGGCTCATGGATGCCGCGGCGGTACCAGGGGCGGCATCCCTGCCGTTCGCGGCGGCACCGGGGGTTCTCACTCCACCGACAGCGCCGCCCGCAGGGGTGGCCCCCGGCGGGCGGCGCCTCAAATCGCGTTTCTCGGTGTTCGGGCTGATCCTGGTCGTCGGCTTCCTCATGATCTGGGCGTGGAGCTTCCTCGCCCCGCTGATCACCGCCGTTTTCGGCTCGGTCGGCGGACGCTGAGGCCACCAGCAGCGTCGGATCAGTCGCGCCCGGTCTCTCCTGTGCGTCGGCGCGCCGCCTGCGCGTCGGGGTCGGGCACGGGCAGCGACGCGATCAGCTTTCGCGTGTAGGCATCGTGTGGGTCGCCGAGCACCCGCGCCGTCGGGCCCTCCTCCGCGATGCGACCGCGGTGCAGCACGACCACGCGATGCGCGAGGAGGTCGACGACGGCGAGATCGTGCGTGATGAAGAGGGTGGCGAATCCGAACCGCTCCTGCAGTTCACCGAAGAGCTCGAGCACCCGCGCCTGCACCGAGACATCGAGCGCACTGGTCGGCTCGTCGGCGATCAGCAGCTTCGGGTCGAGGGCGAGCGCCCGGGCGAGCGACGCGCGCTGACGCTGACCTCCGGACAGCTCGTGCGGGTAACGGTCGCCGAACGCCTTCGGCAGCTGCACGGCCTCGAGCAGCTCGTCGACTTTGTCGCGAGCGGATGCCGCGTCGCGCGCGTCCCCGTGCACGATGAGCGGTTCGGCGACGCACTCCGCGATCGTGAGGAGCGGATTGAAGCTCGTTGCCGGATCCTGGAAGACGAACCCGAGATCCTTCCGGCGCTTTCGGAACTCACGCTCGCGCACTCCGTTCATCTCGGTGCCGAGCACGCGCAGTGATCCGCCGGCGACGGGGGTGAGCCCCGCGATCGCCCGGCCGATCGTCGTCTTGCCCGATCCTGACTCGCCGACGAGTCCGAGCACCTCGCCCGGGCGGATCGCGAAGTCGATCTCGTGCACGGCGCGGAACGTCGGGCTGCCCAGGCGCCCCGGGTATTCGATCACGAGACCCTTCGCCTCGACGACCGGCGTCGCTGCGGCGTCCGCCGACGCGGGCAGCGGCCGATCGACGAGCTGGACTCGTGGCACAGCAGCGAGCAGCGTGCGGGTGTACTCGTGTCGGGGCGCCGCGAAGATCTCGCGGACCGGGCCCGTCTCGACCAATTCGCCGTTCAGCATCACGGCGACGCGATCGGCGAGATCCGCGACGACGCCCATGTTGTGCGTGATGAGGAGGATCGCCGTGCCGGTCTCGTCGCGCAGGCGTCGCAGCAGCTCGAGGATCTCGGCCTGCACCGTGACATCCAGAGCCGTCGTCGGCTCGTCGGCGAGGATCACGGCGGGATTCAAGGCGAGCGCCATCGCGATGACGATGCGCTGCTTCTGCCCGCCGGAGAACTGGTGCGGGTAGTCGTTCACGCGGCGCTCGGGGTCGGGGATGCCGACGCGTCCGAGCATCTCGATCGCCTTCGCCTTGGCCTGCGCCTTCGTGTACTCGCCGTGCGCCCGGAGGCCCTCGGCGAGCTGCCACCCGACCGTGAAGACCGGGTTCAGAGCCGTCGAGGGCTCCTGGAAGATCATCGCGGCCTTCGTGCCGCGCACCTCGCGCAGCTTCTCACCGGAGAGACCCACGACCTCCGTGCCGGCGAGGATCACCGCACCGCGCGCGGTCGCGGTCTCGGGAAGGAGACCCAGGATCGACCGCGCGGTCACGGTCTTGCCGCTGCCGGACTCGCCGACGATCGCGAGCACCTCGCCCGGGCGCACATCCAGCGACACGTCGCGCACGGCGTGCACGTCGCCGCCGTCGGTCGAGAAAGTGATGTCGAGGTTCTGAATCTCGACGGCGATCTGATCGTTCGGGCTCATCACGGCACCTCTCCGAGGAACTCCTGCGCGGTCGGCTCCTTCGCGGCGACCGCGTCGGCCGGAGTCTGCGACGCCGCCCGCTTGCCGCCCGACCGGCGGCGGGCGCGCAGGCGGGGGTCGGCGAGGTCGTTGAGGCTCTCGCCGATGAGGGTGATGCCGAGGATCGTCAGCACGATCGCGACGCCCGGCGGGATCGCCGTCCACCAGATGCCCGCCGCGACGTCCGAGATCGATTTGTTGAGGTCGTAGCCCCACTCTGCCGCTGCGGTCGGCTGGATGCCGAACCCGAGGAACCCGAGCGCGGCCAGCGTCGAGATCGCCTCGGACGCATTCAGCGTCACGATGAGCGGCAGCGTCCGCGTCGAATTACGCAGCACGTGTCGGAACATGACCCGCGGGGTGGAGGCGCCGATGACCTTCGCCGACTCGACGAACGCCTCGCTCTTCACGCGCACGACCTCCGCGCGCACGACGCGGAAGTACTGCGGAATGAAGACCACGGTGATGGATGCCGCGGCCGCGATGATCCCCGACCGCAGGTCGGACTGGCCGCCCGAGATCGCGATCGCGACGACGATCGCCAGCAGCAGCGTCGGAAAAGCGTAGATGGCGTCGGCCACGACGACGAGCACCCGGTCGACCCAGCCGCCGAGATACCCGGAGAGAAGACCGAGGAGGATGCCGATGAACACCGACATCGCGATCGCGACGACCACGACCATGAGGGCCGTCTGCGCACCCCAGATGACGCGGGACAGCACGTCGTAGCCGCCGACCGTCGTGCCGAGGAGGTGCTGCGGGCTCGGCGGCTGCTGTGCGCCGAAGTTCACGCCGTCGGCATCCGTCAGCTGGCTGTAGCTGTACGGGGCGATCCAGGGCGCGAGGAGAGCGAGGAGGACGAACACGCCCGTGAGCACGAGTCCGGCGACGAGCATGCCGCGCTGGAGTCCGACGCTCTGGCGCAGCTGGTGGACGACCGGGAGGCGGTCGATCAGGCGACGGCGCGCCATCTCAGTACCTCACTCTCGGGTCGATGAACGCGGCGATGATATCCACGAGGAAGTTGGTCACGGCGACGATGATCGCGATCATCGCGACGATGCCCTGCACCGCCACGAAGTCGCGCGCGGAGAGGTAGGCGGCCAGCTGGAAGCCGAGCCCCTTCCACTCGAACGTCGTCTCGGTGAGGACGGCGCCGCCGAGCATGAGCGCGATCTGCAGGCCGATGACGGTGATGATCGGGATGAGCGCGGGCTTGTACGCGTGCGTGCGCACGAGCCGACTCTCGCGCACCCCGCGCGAGCGCGCGGCGTCGATGTACGGCATGTTGTACGTGCCGATGACGTTGGTGCGCACGAGCCGCAGGAAGATGCCGGCCGTGAGGAGACCCAGGGTGAGAGCCGGCAGGATCGCGTGCGAGAGGACGTCCCAGATGTAGTTCGGGTTGCCGCTCGCGATCGCGTCGATGAGGTAGATGCCGGTGCCGCCGTCGCGGCCGAGCGCGATCTCGGTGCGGACGTTCGCGCGTCCCGAGACGGGCAGCCAGCCGAGCCACACCGAGAAGACGAGCTTCGCGACGAGACCCGCGAAGAAGACGGGCGTCGCGTAGAAGAGGATCGCCGAGACGCGCAGCACGGCATCCGGCCAGCGGTCGCGCATCGCGGCGGCGACCATGCCGAGCGGGATGCCGACGATGAAGGCGACGACGAGGGAGTAGAGCACGAGCTCGAGCGTCGCGAGACCGTACGTCGCGAGCACGTGCACGACAGGCTGCTTGTCGGTGATCGTCGTGCCGAAGTCGAACGTGAAGATCTGACCCAGGTACTCGACGTACTGGATGAAGATGTTGCGGTCGTAGCCCGCCTCGTGGATGCGCTCGGCCAGCTGGTCGGCCGGGAGGCGACCGCCGAGGGCGGCGGTGATCGGGTCGCCCGTCATGCGGATGAGGAAGAACACGAGCGTCACCAGGATCAGGACGGTCGGGAAGATGAGCAGGAACCGGATCAGGATGTACCGAGCGAGAGGGCTCCCGCCGGATCCGCGGCGTCGCGGGACCTCAAGGGCGGGCGGCGGCTCGGTGACCGCAGCGTCGATGGTCATGGATGTCTACCTTACGGAACGGACCCCCGCGCGCCGGGATTCGGTGCGCGGGGGTCCGGACGGGTGTCCTACTTGGTGATGGGCGCGAAACGCAGCTTGAACGACGCGTCGAGGGTGACCCCGCTGACGTCCTTGCCGGTCACGGCGACCTGAGCACCCTGCAGCAGCGGCACCGTCGAGAGGTCGCCGGCGACGAGCTGCTGGATCTTCTCGATGTCCGCCTTGCGCGTCGCGGCATCCGGCTCGACAGCCTGCTTGAGGATGAGGTCGTTCACCTCGGTGTTGTCGTAGTGGTTGCCGAGGAAGTTCTCCTTGAGGAAGAACGGCGTCAGGTAGTTGTCGGCGTCGGAGTAGTCCGGGAACCAGCCGAGCTGGTAGGCGGGGTAGACGTCGGCCGTGCGGTCCTTCGAGTACTGCACCCACTCGGTCGACTGGAGGTCGACCTGGAACAGGCCGTCCTTCTCGAGCTGGGACTTGACCAGCGCGTACTCGTCACCCGACGAGGGGCCGTAGTGGTCCGGGCTGTACTGCAGGCTGAGCTTGACGGGCGTGGTGACACCGGCGGCCTCGAGCGTCGCCTTCGCCTTCGCGGCATCCGGTCCGCCGTTGCCGTCGCCGTAGAGACCCTTCAGCGCCTCGGTCGCGCCGGAGAAGCCCTCGGGGACGTACGAGTACAGCGGCGTGTAGGTGCCCTTGTAGACCTGCTCGCTGATCGCGTCGCGGTCGACGAGGTCGGCCACGGCCTGACGGACGGCGAGCGCCTTGGCCGGGTCGGCCTCGGTCGTCGTCGCGCCGTACGGCTGCGTGTTGAAGTTGAACACGATGTAGCGGATCTCGCCGCCGGGGCCGTCGACGACCTTGACGGCGTCGTTGCCCTTGAGGTCCTCGACGTCGGTCGCGGAGAGGCTGCGGTAGGCGACATCGACGTCACCCTGCTGCACGGCGAGCTTGAGGTTCGACGACTCGGCGAAGTAGCTCAGGATGACGCCGCCGTTGACGGGCGCGTCGAGCAGACCCTTGTAGTTCTCGTTCGGGGTGAACTCGACGGACTTGTTGAAGTCCCACGAGGTGATCTTGTACGGGCCGCCGAAGGCGTCCGCGTCGACGATGTCCTGGTCGGGGGTGACGGCGTCGGCCGAGAAGACCTCTTCGTCGACGATCGCTCCCGGGAAGCTCGTCAGGATGAACGGGAAGACCTGGTCGTTGTCGGTCTTCAGCTTGAAGACGACAGTGGTGTCATCCGGCGTCTCGACGCTGTCGAGGTTGTACAGGAGGCTCGACGCGCCGTTCGGGTCGGCGATCTTCATGTTGCGGTCGAAGGAGAACTTCACGTCCGAGCTCGTCAGGTCGTGGCCGTTGGACCATTTCAGGCCCGACGGGAGCTTGACGGTGTACTCGTTGGGCGCGGTGAACTCGGCGGACTCGGCGAGGTCGGGGACGACCTCGGTGGAGTTGTAGTCGGTGTTGACGAGGTACGGGAAGACCTGCGTCTGCACGGCGAGCGAGCCGTTGTCGTAGGACCCTGCCGGGTCGAGCGTCGTGACCTTGTCGGTGGTGCCGACGATGATCGGCTCGCCCGAAGCGTCGCCGCCGCCGGAGGCGCCGCCGGTCGTGCCGCCGCCGGAGCAGGCCGCGAGAAGGAGCGTCGCGACGCCGAGCGCCGATGCGGCGCCGATCAGGCGCGCGCGCGTGGAGTGATGCAGTGCCATTCGTTTACCTCTGCTGTGAGACGGGCGCCCCGCAGGGTGACGGGGCCATTCGGCTATCTTTCACCCGGCGCGCCGCGGTTGCCCTCTCATCGGAGGTTTTGTAACGAGACTGAAACCGAGTACCGCGCAGCTCGAGACGCGTGACGGATGTCATGGGCGATCGATGACGCCCGTGTGAGGGGTGTGCTGCCGGTCCGCGGGAGAGTCGGATCATGAACGAGAACCAGACTCCTCTCGCGGTGGATGCCGCGGGCCTGCGCAAGAGCTTCGGAGCGGTACGTGCGGTCGACGGCGTCGATCTGCGGGTGCGTCCGGGCGAGATCATCGCCTTCCTCGGTCCCAACGGCGCAGGCAAGACGACTACGATCGACATGCTGCTGGGGCTCGCCGATCCCGACGCGGGCACGGTGCGCATCTTCGGCGAGAGCCCGCGCGGGGCGATCGCGCACGGCCTCGTCTCGGCCGTGCTGCAGACCGGGGGTCTCCTGAAGGACATCACGGTCCGCGAGACGCTCGCGCTCACGGCGAGCCTGTTCGCCGACGCCCGTCCGATCGAGGAGGTCATGCAGCGCGCGGGCATCAGCGAACTCGGCAGCCGCCGCGTCGGACTGTGCTCGGGCGGACAGCAGCAGCGCCTGCGATTCGCGATGGCGCTGCTGAGCGACCCCGGTCTGCTGATCCTCGACGAGCCCACCACCGGGATGGACGTCGAGGGGCGCCGCGCGTTCTGGAGCGCGATCCGTGCCGACGCCGCGCGCGGCCGGACCGTGGTGTTCGCAACGCACTACCTCGACGAAGCCGACGAGTACGCCGACCGCATCGTCCTCATGAGCCGCGGCCGCATCGTCGCCGACGGCTCCACCGCCGAGATCAAGAACCTGGTGTCCGGGCGCATCGTCCGCGCCACGCTGCCGGGCGCCGATCCGGCTCGACTCGCGGCCCTCCCCGCCGTCGACGACGTCGAGTTCGCGGGCGACCGCATCAGCATCCACACGAAGGACTCGGATGCCGTCGCCCGCCACCTCCTCACTGCGACGGCGGCGCGCGACGTCGAGATCACGTCCCAGAACCTCGAGAGCGTCTTCCTCGCCCTCACCTCCGAAGGAGCCTCCGCATGAGCACCGCATCCTCCTCGACGTCCGCACTGTCGGCCGACCGGGTCACCCTCGAGCGCCGGGTGCCTCCGTTCGGCGGCTTCACTCTCACCTACCTCCGCATCGAGCTGACGCGGCGCCTCCGCAACCGCCGGACGCTGTTCTTCACGATCGCCTTCCCGGTCGTGATGTACGTCATCATCGGCATCCCCCTCCGCGACGAACAGCTGACCGAGACGCCGCTCGCGGCAGGCGGCGTCTCGGTCGCGGCGTACATCATGGTGTCGATGGCGATGTACGGCGCCATGATGTCAGCCACCCAGACCGGTGCCGCCGTCGCTCTCGAGCGCACGCAGGGGTGGAGCCGTCAGCTGCGGCTGACCCCGCTGAACCCGCTCGTCAACATCATCATCAAGATGATCGCCGGCATGGTGCTCGGCCTTCTCGCGGTGGTCGCGACCTATGCGGCCGGCGCGATCAGCGGCATCCAGCTCAGCGCCGCGCAGTGGGCCGGCACGGGACTGGTCGGCTGGGTGCTCGCGAGCGCCGTCTTCACGACCCTCGGGCTGTTCGTCGGCTACCTCATGCCGAGCGAGAACGCCGCGCAGGTGACGAGCCTGATCGTCGTGTTCCTGTCGTTCCTCGGCGGCCTGTTCTATCCGCTCAGCAGCATGCCCGACTTCATGCAGACGATCGCGCGCTTCACACCCGTCTACGGCATCGGGGAGCTTGCGCGCTCGCCGCTGACCGGCGAGAGCTTCGACATCATGTGGCTTGTCAACGCGCTCGTCTGGCTCGTGCTCTTCATCGCCGGCACGACCTGGGCGTTCCGGCGCGACACGAAGCGCGTGTGAGCCGCGCGTCCTACAGTGAGTTCCGTGACCGCACTCACCGGCGGCGGCCCGTCGCACGACTTCGGCGAACCGCGCTGGAACATCCAGCCGACCGACGGCTCGGCGCCACGCACGGTGAAGGGGATCCTCACCGGGCGTGGCGCCGTGCGCTGGTATACGGGGGCGGCCGTGTCGATGATCTGGTTGCTCACCTTCATCCCGATCCTCACCGCCGACGGCCCGGTGCGGGCGATACTCCCGCTGACGCTGCTGGCCGTCTTCGCCGTCGGGTTCCTCGTGGGCGCACCACTCGCGTGGGCACCCCGCGCGACGCGGCACCGATTGCTGCCCGCCGCCGCGCTCTTCGTGTTCTCGTTCGCACTGTTCCCCTGGGCCGGGTGGGAGGTACGCGGTCTGTGGACCTACGTCGGCGTGCTGGTCGGCATGGCGGTGTTGCCGCTGCGCCTCACGTGGCTGCTGCTGCTCGCGCTCGGCGCGGCCTCCCTCCTCGCCGGCGTCGCACTGGACGGCTGGAACGAGGACATCCTCTGGATCCCCGCCATCCTCATCTCCCTCTCCGCCATGATGGCCGCCTTCGCCCGCAACATCGCCGCGATGAACGAGCTGCGCGCGACGCGCGATCAGATGGCGACGATGGCGGTCGAGCGCGAGCGCAGCCGGGTCGCCCGCGATCTGCACGACATCCTGGGGCACTCGCTCACGGTCATCACCGTCAAGACAGAACTGGCCGGGCGTCTGATCGACGTCGATCCCGAGCGCGCTCGTGCCGAGATCGCCGAGGTCGAGCAACTCGCCCGCGGAGCGCTGACCGACGTGCGCGCCACCGTCGCCGGCTATCGCGGAGTCAGCATCTCCGGTGAGCTGGCCGCGGCACGGGCCGCGCTCGAGGCGGCGGGGATCCAGGCGCAGCTCCCCGGCTCGACCGACATGCTGCCGGCGGACAAGCGGGAGCTCGCGGGCTGGGTCGTGCGCGAGGGCGTCACGAACCTCATCCGTCACGCGCACGCCTCGCGCTGCCACATCGAGCTGACCGCCCGCACCGTCGCGATCTGCGACGACGGCGTCGGACCGACGGTGGACGAGACCGCCGCCGGCAGCGGGCTCGTCGGCATCCGAGAGCGGGTCGAGAGCGCCGGCGGCCGGCTCACGATCGGGCGCAGCGACCTCGGCGGATTCCTCCTGAAGGCGACGCTGTGATCCGGCTGCTGATCGCCGACGACCAGGCGCTCGTCCGCGGCGCGCTCTCCGCCCTGCTCGGCCTCGAACCCGACATCGAGGTCGTCGCCGAGGTGGGCCGCGGCGACGAGGTCGTGGATGCCGCCGTGCGATCGGCCGCGGACGTCGCCCTGCTCGACATCGAGATGCCGGGGATGGACGGGATCGCGGCGGCATCCGCGTTGCGCGGCGCGCTGCCCTCGTGCCGGGCGCTCATCGTCACCACCTTCGGACGGCCGGGGTATCTGACGCGTGCGATGCGGGCGGGAGCCTCCGGCTTCGTCGTGAAGGACACACCGGCGGCGAAGCTCGCCGACGCGGTGCGCCGCGTGGCGCAGGGCCTGAAGGTCGTCGATCCGGCCCTCGCCGCCGACTCGCTCGCCCAGGGCGAGTCGCCCCTGACGGCGCGCGAGACCGATGTGCTCGCGGTGGCCCGTACGGGTGGCTCGATCGCCGACATCGCCCGGATGCTGCACCTCAGCGAGGGCACGGTGCGCAATCATCTCTCCAGTGCGATCGGCAAGACCGGTGCCCGCAATCGCGCCGATGCCGTGCGCGTCGCCGACGAGAACGGCTGGCTCTAGCCGCGTAACGAACGGATCATCGCTCAGCGCAGGCCGAAGTGCGCCAGTTCCGCGTCGTCCAGCATGCGTGAGCGGATGATGAAGCGGTTGCCGGTCGGACCTTCGACGCTGAACCCTGCCCCTCGGCCGGGTACGACGTCGATCGTCAGGTGCGTGTACTTCCAGTACTCGAACTGGGACTCCGAGATGAAGACCTCGATCGCATCGTCGAGTCCGACGTCGAGGTCGCCGAGCTTCACGTCCGAGGGCCCCGTGAGGAACATCCCCACGGGGTAGCACATCGGGGCGCTGCCGTCGCAGCATCCACCGGACTGGTGGAACATGAGCGGGCCGTGCTGCGCTGTCAATTGGCGCAGCAGGGCCGCCGCGGCATCCGTCACGGCGACCCTGCTCACGATGGTGGTCATGGCGTCCTCGATCTTCTCTCCGCCGATACGGCATGCAGCGCGCGACGCGCGAGGGAGTCTGCCGCGCTGCATGCCGTGTGGATGGGGGCTCTCCGCGGCTCAGAAGAATCCCATCGCGCCTTCGGCGTACGACACGAGCAGGTTCTTCGTCTGCTGGTAGTGGTCGAGCATCTTCAGGTGGTTCTCACGCCCGATGCCGGACTGCTTGTACCCGCCGAACGCCGCGTGCGCGGGGTACTGGTGGTAGGTGTTCGTCCAGACGCGGCCGGCTTCGATCGCGCGCCCGGCGCGGTACATCGTGTCGGCCGAGCGGCTCCAGACGCCCGCACCGAGACCGTACAGCGTGTCGTTCGCGGTGCGGATCGCGTCGTCGAACCCGTCGAAGGACGTCACCGAGACGACCGGGCCGAAGATCTCCTCCTGGAAGATGCGCATCGAGTTCTGACCCTCGAACACCGTCGGAGCGACGTAGTAGCCGCCGCTCAGCTCGCCGCCGAGATCGACCCGCTCGCCACCGGCGAGGAGCTTGGCGCCCTCCGCCTTGCCGATCTCGATGTAGCTGAGGATCTTCTCGAGCTGGTCGTTGGATGCCTGGGCGCCGATCATCGTCGCCGGGTCGAGCGGGTTGCCCTGCACGATCTTGCCGACGCGCTCCAGGCCGTCGCCGAGGAACTGATCGTAGATCGAGCGCTGGATGAGGGCGCGCGACGGGCACGTGCACACCTCGCCCTGGTTGAGGGCGAAGAAGGTGAAGCCTTCGAGCGCCTTGTCGTAGTAGGCGTCCTGCTGTCGTGCGACGTCCTCGAAGAAGATGTTCGCCGACTTGCCCCCGAGCTCGAGCGTCACCGGAATGAGGTTCTGCGACGCGTACTGCATGATGAGCCGTCCCGTCGTCGTCTCACCGGTGAACGCGACCTTGCGGATGCGCTTGTGCTGCGCGAGCGGCGCGCCCGCCTCGATGCCGAAGCCGTTGACGATGTTCACGACGCCGGCCGGGAGCAGGTCGCCGATGATGTCGAAGAGGAACAGGATGGATGCCGGGGTCTGCTCGGCGGGCTTCAGCACGACGCAGTTGCCGGCGGCGAGCGCGGGTGCGAGCTTCCACGTGGCCATCAGGATCGGGAAGTTCCACGGGATGATCTGGCCGACGACTCCCAGCGGCTCGTGGAAGTGGTACGCGACGGTGTCCTCGTCGATCTGGCTGAGCGTGCCTTCCTGCGCACGGAGGACTCCGGCGAAGTAGCGGAAGTGGTCGATCGCGAGCGGGATGTCGGCGGCGAGCGTCTCGCGCACGGGCTTTCCGTTCTCCCACGTCTCGGCGACGGCGATCTTCTCGAGGTTCGCCTCCATGCGGTCGGCGATCTTGTTGAGGATGTTGGCGCGGTCAGCGGGCGTTGTCCGCTTCCACGACTCGAACGCCTTCCATGCGACGTCCACGGCACGGTCGATGTCTTCGACGGTGCCGCGCCCGACCTCGCAGAACGGCTTGCCGGTGACGGGCGTGATGTTCTCGAAGTACCCGCCCTTGATCGGCTCGACGAACTCTCCGCCGATGTAGTGGCCGTAGCGGGCGCGATACTCGGCGACGGAGCCGCGCTGGCCGGGGGCGGCGTAAACGCTCGAGACGCCTTCTTCGACGATGGTCATGATGTCTCCTTCGACATTCCTTCGGGGGCGGCAGCAGCGCCGCTTTTCGGATGCCGCAGAAGCTACGCCGCGCAACGTTGCATTCCGTTGCGCGGCTCAGCCGCCTTCCGCCGCGCGGTCAGACGCGGGTGTCGACGGTGCGTGCGAGCGCGACGAAGCGCGGGTCGGATGCCAGGTCGTCAAGCAGCACGGCGCGTCCGGCGCCGTCGGCGAGCGCGATCTGCCAGTTCGGGTACTCGCGGTCCGTGCCGGGCTGGTTCTGCGTACGTCTCTCGCCCACGGCATCCACGAGGGCCACGCCGACGAGTTGCGACGGCGTCGCCGTGATGAAGGCGTACAGCGCCGCGATGACCTCCTGCTCGGTCGGGGCCTCGCCCAGCAGCCCGCGGTCGCGGAGGAGCGCGAGCATGGTGGCGCGCTCGGCATCCGCGTCGGCGAGCTCTTCGTCGACGGGGCGGGTCAGCAGGCCCAGCCGCGCCCGCAGCGCGACGTGCTCGTCGGCGAGGTAGCCGGCGGTCGGCGGCAGGTCGTGCGTGTTGACCGTCGCTAGGAGACTGCGCCGGTAGTGCTCGGGCGGGACGAACCCGTCGCCCGCGCGCTCGAACCACAGCACGCTCGTGCCGAGGACCCCGCGCGCGGCGAGGTAGTCGCGCACCCACGGCTCGACGTTGCCGAGATCCTCGCCGATGAGCACGGCCCCCGCGCGCTGCGCCTCGAGCATGAGCACGCCGATCATCGCCTCGTGGTCGTACCGCACGTAGGTGCCCCCCGCGGGCGACAGCCCCTCGGGGATCCACCACAGCCGGAAGAGCCCGATCACGTGGTCGATCCGGAGCGCCCCGGCATGGCGCAGGAGCGTCCGGATCATGTCGCGAAGCGGCGCGTAGCCCGCCGCGGCGAGCGCGCCGGGGAGCCACGGGGGCTGGTTCCAGGTCTGGCCCTGCTGGTTGTACATGTCCGGCGGTGCGCCGACGGCCATGCCCTGCGCGTACATGGGGCGCAGCGACCAGGCATCCGACCCGCGCTGGTGCACGCCCACGGCGAGATCGTGCATGACGCCGATGGCCATGCCGGATGCCACCGCCGCCGCCTGCGCATGCTCGAGCTGCTGATCGCAGAGCCACTGCAGCCACACGTGGAACGCGACGCGACCCGCGAGGTCGCGGCGAAGGTCCGCGACGAGGGGTGAGGAGATGTCCCACGCGTCGCTCGGGCGCTCCGCACCGTCGTAGTGCTCCTCGAGCGCGCACCAGAGCGCGAAGTCCTGCAGCGGCTGCCCCTCGCGCGCGGCGAAGGCCGCGAGCTCGGCACGGCGCGAGGCGCTGAGTGGTACAGCGAAGATCGCGTCGAGGGCGGCGCGCTTGGCCGCCCAGACGGCGTCGCGGTCGATGCGGCTCGTCGCGTCGGCATCCATCGCGGCGACAGGAGCGCGCGCGGCTTCAACGAGCGCCCGCTCGGTGGGCGTCAGGTACGCGACCTCGCGGACGTCCTCCGGTCGCACGTACAGGGGCGCGAGGAAGCGTCGCGTCGCCGGCAGGTAGGGCGACGGCTCGATCGGGCTCGTGACCTCGGCCGCATGGACGGGATTGATGAGGAGGAAGTCCGCACCCTGCGCACCCGCGATCGCGGCGAGGTCGCCGAGATCGGCGAAGTCGCCCATGCCCCACGATGCGCGCGACCGCACCGAGTACAGCTGCGCCATCAGGCCCCACCCGCGATCGCGCCCGGGCCGCGTCGGCGGGTCGGGCATGCGCTCGGGCGTGATGACGAGTGTCGCCGCAGCGGTGCGCGCGGGGTCGCCACCCCCGAACGGCGTCTCGGTCGCGTGTACGGTGTGCCAGCCGAGCGGCAGGTCCGCGGGCACGGGCACCTCCACGCGCCACCGCAGCGCGCCGCCCGCGAGCCGAGCCGACGGGCTCTGCGCGGGGATGGGGAGGTCCCGCGCCGACCCGTCCTCGAGAGTGAGGGTGAGCGCGACGTCGTGGCCGTCGACGACATGGACGACGAGGGGCCGCACGCCGGGCCGCGTGACGTGGGAGGCCGGCAGCAGCGCGAGCCACGGCCGCTCGTCCGCGGCGGCGAGCGCGTCGGCGACCTCGGCATCCGTCTCCGCAGCGACGCCCATCGCCGTCAGCACGGCTCGGAGCGTGGGTGCGGGCACGTGGACGCGCTCACCGAAGAACGACCAGTACTCCGTCGCGATGCCGTGCGCGTCGGCGAGACGCACGAGCGCCTCCCCGGGAACCTCGGCCGTCGTACCCGGCGTCGGGATGTCTGCGGTCATGTCCACCTCCGTACCGCCATCCTGCCAGGCGCGGGTTCCTGCGCCTCCGCCGGTGTCCCACCGCGGCGGCGATCCGCTCAGGCCTCGAGCTTCTCGATCCGCGTCACGAGCGCGGCGCGGCGCGGCGAGCGGGCGGGCAGCATCTCGAGGGCGAGGCGGAGCACCTCGGCATCCTGCTGGCCGTCGACCGTGTCGGCGTAGGCGAGGAGCACGTCGACGGACGCCTCGGTGAGAAGCGCTTCGCGCAGCGCCAGCCGCACCGTGTCGCGGAACTCCTCGACGCCCGGGGCGGTCGAGTCGGGCAGGACCTGTCCGCGGTACGCGGACAGCGCGACGCGGTGCGCGCCGCGGTCGAGAAGCGAGATCACCTGGTGCGCGTCGGTCTCGAGCTCGGCCGGCAGTCGGTAGGGGCGGGACGACGGCACGAGCTGCGGCGCGACCCGCTCGAGCACCTTGCGCAGCCGCACCATCTCGGGGCGCAGCGTGCCCTCCCCGGCGTCGGGGCCGTAGACGAGTTCGGTCAGCCGGTCGGCCGACAGGCCCTGGCGGTGAACGGCGAGCAACAGCAGGATCTCGGCGTGCCGACCGGAGAGCTCGGCGAGCGTCTCACCGCCGGCCCCCGTCACCTCCAGCAATCCGCGGTCCCGGCCCAGCACCCGCAGCGTCGCGGACTCGGGCGCGCGTGGGGCCTGCGCAGCGCGTCGCGACGACCCGCGCCGCACCGGGATGGGTGCCGTCGCCGCCGCGCGCGCTCGCAACCGCGCGACGAGCAGTTCGCCCTCGACGGCGCGCGCCGTGGCATCCACCAAGAGCTGCGCCTGCGGCGTCGCCGCTTCGCTGCCGCCGGTCACGTCGATGACGCCGAGCAGACGCCGGCTCTCGGGATCGTGCACCGGCGCGGCCGTGCAGGACCACGGCGCGACGAGGCGGTTGAAGTGCTCGGCACCATGGATCTGCACCGAGCGCCCGAGCGCCAAGGCGGTCCCGGGAGCGGAGGTGCCGACGATCTCTTCCGACCAGTTCGCCCCCGCGACGAAGCCCATGCCGCCCGTGAGGTCGCGCACCCGGCGGTCGCCTTCGACCCACAGCAGCCGACCGGCGGCATCGCCGACCGCGACGACGACGCCGGCATCCGACTCCGGCAGCAGCAGCGCGCGGATCATGTCCATCGCGCCGGCGAGGGGGTGGGCACTCCGGTAGGCCTCGAGCTCCTCCGCGCTCAGGTCGAGCGGAGGCGTGCCGTCGGGTCCCACGAGGTGGGCGAGGGAGCGACGCCAGGAGTCCTGCACGATTCCGCGCACTTGCCCCAGTCGTGGATCGGAGAGATTGCCGCCGACGAACTCATCGTGCGCGCGCTCGATCATCAGACGCGATGTCTCAGGCGAAACCTCGCGCCGTGACGACCACGACGAGGGCACGGCGACTCCGATCGACAGTGACGGATGCTGTGATTCTAGGTCGGATCGCTCAGCCGCGCGCGGCCCACCAGGCGCGCAGACGCGCCTCCGCGGCATCCGGGCCGATGACCCCCTCGTCGAGCCGCAGATCGAGGAGGAAACGATAGGCCTCGCCGACCTCACGCCCCGGGCCGATGCCGAGGACCTCCTGGATGCGGTTGCCGTCGAGCTCGGGACGCATCGCGTCGAGCTCCTCCTGCGCGGCGAGCTCGGCGATGCGCCGCTCGATGTCGTCGTAGGCGGCGGACAGGCGCGCGGCCTTGCGCTTGTTGCGCGTCGTGACATCGGCCCGGGTGAGGATGTGCAGGCGCTCGAGCTCCGGCCCGGCATCCCGCACGTAGCGACGGACGGCGGAATCGGTCCAGGCGCCCTCCGAGTAGCCGAAGAACCGCAGATGCTGCTCGACGAGCTGCGTGACCGACGAGATCGTGTCGGTGTCGAAGCGCAGCGCCTGCAGGCGCTTGCGAGCCATCCGCGCACCTTTGAGGTCGTGGTGGTGGAAGCTGACGCCCCCGCCCGGCTCCAGCTTGCGGGTCGCGGGCTTGCCGATGTCGTGCAGCAGGGCCGCGAGACGGAGCGTCACGTCGGGAGCAGCGCCCGGGTGACGGTCGTGCTCGAGGTCGATCGTCTGCTGCAGCACGGTCAGCGAGTGCTCGTAGACGTCCTTGTGGTGGTGGTGCTCGTCGATCTCGAGCCGCAGCGCGGGGATCTCGGGCAGGATCTCGTCCATCAGCCCGGTGTCGACGAGCAGCCGGATGCCGCGGACCGGGTCGGCCGACTCGAGCAGCTTCACGAGCTCGCCCTGCACGCGTTCGGGGCTGACGATGCGGATCGACGCGCGCAGCCGCGTCATGGCCTCGAGCGTCTCGGGAGCGACCGCGAACCCCAGCTGCCCGGCGAAGCGGGCTGCGCGCAGCATGCGCAGCGGATCGTCCCCGAAGCTCACGTCGGGATCGCCGGGCGTGCGCAGGACTCCGGCGAGAAGGTCTTCGACGCCTCCGGTCGGATCGACGAGTGCGGGCACCGGCAGGCGCAGCGCCATCGCGCCGATCGTGAAGTCACGGCGCGTGAGGTCGGCGTCGAGAGAGTCGCCGAACTCGACGGTGGGCTTTCGGGTCGCGCCGTCGTAGCTGTCGGCGCGGTACGTCGTGATCTCGACCTGCTCGGCACTGCCGGACGGACCGGCGATCTTCGCACCGATCGTGCCGAACGCCCGCCCGATGTCCCAGGTCGCCGAAGCGAGCGGCTTCACGATCCGCAGGATGTCGTCGGGCCGCGCGTTGGTCGTCAGGTCGAGGTCGTGCGTCTCGCGCCCGAGGATCGCGTCGCGCACCGGACCCCCGACGATCGCGATCTCGAACCCGGCCTGCGCGAACGCCGCGCCCAGTCGCGCCATGATCGGAGAGGTCGCGAGTGCCCCCAGGCGGTCGAGCCCCTCGGCCATGTTGAGCATGGGTTTCAGCCTACCGGCGCAGCCTCCGGGGTCCCGGTCGCGTGGCGCAGGAATCCCGTGAAGGCCAGTTCCCGCACGCGCGGAAGCAGGTCGGCGCGCAGCGCCGCGGCATCCACCTCGAGCAGCTCCGCGATCGCGTCGGAGAGGACCCCCACGGGAAGGTCCCCGTCGCACGCCCCGACGAGGGCGGCGAGGGCGGGGTCGACCTCGATGACGCGGGCGAACCCGCCGCCCTGACGCAGCTCGATGACGGACCGGTCCTCCGCACCGGGGAGGTGGTGCCGCGCCTCTGTGACATCGCCGGAGACGACGAACGTCGCCGCGGCGAGCGCATCGTCGTCGAAGCCCGCGAGAGCGTCGTGGGCCGCGAGCGCCGCCGCGAGGTGGTCGCCGAGCGCCCCCTCCGGCAGAGCATGCGTGATGCGCTCGAAGCGCCGGAGGGTGAGCGTGCCGGATGCCGCACGCCGCAGCAGCAGGTATCCGAACCCCACCGCCGCGACACCGCGTGCGGCGAAGTCGGTGAGCCACGCGTCCACGAGCGCGGCGTAGTCCGGCGTTCCCGGTGCCGTGCCGCCGTCGCGCACCCACAGCTCGGCGTAGGCGAGCGGGTCGAGCTGCTCGCGCTCGACGACCCACGCATCGAGCGGCACCGGCGAGGCATCCACCCATCCGCGCACCCGGTCGAGGCCGTCCTCGCCGTCCCGGTACTCCCAGTTGCCGAGCAGCTGCGCGACCCCGCCCGGCGCGAGCACCCCGCCGACGCCGCTGACGAACGCGGCGACCAGGTCGTCCCCCGCGAAGCCCCCGTCGCGGTACTCGTACTCGGGGACGCCGGCAGCGCGCGGCGTGATGACGAACGGCGGGTTGGAGACGACCCGGTCGAACTGTTCTCCCGCGACAGGGCGGAACAGGCTGCCCAGACGCGTGTCGACGCGGTCGACGTCGTTCAGCAGCGCGTTCAGGCGTGTGAAGGCGAGCGCCCGTTCCGACACGTCGGTCGCGACGACGTCTGCCGCGTAGCGGCGTGCGCGCAGGGCCTGGATGCCGCAGCCGGCGCCGACGTCGAGAACCCGTGCGGCCGAGGTCGGAAGCTGGAGACCTGCGAGCGTGAGCGACGCGCCGCCGACGCCGAGCACGTGCCCCGTGGGCAGCGGGCCGCCGAGCGCCGTCTCGTCGAGGTCACTCGCGATCCACCACTGGCCGCCGCGAGCCTCCCCGTCGGCGCGGGCCTCCCCGTCTGTGCGGGCCTCGGCATAGTCCTGCGGACGCACGAGCGCGAGCGGCACGACCTCGTCGCCCTCGATCCGAGCGAGTCCGAGCGCCGCGAGTCCCGCGGTGCCCGCCGTCGGGAGGGCGGCCTCGACGGATGCCGCGGGGCTGGGCGCCCCGAGGAAGAGGAGGCGCGCGAGGGTCGCCACGGCGGCTGTCGTCGCACCCGCGCCCGACGCAGCCCCCGCGAGCGCGCGGAGCGCAGGGCCGGCCAGACCATGACCGATCGCCTCGTCGGCGAGCGGTCCCCACGCCGCACGCACCGCGTCGGCGGTGTAGCCGGCGTCGGACAGATCCCGGCGGAGCGCCGCTGCGGCGGCGGGATCGGGAGTCACGGGCACAGCCGTACGGGGGGTCGGAGAGTCAGTCAAGCGGCATCCATTCGTCGTCCATTCACCGCGCGCGCGGCCCGTCACTGCGGGCGCACAGGGGCGTGACCCTAGAATCGCACCTGATCGTGCGGTCTGGGATCGCACAGGAGTCGAATCCCGTCATGACCTTGAGCCCGTTCCACCCTGCCCGCCCTCTCGCGAGAGCGTGGGTCGCTGTGCTGACGCTCTCCGCGATGATCGCGATCGGACTCGGCCTCACCGCCCCCGCCGTCGCCGACGATGCGGACGGTGACGCGGGCAGCACCGCCGCGATCGTGCTGACAGCCGCACCCTCCGGCGCAGGCATCGTCTCGACGACGGGTGCGCTGACCCTGACCCTCTCGGCCTACAACCCCACTCTCGCCGACGTGGACGCGGGCGCCGTCCGCGTGACGACGTCGGCGACCGCGCTCGGCGACCGCGCGGCGACGCGCGCGTGGCTTCAGGGCGACACCACTGACGCGTCCCGCACCGAGACGGTCCTCGCCGACACGACGCTCGCTCCCGTCGCGAGCCGCGCAACGGGAGCGACGACGATCAGCCTCGACGCGGCGGCCTTCGCGGCCCGCACGCCCGGCATCTACCCCGTCCGCGCCGACTACACGACGCCGCAAGGTGTCGTCACGGCGCGGACCGTACTCGTCGTTCCGCCCGCCACGACGGGCGGAACGGTGACGGTCATCGCGCCGATCACGGCGCCCGCGCGGTCGACGGGTCTGCTCACCGCCGACGAGCTCACTACGCTGACGGCTCCCGGTGGACAGCTGCGCAGCGCGCTCGACGCCGTGACCGGATCGAACGCCGTGCTCGCCGTGGATCCCGCGATCGTCGCCGCCATCCGCGTGCTCGGCACCGCCGCACCCGCGAGCGCCGTCGCCTGGCTGTCCGACCTGATGACACTGCCCAACCCGCGCTTCGCCCTGCAGTTCGGCGATGCTGACCTCGCGACCCAGATCGCCGCCGGCCTCGGCGCACCCCTCACCGCGCTGCCACTCGACCCCTACATGTCTGCGCGCGACTTCCGCGCGGCATCCGGGGCACCCGGTGACTCCGCGAGCTCCGCAACGCCGACCCCCGCCCCGAGCGCGCCAACCGCTCTGCCCACGCTCGCTCAGCTCACTGACGTGGGAGGCTCGGGCGATGCCGTCCTCTGGCCCGCGACGGGCACGGCCGGCGCTGAGACGGTGGCGGCTCTCGCCCCGGCATCCAGCCTCACGCTGATCGATTCGGGCGCGGTGACGGATGCCGTGGCTCCCGCCTGGGCGACGGCGCCCGATGCCGGCGACGCCCGCCTCCTCGTCTACGACGCCGACACCTCGCGCGCGCTCGGCGCGGCCGCCGCCAGCGATGCCGCCCCCGCGCGCGATGCCGCCCTGGCCGCCGCATCCGCCTACGCGCAGTTCGCGACCGCCGATGCCGGCGCGGGCGCACTCGTCGTCACGATCGACCGCTCGGGTGCGTCGCCGTCGCTGCGCGCGGCGCTGCAGACGGCCTCCGGCCTTGCCGGGCGCACCGCGAGTTCCGACCTCACTGGCCTCACGAGCGGGGCGGCCACCCCCGTCACGCTCCGTACAGCGACTGCCGGGACGGCCGAAGAGACACGCGTCGCCCATCTGCAGGCGCTCCTGAACGACGAGAGCGACCTGCAGAGCTTCTCGTCGATCCTCGCCGACCCGAGCGTGCTGACCTCTCCCGAGCGCGCGGCGATCCTGCAGCTCATCGGCAACGGATGGCGCGCCGCGACGACGGAGGCGGCCGACGCCGCGTACACCGATCACCGTGCGCAGACGCGCGACACCCTCGACGCGGTCGCGATCACGCCGCCCGTCGACATCACGCTCGCCGCTTCGAGCGCCCCGCTGAACTTCTCGGTGCGCAACGACCTGCGCTGGCCGGTGTCGGTCGTCCTCGTCGCGACGCGGAACGACCCACGCCTGGTCGTTCAGAGCACGACCCCGGTCGAAGCGGGCCCGTCGCAGAACACCCGAGTGCAGGTGCCCGTCCAGGCACGGGTCGGCAGCGGCGAATCGACGCTCGACCTGCAGCTGCGGAGCGCCACGGGCGTTGCGATCGGCGACGCGGTGCCCGTGCACGTGTCGGTGCACGCCGAATGGGAGTCCGTCGGACTCATCATCATGATCACGCTCGTGGCGGCGCTCCTGATCGTCGGGGTCGTCCGCACCGTGCTGAAGCTGAGAAGCCGGCGCGCTTCGGCGACCGGGTCCCGCACGACGAAGAGTGAGGATGCCGATGGCTAGCCTCGGTCGCGCCAGCGCCATCATCGGGGCGGGCACTCTCTTCTCCCGCATCACGGGTCTTGTCCGCTCGCTCGTTCTCGTCGCCGTGATCGGCTCGTACGGCAGCCGTGCTGCCGACGCCTTCAGCGTCGCGGCGACGCTGCCGACGAACGTCTACGAACTGCTGGCGGCGGGCGTCATCACGGGCATCATCGTGCCGCAGATCGTCAAAGCGGCCGCTCACACCGACGGCGGCTCACGGTACGTCTCCAAACTCCTCACCCTCGGCGCGGTCGTCCTGGTCGCCGCCACAGCGCTCATGATGGCGATCGCACCTGTCCTCGTCTGGCTGTACGCGGCCTCGTGGGGTCCGCAGCAGCACGCGCTGGCCGTCGCGTTCGCCTACTGGGTGCTGCCGCAGCTGCTGTTCTACGGCCTGTTCGCCCTTCTCGGCGAAGTCCTGAACGCGCGCAAAGTCTTCGGTCCGTACAGCTGGGCTCCGACGGTCAACAACCTCGTCTCGATCGCCGGGTTCGGGGTGTTCCTCGCCGTCTTCGGCGGTCCGTTCACCGAGCTGTCGGACTGGGATGCCGGCATGATCGCTCTGCTCGGTGGAACGGCTACCCTCGGCATCGCACTCCAGACGGTCGTGCTGCTGTTCTTCTGGAAGCGCACGAAACTGCACGTGCGCCCCGACTTCCGGTGGCGCGGCATCGGCCTGCGGCACATCGGCACCCTCGCGTGGTGGACCTTTCTCGCCGTCGTCGTGGGTCAGGTCGCCGGCATCGTGCAGAGTCAGGTCGTGACGCTCGCATCGGGCAAGGCGAGCGTTTCGGTGATGGTCTACGCGTGGCTGATCTTCATGCTGCCGCACTCGATCGTCGCGATGTCCATCTCGACGACGTACTTCACGCGGCTCGCCGAGGATGTCACCGCCGGACGGCTCGACCGCGTCGGCCCGAACCTCGACGAGTCGATCCGAGCGATCGCCCTTTTCGCGTTCGGCTTCACGGCGGCGATCGCCGCGGCATCCGTCCCCCTCACCCGCGTCTTCACGAATAGCACGGAAGGCGCTGTCGCCATGGCGTGGGTGCTGTGCGCCTACCTCATCGCGCTCGTGCCGTTCGGGGTGCTCGTCGTGCTGCGCCGCGCCTTCTTCGCCTTCCAGGACACCCGCACACCGTTCGTGTTCTCGTTCGTGCAGGCAGCGCTCGCGGCGATCGGCGCCGTCATCGCCGTGATCGCCGTGTACCTCGGCATCCTGCCGCTCGCCTTCCTCGCCGCGACCGTCGCGCTCGCGCAGTCGCTGTCGACATACGTGCAGCTACCGGTCGCGCTGCGTCTGCTGCGCCGTCACACCGACACGGCCGCGCTGCACCCGACGTGGCGCGCCCTCGGCCGCTTCGCGCTCGCGGCGGTTCCCGCGTTCATCGGAGGGTGGGTGGTGTTCCTCCTGCTCGGGGGGGCCGGCGGATGGATGACGAGCGACCGGTTCCTGGGAGCGGCCGGCGGCGCGATCGTCGGCGCGGCATCCCTCCTCGTGTACGTCGCCGCGCTCGCCGCGCTGCGCGCACCGGAGCTGGCCATCGCGGCCCGTCTCGTCCGCCGGATCATCGGCCGCTGACGACCCGCCTCCCCCGTCGTGGAATGCGCCGCGGTTACCATGGGTTCTAAGCTTCGTGGGCCGCTTCGGGCCGCAGGGAAAGCCTCCGAAACGCCTCGGAAAGCCATCAACGCCTCGGAAAGGCAGAGCAGTGCGACAGGTCATCATCATCGGTTCCGGCCCGGCGGGCTTCACCGCCGCGATCTACGCGGCGCGGGCGAACCTCTCCCCGCTGCTCGTCGCGAGCTCCGTCGAGACCGGCGGTGAGCTCATGAACACCACCGAGGTCGAGAACTTCCCCGGGTTCCCCGAGGGCATCATGGGCCCCGAGCTCATGGCCAAGATGCAGGAGCAGGCCGAGAAGTTCGGGACCGAAGTCCTCTACCAGGACGTCGTCGAACTCGACCTGTCGGGTGACGTGAAGAAGGTCACGCTGGGCAACGGCGCCGTGCACGAGGCCGAGTCGGTCATCTTCGCCACAGGCTCCGCACCCCGCAAGATCGGTATCGCGGGCGAGCAGCGCCTCTCCGGCCACGGCGTCTCGTACTGCGCGACGTGCGACGGCTTCTTCTTCCGCGAGCAGCAGATCGCCGTCATCGGGGGCGGCGACTCGGCGATGGAGGAGGCGACGTTCCTGACGAAGTTCGCCTCGAAGGTGTACATCGTGCACCGCCGCGACGAGCTGCGCGCGTCGAAGATCATGCAGGACCGTGCGTTCGCGAACGAGAAGATCGAGTTCGTCTGGAACAGCGAGGTCGCCGATGTCCTCGGCGGTGACGCTGTCACGGGCCTGCTGCTGCGCGACACGGTCGACGGCTCGACGCGAGAACTGCCCGTGACCGGGGTCTTCGTCGCAATCGGAAACGACCCGCGCACCCACCTCGTGCACGACCAGCTGCGCCTGACCGAACACGGAACCGTGTGGGTCGACGGCCGTTCCTCGCGTACGTCGGTCGCCGGAGTCTTCGCCGCGGGCGACGTGGTCGACCCGACGTACCGGCAGGCCGTCACCGCCGCGGCATCCGGCACCACCGCAGCCCTCGACGTCGAGCACTATCTCGCCGCTCGCGGTGACGCCGGTCTTCCCGAAGTGGATGCCTCGGAGATCGACCACCTCACGGATGCCGACGGCGACGCCGACACCGCCGCAGCACCCGCGGCGGCCGGCGCGGTCTGACACACGCGCAGCGGAACAATTCCGACGCCGAACGCGTTTCACCACAGCGAACCACCCCTAAGGAGAACACAATGACCGCGAAGGCCACGAGCGAGAGCACCTGGCAGCAGGACGTCATCGACGCAGAAGGCCCCGTCCTGGTCGACTTCTGGGCCGCCTGGTGCGGGCCGTGCCGCATGGTCGGCCCCATCCTCGACGAGATCCAGTCCGAGAACGGCGACAAGATCACCGTTCTGAAGCTCAACGTCGACGAGAACCCCAACCTCGCGATGGAGTACCAGATCACCTCGATCCCCGCGATGAAGGTCTTCAACAAGGGCCAGGTCGAGAAGACGATCATCGGCGCCAAGCCGAAATTCGCCCTCGAGCAGGACCTCGCCACCTACCTCGCCTGACCACCGTAATCGCCTGACCACCGACGCCGCGGCGCTCCCGTTCACCGGTCGAGCGCCGCGGCGTCGTCAGTTCGTGGTGTCCTCAGCGCGCCGTGTCGTCAGGACGCCTGGACGCGAACCGAGGCATCCCACGTACGGTGCGGCTCACTGCCGAGCAGACGCCACACGGCGCGCGTGAGCGCGGGGTAGTCGAGCGAAATCTGACGCAGCACCCGATAGTTGCGCGCGACAGTGGGCCGATTGCCGCCGTCGGCGGCGATGTTCTCGGCGCGGAGGGTCAGAACGACCAGCTCGTCGACAGACGGCAGGTCCTCCATGAAATCCCACGGGTCCTCCCCGTCGCGGATCCGCTCCTCGACGAGCACCGACAGTTCGTCGGACGCCTCGGCGCGCAGGACCTCGAGGCTCGCGCGTCGAGGGAGCGGTGGGCGTTCGGTCACCCCTCCAGCCTACGCTCCTGCAGCGGAGCCGTACTCGGTCTCACCGATCTCTGCGAGGATGCGGTTGAGGTCCTGGATGGTGGCGAAATCGATGATGACCTGGCCTTTTCTTGCCGAAAGCGAGATCTTCACCTTTGTGTTGAGCCGGTCCCCCAAGCGCTCAGCGACGTCGTCGAGATGAGCGCGACGAGCGCCGGCCTTCGGTGCCGGGGTCCGCTGCACCGCGGCATCCACTCCCTTGGCCGCGGCCTCTGCCGCACGCACGGACAGGTCCTCGTTGACGATCTTGTCCGAGAGGCGCTGCATCGCCTCGACGCTGTCGAGTGAGAGGATCGCGCGCGCGTGCCCGGCGCTCAGCACCCCGGCGGCGACGCGCTGCTGCACCGGCACGGGCAGCTTCAGGAGGCGGATCGTGTTGCTGATCTGCGGACGCGATCGGCCGATGCGCGTCGCGAGCTGCTCCTGGGTGATGCCGAAATCCTCGAGGAGCTGCTGATAGGCGGATGCCTCTTCGAGCGGGTTGAGCTGGGAACGGTGCAGGTTCTCGAGCAGCGCGTCACGCAGCAGGTCGTCGTCGGCGGTGTCGCGCACAATCGCGGGAATCGAGGCGAGTCCGGCTTCGCGCGAGGCGCGGGTGCGCCGCTCACCCATGATGAGCTCATAGGCGCCCTCGTCGTTGCGGCGCACGACGACCGGCTGCAGCACGCCGAACTCCCGCACACTGTGCACGAGCTCCGCCAGATCATCCGGGTCGAAGTTGGTACGCGGCTGCCGCGGGTTCGGCACGATCTCGTTGGGGTCGATCTCGATGAGGCGCGCCCCCGGCACGGCGAGGAGGTCGACAGCCTCGTCTGCGGCGGTGCCCTCCGTGGGAGCATTCACCCCGCCGCCCGACGTCGAGGAGGTCTTCTCCACGGACGCCGGCGTCGACGCAGAATCGGGGGCGGGTGTTGCCGCCCCCGGGAAGAACACGTCGACCGGACGGGACTCGGTGCTCTCGGTCGTCGGAATGAGGGCGCCGATCCCCCGGCCCAGTCCTGTGCGCTTCGCCATCAGATGCCTTCCTCGTTCGTCTTCGTCCGCTGCCGTTGCACCAGCTCCACCGCGGCCTCGCGGTAGGACACGGCCCCGACCGACTGCGGGTCGTATGCGATGACCGTCTGCCCGAAGCTCGGCGCCTCCGACACCCGCACGGTGCGCGGGATCACGGTCTTCAGCACCTCGCTCGGGAAGTGCTGGCGCACCTCCTCGGCGACCTGCTGCGCGAGCCGGGTACGACCGTCGTACATCGTCAGGACGATCGTCGACAGGTGGAGCGCCGGATTCAGGTGCTTCTGAATCATCCGGATGCTGCCGAGCAGCTGGCTGAGGCCCTCCAGTGCGTAGTACTCGCACTGGATCGGGATCATCAACTCGCCGGCGGCCGTGAAGGCATTGATCGTGAGCAGACCGAGCGACGGGGGGCAGTCGATGAGGACGTAATCCAGCCGCTCCGTCGATGTCGCAAGGTACTCCTCGAGTGCGGTGCGGAGACGGTGCTCTCGTGCGACCTGGGAGACGAGTTCGATCTCTGCGCCGGCGAGGTGGATCGTGCTGGGAGCGCACAGCAGGTTAGGAGACTCCGGGCTCGTCTGGATGATGTCGGCGAGCGGGAACTCATCGATCAGCACGTCATACACACTCGGGATGTCGGCGGTGTGCGGCACGCCGAGCGCCGTCGACGCATTCCCCTGCGGATCGAGATCGATCACCAGCACTCGAGCCCCGAGGGTCGCGAGCGCGGCGGCGATGTTGACGGTTGTGGTGGTCTTTCCCACGCCGCCCTTCTGGTTCGACACCGTGATGACCCGTGTCGTTCCCTCGAAATCGAGTGACACCGCATCGAGCGCCCGGCGCCGTGATGTGAGGTCGGCGAGTTCACGAGCGATCGGGCTGTCGTCGATGGAGAAGGGTGCGGGAGCGGTCGCGTTCTCCGATTCCTGCACCGCGGACTCCTATCGCTTCGGGGACCTTCCCACTGTAGTCGAGGCCCACGACGCCGAGGTCCCCTCTCGATGGGCGGCGACGTTTCACGTGAAACACATCGCGTGGCGCGCCGTAGAGCCGGCCCATGTTTCACGTGAAACGCCTTCTCCTCACTGAATGGAATCGAAGCTGCCGCACCGCTCCCCACAGGGACCGGATCGCGGCCGTTCATCGAGCGCCGCACCACGCCCAGTGAACGGAGATCGTGGACACAACGACCACACCGATGTTTCACGTGAAACACCCAATGCTCGCGCAGTGATGTCGAGGTGCGCGGCAGTGGTGCGCGACGGACGGCATCCGAGGTTGCCGACACACCGAGGAGGAGCATCCGCCGCAGGAAGGAATGTCCACGAGAGTTGGCGCACCCTGACGGCCCGTACACCGATCGGTCCGGCGTGAACACCCATCCATGCCCGACGGCACATCAACGGAACTCCACGTGCCGATGGTGTGGCATATATGGCGCCGCGCACTGGCGTAACCGAGGTACGTACCCGCCGATGTTTCACGTGAAACACCTCCTCCGCCAGGCCGCGCTCATTTGCGATGCGCACGTCTTCACGACGGTCGACAACCGTGAGGCCTCGCCATCGCCTCCTGGTTGCCGTGACATGCCCCGCGAGCACCGCCGGTCGCGGCAGGAGCTCTCGGGTGTGTGGTCCTTCAATCAAGGAGATGCTGCTGTGCGCGCCGGGGCGTGAGGTGACGACCGTTTGCGGATGCCAGGGCGGACTACGAACCCGATCCGACGCGGTCCGTGGCCACAAGGCGTACTTGTCCCGGGCGATAGGTGGCCGCCTCTGCACCCGCGGGAGCACGACGGCCATCTCGGAGCCGGGCGACCAGAACCGGCACCGCCGGCGTGATCCTCAACGCCTTCATCGCCTAGATACCAGTGCTGGCGGAACCGGGCTCAGCGAGATTCTCGATCAGGTTCAGTTGTGTCCCGTCAGGGTCGACGAGGAACCCGGCGCGTTGCCCCCACGGCTGCACCTCCACGGGGTGCAGCCGCGGAAGACCGGCAGTCTGCTCGCCGACGCCTGACCCCTTGATCTGCCGATACAGCTCATCGAGGTCATCGACTCGGACGCTGCACATGAAGGAGCTCTCCTCGGGCACATGGCCAGGGAACAGGAAGAACTCCAGCCGAAGCTCGCCACGGCAGAGGATCAACCAACCCGCTGGCAACGTCGCGTGACGTCAGCCCGCCGCCGTGGCGCGGATGACGCGTGTCGGCTCGGAGATGACACCCTCCCCCACGACTTCGACGCGCGCATTCTGGAGCTTGTACTTCCGAATCGCCTTCTCAGCCGCCCCGATCTCGTTCTGCGCGTTCGCGCCTTTGAGAAGGATCAGCTCACCACCGGCGCGCAGCAGGGGAGCCGTCAGAGGGATGAGCGTGCGCAGTGCACTCACGGCACGAGCGGTCACCGCATCCAGCACCGGCCCACGTGTCCAGTCTTCGCCACGCGCACGTAGCACTTCCACGTTCGCGAGGCCCAGAGCGGAGGTCTGCTCCTGCAACCAGGCGACTCGGCGTTCCATCGGCTCGATCAGGACCCATTGCACATCGGGACGCGCGATCGCGAGAACGATCCCGGGCAGTCCCGCACCGGACCCGATGTCTCCGACGACGCCGCCGGTGGGGAAAAGAGGTGCGGCGACGGCCGAGTTCAGGATGTGACGCGTCCACAGACGCGGCGGCTCCAGCGGCCCGATGAGACCGCGCTCCTCGCCGTGTTCACCCAGTGCTGCCGCGAACCGGCGCGCGCGATCGATGTGCTCGCCGAAGACGACGGATGCCTCAGTCGGCTCGACCTCGATCATCTCGATGTTTCACGTGAAACGCCCGGCGTCAGCCGCGGCGAATCACCGTGTGCCGGTCAGCGCCTTCGCCGTACGACTCGGACACGAGCCCCCGCGCGGCGACGACGTCGTGCACCAGCTTCCGCTCGTAGCTCGACATGGCGGGAAGCGATGCTTGCGACGCGCCCTCGTCGAGACGGGCGATCGCGCGGTCGACCAGGTTCTCGAGCTGTCGCTGTCGCGCATCGCGCGACCCGCCCACGTCGAGGATCAGACGGGAGAACCGTCCGGTCTGCGTCTGTACTGCGATCCGCGTGAGCTCCTGCAGCGCCTGCACCGTGTCGGGAGACGAGATCAGCGTGAGCGCGTCCTCGTCATCGTTCTCCACGGAGACGTACGCGCGTCCGGCACGCACATCGAGAGTCAGATCACCGTCGATGTCGGCGATGTCGAGCAGACCCTCGAGGTAGTCCGCTGCGATGTCGCCCTCTTGCTCGAGTTGCTCGACGCTCGTCGACGCGCCCGCGCCGTCCACGTGCGTACCCGCCTGGTCAGTCGTGTTGCTCATCGTTCTTCTCCCGCCCCGCTCAGGACTCGCCCTGCGGCTTGTTCTTCTGCGCCTGCTTCTTCGCGCGCTGCTTGCTGACGGGCTGCTGGCGCTTCGGTGCTTCGGCCTTGGCTTTCTGCGCCTCCTCATACAGACGCTTCTGCTCCGCCTCGTACTTCTCCATCGGGATGACCTTCCCCGAGGCATCCAGTGCCTTGCCCTTGCGCGCCAGGCGCTCCTCACGCGCCTTCGCCGCCTCGGAGCCGGGCGTGGGCAGGTTCCGGATGACGAGGAACTGCTGCACCATCGTCCAGATGTTCGAGGTGAACCAGTAGAGCACGACGCCCAGCGGGAAGAAGACGCCCGAGAAGATGAAGGCGAGCGGAAGGATGTAGAGCATGATGCGCTGCATCTGATACGCCTGACCGGTCTTGGCCTCAGGCGAGAGGTTCTTCGAGATGATCTGCAGCTGGGTGATGAACTGCGACGCGATCATGAGGATGACGAGGACCACGAGGATCGCGACGGTCGCCTCCCAGCCATCCGGCTTCTGGCCGACAGCCTCAGTGAGACTCGTGTGCAGGGGAGCGACGCCGAAGAGCTTCGCCTCGTAGAACTGCCAGGTGAGATCCTTGTTGAGCAGGCCGACGCCGCCCATGCCCCACTCGGCGTGCTTCTTGACGTCCGACAGCGTGTAGAACATGCCGAGGAGGATCGGCATCTGCACGAGGAGCGGAAGACAGCTCGACACCGGCGTGGTGCCGTGCTTCTTGTAGAGAGCCATCGTCTCGCGACTCATCGCCTCACGCGACAGCTGATCCTTCTTGCCGCGGTACTTCTCCTGAACTTTCCGCAGTTCAGGAGCGATTTCCATCATCTTGCGCTGACTCTTGATCTGCCGCACGAACAGCGGGATGAGCGCGGAGCGCACGACGACAACGAGGCCGATGATCGACAGCACCCAGGTCAGACCTGCGTCTGCCGGCAGGCCGACGGCCGTGAAGATCCAGTGCCAGAACACCAGGATCGCCTCGACGATCCACTTGAACGGCCACATGATCGCGCTGAAGAAGTCCAGGCTCGTGCCGGGCATCGGCGTGGTCGGAGTCGGCACCACCGGGGTGGGGGTGGCGGCAGCGCGGTACAGAAGATCCAGCACGGATCAGTCCTTTCTGGGCGACGTACCCACGGGAGGGTCGTCGGTTGCGGGCACGACGAAACCGTGCGGAGTCAGCTCGTGTCGGAAGTTGCGGTGCAGTGGCACGTCGTCGACGCCTCCGCGTGCCCACGGATGGCAGCGCGCGAGACGCGCGGCGGTCAGAGCGGACCCCTTGAGCAGTCCGTGCTGCTGGACCGCGCCGACCGCGTAGGCAGAACACGACGGGTAGTACTTGCAGACGTCGCCGTAGACATGCGAGATGGTCGCCCGATACCCGTGCAGGAGCGCAAGACCGGCATTGCGGGGAAGAAGCGGAACCGCGGAAAGGACGTCGGATGCCGAGAAGCGGCCGGTCCCGAGCGAGTAGGACGGCAGCGTCGTGACGCTCACGCGGCGGCTCGCCGGCTCAGGCAGCGGACGACCTCGGCCCGCAGCGCCGCGAAGTCGGCGACCGCCGCGGACGGCAGCGCCCGGATCACCACATCGGTGCCGGGCGCGACGCTCGGCAATGCCTCTGCGCAGACGGCCTTCAGTCGCCTGCGTACGGTGTTGCGGGTCACTGCGGAGCCCACCTGCTTGCTCACGATGAAGCCGAAACGAGCCGCGCGATCAGATGTCGACGGCTCGTGCACGGACTCGGACGCGGCGACGACGTAGGTCACCGTATGCGGACCGGCGCAACGGGACCCCCCGCGGACGACGGCTCTGTACTCCGCCCCGCGGGTGATGCGATTCCCGCGCGCCAGCACCGCGAGAAGGTCAGGCCGAGAGCTCGGTACGACCCTTGGCGCGACGCGCCGACAGGATCGAACGACCGGCACGCGTACGCATGCGGGCGCGGAAGCCGTGCTTCTTGGCGCGGCGGCGGTTGTTGGGCTGGAACGTGCGCTTGCTCATGTGGATCACTCCGGATCGGCGGGTCACCCGAACGCTCTAGACCGGGGACACAGGTACAGGGGACTGCCCAGGTGGGCATAAGTCAACCTACTGAGGATACGTCGAGTCGCCCCAGACCTCAAACCGACGCGGACCGAAGGGATATTATCCACCGCCTGTGGATGACCACTGGCAAGGACACGCGGGCCGGAACTACAGTGGATTTTGCCCTCGACAGGGTCGCTGACTACCGTGGCTCGGGTAGTTATCCACAGGGGGTTGCATTGTCTCAGCACGACGTTCCCGATGTTCCGGTCTGGACCGCTGCGCGCGCCCTGCTGGATGCCGACGAGCGCGTGACCCCTCAGATGCAGGGCTTCCTCAGCCTCGCCGTCGCGCAGGGAGTGATGAGTGGAACCCTGTATCTCGACGTGCCGAACGACCTCACCGCAGCCCAGCTGAACAAGCGGCTGCGCGCTCCCATCATGGAGGCGCTCGCCCGCGTCGACGCCGAGCCGAGCGCGACGTCATTTCGTGTGGTGGTGAACCCCGAACTCGCCGACGCGCACCTGACCGCGCCGATCCCGGTCCAGCCTCCCGGCGGTGTGTCCGAGACATCCGGTTCCACGGCACCGCTGTCCGGCCCCCTCGCCCCACCGATCTCGCGCCCCGGCATTGAGGACATCGCTGACATCGCTCCGGGCGCCTCGCGCAGCGACACCCGACTGAATCCGAAGTACTCCTTCGACAACTTCGTCATCGGCCAGTCCAATCGCTTTGCTCACGCGGCCGCCGTCGCCGTCGCCGAAGCGCCCGCCAAGGCATACAACCCGCTGTTCATCTACGGGGATTCCGGCCTCGGCAAGACGCACCTGCTGCACGCGATCGGCGACTACGCGCTGAGCCTGTACAGCGGCATCCGCGTGCGATACGTCTCGAGCGAAGAGTTCACGAACGATTTCATCAACTCGATCGCCAACAACCGCGGCTCGGCGTTCCAGGCTCGGTATCGCGACGTCGACATCCTCATGATCGACGACATCCAGTTCTTGCAGGGCAAGGCAGAGACGCAGGAAGCGTTCTTCCACACGTTCAACACGCTGCACGACCACGACAAGCAGGTCGTGATCACGAGCGATGTCCCGCCGCGCCACCTCACCGGATTCGAAGACCGCATGCGCAGCCGGTTCGAGTGGGGCCTCATCACCGATGTCCAGGCTCCCGACCTCGAGACGCGCATCGCCATTCTGCGCAAGAAGGCGCAGTCCGAGCGTCTTCTCGTTCCCGACGAGGTGCTCGAGTACATCGCGACCAAGGTGTCCAGCAACATCCGCGAACTCGAGGGCGCGCTCATCCGTGTCTCGGCCTTCGCGAGCCTGAACCGCTCGACGCTCGACATCGCACTGGCTCAGACCGTGCTCCGCGACATCGTCGACACCGACGACGCCAACGTCATCCTTCCGACCGACATCATCGCCGCGACGGCCCAGTACTTCCGGCTGTCGGTGGACGACCTCTACGGTTCGAGCCGTTCGCAATCGGTCGCGACCGCGCGACAGATCGCGATGTACCTCTGCCGCGAGCGTACGAACCTGTCCTTGCCGAAGATCGGTCAGCTTTTCGGCAATCGCGACCACACGACCGTGATGTACGCGTGCAAGAAGATCGCGGAACTCATGAAGGAACGCCGCTCGATCTACAACCAGGTCTCGGAGATCACGACGCAGCTCGGTCGCGTCTCACGATGACCCTCGCCGGGTGATCGACACCTGCGACTTGACATCGAGCGGCGGTGTCCTCCACTATTCGCGTTCTTCACAGTGTGGAGAGCCTGTGGATAACTTGCCTTCGAATCGGGATGCCTGTGAACGGATCCGCGATCACTGTGGATGATCGACCGCGTCGTCGGTGTCCCGCGTTCCCGCTCCATCACCGGCATCCGCAGCTCGCTCACAACTTACACACGTGTGGTTTCCGCTCCTGGAGCGGGATCGACGCGGTTATCCACAGTTTCCACAGCTGTTAACACCATGACAAAGATCCATCTAGAGAAATCCGATTCGATCACCAGGGCGGCCGGCGAGCGCCGCGAAAGCAGCCCTGCGAGAATCACGAGACCGGGCACTAGCATGGAGACGCCCGAGCCGACCCCCAGGGAGCACCAGTGAAGTTCCACGTGAATCGCGACGTCTTCAGCGAGGCCGTGTCATTCGTCGTCAAGCTCCTGCCCCAGCGCAACCCGCAGCCCATCCTGGCCGGCGTGCTCATCGAGGCATCCGACGAGGGCCTGTCGCTCGCAGCGTTCGACTACGAGGCCTCGGCACGGACGACCATCGAAGCGACCGTCGACGAGCCGGGCACGATCCTCGTCCACGGCCGGCTGCTCTCCGAGATCGCGAGTCGCCTGCCGGGCGCCCCGATCCAGATCGAGGTCACGGAAGACGACGGCATCCTGCTCACGTGCGGCTCCGCCCGGTTCACCCTCGCGTCGATGCCGGTACAGGAATACCCCGCGATCCCCGAGGTGACCGGTGAGTCCGGCCTCGTACCGGCCGATGACTTCGCGACAGCGATCTCGCAGGTCGCCTTCGCGGCCTCGCGCGACGATGTCACCCCGGTCCTCACGGGGGTGCAGCTCGAGGTCGCCGGCACGTCGCTCAGCCTCGTCGCGACCGACCGCTACCGCGTCGCCCTCCGTGATGTGCAGTGGGACGGCGGCACCGTCGCCGGCGACGAGTCCACCACCGCGCTCGTCCCTGCGCGCACGCTCACCGAGGTCGGCAAGACCTTCGCGCACTCCGGTGACATCCAGGTGTCTTTCTCGGGCTCGGGCGATCGTGAGATCATCGCGTTCACGTCCGGCAACAAGACGGTGACGTCGCTCCTCATCAAGGGCAACTTCCCGCCCGTGCGCCGCCTCTTCCCCGAGCAGACCGATCACTACGCGGTCGTGAACACCGCCGATCTCGCCGAGGCCGTGCGTCGTGTGTCGCTCGTGCTCGACCGTTCGGCGCCGCTGCGGTTCACGTTCACCGAGGACGGCGTGTCGATGGATGCCGCGGGCACCGAGCAGGCGCGGGCAACCGAGTCGGTCGACGCGACGCTGACCGGTGAAGAGGTGACGCTGGGCCTCAACCCGCAGTACCTCCTCGAAGCCCTCGGCGCCGTCAAGAGCGAATTCGCGCGCATCACGTTCACCTCGAGCGACAACGCCAACAAGCTGAGCCCCGTTCTCATCACGCCCCAGACCTCGGGTGCGCCGGAGAGCTTCAAGTACCTGCTGCAGCCGAACCTGCTCCTGCGCTGAGCGTGATCACCGTCCGGCCCCCCAATTAGGCTGAGTCGGTGATCGTGGAGCAGCTGAGTCTCGTCGACTTCCGCAACTACGCGGTCGCCGATGTAAAGCTCGCGGCCGGGGCGAACGTCTTCGTCGGTAGGAACGGTCAGGGCAAGACGAATCTCGCCGAGGCGATCGGCTACTTCGCGACGCTCGGTTCGCATCGCGTGTCGCAGGATGCGCCGATGGTGCGCGACGGCGCGGATGCCGCGATCGTGCGCATGCGCCTCGCCTACGGCGAACGCCGCGTGCTTCTGGAGTCGCAGCTGAACCGGACCGGAAGCAACAAGGCGCGCGTCAACGGCTCACCGGTGAAGACGTCCGAGCTCCCGCGCTACGCGCAGGTCGTGCTGTTCGCGCCGGAAGACCTCCAGATCGTCCGTGCCGACCCGTCGGCACGGCGACGCTTCGTCGACCAGCTCCTCATTCAGCGTGCGCCGCGCATGGCCGGTGTGCTCGGAGATTACGACCGCGTGCTGAAGCAGCGGACCGCCCTGCTGAAGTCGGCGCGCGCCCGCGGCATCCGCGGCGACGCGCTGTCGACGCTCGACGTGTGGGATGACAAGCTCGTCGCGCTCGGCACCGACATCATCCGCGCTCGGCTCGCGCTGGCGGCTGACCTCGCCGGACCGGTCGCCGCGGCATACACCGCGATCGCCGGTGAGGACCACCGGCCTGAACTCGAATGGGCACTGTCGATCGGCGGCGGCGACCCCGAGGATGACGTCGACGCGGGTGCGGGGGATGCGGGGTCCACGGACCCGCGTGCCGCCCCGTCGCCGCCGGCTCAGGCCGCGGAGATCCAGGCGCAGTTCCGTGCCGCGCTGGCCGACAAACGTGCGGCCGAGCTCGACCGAGGACTCACGCTCGTCGGTCCCCATCGCGACGACCTTCTTCTGCGTGTTCGCGGGCTCCCGGTGAAGGGATATGCCTCGCACGGGGAGTCGTGGTCTGTCGCACTGTCGCTGCGCCTGGCATCCGCCGAGCTGCTGCGTGCGCAGTCGCAGCTGGGAGACCCGATCCTCATCCTGGACGATGTCTTCGCCGAACTCGACGCCGATCGACGCGCGCGCTTGGCCGCGCTCGTCGAAGGCTACGAGCAAGTGGTCGTGACGGCGGCCGTCGAGGCCGACGTCCCGCTCGCCCTGCGCGCCCGCACAGTCCGGGTCGTCGCGGGGACGATCGTCGCCGAGGATGAACTCGAGGAAGGGGGTCCCGATGTCTGACGACGTTCCCGAGACGATCGGAACCTACCTGCGCCTGCGCGGTCTCGAACCCTCGCCGCGCGCCGCGCGCCGCCGCCGCAAGCGTGCCGTCGACGACGATGACAAGCAGCCGTTCGCGCCCGGTCGCGACCCGAAGGGTCTCGGTGACGCCCTCGCCGACCTCACCCGCCAGTCCGGGTGGGACGCCCAGCTCGCGCGTGAGGACCTCGTGCTCCAGTGGGAGGAGGTCACCGGTGCCGAGACGGCACGGCACGCCAATCCCGTGGCTCTCGAGGGCGGCATCCTCACCGTCCAGTGCGACTCGACGGCGTGGGCGAAGAACCTGCAGCTCATGCGCGCGGAGATCGTGACCCAGCTCATGCGACGCTTCCCCGACGCGAACGTGCAGAACGTCCGTTTCGTGGGACCCGACGTCCCCTCGTGGAAATGGGGCCCCAGAGCCGTTCCAGGGCGGGGCCCTCGCGATACCTACGGGTGAGGGACGTCCGTCGACCTCCGCACCTCTTTCGCGGCGCCACAGGGCCGTTCAGCGGGCGAAACGGAGCGCAGACCCGATAGAATGGAATGTCTCCGATCAGGAGGCGCCTCGATCATCCGCCACGCCAGGAGCGCTCGAAACCTATGACATCCGATACCCCCGACAGCGTTCCCGAGGACATCCCCACGACGCAGCCCGCGCAGGCGAAGAGAGTCGAGAACGAGTACGGGGCAGATGCCATCCAGGTGCTCGAAGGACTCGAGGCCGTGCGCAAGCGCCCCGGCATGTACATCGGCTCGACCGGTGAGCGGGGCCTCCATCACCTCGTGTACGAGATCGTCGACAACTCCGTCGACGAGGCGCTCGCGGGCCACAACGATCTGGTCGATGTGACGATCCTCGCCGACGGCGGCATCCGCGTGGTCGATCGTGGCCGCGGCATCCCTGTCGACCCGCACGCCTCCGATCCCACCAAGTCGACCGTCGAGGTCGTGCTCACGGTCCTGCACGCCGGCGGCAAGTTCGGCGGCGGCGGCTACGCCGTCTCCGGTGGTCTGCACGGCGTGGGCTCGTCCGTCGTGAACGCCCTGTCGACGCGATTCGAGGTCGAGATCCGCCGCCAGGGGTTCGTCTGGCGGCAGGTCTTCGCCGACGGCGGCAAGCCGCAGGGCCCTCTCGAGCAGGGTGAGACGACGGACGAGACCGGCACGGTCATCACTTTCTGGCCGGATGCCACGATCTTCGAGACCGTCGAGTTCGAATACGACACGCTGCGCACCCGCTTCCAGCAGACGGCCTTCCTCAACAAGGGCCTGCGGATCACGCTGCGCGACGAGCGCCCCGCCTCTGCGTACGTCGTCGACGGCGAGGACGGCACGGCCGTCGAGAAGCAGCCGCTCGACGACTTCCATTACGAGCGCGGTCTCGTCGACTACGTCGAGTACCTCAACAAGGTGCGCAAGGCCGAGATCGTCAACGACGAGATCATCGAGGTCGAGTCGGAGGACACCGAGCGGCATATCTCGCTCGAGCTGGCGATGCAGTGGACGACGAGCTACACCGAGAACGTCTTCACCTTCGCGAACACGATCAACACCCACGAGGGCGGCACGCACGAAGAGGGCTTCCGTGCGGCGTTGACGACGCTCATCAACAAGTACGCGCGCGCGAACAACCTCCTCAAGGAGAAGGACGACAACCTCACGGGTGAGGACATCCGCGAGGGACTCACCGCGGTCATCTCGGTCAAGCTCTCCGAACCGCAGTTCGAGGGGCAGACGAAGACGAAGCTCGGCAACACCGAGGCGAAGGCCTTCGTGCAGAAGATCGTCGGCGACCAGCTCACCGACTGGCTGGACCGCAATCCGGCGCAGGCCAAGCGCATCATCACGAAGGCGATCGATGCGGCCACCGCACGCCTTGCGGCGCGCAAGGCTCGCGAGACCGCGCGCCGAAAGAGCGTCTTCGAGTCGTTCTCCATGCCCGAGAAGCTCAAGGACTGCACGAGCAAGGATCCCTCGATCTCCGAGATCTTCCTCGTCGAGGGCGACTCGGCCGGTGGCTCCGCGGTGTCCGGCCGCGACCCCGAGCGTCAGGCGATCCTGTCGCTGCGCGGCAAGATCCTCAACGTCGAGAAGGCGCGCCTGGACCGTGCCCTCGGCAACGCCGAGATCCAGGCGATGATCTCGGCGTTCGGCACGGGCATCGGCGAGGACTTCGACGTCGAGAAGGCGCGCTATCACAAGATCGTCCTGATGGCGGATGCCGATGTCGACGGCCAGCACATCACGACGCTTCTGCTCACGCTGCTGTTCCGGTACATGCGGGGGCTCATCGAGGCCGGCTATGTCTACCTCGCGATGCCGCCGCTGTTCCGCCTCAAGTGGTCGAACTCCCCGCACGAGTACGTCTACAGCGACCGGGAGCGCGACGCGCTGCTCGCCGCCGGTCTCGAAGAGGGCAAGCGCATCCCGAAGGACAACGGCGTGCAGCGCTACAAGGGCCTCGGCGAGATGAACGCCAAGGAGCTCTGGGAGACGACGATGGATCCTGAGACCCGCACGCTCCGCCAGGTGACGATCGACGACGCGGCCGCGGCCGACGAGATCTTCTCCATCCTCATGGGCGAAGACGTCGAATCGCGCCGCGGGTTCATCCAGCGCAACGCCAAGGACGTCCGCTTCCTGGACATCTGATCGAGAGAACACAGTGACTGACGAAGAACGCCCCGACCCGACCGCGCACTACAACCACGGGAACATCGACCAGGTCGACCTCCAGGTCGAGATGCAGCGAAGCTATCTCGACTACGCGATGAGCGTCATCGTCGGCCGTGCGCTGCCCGACGTGCGTGACGGCCTCAAGCCGGTGCACCGGCGCGTTATCTACGGCATGTACGACGGCGGTTACCGTCCCGACAAGGGGTTCAACAAGTGCGCCCGCATCGTCGGCGACGTCATGGGTCAGTTCCACCCGCACGGAGACTCGGCGATCTACGATGCGCTCGTCCGTCTCGTGCAGCCGTGGTCGCTGCGCTACCCGCTGGCCGAGGGTCAGGGCAACTTCGGCACCCCCGGCAACATGGGCGCTGCAGCCTCCCGGTACACCGAGACCAAGATGGCGCCGCTGGCCATGGAGATGGTTCGCGACATCGACGAGGACACCGTCGATTTCGAGCCCAACTACGACGGCAAGACGGAGGAGCCGACGGTCCTGCCGGCGCGCTTCCCCAACCTGCTCGTCAACGGCTCGGTGGGTATCGCCGTCGGTATGGCGACGAACATCCCTCCGCACAACCTCCGCGAGGTCGCCGATGGTGCGCTCTGGGCACTCGAGCACCCCGACGCGACGCGCGACGAGCTGCTCGAGGCGCTCATGGCGCGCATCCCGGGCCCCGACTTCCCCACCGGCGCGCAGATCCTCGGTACGAAGGGCATCCGTGAGGCGCAGCGCACCGGCCGCGGCTCGATCACGATGCGTGCCGTCGTGAACGTCGAGGAGATCCACGGCCGCACGTGCCTCGTGGTCACCGAGCTTCCGTATCAGGTGAACCCCGACAACGTCGCCGCGAAGATCCGCGACCTCGCCCGCGACGGCAAGCTCCAGGGCATCGCCGACATCCGCGACGAGACGAGCGATCGCACGGGTCAGCGGCTCGTCATCGTCCTGAAGCGGGATGCCGTGGCCAAGGTCGTCCTGAACAACCTGTACAAGCACACGCAGCTGCAGGAGAACTTCGGCGCGAACATGCTCGCGATCGTCGACGGCGTGCCGCGCACGCTCGCGCTCGACGGGTTCGTCTCGTACTGGATCGAGCACCAGGTCGAGGTCATCGTCCGCCGCACGCAGTATCGCCTGCGCAAGGCCGAGGAGGACGCGCACATCCAGCGCGGCTACGCGCTCGCCCTCGACGCCCTCGACGAGGTCATCGCGCTCATCCGCCGCTCCCCCGATGTCGACGCCGCGCGCACGGGCCTCATGGAGCTGCTCGGTGTGGACGAGATCCAGGCCGACGCGATCCTCGCGATGCAGCTGCGCCGCCTCGCCGCCCTCGAGCGTCAGAAAATCCTCGACAAGCTCGCGGAGCTCGAACGCCAGATCGCGGAGTACCAGGCGATCCTCGCCGACGAGGGGCGCCAGCGCACCATCATCTCCGAGGAGCTGACGGGCATCGTCGACAAGTTCGGCGACGAGCGTCGTACGCACATCCTGCACGGATTCGACGGCGACATGTCGATGGAGGACCTCATCCCCGAGGAGGAGGTCGTCGTCACGGTCACGCGCGACGGCTATATCAAGCGCACGCGCAGCGACAACTACCGCTCCCAGCATCGCGGCGGCAAGGGCGTCAAGGGCGCGCAGCTGCGTGCCGACGACGTGGTCGAGCACTTCTTCGTGACGACGACGCACCACTGGCTGCTGTTCTTCACCTCCAAGGGGCGCGTCTACCGCGCGAAGGGCTACGAGCTGCCCGAGGCGGGCCGGGATGCCAAGGGTCAGCACGTCGCGAACCTGCTCGCCCTGCAGCCGGGTGAGGAGATCGCGCAGATCCTCGACATCCGCGACTACAAGGTCGCGACGCACCTGGTGCTCGCGACCCGTGACGGCAAGATCAAGAAGACCTTCCTGAGCGAGTACGACACGAACCGTCAGGGCGGGATCATCGCGATCCGCCTGCGCGGCCAGGAGGACGAGACCGGGGGCGACGAAGTCGTCAGCGCTCTGCTCGTCAACGACACCGACGACATCCTCCTGATCTCGCGGCACGGTATGTCGCTGCGGTTCACCGCGACCGACGATTCGCTGCGTCCGATGGGCCGCGCGACGGAGGGCGTCAAGGGGATGAGCTTCCGCGAAGGCGATTCGCTGCTCTCGGCATCCGTCGCTGCGGACGACGCGTTCGTGTTCGTCGTGACCGAAGGCGGGTACGCGAAGCGCACCAAGGTGAGCGAGTACCGCCTGCAGGGACGAGGCGGCCTGGGCATCAAGGTGGCCAAACTCAGCGAGGATCGGGGTGATCTCGCGGGGGGCCTGATGGTCGCCGAGGACGACGAGGTCTTGGTGGTTCTTGCCAGCGGCAAGGTGGTACGCTCTGCCGTGGCCGAGGTCCCCGCCAAGGGTCGCGACACCATGGGTGTCGTCTTCGCCCGCCCCGATGACGACGATCGCATCCTCGCGATCGCCCGGAACTCGGAGCGTACCCTGGGCGACGCCGACGAAATGGCGAGCCCCGCGGACGAGACCACGCCCTCGACCCCCGAAGAGAGTGACACTGACGCATGAGCACGGTAGCCGACAAGCTGGCCAAGAAGTCATCGAGCAAGACGAGCGCGAAGCAGGTGCGCCTGCGCCTCGTGTACGTCGATTTCTGGTCGGCCGTGAAGCTGTCGTTCCTCGCCGCGGTCGCCCTCGCGATCGTCACGATCGTCGGTGCGTTCCTCGTGTTCATGGTGCTCCAGACCACGGGCATGATCACGCGTCTCGACGACCTCTTCAAGGCGTTCGACGACAATTTCGTGCTGAGCGACTACATCGGCCTTTCGCAGGTCATGGCGTTCTCGGCGATCGTCGCGATCCTGAACCTCATCGTCGTCACCGTGCTCGGTGCGGTCGTCGCCGGCATCTACAACCTCATGGTGAAGGTCACCGGCGGCCTGCTCGTCGGCTTCACCTCCAACTGACTCGATTTCTGCTTTGCCCGCGAGTCGGGTAAAGTCTTGGAGGTTGACGGCGGCGACGCCGGCCTCCACACGGGGCTATAGCTCAGGCGGTTAGAGCGCTTCACTGATAATGAAGAGGTCCCAGGTTCAAGTCCTGGTAGCCCCACCACCCCGTAGATTTCTCCACAGGGGGCCTTAGCTCAGTTGGTAGAGCGCCTGCTTTGCAAGCAGGATGTCAGGAGTTCGAATCTCCTAGGCTCCACAGTCCCTTTATCCCCAGGTCAGCGGCCACTTTCCACAGCATCCGCGGCCGTCTCTGGGAGCGCCTGAAGGCCTCCGCGTGCCAGCCCCGTGCCAGTAGCGCCGCCGATGGCCCCTCCAGCCAGCACGTCCAGGGCCGCCGCGAGGGTCGCGTTCCGCTCCTCCGCCGCGTGCTGGTAGATGAGTGCCGCGCGTGCGGTCCGGTGCCCGGCGCGGGCCATGAGTTCGCGCGTCGTCGCACCCACCTGGGCCGCCGCCGTGAGCCCCGCGTGCCGCACGTCGTGCACGTGGAACTGCCCGAGCCCCACGGACCTCGCCGCCTTTCGCCACGCCTGCCCGAGGCCGTGGCTGGTGATGCCGTCCGGGCCGCCGAACATCGGGGACTTCGGGAACCCCGTCGTCGCGGACAGGTGCGCCTCGACCTCCGCCGCGATGCTGGGCGGGAGCGGCACCGTCCGCGCGTTGCCGGTCTTCGTGCCGGAGGTCACCGGCTTGCCGTTCACGAGCGTCGTCTGCCGCTCCACCTGGAGGAGCCCATCCGCGTAGTCGCCGCGCTGGAGGGCGATCAACTCGCCGGACCGCATGTGTGCGCCGAACATCACCCGAAGGGGCAGGTGCCAGCGGGCGGGCATGGCGGCCACGATGACGCCAAGGTCCTGGGGGTGGACTGACCCCGTTTTGTAGGTCCAGTCGTTGTGTGAGTCGTCCTGTCGCCCGAGGGTTCGGGCAGGGAGACTGGTCAGATCATGACGAACAGCAGGAAGCGTCACACCC